>PCUV01000009.1 GCA_002786915.1 Comamonadaceae bacterium CG12_big_fil_rev_8_21_14_0_65_59_15 | reverse complement strand
CTTCTGTGGCGAATTTGGCCTCAATTAACTGCGCATTTTGAAACCGGCTGAAATTCGACATGTTCGGTCCGGCGGCCACATCGTGCTCGTTGTCCGGGAAAATCCTGCTCAACGGATCAAGCCCCTGACAAGCCTGCACCAAAAAATTGCGTTCCGGCCGTGCCATCAAAGGCGTGATCGGCAAGGTACGGCGGCTAAAGTTGGTCTTCAATGTATGGCCGGGATAGGGACGAATGTGAATCCGACCGCTGCCAATCAAGTCAACATCAATACGTCGCAATCCAAGGATCTCGCGCCTGCGCATGCCAAAGCGAAAGCCCAGAACCAGCAGCAAACGCAAACGACTTTGACGATCGGGAAAACGCTCCTTGATATACGCTTCGGTGCAACTGTCGAGCAACCGGTGGTAAGTTTCCAGGTCAATGACCTGACGTTCAACATGGAGTGCGCCAGATTCGGAGTCAGCGTCGTAGTCCAAACCATGGTTCTTGCATATTTGTGCAATCACCGTTTTCAGCGTGCGCCGATAACTCGACGGTGCCAAGTACATCGCCTCATCCAGCGCCTCGGAAAGGTCTTCAGGACCGGCATTTGGATCACCCCCCAATTCGCCTGTCAAGCAGGTTCGCAACCACTGCCCCGCAGGCGTGTTTGCGTTCGGCAAATTTGGTGACCAGCCCAAAGGATCTGTGTCGGCATCACGGGCCACCAACGGCGGCATGATGCCCTGCTCCGCAAAAACCACTGGTGTGTCGCGCAACACGTTGGACTTTCGCGACTTTGCGCCCACAAATTGTTCGCCCCAAGGCCCACTGGCACATTGGTCATCGAGCACACCGGCGAAATGCTCGGCTACCAGCGGTGGCAGACGCAATCTCGACCACCATCGCAGTCCGGTGATCCACGCGCCAAGGTCCCTCGGACGATTGGCAATTTTTGGTCTCATGCATTGGAAATCCGGATTCTGCTTATCGGCGACAGGCAAATTCAGCGGCCGCAGATAGGAAGAAATTGGATCGATAAAGCCTCGACACTGCCGGTCTTTTTTTCCCAATCCTTTGAGGCGATATTCATACGGCACGGCAAACGGTCTTTGCTCCACTTTGTCCGCTTCTACCAACGACTGTGCCAACGATGTCCAGCGAGGCTTGCTGGTCGTCACATTGAGAAACGACGACACCGCCAATTCAATGACTGGACTTGTTGTGCTGTGGCTCGCGTCATCATCCCCAGGCTGAGCGCGAATTGCCTGGCGACAGTTCGTCAGCCACGCATTGGCAGTTGCTGCAGATCGGATTCTCTCCATCGTGTAGGGGCTGACTTTCGCGGCGGGAGTCAGTGCGACCTTCATCGTTGGCATGGCCGGATCCATCTTGCGACAGATTCGATAAGCCACGTTAAAACCATAAGCGGTGTCAGTACGTTTGAGCTTGGAATCCTTGTACATGAAGGCTGCAATCAGTTCCTGTTCAAACACGTCCGCGTCGGCTTGTGTCAAACCTTGTGAGACTGGCTGCAACTTTTGCTCAGGCAGTTCCAAGCCGATAGCCGGTTCTGAATCGATAGGTGCCACGACTGTTGCATCCACTTGGTTTTGAAGCGTCACCAATGGGCTGGAAGATTGGGCAGATACCTTGCCGGGATGCAGCAAAAATTGTGCAAATGGTTGCTTGGACTTCTCAATAACGGCAAACCAGTTCCTGAGCCGGGTCAAGTTGACCGGTTTTTCTTCCGTCAAGGCACCGACAGCGTCGCACCACTCGTCAAACGCAGTGCGTTCCTTCTTGCTGTTTTTTGCTTTTTTTGGTTTTGGTCCGGGTATATCCAGTGTCGATTTCAGAATCGGCAAGGCGTGTTCCCGATGCGCCCGATACCGCTTGGTGTCTGAACCGAGGTGAATCCGATGATTGAGTTTGTGCAACCCAATCGAATCGGAAAAATTGCTCAAAGCACCATTAATCCTGTCATGGCTGGGCATGGGTTCAAACAATGAATGACCATCATGGACTCGATCAGCCAGCGCGCCGTGTCCCAGAAATGCGTCGAGATCGTCACCGCTCAACCCGCGCTCTGCCAATGCACGACGCAACAACGCTCGGGAAAAGTTTGTCGGTCAGTTGGCACCAATCGTTCTTTTGATTTGATGAAGTGCCCAGGCAGATTTCAAAGGTTGCGGTTTTTCGCCCCCATTAAAAACAACAAGGCCCACCGGCATATCAGCGAACGGATCCTTTGGGGGGCCTTTTCGCTTTCGTCCACGTTTTTTCTGGCTGAATGATGGCTTCCATCGATGTGCGTAGGCTTCCTGAGTTGCCGTCAACGCCTGAAATGCATCCCGCAGCAAAGGTGTCAGCAAAACAGCGCGCGATTCGTCGTGATCACGGGTGGTCTTGTCTTCAGGGCTGGCCCACGGATGATCGGGCGACACAAGCCATTGGTAGTACAAGCTGCTTGGGTTATCGACTGCGCGCATGCCGGTTTGCAAACTTTGAACGAACCAAACCCACATGACGACGTCGTCATGCCAGAGACGCCAGCATCCGATCGTGTCCCAATAAGGAAATGGGTAACTTACGTTCCTACTCGGACGTTTCATCGTGGCATTGGTATCCTGAATATCGACGACGTAGTCTGGCTCGCGCACCTCCTCTGGTGGCAGTTGCTGGGCAAAGTGACGAAGGTACTTGGAGAGCAGTTGAAACTGCTCAATTTTTGGTAGGAAACGGGCACCAGCAAAAGCTCGGTCGTCCACATGGTCGGTTACTACTTTGGGGGAAGTCGTCAACGTCTGCATCAGACAGGTTGGAATCGGCACCTGATGCAGTGATAGCAATTTAATCTGGGCGGTCAGGGTCCAATTCACCAGCTCTGCAGGGGTGTGGGCGGCATAGAACATGCGCGACTCGACAGCGTTTTGGCGCGTGCCGGCAATCATCCAGGCTATGGTGCGGTCTGGCACCAGGTTCAATAACTCGATGCAAAGACTGCGAGCCACGCAAGCAGGAGATATCCGCGCCATACCGCCCGCAGATACATCCAACTTTTTGAGTTCTTCTGTTGCCAACTCAATTCGCCGCTCTGGCGGGTTAGTCCACGCGAAAATCAATTCATTGGTCAATCCACGGCGCTTGTGCATTTCAAGGATGGCCGCCCCCAGTCCGCTGATATCAGGAACCTCAATCCAATCAACGCGATTGAGTTGTTTGCTGAAGTCCTTACGCGACGGGGCCGGCAGCCGCAATGGGATTGACCAGAGAATCCCATCCGTTGTCTGCGAAACAGCCAGACCACAATCTTCCGCATGAAACTTTGATGCAGGAACCACGCGCAACTGTTCGACTTCAGTCAGCATCCTCCCCAACAACCAAGATACAGCAACCAAGGCACGCGGCATCCACAGCGCCGGGGCCTCAGTAGCTACCGTCTGCTTGAGGTCATTCAGCAGGTCGTTCAAGCACTGCTTTTCTGAGTCTGCAAGTGCTGCAATGTCCCACCCGAAACTTTGGCGCAGTATGGCCAAGTGAAGTTGCAGCGACTTGAGCTTCGCAAGCTTCCCGGCGATATCTGATGGTTTTATCAATGTGAGACCAGATCTTTTGGGCGCTTCAGTGTCATCGCCATTTTTTAGTTCTTCGACATCAATACCGCCTACCTCTTCGAAGGGTACCCAACCTTCAAACTCGGGCAAATCCTCTGGTGGATTTATCGGAATCAGTTCGACAAGTTTGCCTAGGTAGCCGCTTTCAATGTGATGTTTTCCCTTGCGGCGTTTGCCTGGTTTACGGGGTTTCTTAGGTTGTACGTAGATGCCGTCGTCCAGCATCTTCCTGGCGAGTCCCCTAAGCGCATTGACAATACCGTACCACTCACGCCTCTTCTTTGCATCCTTGGCTTTCTTTGCGTCCTTGGTGTCCTTGGTGTCCTCTTGATTCTGCGTGCGAATACGCGGCACGGGCAAGTCAAGCTCAGAAATTGCCGTTAGTGTTTTAGTTTCATCGTCTGAAAAACACTTTTCTATTGCCTTGAGCAAGGGAAGATACTCCTCCCACGAAAGTGCTCGCAACGCATGGCCTACCGATGCCAAGTAGAGCTTGTCGGTTTCTCTGCCGATGAAATAGTCCTTGCGGTTGTAGGAATCCTTGCCAGATTCTGGTTCGGCAACCCTGCCTATCTGAAACCATTGTTCATAGTCCTGCAGATTGATGGCGTAGTCATCGATCAGGTGTGATTGAATCTGAAGACATAACAGTTGCAGACGACGAAGTGCTCGTCCGTCCTGCATTGCGGTTTCGCTTAAACCGACGTCCTGACCCTGCGCACTTTCATGGCAGTTCCAGAACGCCGAGTAGATGCTGTGGGCCGTCAATCCCAGCCTGGTAAGTGGATGGGATTCGTGATCAGGCAAATAAGCCCTCTTGCCCTTTTGAGTATTGGCAGGCGGCTGACCAAAACTTTCCAGAACCTTAGAAGGCAATTTACTTGATGCAGCTTGAATCGCATCAATTGCACTTTGCCATGTGAGCAATTGCGCTCGGTTTCTCAGAACATCGCCGCCTGGTTCTTCCAGACTGTCAATTCGCTGAATTTCCTCGACTATCGCTAGACGCAGATTCCGGAATATTTGTTCACAGGCAATGCCTTCTGGTTGAGGCCAAAGGGCCAACCAAAACGCTTCAATTTTCCCCCTCTGCTTTTCAGGAGCACGGGACTGAATTTGGTGAAGTAGCGTCAGTGACAAATTTCACTCCATGAATGAAATGCGAATGGCCACGATGGTACGGTCTTTATGCGTGTCCGCTACCGGATCAACCGTCGTTGGTTAAAGCCTCCCTGTTGATACCATATTTCAACTTGGAGGATTGCTGCTCAAACGCTGGCGGCCAGTAGCACAAACGAACGAGCAATATTGCCGGAAGATTGACGTTGATCAGCGTCTGACGTGATCCTTGTCGATACCCAGTCTACGCATGCGCTCCCAAAGGTTTTTACGACTGATCCCCAGCGAGTCAGCACATAACTGGATTTGCCACCGCCCCTCCGCCAATACACGCAAAATGAAGTCGCGTTCACACTCACTCAGATAGTCCCGCAGGCTGCTCGCCAGGTCTTGCTGTCCGACCAGTGAGGGTGCAGGGCGTTCAAACAGAATGTCGTGGGTGATCAGATGCCCGTCGCACATCAAACTGGCGCGCTCCAGGCTGTTTTTCAGCTCGCGCACATTGCCTGGCCAAGGGTAAGCCTGCAGTGCGTGCTCGGCGGCGGCCGTAAAAGTGGGCGGGTTCTTGCCGCTGCCCGCGTGGATTTCGGCCAGTAGCTTGTGCGCCAGCGCCAGAATGTCTTCGGGGCGTTCCCGCAGCGGCGGAATGCGCAGCTCGACCACGTTGATACGGTAGTAAAGGTCTTCCCGAAAGGCGCCGTTGACCACCCGCTCTTGCAAAATCTGGTGCGTGGCACAGATCAACCGGATGTTCACCGGTATCAGCGCCTCACCTCCTACGCGCACAATGCTGCGCTCTTGCAGCGCACGCAACAGGCGCACCTGCATGGCAAGCGGTGTGTCTCCCACTTCGTCCAGAAACAGCGTGCCACCATCGGCCTGCTCGAACACGCCTTTTTTTGTTCTGACGGCTCCCGTGAATGCGCCTTTTTCGTAACCAAATAGCTCGGCTTCGAGCAGGCTTTCGCTCAAGGATCCGCAATTGACCGCAATGAACGGCTTGCCCTTGCCCGACAGCTCATGCAAGGCGCGCGCCACGCGCTCTTTGCCCACACCGGACTCACCCGTAATCAACACCGACGCGGAGCTACTGGCCAGACGCTCAAGCATTGCCTGGATCTGTTGCATGACGGGTGATTGGCCCAACTCGGCCAAGCCCTTGCCACTGACTTGCAGCAGCATGTCACGCATCTTGAAGACCAGCGTGTCCAAGTCAAACGGTTTGGTGATGTAGTCGCGCGCTCCTTTTTTCAGCAGATCAACCGCCGACTCGATGTCGCCGTGACCTGTGATGAAGATGAAAGGCGGCAGCGGGCTGCCCTCCACCAGCAATTGATTGAACAAGGCATCGCCGGTCAGATCGGGCAAACGGATGTCACTCAACACCAGCGCGTAATCCTGGCTGCGCAGCGCTTGCAGCGCATCAAGACCTGAGCGAAACCAGTCGAAGCCAAAACCTTCCAGCTCAAACCGGTCGGCCAGCGATTCGCCCATGATGTCGTCGTCTTCAATCAGGCAAATTTTGAGGGGTGGGCGGTTCATCGGTAGGTATCAAGGGCAAAGTCACAGTAAAACGGGTGCGCTCAGCGTTGGAGTCGGCCTGGATGCGCCCCCCCAACTGCGTCACGATCTGATAGCAAATCCACAAGCCCAGGCCGTTGCCCTCGTTGGTGAAACTGGTGAATGGTTCAAACAAGCGACCGAGCTGATCGCTCGACATCGGTTGGCCGGTATTGTCAATCACAACCTTGAGTTGCTTCTCGTCGGTCTGTGCCATCAAATTGACCTGCCCAGCCGCGCCTGCTGCTGTGATGGCGTTGAGCAACAAATTGATCAACACCTGGCGCACCAGTGTTGAGGGCAAGGTCGTATCTGATGTGATGGAGACGGACCAGTCCAGTCTGGTTCCCTGTTTTTTCAGCGCGTGCGCCACCAGCACCTGCACGTCGTCAAAATCCGACGCGTTCAAGGGGCGGCTCTTGACCTTGGACTGCACCAGCAAGGCGGCAACGGTCTCGCGGATATGCGACAAACCGCGCTCCAGCAACGAGACGGTCTTTTGCGTCACCAAATCGGGATTGCCATGGCGCTTGAGCGTGCTGATAGCGTTGAGCATACCGCCCAACGGGTTGTTGATTTCATGCGCAATGCTGGCTGTGAGCCTGCCCACTGCGGCCATGCGTTCGCTCTCGATCACCTCTTTTTCAAGCGCATCTTTTTGCTGCAGTTTGACGCGCATGTCGAGATAGGCGGCGTAAAGCAAGCCAACCTCGTCACCGTAGGGGTAGAGCGAGGGGTTGACGCTGGCGTCATCGGCCGTGCCAACGCGTCGGATACGCTCGGTAATCCATTGCATCGGGCGCATCATGCGTCGCCCCCAGTAGGCGGTGATCGGTAGCAGTATCGCTAGGGTCAGAAGGGTGATACCCACCGCGTTTCTGAGCAGTTGTGAAAAGCGTTGCCACAGCACCGATTTGTGATACGCCACCACCAGCGTTCCCAGGCGCACACCGCCGCTGGCGATGGGCAACGCCACGTAAATGTGCGATGCATCGGACGCATCGCGCACAAACACATCGGCATCGGGTGCTTTAGGCATCACAGCAGCAAGGGCGGCAAATTCAGCGTCCAGCGAAGCCATGGGCTGAGTCAGCCGATGCGCTTGTGAGTCCGACGAAATATAAACACGTAGCTGGTTGTCAAAGACGACCAGACTTTCGGTCTGCGCGGCATTGTCACTGCTGGTCAACGACAAGGAAACCGTTTCAAAAGCCTGCCAGACCTCGTCGTGCAGCATCAGCGGAAACAACGCGCGCGCCGTGCTGCGCCCCAGGTCTTCGGCATTTTTTTGCAAATCGTGGTGCAGGTTGTCCCAGGCCTGCCACATGAACGATGCCGACAGCGTGAGTGCGGTGACCAGAATCAGCCCGCCTCCCCACAACGGCATCTTGTAACGCAGGCTCAGGTCAAACAGGCGCATCAGGGCTCGCCAAACTGCCGCATCATGTCGACCACGCCGTCATACAGCTGGGGTGAGCCCGGCACAAAGCCATCGAGGTTCAGGCGTTTGAGCAGTTCCAGCCCTTGCGGATGGTTTTGCATATCCATCAGCACTTGTTGCATCCGCTTGAAGTCAGCCGCAGACACATTGCGCTGCGCCACCATGGGCGGAAAACCAAACAACGCAGACTTCCAGGCAATGCGGGTTTTGGCCGTGATGTCCGGCCGCACCTTGGCCAACGATTCCCACACATAGCTGTCCACCGAGGCACCTTGCGCCACACCGCTGGCCACCGCGTCAATCACCTTGCGATGCGACCAGGTGAAAAATGTGCGCCGGAAAAAAGTGGCTGGGTCAGCACCGCCGCGCTTGATCTCAAATCGTGGCACCAGGTAGCCGGTATTGGAATAGGGGTCGGCATAAGCAAAGATGCTGCCCTTGAGATCAGCAATGCTGCGCGTTGTTTTGTCGGTGGCGGGCACGATCAGGTACGCCTGGTAATTGGGTTTGCCTTGGTGCAGCGCGACCGCCAACAGCTTGACGTCGTCCTTGAGCACCAGATAGGGGTAGTCGCAAATCCAGGCGAAATCCACTTTTTGCTGTTGCAGCAAATCGATGGTTTCGCGGTAGCGGTCGCGCTGGATAAATTCCACCGGCCGCTTCAGCTGAGATTGCAGGTAATCACGCCACTGCGCCAGCATGGCGTGCTGATCGTGCAAGAAAGCCGGTGTCATGGCAATCCGGATGGTGGATCCTGCCGCCGCCCATGCCGACAGGCTCCAGGCAAACAGCCAGATCAATAGCAAAAACTTGCGCAGTGTGATCATGATGATTCGACGTTACCGGTGGGTAACTTTCCGCCAAAGGGGCTGTTTGCGCTACCCATCGGTAACGCAGAAGCAACCGAATTGCACGACGTGAAGCAGAGCCTCTGTTTCCACCCTGTTGACCGCCTGAATTTTACCGGTCAGCTCCATCTGAGTAGCCAATTTTCTGCAACCAGTTACGCCTGGGTAACGCCAACACGGCCGGGCGGTGAAGTTTTCAGCGGAGCAATGTTGGCACGATGTATGCGGATACACCCGGGATCGACAGGCCGTGAAGTGGGTTGGTGTGCCAAACAACCCTACCCGCTTCGATGACGAACAGACCACCCGTTTTTTTACAGGAGAAGTGACGTGAAACTAGCTCGAAGAGGATTTATCCAGGGCATGGGCGCATTGGGCGCTGCAGCCGGTGTCAGCCTCGATGCCGTGGCGCAGGCCGTGAAAACGGCCAAACCCGCAGTCAAGGCGATGGGGGCACGGCCTCCAGTAGAAATCAAACACATCAAGTCGGGGTGCTCGATTTGCCCCAACTTTTGCGGCATTGACGCCACCGTGGTCAACGGTGTCGTGCGCACCATTTACCCCGACACGGCCCGCGCCGAGTTTTACAACCACGGCATTTGCCCCAAGGGTGCCAGCGGCATGTACAACACCTACGATGCCTATCGCCTGAAAAAGCCCCTCAAGCGCACCAACCCCAAGAAGGGTCGCCACGAAGATCCGGGCTGGGTAGAAATCAGTTGGGACGAAGCCTTCGAGATCGTGGCAACGCGCCTGAACAAGATTCACGCCGAAGACCCGCGCAAGCTACTGTGGCAACACGGCCAGGGTAAATACCTCACTGGCGAAGCTTTTGCGAAAGCGTTCACCAAGGCGTTTGGCACCCCCAACATGACGCACCGTACTACTACCTGCGAAGCCGCACGCCACGTGGCCGACGAGCTGACGCTGGCCGGCCACGGCATCCTGCCAGACCTGAAACACGCCAAATTCATGCTGAACTTTGGTGCCAGTTACTTCGAGGGTGAACAGGCCTCTCGGTGGCTGGACTGGGAAGCGCAGCAGAGCATCGACAAGGGTCTGAAGATCGTCGTCGTCGAGCCGCGCCTGTCGCAAAACGCCGCCAAAGCCGACGAATGGGTGCCGGTACGCCCAGGCAAGGACCCAGTCATGCTGCTGGCCATGGCCAAGGTGCTGATCGATGCGGGCACGATCGACGAGCCCTTCTTGGTGGAATACACCAACTCGCCCGAGCTGCTCGGTGCGGACGGTCTGTTCATCAAGGACAAGGACGGCAAAACCCACTTGGTATGGGATACCGTGACCAACAGCGCCAAGCCTTACGTCGAGGGCGTGAAACCCGCACTGAAAGGGAATTACACCGTTGACGGCAAACCCGTTCGCACGGCGTTCCAAGCCTTTGTCGACAGTATCAAGGACATGACCCCGAAGGCGGCCGAGGAAATTGCCGACGTGCCGGCTGAAACCATCACCCGACTGGCACAGACCTTTGCCAAGGAAGCACGCATTGGCGAATTCATTGAACTCGATGGGCAGAAATTGCGCTATCGGCCAGCGGTGCTCTACACGTTCCGTGGTCTCTCGGCCAAAGAACACGGCGTACAAGGCTGGCGCACGGGCCTGATCCTGAACATGCTGGTTGGCAACCTCGATGCCGTCGGCGGATTGCGCCTGGATCATGCCTACGCCAGTCAGAAATACTTTGACGTCAGCAAGTGCGAATACCCGCCCAGCCGTTGCGATATGGCACAAAGCGTGTACTTCCCCTACGCCACCCACCAAGTTGCGCAGCAAAACCTGATCGTGATGCAAGACCCCAAGTCATGGGGCCTGCCCTACATGCCAGAGATGCAAATCTTCTTTGGTACCAACCGTCCGATGGCGGTACCCAATTCGGGCATGCAGTTTGACGGCTTGAGCAAGACCTTCAATGTCGTGATTGACATCAACATGACCGAGCTGGCTTGGTATTCGGATATCGTCCTCCCAGACAAAACCTATCTGGAAAGTTGGCACTGGGCGCCCACACGCAGCACGCCGGAGGCCAGCCACATCGCCATCCGCCAGGCCATGGTCAACCCTTACCACCTGGAACACGACGCCTTCACCATCATGCAAGAGCTGATGAAGCGTGTCGGCTTGCGCGACAAGTTCCTGGAAGAGTGCAACAAGGCTTGGGGCCTGAAAACAGTGAAATTCCAGCCTGGCAAAGACTACACGCAGCGCGAAACCGTCGAAGTGATCTGGGCTGACAAGGCCAAAAAGCCGTTTGACTACGCTCTGGAACACGCCTTTGTCGGTAAAAAACGCGATGTCAAGAGCAAATACTTGAGTGGTGCCGAAACCAAGTTCAAAGGTCCTGGCAAACCCAAGATCAAGCTCTATGCGGATCAATTGCTTGAAACCTTCAACAAGGCTGAAGCCATTGCCAGGAATAACAACCTGGCGCACGCAGATGTCCAGAAGATGAAGATCGCCTACCTGCCGCTGCCGAGCAAGGCACATGCCTTCCCGACACCGCACCTGGAAGCCAAGGACTACCCTTTCTACATCGTCACGCACAAGCGCATGTACCGCTATCAAACCGGCAACACCGTCAACAACGTGATCCTGAACAAGGCGCTGGGCAAGGACGTTGCAACCAACACCGTTCAAATCAATGCCGAGACCGCGAAGAAGATGGGTATCAAGAGCGGCGACACCGTCACCATCGAAACCCGCGTTGGCAAGATCAATGGCGCGGCGGAAGTGGTGCAGGGTGTGCGCCCCGACACCATCGCCGTGTCGTACCACTACGGCCAGTGGAGCCCGGGCTATTCACCCGACGGGCACAAGGGCGTGGCCTTGAACGAGGTGCTGGAACATCACCCGGACATCATCTCGGGCCACAACTCCTTCAACGACACCAAGTGCAAGCTCTACAAGGCTTAATGGAGAAACATCATGAAATTAGGAAGACTCATTGACTTGAAGCGCTGCATGGGATGCCGTTCCTGCGTAGCCGCCTGCGCGGTGGAAAACCACTTCACGCCGGACGCGCCCTGGAACGTCATGATCGAGTACGAGGTCGGTACTTATCCCAAGGTGAAAAAAGTGTTCAACACTTTTGGCTGCATGCACTGTGAACACCCGGCCTGCAAGGCCGCGTGCGACGGTGTCGGCGCCAAGGCCATCAGCAAAAACGCCTTTGGCGTGGTCACCATTGATTACGACAAATGCATTGGCTGCGGCTACTGCGCCACGACCTGCCCTTATGGCGTGCCACAGCTCAACGGCAAGATCGCCGCACTGGCACCGGGCAAGGAAAAGCTTGGTGCTGAAAACCTGGACTACGCAGACCGTCACCCGACGCACCGCAAAAAGTCCAACACCGCAGAGAAGTGCACCTTCTGCAGCCACAAGCTCGACCAGGCCGTGGCTGATGGCAAGACTGACCGCATCGGTAAAGACCAGCAGTACACACCCAGCTGCGACCTGGTCTGCCCAGTGCAGGCGCGCATGTTCGGTGATCTGGACGACCCGAACTCCGACATCGCCAAGAAAATCAAAGCGACGGGTGCGAAGCAACTCAAAACCAAGTTTGGTACCGCGCCCCAGGTGTATTACGTGCTGGAAGAAGGAGCGAAATCATGAAAAAACTTCTGTTGCTGGGTTGTTTGGGGTTCGCTCTGGCGAGCGGTGGCGCGTTTGCCGCTGGTGAGCCTGCGGCCAAACCCGCCGCCAAGGCAGTCAAGACGACCAAGGTCACATCAAAAACCAAAACCATTCTGGAAAAAGGGCGCTGGCACGCGGTGCATGGCACAAGTCAGAAATTGTTCTGTGACGACTGCCACGGCGGTGGTGAAAAAGACATCCTGTTCCTGCGCACCGGCGAGCCGCAAGGCTCTGACGGGCCGGTGGATCGCAAGGGTTGTCTCACCTGCCACCAGGAGCCCAACAAGCCCACGTTCTACGGGCCGCCTCAATGACGCAAGCGCCTTTGAACGGGCGATGGGCTGACGTTGCCAAACAGCGCAGCAGCACCTGGTGGTTGCTGTCGCGGTTGGTCATCGAGCAGCCCACCAAGACTTGGTTGGACGAACTCGAATCGGTGTTGCAGACCGTTGACGCCGATGCGGGAAAGCCGTTGGGGCCGGAGTCTGCGGCGTTGCTGGCTGCGCTGCAGTCGGCGCGCCAGCAGTCCAATGGTTTGACCGCCCTGGCGGTTGACCGAACCAGCTTGTTGGCTGGCGTTCTGCACAAAGGCAGGCTCGCTGGGCCGTACGAGAGCGCATCGCTGGGTTTGGACATGAATGGTGACAAAGTCACGGATGCCGCGCAGTTCTACCTGGAAGCGGGCCTGATAGATTTTTGCGCTGAACTGGGGCCGCCTGATTATCTGGGCACCCAGTTGCGCTTCATGTCGGTGCTAGCCTACCGGGAGATGCTGGCACACCAAGCGGCTGACGACGTTTTGGCCGCAAGATGGCTGGACATGCAGCAACGCTTTTTGGAGACCCACCTGCTGGATTGGGTTCCTTCGCATTGCGAGAAGATGGCCCGACTGGCCAAGACAGACTATTACCGCGCCACATCGAATTTACTCAAAGCCGCCTGCGAGCTCGATGTTGCCGATGTACTGGAAATCTCAAAACAAACGGCTGCTAACAGCCAGGCTGTGGCGAGCGGGGCCACAACATGATCCAGTCAAGCCAAGTCAATGCACCTATCGAGGCGCTTGGGTTGACGCCTGTGCCAGCACATGGTGCCCTGGCATCGGATCAGGTTGAATTTGAGTCACTGGGTTGTGTGCTGGTGCTGGGCGACGACGAACGCGCAGGTCCGGTGGCGCAGCGCGTGGGTCGCCACCAACCGGTGGTGGTGTTTGCACCCGGCGTGGACAAACAGGCGTGGGGGGCGCGGGTAACGGCCATTGGCCGCAAAGTGACCCATCTGCGCGGTTACCTGGGCGCGTTTCATGCAGAAATCAGGCTTGGCGATGATGTCACTGATGTAGGTGCCGCAAGCCCGAATCCGGGACGAACATTTGATTTGGTGCTGGACTTGTGCCAGCGACCCTTGATTACTTCTGAAGTCAAGCCACTGGGCTACTTTGCGCTGAACGCTGATGACAAAGCCTTGGATTCGATCGAAGTCACTCTGAAAGCCTTGACCGGACGCTTTGCCAAGCCGCGTTATTTCAGCTATGACGCTGAAATGTGTGCTCATGGCGTCAGCGGTGTCGCGGGCTGCCAGCAATGTGTGTCGGTTTGCTCGGCCGACGCATTGCATTCAACCGGTCAACTGATACAGATCGACCCGCACCTGTGCCAAGGCTGCGCCAGTTGCACGCTGGCTTGCCCCACGGGTGCCTTGACGTTCAAGCCCATGGAGCGTGCAAGCGTTGACCAGCGCCTGCAGCAATTGTTGAGTCAAACTCCCGCCGATCCAATCGTTGTGGTGCACCAGGGCGCGCTGGATGAGCCTGCACACACGGCGCTAGCCGAGGCGAATGCAGTCGCGTTGGAGGTTGATCCCTTACCCGCTTTTGGTGACGAGCTTTGGCTACGTGCACTGGCACATGGTGCGCGTGCACTGGTGCTGGTGGACGATGCCGCCCTGCCACGGCGCACGCGCGAATTGCTTGCGCGCAAGGTAGCGCAGATGCGCACCGTGCTGCTAGCCCTGGGCGACAACCCCGAGCGCGTCCAATTCCAACCAGACAACACGCTGGCGCTCTGGTTGACGACCGACTCAAAACTGATCAAACCGATAGCGCAGCGTGCACCGGTGGCCGAGCTGGCATCCTGGTCACGTTTCAAACGGCTGGCGTGGATTGACAGCTTGCGCCAGTTCGCTGCCGAGAGCCAGGGAATCGCGCAGGTTTTGCCTGCAGCCGCCACGATCGGGGCCGTTACGGTGAACCGATCCACCTGCACCCTGTGCTTTGCCTGCGTCAACCTGTGTCCGACGCGGGCGTTGAAGGACAGACACGACACGCAGCCACAACTTGTATTTCAGGAAAGTGCTTGCGTGCAGTGTGGGTTGTGTGTTGCCGGCTGCCCGGAAAAAGCGCTCTCGTTGTCTCCACGCGTTGCCATTCGGGCGCTAACCCAGATGTCATCTGTGGTAATCCACGAGGACGCTTTTGTCAAATGCACGTCGTGCGGCACACCATTCATCAGCAAAAAGATGCTGGAGTCTGGTTTGAAGATGTTGCAAGGGAACCCGTCGTTTGACGAAGGTACTCGCGCAACGCTGATGACTTGTCCCAGTTGCCGCCAAAAGGAGATGCTTGCCATGTAACCATGACCATCCATCTTATTGATGTTTGTTTATTTTTATTTTTTATCTGGAGTTTCCCCATGTTGAAATCATCTCTTACCCTCATCGGCGCTGCTGTGCTGGCTGCCGCCACCTTGTCACCCGCTCACGCCGCTGTTGATGCCGATGCCGCCAAGGCACTGTTTAAAGACAACGAATGCAGCAAATGCCACGACGTCAAACTGGCCAAAAAAGGCCCAGCGCTCAAAAAAGTAGCCGCCAAGTACAAGGGCAAACCCGACGCACAAGCCAAGGTCATCGAGCAGTTCAACAAGGGCGGCAAGGTCAAAACCTCTGACGGCAAGGAAGTTGACCACAAGCTGCTGGACAACAAGGATCCGGCTGTGCAGAAGAATCTGGCTGACTGGATCCTCTCGGCCAAGTAAGCGAGCCCTTAGGCAGGCCTGCTGTCAAACATGGCAGCAGGCGTTTCTTTTGTAGTTGGAAAGAATCATGCGATTGACCCCCTCTTTGATGAATGGCGCTGTAGCATTCTTGCTAGCCACCGTGCTCAACCTGCCCGTGTTCGCGGCTTCCAGTACAGCCACGCAAGCACCCAAACTGGACAACGCCACTTGCTTGAGCTGCCACGACGGCAAAAAGGGGGCCATTGAAGTCCCGGCAGCCGACGACGAAAAGCGCGAGCTGCTGACCGTCACGGCTGAAAAGCTGGCCGGTGGCGTGCACGCCAAAATGGAATGTGTCGCCTGCCATACCGATATTCGAGACAGCGCCGACAAGGCCAATGCACACGGCAAAGCCGACGCGCCCAAACTTGCGCGCGTTGATTGCGCGGGTTGCCACGAAAAGTTATTGGCTGCTGCACAAGCGGACGGCACGCTCAAAGACAAGCCCCGGCTGGAAGTGATTGTCAAGAACGCCCATGCCTATCAAAAGTCGTTCCACGCCCGCCCCAACCAGAATTTTCCGGATCAACCTAACGCCACCTGCGACGGTTGCCACGACACCCACAGTTTCAATGTTCCGGCCGACAAGAAGTCGCCCGCGTATGACCAGTGGCGTCTGCAAATTGGCACCACCTGCGGCAGCACCTGCCACAGCGAGCAGCTTGACACCTACGCCGCATCCGTGCACGGCCAGGCGGCGATGGAAAAACACGACATCAAGGCTGCCGTGTGCACCGACTGCCACACCACGCACGCCATCACCAGCTCCAGTGACGACCCGTTCATTTTGGCGGTGACCGACCGCTGTGGTAGCTGCCATGAAAAGAGCCTGACCACTTACCGCGCCACCTACCATGGCCAGATCAATGCACTGGGCTACACCAACACCGCCAAGTGTTACAGCTGCCACGGCAGCCACAAGATTGCCAAGGCTGACGACCCCAAGTCAACGGTGCATCCAACCAATTTGCTCAAGACCTGCCAGACCTGCCATAGTGGCAAGAAAGATCTGGCCCTTGCTCCGGCTGGCTTTGCCACCTACCAACCGCACGGACACGCGGGCGACTTCAATAAGTATCCGCAAATCTGGGTGGCTTGGCAGATCATGCTTCAGCTGTTGGTGGGTACGTTTGCCTTCTTCTGGCTGCACACCTTGCTGTGGTTCTACCGTGAGTTCAAGGAGCGCAAGGCCCACGCAGGCGAACAGCAAATTCGTCTGGACAGCGTACCCGCGCAATACAAAGGCAAACACGTACAACGCTTTAGCCCGATGTGGCGCCTGGGTCACATCACGTTTGCGTTGAGCCTGATGGTGCTGACCGCCACGGGTATTCCGTTGTTCTACCCCACATCGCCCTGGGCTTCGCCGCTCATGACCCTGCTGGGTGGCCCGCACACCGCTGGTCTGATTCACCGCACCTCTGCCGTGATATTTGCAGGCGTCTTCTTCCTGCACCTGTTTGCTGTGGCGGCCTATCTGGTCAAGAACTGGAACACCTTCAAGTTCTTTGGTCCGAACTCATTGGTACCCAATCTGCAGGACGGCAAGGACATGATTGCCATGTTCAAGTGGTTCTTTGGTAAGGGGCCACGTCCCAAGTTTGACCGCTGGACGTATTGGGAAAAGTTTGACTACTGGGCTCCGTTCTGGGGGGTCACCATCATCGGTGTCAGTGGCCTGATCATGTGGCTGCCCAATTTCTTCGGCGCGTTCCTGCCGGGCTGGGTGTTCAATGTGGCGGCCATCTTCCACGCCGAGGAAGCTTTCCTGGCGGTGGTGTTCCTGTTCACGGTGCACTTCTTCAACAACCATTTCCGCCCCGACAAGTTCCCGGTCGAGGTGGTCATGTTCACCGGTACCTTCAGCATCGAGGAATTCAAGCATGACCATGCCGTCGAGTACGAACGTTTGGTCGCCAGTGGCGAGCTGGAGAAATACCTGGTGGACGCACCGTCGCCGACCAAGCTGGCACTGTCCAAGCTGCTGGGCTTTGTGCTGATCGCCTGCGGCCTGACCCTGCTGACGTTGGTGGGCATCGGGTTCTTCACCCAAATCGGATGAACCCAGCGGGGCAATCGTGAAGATATTCGGTATTGCCGGTCATTCCGGCATGGGCAAGACGACATTGCTGGAACGCCTGGTGCCCGAGGTGGCGTCTTACGGACTGGCGGTGTCGCTCATCAAGCACAGCCACAAGAATGTCGACATCGACCGCCCCGGCAAAGACTCCTACCGTTTGCGTGAGGCAGGATGCAAAGAAGTCTTGCTGATGGGTAACGACCGTTGGGCGCTGATGCACGAGCTGCGTGGCGCGCCCGAGCCCTCGCTGGATGACCTGCTTGACCGGATGCAAAACACCGACCTGATCCTGATTGAAGGCTTCAAAGGCGGATCGTTTCCCAAACTGGAAGTATGGCGAGCGTCTGAAAACAAACCCACACTGTGGCCGGATTGGCCCGGCATTGTGGCCATTGCCACCGACACGCCGCCTGATTCGCCAGAAAAAGCGGCCGTGACGCCAAGCCTGGCTTACCTGGATTTGACCGATATTCCATCGATTGCGAGGTTTGTGCTGGCGAACGCTTCACAACGTCTTTGACGCATCGCGTTATATATAAAAATGGCTACCAGCCCTTATGGAACAAGGGCAAGCAGCTATATTTTTTGCCACTTATTGCTTGATCACATACCGCAGACCTGCGCAGTCTGCGAGGTCTCCAGTTGCAGCGGCACAAGGGGATTTCAACGTGTCCGTGCGGTGCGTCAGAATTTGTAGAAGTCACGGTTCAGGTAGGCCGTGATGTCGTCCACGTCTTGTGGCGAAAGCGCGGGCGCGTAGTAATCGCCCCACTTGCCCACATCTTGGTGCAAGGCTTGCAAGGATTTGACCTTGCGCGTGGGCGATGTGTACAGCTCTGTGCCGTGACAATCCAGACAGACCTCATGGACCTTCATACCTCGCGCCGGGTCACCCTGTGGTGCCTGTGTGCACGCGCCCAGCATGACGACCGTCATTGCGATCCAGAGCAAGTTCTTGTGCGGATTCATTTGGCGGTACCTCCCTGAAATCCCTGTCCAGCGCGCAGACGCAACGGTGCGTCGCATTGACCCGGGCGTCCCATACTGTTTGCCCGCTCTTGCATGACGCGCCGATGATCGGCACGCAGGGTGTCACGCGCCGTTGGCGTGGTCGCAGCCTGCATGTTGGCGCGGTAAGCCTCACGCTCAGCATGCGTCATCAGGTCTGCGCAATAGATCAATTCACGTTGAACCGGTTGCTTGTCCATGGTCGGAGTTTGGGCCAGGGCAGGTAATGCGGCGGCCAGTGCGATAACAGGCAAGCAACGGCAAAAAGCTGATTTCATGATGTTATTCCTTTCAGTCAATGTATCGGCCGGTGGCGGCTTTTCCGCCCCAGCAGCTGCCGGTCAAGCCCGGTGTAGCGCCACACTCAACTGGTCTGCCAGCTCGGCCCAATCGGCATCCTGCATACAGGCCTCACGCAGAAAATCGGCTTGCGCCGGTGTCCAGAAAGGTGCGGCGTGCAGTTTGATATCGGCAGCCAGTGGCGCGTGACTGGCGATGAAACGCTCGATGCTGGCTGGATCGTTGGCCAGGCCCAGTTGGGCAAAAAGATCGTGAAAGCGGTGAACAGGTGGCTGCATGGCATGCCTCACAGCATTTCAAGCGCCAGCGCAATGCCCTGACCACCACCAATGCACAAGGTGACGATGCCCCGCTGCAGGCCGTCGCGCTGCATCGAGTGCATCAGCCGTGTGGCCAGCACGGCACCGCTGGCACCAATCGGGTGGCCGTGGGCAATGGCACCGCCTTCAACGTTCACGATGTCTTCGGCAAAGCCGAGTTCGCGCAGGCACGCCAGCGTGATGGCGGCAAAGGCTTCGTTGATCTCGACGCGCTGCACGTCTGGCACCGACCAGCCGGCCCGGGTCAGGGCCTGGCGCACGGCGGGCACTGGTCCCAGGCCGAACAGTGCGGGCTCGACAGCACCAATACCGTAGGACACCAGCCGTGCCATGGGCTTGAGACCATGGGCCTCTGCCCATTGCCGTCCGGCCACGATCATGGCCGCCGCGCCCGAGTTCAAACCGGGTGCACTGCCGGCGGTGATGGTTCCGTCCTTGCGGAAAGCGGGTTTGAGCTTGGCCAGCGACTCCGCGCTGGTTTCGGGTCGGTTGTGCTCGTCCTTGTTGAACAATGTCGGACCTTTACGCCCGGCAATTTCCACTGTGGCGATTTCAGCAGCAAATTTGCCTGCTGCCTGCGCCGCTGCAAAACGTTGTTGCGAACGCAGCGCCCAGCGGTCCTGATCAGCGCGAGAGATATTGCGCAGGGTCACCAGGTCTTCGGTATGCCAGCCTGAGTGCTGGTCGCTGAAGGCATCGTTCAGGCCGTCACGCAACATGCTGTCGTACATCGTGACATCGCCCATGCGTGCGCCCCAGCGCCCTTGCGGTAGCAGGTAAGGTGCGCGGTCCATGTTCTCCATGCCACCGCCGATGGCGCAATCGATCATGCCCGACCACACCTCCAGGGCGGCGCTAACGACACCTTGCGCGCCCGAGCCGCAGACGCGGTTGACGGTCATGGCCGGAACGGCTACCGGCAGACCTGCCGCTATGCCGGCTTGTCGTGCCGGATTCATCTTGTTGCCAGCCTGGATCACGTTGCCCATCACCAGGGTCTGAACTTGCTGCGCCGCCAGGCCTGAGCGCTTGAGCGTCTCGCGGATCACGGTCGCACCGAGGTCAGTGGCGGGCACATCTTTGAGGCTACCGTTGTAGGTGCCAATGGCGGTACGCACCGGGTTGCAAAGAACCACTTGTTTTGCAGTCATTTTGTTACTCCTTGATCAAGTTACACACCAAACGAATCCATGTGCACGCGCGACTTGGCCACGCCTTGCTGGTCGAGTGCGTGCGCAAGTTCACGCAGCATCACCGGCGGCCCTGCGGCGTAAATATCGCGCCCACCTGGAAGGCTGGCATCTTGGGCTAGCGCATCGAGGACGGTTCCGCTGCCAAAGCGAACGGCTAGGGGCATGGCCGGTGGTTTTTCAAGTTGCTGCGACACCAGCACGACCCGCAGACCTGGCGCGCGTGTTGTCAGCGCCTGCAAGGTGTCAAGGGCATAAAAATCGCTCACCTGGCGCATGCCCCACAGCAACACCATATCGCGTTGCGGTGCAAAGTAGACCTGCTGCTCCAGCAAAGCCAGCACCGGTGCCAGTCCGGTGCCACCGGCAACAAACAGCAGTGGCACGCCGACCGGTGAACGCATGGTGAAGGCACCCAACGGCCCACGGGCTTGCAGCGTGTCGCCCACCTTCATGGTCTCAAACGCCCATTGCGTGAAGCGCCCCCCTTCCACCCGCCGGATATGCAGAATGATGCTGCCGTCGCCATGCGGTGCGTTGGCAATGGAATAGGCGCGCGACAAATGCGACGACTCGGGCTGCCACAATTCGATGTATTGCCCGGGGACAAATTCACAAAAGCACGCGCCCGCAGTCACCGGGGTCAGGGTCAAGCACAGCACATCGGCCGCTGGCTTATCCATGCTTTGCACCACCAGCTTGACGATGCGGTCCGGGTGCGGCACATGTGCACTGGCTGCCAGGATGTCTTGGCGCGCCTGCAAGTCGTCTTCTACCGCATGACGCACTTGCGCCAGGCCTTCCAGTGCCAACACCGACTCGATGGGCGGAAACACCAGTGCGTGCGCCGGACAGGTGTTGGCGCAGGTGGTACAACCCACCATGCAGTTCAGCGGATCCACCACCACTGGTTTTTTACGCTCAAAGTCAAAACGGTACACCAGCCGACTGCAGCCAGTGACACAGGTGCCGCAGCCAATACAGGCATCTTCGAGGACGGTCGGGTTCCAGTGGATTTGCTCGCGCGGCACGCCGTGCCAGGGTTTGGTGAATTGCGGGTTGGGCATGATGAAGCCTCCATAAAAAAACATTGTGAGTACAGACAATTCCAAGCGTTGTGCTTTAAGTCAACCTATGTGAAACGTTGGCCCTTGACCGGGTAGCCCTTTTGCATCCACATCAGGATGCCGCCGTGCATCACCCGAGCGTTGCGCACGCCTTGTGTCACCAAAAACGCTTGCGCTTGCACGCTCTGTCGGCCATCCAGGCATACCAGCACCCAAGGTTTGTCCAATGGCAACTCGCGCCACCGCTGCGGCAACTGGTTCAGCGGCGTGTTCACAACCGCAGGCACATCCAACGCCAGCGTGGCAACTTGCGAGGGCTCGCGCACATCCAGCAACCACACCTCACCCGCCTGCGCTTGTAGCCGGGTGTTGGTGGTGCAGATCTCTGAATCAATCGTGTCCATGACCTTGGAGACGTAACAATTGCATCAAAGATGCACAGGCGCAAATCAAGCCTATGCCGAGACCCACGGCTACGCCGCCGAGACTTGCTACGCTGGCGGCTTAAGCGCTGAAAGCAGCGCGGGCATCCGCGCACTCTGATCCGTGCGATTTCATCCGCGTGCTCATGCCCAACCGAGGCCCTGCACCACCCACCACGCACCCGCCAGCAACATCACGCTGGCGAATACGCGTCGCCCGGGCAGCCAGGCGTCCCAGCGCGAAAAGCGCGCAATCATGGCGCTGGCTACAGATGGCATGGCACCGGCCAGTAGCAGCAAGGCGCTGTGGCCGATGCCGTAGGCCAGCAACAACGCGGCCCCCCACAGCATGGACGCACCCAACGCCGCTCCTGAACCTGCAATGGCCAGTGCCGCGCCCAGCGCCGGGGTGGCGCAGGGGCTCATCACCGTGCCAATCAAAGCGCCCAGCACCACCGCACCCCACAGGCCGGAGCGCGCCAGATAGGTTTGCAGCGCAGCAGGCAAGCCCACACTACAAGCGTTGCCAGCACGCCAGAGCCACAGCGCCAGGACCATCACCACCGTCCCCACGACCACCAGCCACGGGCCGGGCAGCGTACCCATCAGCAGCCCCAGCCGCGCAGCCGCCAAGCCCATCAGCAGCAGGGCCATGTTCATGCCGGCTACAAACGCCAGCGACAGCGTCCAGGCACGGCGGGGGCTATTGGCTTGACCCCCGACAAACCCAACTGCCACCGGTACCGCTGCCAGCACGCAGGGCGAGGCAGATGTCAGCACCCCACCGGCAAAAGCCGCCGCCAAGCCCTCCAACCCGGTCATGGCGCGGCCTTGCGGGCAGGCGCAGCAGCGCCAGCGTTGGCAGGTGTCAAGCCCAGTTGCGCCAAAATTTCCTCGGCGCTGATCTTGCCCATGTGCCGACCGATTTCCTGCCCCTGGGCGTTGTAAAACACTTGCGTGGGCATCAGTCGAATCTGGTAGTTGCTGATGTAGGCGCGCTCTTTCAGGATGTCCACATCCGTTACGGCAAGGCGCGGGTCTTGCGCCAGCGCGTGCAGGATGGGCTTCATCTCGCGGCAACTGACACAGTTGTTGGCACCAAATTCAACGACCGTGGGTTTGCCTGCGCGCAGCACTTGCTGCACGGCATCAGCGGGCGCACTGGTTGCCAACGGCTGCGACTGGGTGGCAGCGTACACCCAGAGACCGGACAAAAAGGCTGCCACGGCAAGTCCCACGGTCAGACCCCACGCCGAGACACCTTTTTGATGAGCCGCGTGGACAGGTCTGTTTGCAGCTGCTTGGCGGCGCTGCGTCGTTGGGTTGGGTTGGCAATCCGTCTTCATCCCTCTCTCCTGCTTGAAAAGTCTTTGGGCATTCCACAAAACACCGTTGCGTGTGATGACGGCTGTTGGAGCCAAAAGACGCAGCACAGCCCGTGACACTTCATCTTTTTATAAGCAAAAATAGCTTCTAGCCCTCGCAGAATAAGCGCTAGAAGCTATTGTTTTCATATCTTTTGAGGTGCCAGACCCGATGCTTCTGCCGGACACTCGCCAAAGTAGCGGCGCAGCCGGTGGGCCAGGTGCACATACCCCACCAGCAACACGGCCTGAAACATCGGTAGCGTGGCTGCCGGCACGGCCACCAGGGGACCCAGCCCAGCGGTGGACAGCGCAATCGCAATGGCGGTGGCGTTGTTTTTGCCACTGCTGACAAAAGCCACTGCCGTGTGCTGGGCATAGCTCAGGCCCAAACGGCGGTTAAGCCAGGTCATCAGCGCCAGGATGCTGAGCAAAAACACCAGGGTGGCGACCATCAACGGCACCAGCATCTGCCAGTTCTGCGCCAGCATGGCCCCTTTGCTGAAGAATATCAGCAGCATGACCAGCAACATCGTCAGCGCCGGAATGACACCCAGAAACGGCTTGATCGTCAGCAGCACAGTGGCACCAAAGCGACGCACCAGTGCGCGGCGCGTGAGGTCGCCCAGCACCATCGGCACGATCAACACCAGCACCACGGTGCTGACCAGACTAGCCAGCGGCACGCTCAGGGCTTGGGACTGCCCGGCCCAATGCATGAACAGTGGCAAGGCAAACGGCACCACCAGAAAGCCCGCGGCTTGTGCCAGCGTGGCCACCTCGACACTGCCCCCGGCCATACCCGTAAAGGCCACCGCCATCGAGGCTCCAGGAATCAGCATCACCAGATAAAACCCAAGCGCCAGCTCAGGCGGTGCGTACATGGCCTGCACCAAGATCACGCTCAACACCGGCGTGACGACAAAGTTGTAGAACAGGCTCAGCAACAGCGGGCGCGGTTGCTGCAAGGCCCTGGGTAGCTGCGACAGGTTAAGCCCGATCATCATCGGGTAAATCATCAGGACCACCAGCACATTCATGACCCGGCTCAGGGCCTGGGTATGGTTGCTGGCCGCCTGTGGAAATGCCACCCCCAAAGTCCAACCCAACGCGATGGCTGCGCTGGCGTAAAGGAACAAACGGTTGCGTAAATGTTCGCCCAGGCGGGCTGCGTACTGTTTCATGGTCAAACTCCAAAAGTCAGATCGCGACACCGCTGCGTCGCGTGAACCCTTGGAAGACGCGGGCCATGTCCCAAAGACGCACTCAGGTTGTCGTGGATGAGCGACCCCGGTCAGACACCCACACATAAAACATCGGCAGGTAAAACAAACTCATGAACGTGCCCACCAGCAGCCCACCAATAGCCGCGTCGGCCAGGGGCGACAGGCGTTCCAGGCCAATGGCACGCTCCAGCGCAATCGGGATCATGCCGGCAATGGTGGCCAGCGCCGTCATCAAAATGGGCCGGTAACGCAGCCGGACCGAACCCTCGGCGGCTTCGCGGGCACTCTGGCCCTCTTTGCGGCGCTCCTGGATGAAATCCACCATCAAAATCGAATTTTTGATGATGATGGAGAACAGCAGCACAATGCCGAAGATTGCCGGCAGCGCCAGCGCCTTGCCAAAAGCCAGCAGGCCCCACATGGCACCGATGACTGACAGCGGCAAGATGGCCACCGACAGCAAGCCCAGCCCAATGCTTTGGTAAAAAGACACCAGGACACCAAGCAACAGCAGCAAACCCAGCCCCAAGCCCAACAGCATGCGCTGGCTGGATTCTTTGGAAGCGGCGTAATCGCCCTCGTCACTGAAACTCACGCCAACCGGCAACACGCGTGCAACCGCCGCCACGGCGGCATCGCTGATCTGGCTGATGGCTTGCGTGTCACGGTAGGCCAGCACGTCCAACGAGTAACGCATGCCATCGGTGTTGAGCAAGGCCGCGCTGGGGCGCTGGGTCAGGTGTGCCACTTGACCCAGCGGTACGCTGACCGCATTGCCCAGTTGCACCGGCAGCAGCAGCAGCGCCTGCGGGTTGGCCCGGTAGGGCATACTGAAATACAGGCGCAGCGGCAGGCTGCTCACGCCAGCCAATTTGCTCAGGCTACCCACCGCCTGACCTTTGAGCGGCAATTGCGCCACCACCTGCTCGGGGCTGGCACCCAGCGCGCGCAGCTTGGCTTCATCCAAGACCAGCACAGCCTCGGTACTGTGCGCATCCCAACTGGACGACACGGTCGTAATGCCACGCACCGAGCGCAAAGCGGCCTCTACCTGCGGCGCAGCTTTGCTCAAAGCCGTCCAGTCGTCACTACTCAAGCGGATATCGATGGGTGCCTTGATGGTTGAGAGCGCTGTGGCCCCGGAGTCAAACACGTCCGCACTGACAACACCGGGAATCTGCGCCAGTTGCGTACGCAAATCGGCCTCAATCTGCCAACTGCTCTGGCTTCTTTGCAGCCGATCCACATAGGTCAGGATGTAAGTGGCTTCACCGGGCAGTTGACCTGAACCCAGTGACAGTGTTCCGGGCTCGGACCCCAGGGTCACGCTGCTGCGCAGCAGGCGCGGGTCTTGCGCCAGCGACTGCTCGAAGCCCGCCAGCGCGGCCTCGGTTTGCATCACCGGCACGTTGCCGCCAAATTTGACATGCACGCGAACCATACCGGTGTCCATCGGGGACAGGGCATCGCGCCCGATCAGTGGCACCACCACACCCAGGCTGATGGCCAACAGCAGCACCGCTGGCAACACCAACAGCGTGCGCCGCCAGCGGCTGCCCACCATGGCAAAGCGCAATAATTTGACGTAACCGTCACCCCCGCGCGCCAGCGTGCGCTGGTACCCGTGTTCCAGCGCCTGCTCCCAGCGGTTCTTGGGCGGCAAACCATTGCGGTACCAATAGGCCGACAGTTTGGGGATGAAGGTGACCGCCAAAAAATACGACACCCCTACCGCAATCAGCACTGGCCGGATCAGGTGCGAAAAAATCGCTTCGGAAAATCCACCCACGTACAGCAGCGGGCCGATGACCGCCGCCGTGGCCAGCGTACCCACCAGCAGTGGCGACAACACTTCTTCGGTCCCCCGGCGGATGGCGGTTTGCACGTCCTCGTGCAACTGCTCCAGGTGGCGCTCGATGTTTTCCAGCACCACCACGGCATCGTCCACCAGCATGCCCAGCGCCAAAATGATGCCGGTCATGACGATGATGTTGAGCTCTTTGCCCAGCAGCCACAGCACCGCCAGTGTCAGCAGGCACACCAACGGTATGCTGATAAGTGCGGTGGCCACGGCGCGCCAGTTGGCCAGAAAGAACAGCATCACCAGCATGACAAACACAATGGCATCGCGCAGCGCTTCAACCATGTTGGTGTTGGAGGTTTCAATCAGCTCCTGCTGAGAGTCAGCCACTGCGAAATCAATGTTGGTGTAACGCGCCTGCAAGGTTGGCAAGACGCGTAGCGCATCACCCAGCGCCCCCTGCACGCTTCTGCCCGGGGCACGCTGAATGGCCATGGCAATGGCCGGTTTGCCGTTGCCATGGAAAGCCGAATAACGCTCGCCTGATGCCAGCGCCACCTGGGCCACATCACCCAGAGTCAGGCCATTGCCCAGGGGCAGGCGGCGCAAGGCCGCGGTATCGACACGCTCACCATATACGCTCAGGCTCATCAATGACGAAGCCTGCTGCAACACCCCAACGGGGTAGTCACGCCCGATGCGGACAATGGATTCCTGCAATTGAGCTGGGCTAAGGTGCAGGCTGGCCAGCCGCACGGGGTCGAATTCCACCCGCACGGTGGGCTCGTACCCCCCAAAAACTTCCACATTGGCAATCTGCGACTGGGTCAGAAAAGCAGTGCGCAAATCGTTTTCCGCCAGCAGGCGAATCTGGCTCAGTGTCACTGCGCTGCCTGGCTTTGGCGACAGGGCCAACGTCAGCACCGGGCTGGTGAAACCGCCCACCGCGTACACCGCCGATGGCGCCGTTTCAGAAGGCAGTTTGGCATGCACCCGCGACAGCGCGTTGTTGACGGCCAGTGTGGCAGCATCGAGCTCTTTGCCATATTCAAATTCGGCCTTGACGATGGAGACCTCGTTCTTGTTGGTGCTTTGCACGTCGCGAATGCCTGCCAGCGCATACAACTCCTGCTCGATCGGGCGTGACACCTTCTGCGCCACAGTCTGCGCAGCGGCACCGGGCAATTGGGTGATGACCGTCACCTGGGCGCGCTCGACATCGGGGTACATGTTGCGCGGCATTTGAACGTAGCCCACCACGCCCAGCAGCGCGCCAATGAGCAAAATCATCGCCAGCAGCAGGGGCCGCGGGTAAAAAAAACGAAACAGCATGGTTCAATCCGTCGCAGCGGCCGCTTGCCAAGGCACACCAGCCGCCAGACGGCTCAACACGTCGGCCCCGCCACAGGCAATGGTGCGCCCCTTGAGGCCTTCATCGGTGCTGACGGCACCTTCCGTGCCACTGGCTTGCAAGGCCACGGCCAGCGCTTGGGCACGGCCGCCGTCTTGCAACAGGAAGACCGCGGCGGTTTGCCCGTTGCTGCCCAGCACGCAGGCATCGGGCAGCAAGATGCCCTGGCCTTGATAGGTGATGACCTGCACCGGCGTTCGGCTGCCGGGCAGCAAGCCGCTGGCGCGTGCCTCAAAACGGCGCAGCCCTTGGGCATTGGCTTCGGGCCAGGCTTTGAGCGGCAGCACCTGGTCTTTCAAGCGCAGACCGTGGGCCGCTACGCCTTCAGGCAGGCTCACCAGCAGCCGTTGGGACTCAAGCCCCACCACGCGCAACAGCAATTTGCCGGGTGTGGCCAGGTCACCGGCTTGCACTGGCCGTGCGGCTACCATGCCGTCAAACGGTGCACGCAAGGTGGCGTAGGCCAGGTTGCTGCGCGCGGCTTGCTCTGCCGCCTGAGCTGCGTGCAGGCTCGACGCATAAGCCGACTGGGTGGCTTGCGTGCCCGCCAAGCGCGCTTGTGCGGCCGCCAAGCTGCTTTGCTCGGCCTGTAGCTGTTCCAGTGCAATGCCCTCAAGGGCGTAAAGGCTCTGCGCCCGGCGTGTTCGCTCCTGTGCGGCGTGGGCTGCCGCTTGCACGGCGGCAAGCTCGGCGCTCAGGCTGGCTTGCTGGAGCTGGATGCGTGTCAGTTCGGCTTGCGCCCGCTGCAAGGTGGCCTGGGCCTCTGCGGTATCCAAAGCCACCAGCACGCTGCCTTTTTTGAAACGCTCACCCTCTGCAACGGGCAGCGCCATGACATAGCCGCTGAATCGGCTGGCCAGGTTGGCTTCTTGCACGGCTTGCACCTCGGCCACCAGCGGCAGGCTCAGCGTCACCGGTGCCCACAGCAGATGCTGCTGTCGCACCATCAGCGGTGCGGGCTGCGCTTGCGGCTGTGCAGCCAGCCGGTCCTGTTGGCGTTTGACCAGAAAGACAGCCACCAGCACAGTCGCCAGCGCCAGCAAAATCAAAAGAATGCGCCGGTGGCGCGACAGTGTGTTCATGGCGGTGGTATCAATCTGCTTGTTGCTGGGGGGTGGATCGATGGGGCATCGCAAGTTGCAGCTGAGCGATGTAGCTTTCTGGATCGACGCCCACCAAAACCTGCGCTGACGACCAAGCCAGCACAGCGCGCGCACGCGCATCGGCCAGGCGGAATTGGGCATCAAGCAAGTCCCGGCGTTGACGCAACAGGTTCTCCAGCGTTTGGGCACCCAGTTGCCATTTTTCTTGTTCCACGCGCAAATCTGCATCGTGCGCAGCCACCTCCTGCACCAGCGCTTGGGCATCGGCCAGCGCACTGTTGTACGCCGCGTGCAGGGCACTGAATTGGCGTTGTGCCGTTTGCCGACTTGCCATGGCCTCGTCCTGGGCCGCTACGGCGCGTGCAGCCTCGGCTTGCGCGCGGGTGTGGGCACTGGCGTCCAGCGGCAACGCCAGTCGCAACCCCAAAGCCCAGGTCGGGGTGTCGCCGCCACCGCCGCGGTTGTGCAGGTAGTCGGCCGCGACGTTGATCGCTGGGCGCTGGCCGCGTTGTGCTTCCAGCGCTGCCTGCTGCAGCGCGTCAGACCGGTTCTGCGCCAAGCGCACGGTCAGGGTCTGCTCAGGGGAGCTGGCAGACCAGGGCGGCGCGGGGGTCATGCCTGCATCCACCGCATAGTCTTGCCCGCTGGCATCCATCATCTCGGCTCGGGCGTCGCCGAGGGCACCTTGCAGGCGCGCTTCGTCGGCTTGCAGACGCGCCAGGTTGCTCTGCGCCAATTTGAGGTCCACCCCGGCGGCGCGCCCCAACGCCAGCTCTTGCTCGATACGCGTCAAAGTGGTCTGCAGACGTTGCCGCTGCACTGTCAGTGCCGCTTGTTGCGCCAGGCTTGCTTGTTGGCGAACGTACGCTGCCAGGGCTTGGTGCTGGCGCAGCAACACCTCTTGTTGCGCCAGCAGTTGGGCACCCGTCTGGTTGGCCAGGGCGCGGGAGCGCGCCGCGTCGATCACGCCAAACATATCGATCGGCACACTGTAAGTGATGCCGTAGCGGGTAATGTTGTCATCCAGACGCACCGGGCTGGGCTGGCCCGGGTAAAACACACCCACGATGCGCTGGTCGTCATAACGCGTTTGGTCAGCGAACAGGCCACCGCGACCCAGATAGCGCTGGCGTGCGGCCTGCACGTCAAGTTGCGCCGCCTGCGCCTGGGACTGGCGTGCGCGCACAGAGGGATGCTGGCGTGCTGCCTCCAACACCTCAACCAGCGGGGTGGCGTTGACCACGGTTGCAGTCAGCAATATGCCGACCATCAGCAAGGCGCGCGGCATTTGCAAACAGGGCGACCCACCGCTTGGCACTGACATGACGAACGACCTTGGGGTATCAGGAATAGCGGTGCGGTTAGCCCGGGTTCACACCCAGCAGCCGCCCCGTGAGCTTGCGCGCCATCGGCGCCAAAAAGAAGATCACCGGCACGCCCACCACGTAGGCAACGGCAAAGGCTTTCATCCAGCGTGCCAAAAAGTCAGGGCTCAAGCCCACATTGACCAGCGTGATGACCAGCGTCATCAGAAAAATCATCATCGCGCCCATGACGAACGAGAAGACCAGGTGGAATTTTTTTTGCGGTTGCATCGTGCAAGTTCCTCAGAATGGATTGGTATCAGGCCGCAGCCAGCCAGCCTTCGATCTTGTCCCGGCTGGGGATGCCACCGGCGTGCACCACTTTGCCGTTGATGACCACGCCGGGCGTGCTCATCACGCCATAGCCCATGATGTCGCGCAATTCCTCCACCTTTTCCAGCTTGACGGCCACGCCTTTGGCTTGCGCCACCTGGTCGATCAGCGCAACGGTGGCTTTGCAGTTGGCACAGCCTGTGCCCAGTACCTTGATGTCCATGGAGTTTTCCTTGAAGTTGCAGTAAAAAAATGGGTTCAGGCGCGGCGCTCAGAGCACCGCATTGAAGATATAGCCCACCAGCAAGATGCCGACGGCGACCACGCCGGCAAAGGTGGCAATCAGTTGCGGTTTGAGCACCTTGCGCAGGATGATCATCTCTGGGGCTGACAGCGCAATCACGCTCATCATGAAGGCCAGCACCGTGCCCAGCGCCGCACCCTTGCCGATCAAGGCTTCCACAATCGGGATGATGCCCGCGGCGTTGGTGTACATCGGCACACCGAGCACCACCGCAGCAGGCACTGACCACCAGGGTGCATCCTTGCCCATGATGCTGGCCATGAAGTCCTCGGGCACAAAGCCGTGGATCGCCGCGCCCAGCGCAATACCCGCCAGGATGTAAGGCCAGACCTTGCCAACAATCTCACGCACATGTGCAAAGCCGTTCTGGATGCGCTCACCCCAGGGCATGTGAGCCACTTCCACGACTTCAGCCGTCTGGCTGTTTTGCATGTCGCGCACCCAGTCTTCCAGGTAACGTTCCATGCCCAGCTTGCCAATCACCACCCCGGCGACGATGGCCACGCTCAAACCCAGGCCCAGATACAGCGCGGCCACTTTCCAGCCAAACATACCAAACAGCAGCGCCAGTGCCACCTCATTGATCATCGGCGCAGAAATCAAAAACGAGAAAGTCACCCCCAACGGCACACCAGCCTGCAAAAAGCCAATGAACAGCGGCACCGCCGAACACGAACAAAACGGCGTGACGATGCCCAGGCTGGCTGACATGGCGTTACCCACGCCCAGCGGCTTGCCAGCCAACATGGCGCGCGTGCGCTCCGGTGACACAAAGGTGTGCACGATGCCCATCACAAACACAATGCCAGTGAGCAGCAGCAAGACCTTGGGCGTGTCGTAAAAAAAGAATTGCAGCGCACCGCCCAGATGGCTGGCACGGTCCACCGGCAGTGCAGCGACCAGCGCCTCTGAGGTCGGCATCAGCGTCTGGTACAGGCCCAGCCAGACGATGGCGGCCAGCACCAAAAAGGGGATCGGCTGGCGCTGTGGCCAGGATTTGAGGGGTAAGGTGGCAGTGTTCATGCCAGCGAAGACGGATAACCTGTCAAAAGGACGCAATTTTTATGACACCTGACAGCCCGACCCCGGGCGCAAGCCGCACACAGCAGCGTAAGCCGGGGTTTCCAGCTGCAGCGTCACGTGGCGAATCTCAAAATGCTCGTGCAGTTCTTCTTCGGCCTCGTGCAACAGCGCGGCTGTGTCAATGGCTTGCGTGACCAGGTGCGCGGTTAACGCGATGTGGCTGGTGCCCATGGCCCACACATGCAGGTCGTGCACGTCGGCCACACCGGGCAAACCCAGCAACAGGGCGCGCACCTGCTGCACGTCCACACTGGCGGGCACGCCGTCAAACAGCAGGTGCAGACTTTGCGTGAACAGGCTCCAGGTGCTCCACAGAATCACCGCCGCAATCACCAGGCTGACCACTGGGTCGAGCCAGACCCAGCCCAGCCACAGCGTCAGGCCACCGGCCACCACCACACCAGCCGACACCAGTGCGTCGGCCGCCATGTGCAAAAACGCGCCGCGAATGTTGAGGTCATCGCCCCCGCGCATGAACAACCACGCCGTGACCGCATTCACGGCGATGCCAATGCCTGCCACGGCCATGATGATGCCGCCTTGCGCCTGCAACTCAGCCTGCGGCGCGCTCAGGCGACCCACCGCCTCCCAGGTCAGGCCCCCCATGGCCAACAGCAAAAGCAGCGCATTGGCAAACGCAGCCAGGATGGTGGCGCGCTTGAAGCCATAGGTGTGGCGCGCGTCGGGTTTCAGACCGACAGCCAGGGAACCGGCCCAGGCCAGCACCAACCCCGCCACGTCGCTCAGGTTGTGCCCAGCGTCGGCCAGCAAGGCCAATGAATTGATCTGCCAGCCGTAGAAAGCCTCGATAGCGACAAAGCCGGTGTTCAGCGCAATGCCCACCGCAAAGGCGCGGTTGAAATTGGCGGGGGCGTGGCTGTGCCCGCCATGGCTGTGTCCATGGTCGTGACTGTGGGCAGGGGTGTGGTCGTGATCGTGGTCGTCGCTCATGAATGTCTTTCAGGATAGGTTAAATCGGGATGCGCCTGCACGGGGTGGATGCGACGCACTGTTTATATAAAAAAATAGGCTACAACGCTTGTGTATATTGCGTTAACAGCTATTTACTAAATAGCTATTTTCTGTCTTGAACTGCCAGGCCTGACGGCAAAGTAAGCTTGCAAGCGCTCCGCCAGATGAACATAGCCCACCAGCAACACCGCCTGAAACATTGGCAAAGTAGCGGCCGGCACGGCCACCAGCGGGCCCAGCCCGGCGGTGGACAGCGCAATGGCGATGGCCGTGGCGTTGTTCTTGCCACTGCACACAAAAGCCACCGCCATGTGTTCGGCGTAGTTCAGGCCCAGGCGTCGGTTCAGCCAGGTCATGAGCGCCAGGATCGCCACCAGAAACACCAGCGTGGCCACCATCAACGGCACCAGCATCTGCCAGTTGTGCGCCAGCATCTCGCCCTTGCTGAAAAAGATCAGCGTCATCACCACCAGCATGGTCAGCGCGGGGATCGTACCCAGCATCGGTTTGATTTTGGGCAACACACCCGGCCCCCAGCGGCGCACCAGCGCGCGCCGTGTCACATCGCCCAGAATCATGGGCAAAATCAGCACCAGCAGCACGGTGGTCAGCAAACTGCTCAAGGGTACCGCGATGGCGTGTGACTGCCCGGCCCACAGCAGCATCAGCGGCAAAGCCACCGGCACCACCAGAAAACCCAGCGCCTGCGCCAGCGTAGCTACCTCCACACTGCCACCAGCCATGCCGGTAAAAGCTACAGCCATGGAGGCACCGGGGATCAGCATCACCAGGTAAAAGCCCAGCGCCAGTTCGGGTGGTGCGTCCATGGCCTGCACCAGCGCCCAGCTTAGCAACGGCGTGACGACAAAGTTGTAGAACAGGCTCAGCACCAGCGGGCGCGGCTTTTTAAGCGCCTGGGGTAATTGCCCCAGGTTCAGGCCGATCATCATCGGGTAAATCATCACAAACACCAGCGCGTTCATCACCCAACCCAGCTCACGGGTGTGCGCAGCGGCGGCTTGTGGAAAGCTTGCCCCCAAGGTCCAACCCAAGGCGATCGCGCAAGCCGCGTAGATGAACAGGCGTTGGCGCAGGTGCTGCCCCAGGCTGGCGAAGGTGATGTGCATGATGGTTCGGCTTGCAAAAGCAACAAAGTGGCTACGGAGCAGAAGACGCTGCCATGCAGCAAAAGATGCACAGTCGGCGTATGAACGTCCTTTGCGTCTTTTGCATCGACTCCGCGTCTCCACTCCTGACAACTGTGTCAAATCAACTTTTTGGAGTGAACAATCATGACCATCGATGAAGTACTGAACATGATGCGCCAAGGCATGGGCAAACTGCCACCCGCCATTGAAAAAGCCGCCGTGGTGGACCCGGCGCTGGTGATGGAGCACGCACGCTCCAAAGGCTTTGCCATGCCCGCTGACAAACCCGCACTGGACGAGCAAACCCGCACGCTGGTGTATCTGGCTGCCGCGCTGGCCGGTTCCAGCACCGGCTGCGTGCAGGCCATGGCCAACAAGATTGCTCAGCAAGGCATCCCGGCCGACAAGGTGCTCGAAACGGTGCACATCGTGCGCCTGGCCATGGCCAGCAAAATCATTGGCGACGCCGACCCGGTACTGGCTGTGATGATGCCCAAGGCTTAACGTAGCCAACGACTGAAGCCACTGACCGCCGCCCACGCGGTGGCGGTCAAGCCCAATACCCCAGGCCCTGCACCACCCACCACGCCCCTGCCAGCAGCATCACGGCGGCAAAACTGCGCCGCCCCGGCAGCCAGGCATCCCAACGCGCCACACGCGCCAGCATGGCACTGGCCGCCACCGGCATGGCCCCGGCCAGCAGCAGCAAGCTGCTGTGCCCGAGCTCATAGGCTAATAGCAGCGCCGTGCCCCACAGCATCGACACCCCCAACGCGCTCCCAGACCCGGCAATGGCCAGCGCTGCGCCCAAAGCGGGCGTGGCGCACGGGCTCATCACTGTGCCAATCAAAGCGCCCAATACCAGGGCACCCCACAGGCCAGAGTTGGCCAGCCGCCGTTGCCACGCTGCGGACAAACCGGTGCTGCAACTGGCACCACCACGCCACAGCCACAACGCCACCCCCACCACCAGCACGCCCACCGCCACCTGCCAGGGGCCGGGCAAGGTGCCCATCATTAGCCCCAACCGTGCAGCCAGCAGCCCCATGGCGACCAGCGCCAGGTTCATGCCGACGATGAACGCGCCCGACAAGGCCCAGGCGCGGCGCACGCTGTGGCCTTGCCCCCCCACAAAACCCACTGCCACCGGCACAGCCGCCAGCGCGCATGGTGAAGCCGATGTCACCACACCGCCCACAAAGGCGGCGGCCAGGCCTTCGAGCCCGGTCATGGCGTCGCACCCCCTGTTGCGGTTGATGCGTCCACGCCCAAACGCGCCAGAATCTCTGGCCCGGTGATCTTGCCCAGGTGCCGACCCATTTCCTGCCCCTGCGCGTTGTAAAACACTTGCGTGGGCATCAGGCGAATTTGATACGCGCCGATGTAATAGCGCTCTTTCAAAATGTCCACGTCGGCCACCACGATGCGGCTGTCTTGTGCCAGCGCGTGCAGGATGGGCTTCATCTCCCGGCAACTGACGCAGTTGTTGGCACCAAATTCGACCACTGTGGGCTTGCCTTGCGCCAACACCTGTTGCACCGCATCGACGGGCTGCGCTGCAACGGCATTGGCGGCAGAACGCGTGTACAGCCAAACGCCCAGCGCTGCCATGACCGCTGCGAGCAGCAAAACCAGAGGCAACGCAAATTTGCGCTCAGTGGGTTGCGGCGCGCTCATCGTGCGCCTGCGGCCAGCGGGCAATGCAAGCCGTTTAAGGTTGGGGAAGTCACAAAGTTCATGAAGCGCTCCATGCCGTGAAGAAGATCTCGACTGGAGACGTGAAAGTTGCCCAAAAGACGCAGGGCGTTGCGACGAGGGATAAAAATACCTTCAAGCCCTTATAGGATATAGGCTGACAGCTATGCTTATGGCAGTGCAACGGCAAGGATGGCGAGCTTTGCTTGGCCGTGCCAAGCACCCTGGCACCCAACCAAATCAAAAGCATTCGCGAACAAGCACGCGTCAGCCAACCCGTGTTTGCCAGATACCTCAATACCAGTGTATCGACCGTGCAAAAGTGGGAGACCGGCAGCAAACAACCCAGCGGCATGGCGCTTAAATTATTGGCGGTGGTGCACAAGCACGGGCTGGGGGTGCTGGCGTAGGTGGATGCCAATTGGATGGCTTTGGCAATGTCCGCTGCTTGTGTCGATGTGTCACCGCCACCCAGCATCACGATAAGCAGCGCACCGCGTTGCACAAAATACATTCGCCAGTCTGGCCCAAAATGTTCACGCATTTCAGACACGCTCTCGCCAACGGGCTGCACATTGTCAAGAATTGGAGCGAACAACTGGTCTTTCGGATCAATACCGGGAGCGCTCGTATCACCACTTGCTAAGGTTCACGATGTTGGGCACCAAAATTGACGGTTAGATTTGGGGGCGGGCGAATGGCTCTTTAAGGCTGTAAGCGGGTCTACAGTTTGCTGATCAGCCCGCCGCATACCTGCCGTTCAATCTGGCGACTTTGGGTACCCGCAAAAGACCCGTTGCGGAAATTCGATTTTCAAAACAGATCGCCCGATACCCGACACCGAAATCACTAGGCAGCCGTACTCCTTGGGCCGCGACTCCACAAGCGGAAACGCCCATATGGAACAGCAACCGTATGTTCCAGCGTTGAATACCAAGGCCAGGGAGATTCTGGCTTTGACCTATAGTCACAAAAAATGTAGTCTGGTGTCCCGGATGGGTTCAGCATTACGCTGCGGGCCAATATTCCTTTATGCGGAAAGAATTGCGTCCAGTTACCGGTAAAAGCATCGCATCTGCTGAGAGCAATGACCGAAGGTGCACACCGGTTTGAGAGGTACAGCGACTGGAATGTCTCCACGCCCTCGCCGCCAATGAAGAGCAAACTGAATCGTTGCGGACCATGGGCTTCATCGAACTCAGTAAGACGTTCGTAAATGGTCCACATCGCATAGGGTGGCACCCTTGTTTCCCTGCGCAGGCGATCTTGATTGCCGTTAGATAGTTCTGGAAGAATTGGTTGAACCGATTTGAAACAGAGTTCGAATCTCTCAATGGCACGCGAATAGAGGATGCGGTAGCCCTTGAAGGTGTCCAAATTGTTGGTCAAAGATTGTTGAGAAACGTTCCAATCCGCGTAGACAAAGCTGTGACTAAATCCACCAAGGTATTTCACAGGGCGACCATCCAAGGCGCTAGCCGGATAGAAAACCGATCCTTGCAGAACCTCAGCGATGGGCAATTGACCGTGCAAGGCTCCAACTGCCATCAACCAGTCAGGTGCGGGATGTCGATTCAGCACAGAAAGCAATACGATCTCCGTTCGGGAGCAGATTCAGCGTCGGGCAGGCCGGAACCTGACTCAATTCTTGGCGGCGTTTCACGGCGCACCGGTGAAATACATCTACTCAAGGACCTCGCAACCGGATGAGAGTCAAAAACGCCTTTTCAAGATAAGTTCCAACTCAGGCAAAATATCGTCAATCAGGGAGCGCAGCACCAACAATCGAAGCTCGTCATCTTCCCCGAACTCATCCGATGCAAGAAGGCGCTCAAGCTTATGTTTTTGGTGTTCTGTCTCTTGTCGGATTGTCAGCTCGATTACCCTTTTTGGGTCGGTGCTGGGGCAAACCGATAGATGGCGGTCTATCTGTTCCCGCACCTTGATCTCCAAGGCCGCCACCATTTGTGCATTGACGAGATTTGACATGAATGATTACCTCAAGTCATTTGGTGAGGAAGCGTCAGATATCTGAGTCCTTGGCACCAGCGATTTCATCATTTATGCGGCCATTCCGTTGTGCTGTCAGCGCGAGCGCGTATTCATTCCAATAGTTCACTGCTTCGTGAATTGTTGCTTTGTAAAACTCACTTGTTGGCATGAATAACAGGCACCCTTCGTAGGCTTCACGGTACTGGGGGCCAAACCCATCGTAATTTGTGCATCGCACGAATTTCCTCGTGGACGATTCCATGGACTCACTGTGCTGCCAGAGCTCCGCAGCAGATCCGCACACCGGGCAGAGCTCAAGGTGTGACTCATGGGGAATTGCCAGCTCTTTAAATTCGGTGTGTGACATCATTGCTCCTTGGGGATTAAAACCACGTTCAGTCAATGTCAGGAACATTTGGCCACTCTGGGCGATTGACCCTCACCCAGTTTTTCAGTCTGCGCCGTGCAGAATCACCAGCGGTTTCGATATTGAGCTGAACGCATACCGCCTTCCAGCTATTCAACCCTGTTCGGTTCTTCAGTTCAGGAACCCTTTCAACCCAAGCACTAACACTGGGAGTCGGCGTCTTCTTGGGCTCCCACCGGGGGGGAGAATTGGGCTCTGACAAGAGATTCGCTGACTCGTTGCGCTGCTCCGTGGGCAATGCGGTGGCCAAGTGCGACTGGAGTACCCTGCGCAACGCGTCATTGAACGAGAGGTTTTCGAACGGCTTTTTCTTCGCCAAACTCTCGACTAGAGCGGCGAGATCGTCGTCCACGTCAAACTTTTGCATTTGGAACTCCTTTTAAAAATTGAAGTTACTAGTATGCATCACTAGTAAACTAGTGTCAATAGTTTACTACTAGTGTTCCTCTTGTTCCCTGTTGTGGGCGGTGGCGAAGGCTGGGGGCATCAGAATGACGGCTCTTTTTTAATGGCCCGCTGTGTGGCGTTGTTCGCCACCGCGAGGTTATCGATTGGCGGTGCCCATTCAGCGCGCTTCGACTGGCGGAAACTGTTGGCTCGAACGGAACGGGCATCAATGATTGAAAAGATATGGTCGGTGGAACTTGGTTGCGATTAGTTGCCGAACCGATTCACGTTTTCCCCATATATCGTTTATTCTTACCCGTTGATCAAATAACGTCGCCGTTAATTCAGTCCCGATTAGCTCGTCTCGGTTCTCATGGGCAACGATTACCGCGATGAACATGCCGAAGATATAGCCAACAGGTAAATCCCATCGATCTTGGCCGATAACCAAGCGACCTTCTTCATTGAAATTTAGGCGATGATCCAGCTCACCCTCGTGCGCAATAGATGTTCGACCAAATTTGTAGAGAGCATCTGTAATTGAGACATCATCAACCTCGATCTTTGCGATGTAGTTACCCATCGCGATGCATGAGATCAACCCCTCCTCATCCTCAAGAAATGCACGAATACGAGAGCCTACGCCATCCTTTGGCCTGCGCCTTTTGGCAGTCTGATCAAGTGCAGGAAACAAATTGACTAAAGCGCCTTCCCAATCCTTGTTCTGAAGGTGCACGACGCATTGCTGAATGCGGCGACTGACACCTGTAGCTTTCGTCATTGCGTTGCCTAAGGTAGCGCTAACCTGCCTTATCACACAGCGTCCAGGGACTGAACGGAGTGAGATTGAGCGCAGGATTCCCCTGGTCAGTGATTGTCAAAGTCATTGTAAGGAGCCTCCAACGAAACAGCGACATACATTTCAAGCAGCGCTTGGCGAAGAGGGTTGCCTTCTTCAACGACACGAATATGCATCGCGCGCAAGCGAGCTTTGGCTTCGGTGAATGCCAACAGAAAATGAGGGTCTTGGAGCAAATTCCCACGTGACCCCTCAGGTTTGTATGAGGCACGCACAACATTGCGTGCCTCACGAGCTAACCGGAAGGCAAACGGTGCGCTGTTATGTGATGAGCCGGCGCGACAGTGTTGCTGGAGCCGAGCGCGAATGTTGTTGGTACGACCAACGTACAGGTCACGACCAGCCTCAGAGAACAGATATATGCCCGATTTGGGCATCTGTTTTGGCAGATCTACAAATGAAAAAGGAGGGCATTGCAGTAAAGCCTCGAACCGAGGGTGCAGAGATTCAACGTGTTGGCGGAATTGTTCGTGCATGAGTAGGACTAATGTAATGTAGCCGAGTGTCAGGCGGTGAAGTATTGGACTTCCGGAAACCTGCCGTTCACCGATACCCGCTTCCGCTGCATTGCGGACAACCAACTTGAGCCGCCAATCAGCACCAACCTCTAAACGCCAAGTCAAAAATTCTTTGTAATGAATATCCGCGCCCCAAGGGGCAGGGAATTTACCCATAGTGATGAAAAAATGGTGATGTCGGTGACTCATTTGGCTTGAAACGTGCACGCCAAGCTACCGCTTATCCTCTCTCATACCACCCCTTGCTGCGGTTCACGATGTTGACCACCAGCAGCATCACCGGCACCTCGATCAGCACGCCCACCACCGTGGCCAGCGCGGCGCCGGAGTTAAAGCCAAACAGGCTGCTAGTAGATATAAAAAGTAGCAATTCAGAACCCGCAGCCGTGGCTGCCTGAAGTCAGCCTTTAAGGCGCGTGCGGCGTTCGCGGCACAAAGTCGGTGACACGCCCCTCTGTGCCAATCTGCACTTGGCAAGCCTGGCTCATCTGCTGGCGCAGTCGCACGCGGGCACGCTGCACGCGCGACTTGGCAGCGCTCAAGCTCAGGCCGCGCAGCCGCGCATATTCGGCCTGCGGCACACCCTGCAAGTCGCACAAGGTGATGGCATCACGGTCGTCCGCATTCAGTTCGGACAGCACACGGGGCAGGCAGCCTGTCAATTCATCCACGGTGGCCACGTCTTCGGTTTGCGCTTGCAAGTCATCGGGCAGCGGCAGCGACGCGTGCGCCACGCGAAAGTGGTCGGCCAGCAGGTTGCGCGCCACTTCAAAAAGCCAGGCGCGCGCGTTGTGCAGGTCGCAAAAACGTTGACCCTGGCGCAAGCCACGCAAAAACAGGTCTTGCAACAGGTCGTCGGCCAGCGCGTCGTCGTGGGTGCGGTGGCGCAACCAGTTGCGCAGCTCAGGCGCATGGGCCGTCCAGGCCTGGGTCAGGCAATTCACGCGTTGATGTCCAGTCGTTTCATTTTTTCCCACAAGGTTTTGCGTGAGATGCCCAGCACTTCAGCCGTCTTGCCCATGTTTGAGTTACAGCACAGCAGTACTTTGCGAATATGGGCGCGCTCGGCATCTTCGACCACGCTGTGCAAGGATACCAGTGCCACGCTGCCCGCTGGTATGTCGGTGAAATCCTGGCTGGCGCCAACCGAGGCTGGCAGGGGCTGATCCAGTACGCCACCATCGCTCAACAGCACGGCGTGCTCCAGATAGGCGCGCAATTCACGCACATTGCCGCGCCAGTTGCGCGCCATCACGTCGCGCATGAAGGGCTCAGACACCGCGATCGGTGTGCCTTGCTCGGCGGTAATTTGCCGCAGGATGATTTCGGTCAACCAGCGAATGTCTTCCGGGCGTTCGCGCAGCGGCGGTATTTCGAGCCGGATCACCGCCAGTCTGTAAAACAAGTCTTCACGAAACTTACCCGCCAACATGTCTGCATACAGGTCGCGGTTGGTGGCGGCGATGACGCGAAAATCGCTGTGCGTCGTTTTCTCGGCACCCAGTTTGAAGAAGCAACGCTCCTGCAGCACACGCAGCAACTTGGCTTGCATGCTGGCGGGCAAGTCACCCACTTCATCCAGGAACAGCGTGCCGTTGTCGGCGCGCTCGATAAACCCTTTGTGGGCACGCTGCGAACCATTAAAAGCGCCCTTTTCATAGCCAAAGAATTCAGCTTCCATCATGGTTTCTGGCACGGCGGCGCAGTTCACTGCTACAAACTCGCCCTTGACTGGTCGCGCATCAAGCTTATGAATCAGCTGTGCCACCACCTCTTTGCCGACACCCGATTCACCGCTGATCAACACCGACATTTTTTGTCGTGCCAAGCGGTACACCAACTCTTCCACTTTGCGCATGCTGGAGGAAATACCCAACATCGTTTGACTGACTGTCGGTTGGCTGGCCACCGCTTCCATGACCATGCTGATCAGCTTCTCGGTATCAAACGGCTTGGTCAGGTACTCCCGGGCACCTGCCTGCATGGCTTGCACGGCATCGTTGACGCTGCCGTAACCGGTTAGAAAAAACCAGGGTACCGACCGCGTGGGTGCAGACAGCTCGGCATACCAGCTGGTCGCCAGGCCATCGGGCAGGCGCACGTCGCACACGACAGCACCCCAGTCACCATTGATCTGCAATTTGGCCTCGCCCAGGCGGCGCAGCCAGCGCACCTGCAGGCCCTCAAGCTCCAGTCGCTGCACCAGCGACTCACCCAGAATCAGATCGTCTTCAATCAGTAGTACTTTTTTCATGTGTCCGTGACTTGTCGTGCCTGGTTGGGCATCTCAAAAACCAGTCCGGTGGCGTAAGGTGGGAGCAGCTCGCTTTGCTCAAGCGTTCTGAAATGCCCGCCGAACCGGACGGCAAACTCATGGCATATCCACAGGCCAAAGCCGTGTGGGTCGTTGTGGTCTTCGGTGTGGAGGCGCTGGTGCAATTCCTGTGCGCCGAGGTGTCCACCGGTGTTCATGACTGTGAAACGCACACGCTGCTCATCGCTGCGTAGCTGTGTGTTGACCTGCCCACCCTGTCCAGCCGCCTTGATGGCATTGAGCAATAAATTGAGCATCACCTGACGCATCACCACGCTGGGCACACACAAGGCGTGCAACAGCTCAATTTGGCCCTCAAGCTCAACAAAATACTGCGCCGCCGTGGCGCGCGCCAGCGTCAGCACGTCTTCGTAGTCGCGTTCGGTCATGCAACGGTCCTCCACCCGGGCTTGTGGCAACAGGGCGGTGGCCATGGTGCGAATTTGCTCCAGGCCACGTTCGATCAAATCCAGACTGCGCTGACGCTGCTCAGGCGCGTCTCCGTGCAAACGCAGGGTTCGCACTGCCGTGATCAAACCCGCCAGTGGGTTGTTGATTTCGTGCGCTACCGCTGCTGTGATACGCCCCACAGCGGCCAGTCGCTCGGCCGACAGGGCGCGCTGCGCGTTGGCCTGGCGCACCATCATTTCGCTTAACAGTTGTCTCACTGCGCCAACAATGCGCTGCAACTCGGGATCGGTAACGCTGGGCAAGCGTTGCTGCACGCGGGCCACATCGCCACGCCCAATCTCGGCAATGCACTGCGCCGTGCGGGCAATTGGGCGAGCCATCTTGCGCCCCATGAACCACCCCACCGGTATCAACAGCAACATGGCCAAGGCAGCGCCAATCAGCGCCGGTGCGGCTAGGGCCGACCAATCGGGCTTGAACGCCGGGGCATCAATGTCGACCAGCACAAAACCCAAGATTTGATCGTCGTCGCTGCGCACCGGTTCAAGCAAGGTCACGCCCCCGCCGGGCGAACCCAACAAGCGCGCTTTGGCTGTGTCACTAGCCGTGGGCAACAGTCGGCCCCCTTGCAGTGTGCCCAAGGCTTGCACGCCGGTCGGTAAACGTAACGGATCAGAGCCCGCCAAGTAGCGCCCCTGCGCATCCAGCAACGCCGCACGGGCATGCGGCTGCGCCACCTCGGGCAACAAAGTGGTGGCACTTTTGACCAGTGCAAAGGCGCGCCAGGTGTCGTCTTGAAAAAGCAGCGGCCGGCCCTGCGCGGCCAGCAGCGCCACCACCCGTTGGGCTGTGTGGAGGATGTCCTGGCGAGCGTTGCGCGCGGCAATCTGCGCCGACACCAAATTGACCAGCAGCACCGACAGTATCACCGCCAGCGCCAGCCCCAACGGAATCTGGATGCGATAGGGCAGACGCCGCAACATGGCTACAACTCAACTCGGCCGATTTGACGCGCCAGTTGGCGAATCGGTTCAAAGTCTGCCACCCGTGCCGGTGCAAACCCGCTCAGGTTCAGTGCCTGCAGCAAACTGGCACCCTGTGAGTCATCAACCATGTGTTGCAGGGTCGTGGCAAGTGCCTTCAAAGCCGGGTTGTTGTCGCCCACCCTGGCTACCAGCGGGGGGAAGGCAAACCAGTCTGAACGCCACAGCACACGCGTACTGTCAATGAGGGCCATATGTTGCAGTCGCATGGTCTCCCAAACATAGCCGTCAATGCAACCGACCTGGGCCAACCCGGAAGCCACCGCCTCGGCCACGTTGCGGTGACTGTGGGCAAAAAAGCTGCGACGCAGATCGCGCGCCGTCAAACCGGCCGCTCGCATTTGGGCCTGCGCCACCAGCCAACCTGAGTTGGACAGCGGGTCAGCGTAGGCCAATACCCGACCCTTGAGTGCACCCCAGTTCCAGGCTGACCCGGCCAGGTCAGGCCGACCTATCAGGTAAGCCTGGTACAGCGGCTTGCCCTGATACAAAGGCGAAGCCAACAAGCGCAGCCGATGTTGATGCAATACATACGGATAGCCACAGATCCAGGCGGCATCGAGTTGCTCGGAAAAAAGCAAATCCAGGATGTCCTGATAAGACTCCCGCGCGACGAACACGACGCGCTGACCCATGCGTGCGCTCAGGTAATCGCTCCAACGCGTTAAAAACGCCGCCTGATCGGCCAGGATGACCGCCGTCAGCCCAACGCGCAACGATTCTGATGGCGCTGCCCGCGCGTTGACAAACATGGATAAGGCAACTTGGGCACCAAGCCCCAGCCAATGACGACGATGCATTTTGAAGAATTCTTGAACAAGCACAGACACGCAGTAGATCGCACGACCAAAACGACTTTTATCAGGATAAACCCTAGGTTTGTTTCGTTTTTGTGACGTTGTTTCTATGTGTTGTTACGTTAATTCCACACCAATATGTAAGGGTATTTCAGTTCGTCGGCGTCTTCCATAATTTTCCTGTCACTTGCGCTTGACAAGTGTCAATTCAATCCAGAGGAGACGTTATGGAAGATGTGAAAGTAGGACGCCGGTTCTTTCTGAAATCCGGTGGAGCGGCAGCCGCAGTCGCGGGCTCGGTGGTGATCCCCATCCAGAATGCCCACGCGGCAGCACCTGGCAACGCCGCAGTTGCGGGCTCGACCGCGCTGAGCTACCCCAAAGCGGCCGTTGGCAAGGCAGCGGGTATGCCCGTTAACGAAGCAGTGGCGTTCAATTACCCGGACGACCAGTCGCTGTGCTATGCCATCAAGATGGGCAACCCCGTGCCCGGTGGCGTTGGCCCCAACGGCGACATCGTGGCCTACAGCGGCATGTGCACCCACATGGGCTGCCCGCTGCAGTACGACCAGGGCAGCAGAACCTTCAAATGTGGTTGCCACTTCTCGATCTTCGACCCCGAGCAGCACGGTCAGATGGTGTGCGGTCAGGCCACCGAAAACCTGCCTGGCATCAAACTAAGCTACGACGCCGCTACCGACACCGTTCAGGCCGTGGGTGTCGACGGTTTGATGTATGGCCGTCAGTCGAACATTCTGTAAGGAGCAACACCATGTCAACCAATATCAATGACCGTATTGCCCTGCCTCCGAAGGACGCGCAAAAAACCAACATGACGTGCCACTTTTGCATTGTGGGCTGCGGCTACCACGTGTACAAGTGGGATGCCAACCGCGAAGGTGGCCGTGCCGCCAGTGACAACGCGTTGGGCCTGGATTTCACTAGCCAGCTGCCGCCCATGCAGGTCTGCATGACCAAGGCCATGACCAATACCATCACCGACAAATCGGGCAAACGCTGGAACATCATGGTGGTGCCCGATAAGGAATGCACAGTCAACAGCGGCTTGTCTTCGACACGCGGCGGGCGCATGGCCAGCTACATGTACGCGCACGACGGCGTGGGCCGCGAGCGCCTGAAGACCCCGCGCATCTTCAAGGGTGACCAATGGTTTGACACAGGTTGGGACAACGCACTGGCGCTGTACGCCGGTTTGACCAAAAAGATTCTGGACAACGACGGCCCCGACGGTTTGTTCTACGACTGCTTTGACCATGGCGGCGCGGGTGGTGGTTTTGAGAACACCTGGGGCACGGGCAAGCTGATGTTCAGCGCGCTCAAGACCCCCATGGTGCGTATCCACAATCGCCCAGCCTACAACAGCGAATGCCACGCCACACGTGAAATGGGTATTGGCGAGCTCAACAACAGCTATGAGGACGCGCAGTTGGCCGACACCATCATGTGCATCGGTGCCAACCCTTACGAAACCCAGTCGAATTACTTCTTGAACCACTGGATTCCGAACCTGTCGGGCGCATCGGTGGACAAAAAGAAACAATGGTTCCCCAAGGAAAGCGCCGCAGCCGCCAAGCTGATCGTCGTGGATCCGCGCCGCACAGCCACCGTGGCGATTGCCGAGCAGGTGGCTGGCAAAGAAAACGTCTTGCACCTGGACATTGAACCGGGCTCGGACATTGCCCTGTTCAACACCTTGCTGACCTACGTGGTTGATCAAGGCTGGCACAACAAAGCCTTCATTGCCGAACACACCAAGGGCTTTGACATCGCGCGCAAGATCAACCACATGAGCCTGGAAGAAGGCTCCAAGGCCACGGGCATCCCCGTTGCCAAGCTCAAGCAAGCGGCTGAATGGGCGTACAAACCCAAAGCCGGTGGACATGCACCGCGCACCTTCCACGCCTATGAAAAAGGCATCATCTGGGGCAACGACAACTACCTGATCCAGAGCGCGCTGGTAGACGTGGTGCTGGCCACGCAAAACGTCGGCCGCCGGGGTACTGGGGTGTGCCGTTTGGGTGGTCACCAAGAAGGCTACACGCGCCCGCCGTATCCGGGCAACAGCAAGATCTATATCGACAAGGAAATCATTGCCGGCAAGGGCTTGATGTACACGCTGTGGGGTACCAACCCGTTCCAGACGACCCTGAACGCCGAAGAGCACCGCATTGTGCTGCGTCGCCGTGCGCGCATCGTCAACGATGCCATCTCTCGCGCCAAAGGTGCCAGCACCGAGCAGTTGGTGGACATCATCTACAACGCGTGCAAGTATCAGGGTGGCCTGTTTGTGGCGGCAATGAACCTGTACCCCACCACGATCTCGGAAGACTGCCATCTGATGCTGCCCGCGGCGCATCCGGGTGAGATGAACCTGACCTCGATGAACGGCGAGCGCCGCCTGCGTCTGTCGCAAAAGTTCATGGAAGCCCCCGGTGTGGCCAAGCCTGACTGCCTGATCGCGGCCGACATTGCCAACACCCTGAAGGCCATGTACGCCAAGGAAGGCAAGGCCGACATGGCCAAACGCTTTGACGGCTTTGACTGGAAGGGCGAAGAAGACGCCTTCAACGACGGTTTCCGCCGCGCGGGTCGCCCCGGCGCACCACCCATCGACAGCCAGGGTGGTGGCACCGGCTATCTGGCCACCTATGCGCTGCTGGCCAAGGCCGGCAACAACGGCGTGCAGTTGCCGATCAAGAAGGTCGAAGGTGACAAGCTGATCGGCACCGAGATCCACTACGCCGACGGCAAGTTCGACACCAGCGATGGTCGTGCCGAATTCAAGCCTGCCGTGTGGACCGGGTTGCCTAAACCAGTGGCGGCACAAAAGGCCAAGCACAAGTATTGGATCAACGGTGGGCGCGCCAATGAAGTCTGGCAGACCGCTTACCACGACCAGTACAACACCTTTGTCAAGGACCGTTACCCGATGGCCTTCATCGAAATGAACCTCGACGATGCCAAGGCACTCGGTGTCAAGGGCGGGGATGTGGTCGAAGTCTTTAACGACTACGGCAGCACTTACGCCATGGCGTACCCCATCAAGGCGCTCAAGGCAGGACACACGTTTATGCTGTTTGGTTACGTGAAAGGTGTGCACGGCGACGTGGTCACCGACTGGACCGACCGCAACGTGGTGCCGTACTACAAGGGCACTTGGGCGAGCATCAAGCGTGTGGGTTCGGTGGATGAGTACAAATCCAGCGTGTCGTTCAAGGACCGTCGCATCGGCTGACGCCGACTTGGCTTGATTCGAACGGGGTGGCCATGTGCCACCCCTTTTTTTGCACAATAGCCCTATGACAGACAACACTTCCCACACCACGAACGACGATGCGTCAGATGTCAGCGCGCAAGCGCTCAGGCTCATGCTGTCGCGGCACAACGTGTCGCCCAAACGCCTTACCGAACCGGGTCCGGATGTAGCGCAAATTCAAGCGTTGTTTGAAGCTGCAGCAAGTGCGCCGGACCACGGTGAAATCACCCCTTGGCGCTTTGTACAGGTGCCCATTACGGCACGGATACAGCTTGGCGAGGCATTCGCCCAGGCCTTGCGCGAGCGTGATGCCAAGGCCACACTCGAACAACTACAGTCAGCGCAGGAAAAGGCCTTGCGCGCGCCGTTTTTGGCGTTAGCCGTGGCCCGCCTGGGTCCGGCTGACCCCGACATTGCCACGTTGGAGCGCATGGTGTCGCTTGGCGCAGCGGTGCAAAACATACTGCTCATGGCGCATGCCATGGGTTTTGGTGCTGGCCTGACCAGTGGCCAGACCATGAACAGCATTCCATTGCGCGAGTTGTTTGAATTGGATCCTGATGATCAAGCGGTTTGCTTTATCAACATCGGCACTGTCACCAAACCAAAACCAGTCCGACCGCGCCCCATCCTGTCAGAATTTGTCAGCCACCTTTGAACTGTGTTCGGCCCATTCCGTTTTTCGGCATTACGATCCCCGCATGCCCACCCCATTCACCCCCCTGACCGAAGAAGAAATCCAGCAGTTGGACCACTTCCTGCTGCACGAGGTGCAGTGTGACGAATCCATGACACTCGACGCCCTGGATGGCTACCTGCATGCGATTGCTATCGGGCCCCGCACCTTGATGCCGCAACAATGGATGCCAGGCATCTGGGGCGATGGGCAAAGCATGATGCCGCCGGTCGACAGCATTGAGCAGCTGAACCACATCCTGGGGTTGATCATGCGCCGCTTTAACAGCATCATCACCGGTCTGGAAGAAGGTGCACCCGAAATTTCTCCGCTCTGGTTCACCACCGAATACCGAAACAAGGAATACGACGATGCCGAAGGTTGGGCCTACGGCTTTACCGAAGGTGTCAAGCTGTGCCAGCAAGACTGGCAACCGCTACTCGATACAGATCAAGGCAAAGAGTGGTATCTGCCCATTGGCCTGCTGGGCGAAGATGACTTTGGCCCTGACCAGGATGCCTTGACCAGAACACCGGCGATGCGCGGCAAGCTGGCCCGCAAAATCCCCCTGGCTGTGATTGCCATGTACGAATACTGGCTGCCCTACCGCCACGCCATTTACGAACGCCAGGTCGCCAAAACCCTGCAAGCAAAAGTGGGGCGCAATGACCCCTGCCCTTGCGGCAGCGGCAAAAAGTTCAAAAAATGCTGTGGCGCAGCGGGTGTGTTGCACTGAAGACGCGCAACCATTCACCTGCGCACGCGCCACATCGCCCGGATCGACAGCGTTGCCAAACACACCGCAGCCTCCATGCGTGCCACTAATTCCTGATCCACAGCGATCGTTGATCTGAACCCCAGCAGGGTCGCCAGTAGCGCAGCGGAAGACCGATCCCATTTGGACAACTCCTGCAGCGGCTTCAACAGCACTTGCGTGCGCAATTCTCCAAGGTGCTGATTCAACGTCTTTGACTGCCCGGCAACATAGGGCGTGTTTTCCACAGTGTTCAGAAACAAGTGGGCCGGTGCCAGCAGCGTTGCAACAAACACCAGCTTCTTGTGATGTTCCGTATCACCGCTGATCAGCGCCATTTCCCGCGCCGCACGCGCTGCCCTCAAAGCATGGGTCATGGGCACGGACTTGATCGTTTTACCCGTGGGTACCCGGTTACGGGTGAACACCGGCAGATACATCGGCTTCAGATACGCTACGACGGTTTGATCCGATTCAAAACAAGCGTTCACAAACCGCGCCAGCGCGGGACTGTCAAACTGCGGGCAGTTGCGTAACAGCTCAGTCCTGAACTGGCCGATCTCCCCTACCGACAACTCCCCACTTTGGCTGGTGTGACTGGTGTGGCCGCTGCCATCTTGGCGAATTCGGCTGTTTTGTTGGTTGGCGGGTGAATTCATAGCGCACCATCCCAGTCGCATCCACCGCAAACCGCAGACCGACGCACCGTGGCTAGCAGTCGGCGCTGGAGTTGACCGGTCTTGTCCCGGGATCGCCTGAATGGATGGCGGATCAGATTCTTTGATGCCCCTTTCCGATGCACCAACTGGCAAGCGCTGATGGCAGCATGGCGCATTTGCAGGACATCACTATCCAGCACCTCATCACCATTGCCCAAATTCAGCACGTTACGCAACAACCGGGCAGCAACTTCGTGGCGCTCATCCAGCCGATGCAGCGCCGGGCGGATCAAAGTGAACAGCACGTCGTCCAGATCGGATCCGGCACTGACGTATTCCTGAAGCAACGGACACACACCCTGGACAATCGTCGCCACATACAAGACATCGTGAACCAAGTGTCGTTGGGTACACCACAGACCGGCAATGCGGCCCGCCCTCTGCAAGGTCTGAATCGGATAACAATCTGTCTCATTGATTTGGCCATATCCAGTTTCCAGTCGCTGGGTTCCTGTGAGAGGCGTCGTGAATGCCAGACGAATCTCTGGCTCCTTCGTCACTGCGGCGAAGAATTGCCGCAGATGGGGATCCATGATTTGGCTAGAAGCAGCGTCTAGGGTGGCCAGTGCATCGTTGCCCTGTGCAATGGCTGGAACGGAGAAGAGTTGCTTGGGCTGAATTGAGTTTTTCATAATGAGGCTCCTCCGGCATTTGCCAGCGTGCTCGTTGAGCCGCGGCTCACAAGCCCCTGCAAGCGAAGCATGAAGCTTTTGACCTCACACGCCATTTGTTCACCATCAGGCCAGCGCTGGATGTGCGTCAAGGGTTTGAGTTGCAGGATCAATTCACTGCCCTGGTAGTCGATGCCATCGATGAATTGCCCCCGATGCTCCTGCACATGCCAGCTGTAGGTGTTGGGGTCGGCAACCAGGTTCAGCAATCGACTGGCATGACCTTCCAGGGTGGCGGTTTTGATTCCGACAAAGGTCAGTTCATGGATGCCATGCTGGCAACTCAGTTTCACCGTGAAACGCGACACGAGTCGCAGCCAGAGGTCTTCGATGGCCATCCAGGCAGCCATTGGTTCCACATCGAATGTTTCCGTTGTGTCTTTATTCTTGAGGGACTGAGGTGTCGGATCGCTGCGATGGCCGTCAACGGGCACTCGGTCACGGCATGGTCTGCGTCCTGTCCTTGAGATTTGCGAAGGTGGCAGCCACCACGGGCGCGCGGATTTCGGCTTGCCGATGATCCTTGACCGAGTGTGTGAGTTTGGGCGACCCGCCTGATGACGATGATTCAGCAATCTGAATGCATTCCGTTTAGGAGCGGTGTGTTGTCTGGCGATGGATGTTTTCTTCATGATCGGTGTCCTTGTTTGTTGATTCATGTTTGGAAATAGTCAGTTTTTGGGCAAAGCTCTCCCCCGGGCCTGTTCTGGCGGTGATTTCCGCTCAGAGGCCTTGCAATGCTTCGGGGAAGTCAGCTTTAGAAATCGAGTTCAGGGTGACGCTTCAGTGCCAGCGCAAATCACTGGCTGACACGGCGACTGGGTCACCCGACTACCGGTGGTGGTTGCGCGGGTTGACCCGCTTCACCCTGGCTGGTTAATGTTGATGGAACAGGCGGCGCAGGTTGCGAGGTCTGCACTTGGCGATCTGCCATGCCCGGCAACTGGTGTTGTGCCAACTTTTGCAATGGGCTGTTGACTGGCAGCTGGCTGCCACCCGTTGCAAAGGTGTGCGTCAACAGCCGGTCCATTGCGCTGCCATCGTTGCGCGTCAGGTTCGGAATAAACCGGCTGTAAACCCGAAACAGCATCTCGGTGCTGGTGTGCCCCAACTGGCGTGCGATCCACTCAGGTGCTTCACCCGCTGCCAGCCAAAGCGTGGCTGCGGTGTGGCGCATTTGATAGGCCTTGCGGTGGGTCAGACCCAAATGACGCAGCAGCGGCGCCCAGACACGGTTGACAAAGTTCTTGTTGTCTATCGGCTTGCCTGCCTGGTTGCAAAACACGTAGTCTGACTTGCCCCCGGTCACCTGGTACTGCGCTTGGAATGCATCCAGCACCATCTGGCTCATTTGGATGTCACGGGTGCTGCCGTCGGTCTTGAGCTCGTCTTCTTCACCCAGCACGATCGATTCACGCACCAGTATCAGCCGACGTTCAAAGTCGATGTACTTCCACTTCAGGCCATGCACTTCGCCGGTGCGCATGCCGGTGAAGAAGCGCACGGTGAAATAGTTCTTGAAGTCGGGCCTAGCTGTGTTGAGAATCTGGTTGACCTCATCCAGACTGAAGGGCAGCACATCACTGCGTTTGACGCGCATCGGCTTGATGTTGCGAAAACCTGAGTTGAACTCATAGCGGTCAGCCGCTTCATTGAGGATTTGCCGCAAGGGCTTCATCACGGCGTTGATGCGACGACCCGACAGGGTGACCTTCTCACCACGCCCCGGCAACTTGGCGAGATTGCCGCGAAACGCCAACACGTCGGCTTTGGTGATGCTGCCTACCAGCTTGTCACCAAAGGTGGGCAGGATGTATTTGTCCAGCGCACCGCGTTGGGTGATGCGGTAACTGCGCCTCCAGGTGATTTCGGATTCAGCGAACCACTGCTCGGCAAACTCCTTGAGGGTGGGCGTACCTTGCCCGCCACCTGCTTGCACGGACATTGGTTTGCCATGGAGTACACTGGTTGCGCCGTCGGTGGCCGCAAGTGACTTGCCAAATGTTTTGGCGTAGTCAAATGTGCCCAGTGCGATTTCTGACTCGATGCGGTCAAGGGCCTTTTGTAGGCGCTTGCGGTTGGTGGCGTTGTCAGGCAGGGTAGTTTGCTCACGCAGTCGCTTGCCTTGGTATTTGAAGTCCATGAAAAGCGCCCCGCTTTCTGGACGTACACGAATGCTACCCATGGAGAGCACCTCCGTTGGCGAGAGGGATGGCAAACAAATCGGGGCGTCGTTGAACGTACATGTCACGCTCAATGTTTTCCCAAAGGTAGAGGGTCTTGCGTCCTCCAAACGGGCGGATGTAATGCCGCCCTTCCAGCAAGACGCTGTCCTTCAATCGGTCTCTGATGGTGCGGCTGTCGTACTTGATGCGAACCGACAACTCATTTGTGGTGAGATAGGTACAAGGTTCTTTGACCTGCAATGCTTGTTCCATGATTTGTTTTCCTTTTGGTTAGTTGATACACTAGGAAGTCAAGATGTGCTTTCAAACACGTTTTTGATCTCCTAGAGGTCATTATGGCACCAATTTGCGCATTGTCAAGTCTTTTTAACCTTCTGTAGATCAATTTATTTGATTTTTGATCATGATTCGTTGCAACTTTGCACGCCTACTCGGAGAGCGCAAGCTGAAAATCAGTGATGTCGCACGCGACACGGGGATCAACCGTGGGACTTTGACGCGGTTGTATTACGAGACTGCGGAGCGCGTTGAGTTGGAAGTGCTTGACCGTCTGTGTGACTATTTTGGAATTGATCTGCCTGAGCTCATTGAACGCGTTGACTCATCTGCAAAGACGAGCGAATCATCGGAAAAGCAGCAGAGTTGAATTGCTATCGCTACAGCAGCTGTAAGGAATGCGCTTTTGCGTAAAGCAACCCATATTCCTGGACTGTTGGAATGACGTGCTGTGAGTTTTTGGAAGGCACAGGGCCAATACTCATTCAGGCAGGCACAGAGAAAACCCAAGGCACAACCATGGCACAAATAGGGCACGCACAGGGCACAGAGCACTACAAGAAAACACTCACGACGATTGGACTATTTGTGCCGTTCTCGGTTTTTTGAGTAAAAGCTCTATGTAATAAAGCTTCATAAAACTCAAATTCAATAGCATCAAACCTATAACTGGTGCGGCTGGCGGGGATCGAACCCACGACCCTCGGCTTCGGAGGCCGATACTCTATCCACTGAGCTACAGCCGCAACGCTGTTTTAGACCGATGCTCGCCAACGCAGCAAAACTGCGGGAGCATGGGGGTCGGATTGTAGGGGGGTTTCCTGTAGATGAATTCCACCCCTCTCCTATAATCAAACGCCTTCGGCCCGCACCTAACACTTTTTACCCCCCCCATTATCATGAGCGACAAGCACACACCTTCTGGCCACGACGCACATGGCGCAACTGGGCCTTCAGCGACCAAAAAAATCGTCAGCATTCTGGCCTTAGGGGTCGTGCCCATCCTGCTCGTGATCTGGCTCATAGGCCAATACAAGGCGATTGAAGGCCAGGGTGGTAACTCTTCCATGTCAGAGGAAGCCGTCGCGGCGCGCATTCAAAAAGTGGGCATGCTGTCGCTGGGTGCCACCAGCAGCGAGCCCAAGACGGGTGAGCAGGTTTTCAAGGCGCAATGCACTACCTGCCACAGTGCCGGTCTGGTGGGCGCACCCAAGTTTGGCGACGCTGCTGCCTGGGCACCGCGCATCAAGACGGGTTATGAGGCATTGCTCAATTCGGCCCTCAAAGGCAAGGGCAACATGACACCGCAAGGTGGTGGCGCTTTTGCCGATGATGAAGTCGCGCGTGCCGTGGTGTATATGGCCAACGCCGGTGGCGCCAAGTTTGAAGAGCCCGCCGCGTCAGCCGCAACCGCAACCGCAGCCGCTTCTGCACCGCAGGCGGGGGCGTCCGCTGCCAAATGATCACTAGCGTTTTTAGCCTCTAGCCCTTATCAGCAAAGCGCCAACAGCTATTTTTTGCAGAGCGTTTTTGGGCTTTTGACAAAGCCAAAACGCGCGGGCAAATCGCTTTGCAGCACGTCTTGCGGCGCCCACAAACCACGCTCCACCGCGTTGGCGGCCAGGCCAACATCCTGGCTGTGTACTAACCCAAAGCCCAAGTCGGTCAGCAAGTACACGCGCCCAGTCTCATCCAGCAGGCATGCTTGGTAGCGGGCGCTGCGACCCATGTGGTCTTGCAACGATCCATCGGGCTGCACGCGCCAGATCAGCGGCGTAGATTGCAGCTCCACAAACACGCGTTGCGGCCCGTTTTGAAAGTACCAGCAGCCTGCGGCGTCGGCGCTGTAATTGCGGCTGATAAATTCAATCAAACCCGCATGCGCCAGCACGCTGCCCAAGGCACCGGGCACGCCACTGTCAAACGCACCCAGCGCCTGCGTGCGGTCATCGCGCAGGCGCCATTGGCCGCGTGCGTCCAGCCCCAGCCAGCCGTAGCAAGCAGGCACATTCGGCCATTTGCGCATGGCTTGCGCAACGATGTCATCCATGGCCACCTCCTGCTGCAACCAGCCAGCCACCCACCTGTTGCGGCAGCGTCTGCAAATGGCCGGGTGGGCGCCCGCACGCAAAGCCAACATGTCCGCCCCCGGCGGGCTGCCACAGCGTGACGTGCGCCCCCACCTGATGTGCTTGCGGCAAGCTGTGCGCCGGCACAAACGGGTCATTGCGCGCGTTGACCACCAGTGTGGACACCTGTATCTGTGCCAAATGCGGTTGGGCGGACGCACGCTGCCAGTAGTCCTGCGCGTTTTTGAAGCCGTGCAACGGCGCGGTAAAAACGTCGTCAAACATGCGCAAGTCGCGTGCAGCACGCAACGCCTGCGCGTCAAACAGACCGGGAAATTGCGCCAGCTTTTGCAGCGCGCGCGGCTTCATGGTGGCCAGAAAACGGCGCGTGTAAATGTGCCGGTTCAGGCCCCGGCCGATGGCATGGCCGCTGGCGGCCAGGTTCAGTGGCGCACTGATACTGGCCAGCGCGCTCACACAGCGCGCCGCCTGCCCACCCGCTTCTTCGGCCCAGCGCAGCAAGGCGTTCCCACCCAGCGACACCCCCACGGCCAGCAGGCGCCCGGCGTGAAGCGCGCGCAAGCGTTGCAGAATCCAGCCGATTTCTTCAAAGTCGCCGGAATGGTAGGCGCGCGGTGTACGGTTAACTTCACCGCTACAGCCGCGAAAGTGCGGCACCACAAAAGCTATTCCCTTTTGTCTGGCCCAAGCGGCAAACGCCAGCGCATAGTGGCTGCGCGACGACCCTTCCAGCCCGTGAAACAACACCAGTAGCGTGGCAGGCAGCGCTGCGGGTGCCGCGTCTTGCCAGTCCAGATCGATGAAGTCGCCGTCGGGGGTGTCCCAGCGTTCGCGCCGGTACGTCAATGCAGGGTTGGGCACACCGGGTGCCACGGCACGCGCGCCCAGCGCCGGCCAGATGGTCTGCGCATGTCCCCCGGGCAACCACCAGGGCGCTACGTAGTTCATAGCTGTTTGCACTTTATGCAAGGGAGCTAGACGCTAATTTAATGCAAAACATGTGGCACCTCAGAGATATCCGGTGCTTCACGCAGCGAGCCTGGGCTGACGTGGTGTGCCACCATGCGCCAGCCCTGCACGGTTTTGTGATAAACGTTGGTGGCAATGGCAAAGGCTTCTACCGGGCCTTCGTTGGTGAGCAGCTCGATGCGCTCGCGCACGCTATGCACGGCGCTGGTCATCGACTCGATCTTGTGCAGCGCCTCAATGTGCACGCGTACGTTGCCATTGTTGAACACCGCCTCAAACGCGGCGCGCACGGCTCCCAAGCCTACCATGCGTGGCCCGCCCGGGTGCACACAAATCACCTCGTCTTCGTCGGCCCAGCACGACATCAGACGTTCGATGTCGCCGGCCTGCATGGCCTCGTAGAAGTTGGTTTCTGTGTCGTCGGCAGAGCCGCCAACGTGGGCAGACGATTTGCGCGCTTTGGTCATGGTTGGATAGGGTGAACAGGGGTTGATTTTGCCTGCGATTCAGGTGGGGGGCCGCAAGCTAAGGTCAAGAGGCTTGGCAACACTTGATTTCTGGTGCTTTGGCGCGATGTGGGAGATTGTTGCCGGATGGACTGTGCTACCGTTGTCTTTTTTTAAGCGGAGGTATTCATGAAACGCTGGTTTTTGATCGCAATGGCTGTGCTGCTACTCAGTGGCTGCGGCTACAACGATTTTCAACGCCTGGACGAACAGACCAAATCAGCCTGGAGCGAAGTGCTTAACCAGTACCAGCGCCGTGCCGATCTGGTACCCAATATCGTCGCCACCGTCAAGGGCGAGGCCAACTTTGAGCAGGAAACGCTCACCAAGGTGATTGAGGCGCGCGCCAAAGCCACGTCAATGCAGGTCACGCCCGAGGTGCTGAACAACCCGGACGCGTTTGCCAAGTTCCAGGCCGCGCAGGGCGAGTTGGGCTCGGCGCTGAGTCGCCTGATGGTCACGGTGGAGCGCTACCCCAACCTGAAAGCCAATCAGGGTTTCAGTGACCTGCGCGTGCAACTCGAAGGCACCGAAAACCGCATCACGGTGGCGCGCAACCGCTACATCAAGAGTGTGCAGGACTACAACGTGCTGGCGCGCAGCTTCCCCAGCAACCTGACCGCCATGGTGTTCAGCTACCCGCCCAAGCCCAACTTCAGCGTGCAGAACGAGGCGGCCATCTCGGCACCGCCCACGGTGGATTTCAACAAAAAATAACCGGGCTGCCCCTGATGTTCGTGTTGACCTGCCAGACTGCGCGACTGGGCCTCGTGCGCCGCGCGATGTCTTGGCTGGCGCTGCTGTGGGCCTGCACCTTTGGCGCAGGTGCGTGGGCGCAGGCGCCCGTACCAGCGCTGACGGCGCACGTCATCGACCAGAGTGGCACGCTGTCGGAGCCGCAACGCCAGGCGCTGGACGCCAAGCTGGTTGCGTTTGAGCAAGCACGCGGCGCGCAGGTGGTGGTGTTGCTGGTACCCAGCACGCAGCCCGAAGATGTTGCCGCCTATGCCAACCGTGTCGCCAACGACTGGAAGATCGGGCGCAAGGAGTTGGGCGACGGCCTGCTGCTGGTAGCCGCCATGCAAGACCGCAAGCTGCGCATCGAGGTGGCCAAGACGCTCGAAGGCGCCATCCCTGACCTAGAGGCCAAGCGCATCATCGACGGCCTGATCACGCCGCGCTTTCGCGAGGGCGACTTTGCTGGCGGCCTGGACGCTGGGCTGACGCGCATCCAGGCACTGATCAGCGGCGAGGCCTTGCCCACACCGGCGCAAACCCCGGCGCCTGGCAAGCCGGGTTTTGACTGGATGGAGCTGGGTATTTTCATGTTCATCGCCGTGCCGGTGGTGGGGGCGGTAACCAAGCGCATCATGGGCAACCAGTTGGGCTCGATGGCCACCGGGGGCGTAGCAGGCGTCATTGCCATGGTTATCACCAGCAGCCTGGTGCTGGCGATACTGGCAGGGATGGCGGCCATGGTGTTTGCGCTCATCGAGCGCTCACCCATGGCGTCAGGCGTGGGGCGCGGTGGACACGGCGGTTCAGGCTATGGTGGCTTTGGCGGACACAGTGGCGGATTTGGCGGAGCCGGTGGCGGCGGCTTCAGCTCTGGCGGCGGGGGTGATTTTGGAGGCGGTGGCGCCTCAGGAGGCTGGTGATGTTGCAAAGAATCGCAAGGCTGCTGCGCCACCGCTGGATGCCCGATGATGCGGCCGAGCGCGCCTGCCCGCCTGCTGTGCTGGACAAGCTCACGCGCCAGGTGGCGACCAGTGAAACAGGGCACAGTGGCGAAATCCGCATTTACATTGAAGCGGGCTTGCCGCTGAGCTACCTGTGGCTGCGCGCAGATACCAAGACCATCACCCGCCAACGCGCACTGTCGATGTTTGGCAAGCTGCGCGTGTGGGACACAGAGCACAACAACGGCGTGCTGATTTACCTGCTGCTGGCCGAGCGGCAGATTGAAATTGTGGCGGACCGTGGGCTGGCGCAGCGCGTGAGTGCAGACACCTGGCCGGCATTGGTTGCGCAGATGTCTGCCGCGTTCCAGGCCGGCCAGTTTGAGGCCGGGCTGACGCAGGCGGTGGACGCCGTCAACCGCTTGTTGCGCCAGCACTTTGCGCTGGATCCGAATGCGCACAACCCCAATGAACTGCCCGACCGGCCACTGCTGGGGTGACGTCCTTCAGGTATGGCTGCAAGCCCCAATAAAAAACCGCCATGCAAGGCGGTTTTTTGTTGGATGCAGATAGCCGTTATTTCTTGCCGCGGTATTTACGCAAGGCCGCAATCTGCGCTGCCATGACAGCCAGCTCGGACGTGGCCTTGGCCAAGTCCAGATCGGTTTTGGCATTTTTGATCGCGTCTTCAGCGGCCTGCTTGGCTTGGTTGGCCTTTTCGTCGTCTAGGTCTTTGCCACGAATGGCGGTGTCTGAGAGCACCGTCACACCCGTGGGCTGCACCTCAAGGATGCCGCCAGCGACAAACACAAACTCTTCACCGCCGTCGGCCATCTCGATGCGCACCGAGCCCGCCTTGATGCGGGTAATCAGTGGCGTGTGGCGCGGATAGATGCCCAGTTCACCCGCTTCACCGGGCAAGGCCACAAAGCGCGCCTCGCCAGAGAAGATGGACTCTTCGGCACTGACCACATCAACGTGAATCGTGTTCATATTTTTCCTAATCAGTTGGGGACAGAGCTAAATATCTGTCCCGCAAAGTCATCAGACTTTCTTGGCCTTTTCAAACGCTTCGTCGATGGTGCCCACCATGTAGAACGCTTGTTCTGGCAGGTGGTCGCATTCACCGGCGACGATCATCTTGAAGCCGCGGATGGTTTCAGCCAGGCTAACGTACTTGCCAGGCGTACCGGTAAACACTTCGGCCACGTGGAACGGCTGTGACAAGAAACGCTGGATCTTGCGGGCACGCGCCACGGTGAGCTTGTCTTCAGGGGCCAGTTCGTCCATCCCCAAGATGGCGATGATGTCGCGCAGTTCTTTGTAGCGCTGCAGCGTGCCTTGCACAGCGCGCGCGGTTTCGTAGTGGTCCAGGCCCACCACGTTCGGGTCGAGCTGACGGCTGGTGGAATCAAGCGGGTCCACCGCCGGGTAGATACCCAGCGAGGCAATGTCACGGCTGAGCACCACGGTGGAGTCCAAGTGGGCGAAGGTGGTGGCAGGGCTGGGGTCGGTCAAGTCATCGGCCGGCACGTACACAGCCTGAATGGACGTGATAGAACCCACCTTGGTGGAGGTAATGCGCTCTTGCAGGCGGCCCATTTCTTCAGCCAGCGTGGGCTGATATCCCACGGCAGACGGCATACGACCGAGCAGCGCGGACACTTCGGTACCGGCCAGCGTGTAGCGGTAGATGTTGTCCACAAAGAACAGCACGTCTTTGCCTTCGTCGCGGAACGATTCGGCAATGGTCAGACCGGTCAGCGCAACGCGCAGACGGTTGCCCGGGGGCTCGTTCATCTGGCCATAGACCATGGACACTTTGGATTCGCCCAGGTTGTCTTTGTTGACCACGCCGGAGTCCATCATTTCATGATAGAAGTCGTTGCCTTCACGGGTGCGTTCACCCACACCGGCAAACACCGACAAACCGCTGTGCGCCTTGGCGATGTTGTTGATGAGTTCCATCATGTTCACGGTCTTGCCCACACCGGCACCGCCGAACAGACCCACTTTGCCGCCTTTGGCAAACGGGCACACCAGGTCAATCACCTTGATACCGGTTTCCAGCAGTTCTTGCGAGGGGCTGAGTTCGTCATAGACCGGCGCCTTGCGGTGGATCGACATGTGCAGGGCCGCGTTGACCGGGCCGCGCTCGTCAATCGGGTTACCCAGCACGTCCATGATGCGACCGAGTGTGGCAGTACCTACCGGCACTTGAATGGCATTGCCGGTGTTGGACACCATCAGGCCGCGACGCAAGCCGTCAGAAGACCCCAGCGCGATGGTACGCACAATGCCGTCGCCAAGCTGCTGCTGTACTTCAAGGGTGAGGGCCGAGCCTTCGAGTTTGAGCGCGTCGTAAATATGGGGCATGTGGTCACGCGGAAATTCCACGTCAACCACAGCGCCGATGCACTGGACGATCTTGCCTTGGACGGCAGCGTTGGTGTTTGCTTGAGCCATTTGCTTGTTGCTCCAATAAATTTAAATCTTGCTAATTCGCCAGGTTGGGATCAGGCCGCAATCGCCGCTGCGCCCGACACGATTTCCGACAATTCTTTGGTGATCGCCGCCTGCCGCGTCTTGTTATAGACCAGCTTGAGTTCACCAATCACGTTACCCGCGTTGTCGGTGGCGGCCTTCATGGCGACCATGCGCGCAGCGTGTTCAGAGGCCATGTTTTCAGCCACCGCCTGCAGCACCAGTGCCTCCACATAGCGCACGATCAGGTCGTCGATGACCGACTGCGCGTCAGGCTCGTACAGGTAGTCCCAGCTGTGCTTTTGACCCGTGGCCGCTTCGCTGGTACGCGCGTCTTCAGCCATCTGCAGCCGGCTCAGGGGCAGCAACTGTTCCATCACCACTTCTTGCTTCATGGTGTTGATGAAACGCGTGTAGGTGATGTAAACCGCGTTGACTTCACCGGCGGCATAAGCGTCCAGCAGCACCTTGACCGGGCCGATCAGGCGCTCGAGGTGCGGGCGGTCGCCCAGTTGGGTCACCTGTGCCACCACCTTGGCACCAATGCGGTTCAGAAAACCCAGGCCCTTGTTGCCAATGGCCACTGCGCGGGTGGTCCCACCTGCAGCCTGCTGGTCGCGCAGCATGTTGGTGACACCGCGCAGCACGTTGGTGTTCAAGCCACCGCACAAGCCCTTGTCGGTGGTCACCACGATCATGCCCGCCGACTTGGCGTCGTTGCGCTTCATGAACGGGTGCACGTATTCGGGGTTGGCCGCACCCAGGTGCGCTGCAATGTTGCGCACCTTGTCAGCGTACGGGCGGGCGCTGCGCATGCGCTCTTGCGCCTTGCGCATCTTGGAGACGGAAATCATCTCCATCGCCTTGGTGATCTTCTTGGTGCTCTCAAAGTTGGCGATCTTGCCGCGTATTTCCTTGCCGGTTGCCATATCAGTCTCCGTGTGGTGTCAGGTGACTTCAGGCAAACGTTTTCTTGAACGCAGCAACCGCAGAATTAAGTTCAGCCTCGGCGTCCTTGTCCATGGCGCGGGCGGCTTCCAGCTTGGCCAGCAACGCAGCGTGCTTGTCTTTCAGGTAAGCATGCAGCCCGTGCTCGAACGACAGCACTTTCTTGAGCTCCACGTCGTCCAGGTAACCTTTGTTCACGGCAAACAGGGTGGCCGCCATGATGGAAATGGGGTACGGGCTGTATTGCGGCTGCTTGAGCAGTTCGGTCACGCGCGCACCACGGTCAAGCTGCTTGCGCGTGGCCTCGTCCAGGTCTGAGGCAAACTGGGCAAAAGCAGCCAGTTCGCGGTACTGCGCCAGGTCGGTACGGATACCACCGGACAATGCCTTGATCAGCTTGGTCTGGGCGGCGCCACCGACGCGAGACACCGAGATACCGGCGTTGATGGCGGGGCGGATACCGGCGTTGAACAGACTGGTTTCCAGGAAGATCTGGCCGTCGGTGATGGAAATCACGTTGGTGGGCACAAACGCAGACACGTCACCGGCTTGCGTTTCAATGATCGGCAGGGCGGTAAGCGAACCGGTCTTGCCCTTGACTTCACCCTTGGTGAAGTCTTCCACGTACTTGGCGTTCACGCGCGCAGCACGTTCGAGCAAACGGCTGTGCAGGTAGAACACGTCGCCCGGGTAGGCTTCGCGGCCTGGCGGGCGGCGCAACAACAAGGACACCTGGCGATACGCCACCGCCTGCTTGGACAGGTCGTCATAAATGATCAACGCGTCTTCACCACGGTCACGGAAGTACTCGCCCATGGTGCAGCCAGAGTAGGCACTGACGTACTGCATGGCAGCAGACTCAGATGCCGTGGCCGCCACCACAATGGTGTATTCCATGGCACCCGCTTGCTCCAGCGCACGCACCACGTTCTTGACGCTGGAGGCTTTTTGACCGATGGCAACGTAGATACAGGTCATGTTCTGACCCTTCTGGTTGATGATGGCGTCAATCGCCACCGCGGTCTTGCCGGTCTGGCGGTCGCCAATGATCAGCTCGCGCTGGCCACGACCGATCGGCACCATCGAGTCAATCGACTTCAGACCGGTCTGCATGGGCTGATCCACCGACTGGCGCGCAATCACGCCCGGCGCGACCTTTTCGATCACGTCGGTCATCTTGGCGTTGATGGGGCCTTTGCCGTCAATCGGCTGGCCCAGCGCGTTGACCACTCGGCCTTTGAGCTCGGGGCCCACCGGCACTTCAAGAATACGGCCGGTGCACTTGACCGTGTCGCCTTCAGAAATGTGTTCGTATTCGCCCAGAATCACCGAGCCCACCGAGTCGCGCTCGAGGTTGAGCGCCAGACCATACGTGGGCTGACCATCGGAGCCAGCGGGGAATTCGAGCATTTCGCCCTGCATCACCTCGGACAGGCCGTGAATGCGGCAGATGCCGTCGGTCACCGTCACCACGGTGCCCTGGTTGCGCACGTCGCTGCTGGCGGACAAGCCCTCGATGCGGCTCTTGATCAGTTCAGAAATTTCTGCGGGATTGAGTTGCATGACTCTTTCCTTCTTTCATTAAATGGGCACACGGTGCAGGCCAGAGCCTTACGCCGTCAATGCCACTTTCATTTGTTCAAGACGAGCCTTGACCGATGTGTCAAGAACCTCATCACCTACGACGACCCGTACGCCGCCAATCAGCTCGGGCTGCAGCACCACAGACACATGGAGCTTGCGGCCAAATTTGCGCTCAAGCACCTCGGCAGTTTGCGCCAACGCAGCCCCGTCGATCGGGAAAGCGCTATAGACCACTGCGTCAGACGAGCCGCTTTGGGCATTCACCAGCGCGCGGTACTGCACCGCTACTTCAGGCACAAAAGCCAGCCTGTTGTTGGCAATGAGCATGCGCAAAAAGTTTTGGGCATGGGCGTCCAGCGCTGCCTTGACGACACCGGCGATCACGCCATAGACCTGTTCGCTGGTGGCCTTGGGGCTGTCGGCAAACTGCAGCAACTGCGGTTCGGCAGCTACACGAGCCAGTTCGTCGAGCCAGACCAGCACCGCTTGGGGATTGGCTGCACTGGCCTTGAACAAGGCCTCAGCGTAAGGGCGGGCAATAGTGGCAAGTTCGGCCATGGCGTTCTCTTAAAGCTCGGTCTTCAGGCGGTTGAGCAAATCAGCGTGGACGCCAGCGTTGACTTCCTTGCGCAAGATTTGCTCGGCACCCTTGACGGCCAGTGCGGCCACTTGCTCGCGCAGGGCCTCACGCGCCTTCACGGTTTGCTGCTGGGCCTCTTCCTTGGCGGCAGCCACGATCTTGACCGCTTCTAGCGCCGCTTTGGCCTTGGCTTCTTCGATGATCGTCAGCGCGCGGCGCTCGGCGTCGGCCAGGCGGCCAGCGGTTTCGGTGCGCGACTTGACCAGCTCGGCTTCAACCCGCTGGTTGGCCGACGATAGCTCAGAGCGCGCCTTGTCGGCAGCAGCCAGACCCTCTGCGATTTTCTGCGCGCGTTCGTCCAGTGCTTTTGCAATCGGTGGCCACACGAATTTCATCGTGAACATCACCAGCATGAAAAACACCGCCAGCTGCGCGAAGAAGGTTGCGTTAATACTCACAACAACACCTCTCTAGTTTGTGAAAGGCGAAAAAATCAACCAACGTGAATAACAAACGGATTGGCAAATGCAAACATCATCGCAATACCCACACCGATCAGGAACGCAGCGTCGATCAGACCGGCGAGCAAGAACATTTTGGTTTGCAGTTCATTCATCAACTCAGGTTGACGCGCAGCGGCTTCAAGGTATTTGCTACCCATGATGCCAATACCAATACAAGCACCGACAGCGCCCAGACCAATGATCAAACCAGCAGCCAACGCCACCAAACCAAGCACGTTTTCCATTTAAAGCTCCTATGGATTCAAGTTGAAAAGAAAAAGAAAAAGAAACCGACCGACAAACTGTTAGTGATGATCGTGCGCCTGGCCCACATAGACCAGGGTCAACATCATGAAGATGAAGGCCTGCAGGGCGACAATCAAAATGTGAAAGATGGCCCAACCCAGACCCGCCACCAAATGCCCGACCCACAGGGCGATACCCGTGGCAGAGCCAAAACCGACCGCACCCATGAGCGCGATCAGCATGAACACCAGCTCGCCGGCGTACATGTTGCCAAACAGCCGCATGCCGTGAGAAACGGTTTTGGCGGTGAATTCGATCATCTGCATGCTGAAGTTCAGAATGCCCAGGATGAGCGCAAACAGGGGATTTTTACTGGTGCCGAACGGCGCTGTGACAAGTTCATGCGCCCAGCCGCCAGCGCCCTTGATTTTGATGTTGTAGTACAGGCAAACCAGCAGCACCGAACTGGACATGGCCAGCGTGGTGGAAAGGTCGGCGGTGGGCACTACGCGCATGTAGGCATGCTCCGGTTCACCACCGGCTGCGCCGTAGATCATTTTCCATAGACCGGGCAGCAAATCCACCGGCAAAAAGTCCATGGAATTGAGCAGAAAAACCCAGACAAATACGGTCAGCGCCAAGGGGCCGACAAACTTGCGCGACTCGGCATTGTGAATGATGCCCTTGGCCTGGGTGTCCACCATTTCAAGCAAAATCTCGACGGCGGCCTGCATGCGCCCTGGCACGCCCGCCGTGACGCTCTTGGCCACACGCCACATCACCCACATACCCAGGCAACCCAGCAGCACCGACCAAAAAATCGAATCCAGATTGAACACCGACATGTCAATCACACCCGACTGTTTGCCAGTTTGCAAGTGGTGCAGATGGTGACCAATATAGTCACCGGCGGTCAAAACTTCTTTTACAGCGTGTTCTTCAGCAGCCATCAGTGTCTCTTTGATCAGTTACTTTTGCCGTTAAGCGTTAACCCTTGGTACCGGCTTGGGGCTTGCGTTTGAACGCTAGCGCCAACCAATACACCTTCAGGGTGAGCACCAAGCCAACCAGCATGGCTGGCCAACTCAAATCTTTCACCAGACGCTGGGCCGCCATCAGCACACCCAACGTCATCACAATCTTGACCAGCTCCCAAACAAAGAAGCTCATCACCGCCGTACCCACATTGGCTTTGGCAAACCGACTGGTCAGCCCCCACGCAAACAACGCTGCCGGAAGCAGCACCGCCAACACACCGCAAGCCAGCGACAGCGCCACCGACTTGCTGAAGAAAACCAGCGCCAGCAGCACCGCGACCGACCCAAGAACCAACTGAAACAACACCACCCACCAGGGCGACGTTACAGGGTTAGCAGCCTTGACAGCCGCAATCTGCGCTTGTGTCAGGGGGACAAAAACAGGCTCTGCTTCATCGAATCCAGAGTCCTGCTGACTTGAAGGTGCTATTGTCCCCATTTACATTACGCTTACTTTACAGGCGCCGCCCAGTCAGTTCAGCCCGCGATTATAGGGAAAAAGCGCCGAGCGACCGCCACCGTATATTGACCTCTATCAAGTCACTGATGAATACTTCCAGCCCACCGCCACCCGACGCCGATCAGCCCAGCCTGATCCAGTACCCCTGCGCCTTTCCCATCAAGGTCATGGGCGTCCAAAACGAGCAACTGGTCGCCGCCATCACGCACATCGCGCAGCAGTTCGACCCCGGCTTTGACGCCACCACGGTGACGCTGCGCCCCAGCAAGGGCGGCAACTACCTGGGCGTGACGATCACCATCAACGCCACCAGCCGCGCGCAGCTTGACGAGCTGTACCGTACGCTGTCCACGCATCCGCTGGTGAAAGTGGTGCTGTAACCATGCCCACACTTGACTGGCTTAACCGTGCCGCCGCTTTCACGAGCGCCGACCAAGTGCCCTACCGGCTGCTGGAGCAGGTGTCTGCCCATGGCACGCCCAGCGCTGACAACCTGCTGATTCAGGGCGACAACCTCGAAGCGCTCAAAGCACTGCTGCCGTTTTACCGGGGACAGGTCAAATGCATTTTTATTGACCCACCGTACAACACGCGCAGCGCGTTTGAGCATTACGACGACAACCTGGAGCACGCCCAATGGCTTTCCATGATGCTGCCGCGCCTGCAACTGTTACGCAAGCTGCTGCGCGACGATGGCTCGATCTGGGTCACGATTGACGACAACGAGGGGCATTACCTCAAGGTGCTGATGGATGAGGTGTTTGGGCGGGGGAATTTTGTGGCGAATGTGGTTTGGCAGAAACGCTATTCCCGCGACAATAATTCAGCACTTGGTGACGTTCATGACAACGTTCTTTGTTACGCACGGAATCCCGAATTATTCAAACAAGCTCGTAATCGCGTCGAACCTGACGAAAAAACTCGCTCAGCTTACAAGAATCCCAACAATGACCCCAAAGGCCCGTGGCGTCTTGTTCCCATGACTGGCGCTGGTCTGCGCCCAAACCAGCAGTACCCGATCACTACACCCAGCGGAAAGGTGGTCTACCCTTCGGCAGGTCGGCACTGGGCTGTACTCGAACCGAAGTATTTGTCATACGTTCAGAGCAGAACTGTATTTTTTGGGAAAAACGGAGACTCCCAGCCTGGAGTTCTGCGATATTTATCGGAAGTTGAAGGGCTTGTTCCATGGACATGGTGGCCCCATGAAGAGGTCGGACACACCGATGAGTCTAAAAAAGAAGTAATGGTTTTGTTTGGAGGCGACAACGCTTTTGATACCCCCAAACCCGAACGTCTCCTTCAGCGCATCCTCCATATCGCCACTAACCAAGGCGACCTCGTCCTAGACAGCTTCCTCGGCTCCGGCACCACCGCTGCCGTGGCGCACAAAATGGGCCGCCGCTGGATCGGCATCGAGATGGGTGAACACGCCGCCACGCACTGCCTGCCGCGCCTGCAAAAAGTCATCGATGGCGAGCAGGGCGGCATCAGCAAAGCCGTCGGCTGGGGGCCAAACGCCAACGATGCCAGCACTACAGGTGCCTTGTTTGCTGAGGCGGGCACATGGAACGGTGGTGGCTTTCGCTTCATGCGTCTGGGCGCACTGGTGTTTGATGCACACGGCCGCATCCACCCCGACGTGCGTTTTGCCACGCTGGCGGCGTTCATCTGGCAGCAGGAAACCGGCAGTGCATGGGCGGGCAACGCAAACCCAACCGACCCCGGTGATGCGGCCAATGCACCGGCGAAGCAAGCCCGGCCAGGCACACCCTACCTTGGAACACACTACATTTTCAATAGCTGCTCAAGCAATGAAAACAAGGGCTATAGCCCTATTTCTTCTATAAAAACGGCACAGTGCTCAATCTACCTGTTGTTCAATGGCATCCTCAAAGACAAGCGCCCGGCCAGCGGCAATGTGCTCACCCAGGCGGTGCTCGATGCCTTGCTGGCGCTGCACGCCCAAGTGCATGGTGCGGCCGCTGCCAGCGTGCCGCTGCTGGTGTTTGGCGAAGCCTGCCGCCTGGGGGCGCAGCGCCTGACGTTGGCGAATGTGAGCTTCAAGCACATTCCGTATGACGTGAAAGCACGGTAGCGATGAACAGCAACATGACCGCAAAAGACTTGCAAGCCTTTATCAGAGCGCGTTTTCCGCAAGAAGATGAACGCGTGGAGTGGAAGGAATGGGCCAGCCTGAAGTCCAACATTTCCGGCCGAAAGGGTGAAGACCTGGTGTCGTATGTATCGGCGCTGGCCAATATGGACGGTGGCTGCGTCGTGATTGGCGTCAAGGACAAATCGTTGGCCGTCACTGGCATTCAGGACTTTGCCGACTACACGCCAGAGAACATCATCCACCGAATCCTGGGCAAAACGCCCGGTCTGCCCTCCGTGGGGCTGAGCGTGGAAGCCTTGCAAGCCAGCGATACCGGCGCGGTGGTCTGGCTGGTGCATGTGCCACACCATGCGCCCAGGCAACCGGTGCACGCGCATGACAAGGCGTGGCAGCGCGATGGCGACAGTCTGGTGGAATTGCGACCAGACCGCCTGCGCGGCATTTTGACGGAGCTGATCGCAGGCCAGGACTGGAGTGCAGAGCTGGTGCCTAACGCGACCTTGGCCGATCTGGATGTGACGGCCATTGCCAAGGCCAGAGAAAAATTTGCCGCCAAGCACCAGCAGGAGCGCTGGGCTGGGGAAATCACGGGATGGAGTACCGAAGAGTTTCTGGACCGTGCCAAGATCACCCTGCACGGCAAGATCACCCGCACGGCCTTGCTATTGCTGGGTCTGCCCCAGAGCGTGGGGCTGCTGCCCAACAGCACCGCCGAAATCACCTGGAAAGTGCCCGACGAGCGTATTGCCAAGCATTTTGGCCCACCGTTTTTGCTCACAACCACAGAGGTGGGGCAGCACATCCGCAACCCCAACATCAAGCTGTTCCCGGCGACAGAGTTACTGGCCATCGAGTTGCCCCGCTATGACATCAAAGTCATCCTGGAGGGCCTGCACAACTGCATCGCACATCAAGATTACGAACAGGCCGGGCGCATTGTGGTGCTGGAAACGGTGGGACGGCTGCGCCTGAGCAACCTGGGCGGCTTTGTGGATGGCAAACCCGAAGACTATTTCACCGGCGAGCGTACGCCCAGCGTGTACCGCAACAACTGGTTAGCGGTTGCCATGAACAACATCGGCATGATCGACAAAGGTGGCTACGGTATCCGCGACATGGTGACCAGCCAGCGCAAGCGCTACTTGCCGTTGCCGGACTATGAAGGGTCGACACGCGCCGAGACCGTGTTCAACATCTATGGCCAGCAGATTGATGAGAATTACAGTCGGTTATTGATGGAGCATACGGACTTGCCCATGGAGCAGGTTATCTGGCTAGACCGAGTGCAAAAGAAACTCAAGGTAGCCGACGAGCAAGCAAGTCTGCTGCGCAAAGCCAAATTGATCGAGGGACGCAAACCCAACTTCTTTGTCAGTGCCGTGGTCGCCAAAGTCACCAATACACAAAACCAATACGTGCTAAACAAGGGTTTTGACGACGAACATTACAAACGAACCATTCTGAAGCGGCTGCGACTTGGTCCAGCGACTGGGGATCAGCTACGCCAGCTCGTACTCAATAAATTGCCTGATGTGCTGTCAACTAAGGAAAAAGAAACCAAAGTCAAAAACTTGCGCACTGCTTTGCGGTTGCGTGGTTTAGAAGGCGTTTTCATCGAAGTAGCCCCCACAGGGCCTGCGCGTGGTGCGGGCGCTATCTGGCGCATCAAGGAATAAAAGTTGTTTAACAGGCACAAAGAAATTTTTAGTTAAACAACTTTTTGCCTGTTTCAAAAGAAATTATTCAATTAATTCAAATAGTTAGAATTGTTTAACCGCTGAAAATTTATTTGAACTATCCGTAGTTTTAACCCATGACCACCCTCACTCTCAAGTCGTACCAACAAGCCGCGCTGGACAGCTTGACGGCGTTTGCGCGTTCGGCGCAGCTTAAGGGCCCGGCGCTGGCGTTTGGTGAACTCAGTGGCCGCGCCTACAACCCGGAACCGTTTGCTGCCGTGCCCTGCGTGTGCCTGCGCATCCCCACCGGTGGTGGCAAAACCATCATGGCGGCACACGCCGTGCCGTTGCTGGCGCGCCAATGGCTGGCATCAGATGCACCGGTGGTGCTGTGGCTGGTGCCCAGCGACACCATTCGCAGCCAAGCGTTAAAGTGCCTGCAAACGGCTGGTCACCCGTACCGCGAGGCTTTGGTGGCGGCCTATGGTGCGGGGGTGCAGGTGTGTGAGTTGGACGACGTGGCGCAGATTGCGCCGTCTGATTGGGGCCAGCGTGCCGTCATTGTGGTGGCCACCATCCAGAGCTTTCGCATTGACGACACCGACAAGCGCAACGTCTATAGCTTCTCGGAGCGCTTTGAGCGGCACTTCCAAGGCTGCACACAGGCACGGCTACAGGTGCTGCACGGCTTGCCCGACGCGGTGGTGACGGCTGACGAGGCCGCCGCAGACAGCAAGGGCGGCATCCTGAAAAGCTTTGCCGGTCAGCCACGCTGGAGCCTGGTGAACTGGCTGGCACTGCACGAACCCATCGTCATCGTGGACGAGGCACACAACACCAAAACCGACAAGAGTTTTACCGCCTTGAAGCGGCTGAACCCCAACATCATTCTGGAGCTGACCGCCACCCCCGTGCCCGGCAAAACCAACGTGCTGTACCACGTCAGCGCGCAAGAACTGGCAGCAGAGAGCATGGTCAAGCTGCCGATTGCCCTGGCCGAGCACCCGCAGGGCTGGCCGCAAGCGGTGTTTGCCGCCGTGCAAACCCAAAACGCGCTGGAGGCCGAAGCCCTCAAGGACGAGGCCGCTGGCAACGGCTACCTGCGCCCGATCGTGCTGTTTCAAGCGCAAAACGTCAACGACGAGGTGCCACCAGAAGCCTTGCGCCTGTACCTGCAAGACGAGTTGCACATTCCGGTTGAGCACATCGTGGTGGCTACCGGTGACACCCGTGAGCTGGACGGCCTGGACTTGAGCGCACGCACTTGCCCGGTGCGTTTTGTCATCACCGTGCAAGCCCTGCGCGAAGGCTGGGACTGCCCGTTTGCCTACGTGCTGTGCTCGCTGCAAAAGCTCTCCAGCGCCACGGCGGTCGAGCAGCTGCTGGGCCGCGTGCTGCGCATGCCTTACGCCAAACGGCGTGGGCGCGAGGCGCTGAACAAGGCCTACGCCCATGTGTGCGAGGCCCAGTTTTCCAGCGCGGCACACGAGCTGGCCGACCGCCTGATCAACCACATGGGTTTTGAGGCGCTGGACGTGGCCTCGATGATCGTGCAGCAAGCCAGCTTGCCATTGTTTGAATCAAATCAGGCTCTAGCCCATGTGGAATATGCGCCAGTAGCTACTGTTTTTGAAGCAATGTCCGCCTCACCAGAGCTGCTGGGCATGGCTGGGGTGAGCGCGGTGCAGGTGGCAGGCAGCGCCAGCGTGCAGGTCAATGGCCCGATTTCTGCCGAACTGGAGACCGCGCTGCTGGCGCAGGTGCGCGGGGCCAAAAAGCAGGCGCAGGTGCGTGACAAAGTGGCCGAACACAACGCCCTGGTATGCGCCCAGGCCGCGCCCGCCTCGCGCGGCGCACAGTTCGCCCCGGTGCCCGGCTTGGCGTATCGCACCACAACGCAAGGCCAGCTTTGGCCGCTGGAGCGCGAGGCTGTGCTGGAGACCCTGGAGCTGGACTTGCTCACCCCCGACGCAGTGCAGTTGCCCGGCTTTCACGTGGTGGAGCAATCCAACACGTTTGAGATTTACCTCAAAGACGCACACGTGCAGATGCGCGCAGCCGATGCCAACCAAATCGCGTTTGACTATGGCTCAAGCACCATCGCCGCTGACGACCTGGTGCGCTGGCTAGACCAGTCGCTGTTTCAAAAACTGCCCGAGTTCACCCAAACCCAGCGCCGCAGCTACTTTGCTGCGGTGGTCAACCACCTGCTGAATGAAAAAGGCCTGTCACTGGTGGCCTTGGCCAAGGCGCGCTTCAAACTGGCACAAGACATTGAAGCCCATGTGGGCGACCTGAAAGACCGCGCTGCCAAAACGCAATTTCGCCAGCTGGTGTTGGAAGAAGCCTGGCAAATTTCGCCCGACTGGCAGCACCCGCTGGTGTTTGAGCCCAACCGTTACCCGGCACCCGCGGGCTCGCGCTACCCCGGGCGCTACCAGTTTGCCAAGCACTTTTACCCAGTGCTGGCAGACTTGAAAGACGGCGGCGAAGAATTTGCCTGCGCCCAGCTGCTGGACCATCACCCGGCTGTGAAACACTGGGTGCGCAACCTCGACACCGCCCCCTGCGGCTTTGGCCTGGCCACCTCACGCGGGCGTTTTTACCCCGACTTTGTGGCTGAACTGACAGACGGCCGCATCGCCGTGATCGAATACAAGGGTGCGCATTTGCTCAATGATCCGTATGAGATCGAGAAACGCCAGGTGGGCGAACTGTGGGCGCGCACCAGCGGCGGGCGCTGCGTGTTTGGCTACGTGGTGAAAGACCGCGCCGGTGTCGGCCTAGCCGACCAACTCAACCAGCTGCTGAACAATTAATGGGGGTCAGATTCCAATTAAATCGCATCCGACGCAAAAGACATGGAAAACAATTCGACTCTGACCCCCATTCATCTCCAGCCGCGAGCAGTTGGACGAGTTGTACCGAACACTATCGACCCACCCCTTGGTCAAGGTTGTTTTGTAGGTGCAAACGTCATGTCAGAAAAAAATAATTGGAATCTGACCCCAATTAACTTGGGACGCAGACTGGCTTACGAGCCCACCTACGCGGCTATGCAGGACTTTACGGCGGCGCGTACCGACAGCACCCCTGACGAACTATGGATATGCGAGCACACTCCGGTTTATACACAAGGGCTGGCGGGCAAAAAAGAGCATATCTTCAACCCCGGAAACATCCCCGTGGTGCAAACCAACCGGGGCGGCCAGGTCACTTACCACGGCCCGGGGCAGGTGGTGGCTTACCCGTTGCTGAACTTGAAACGCCGTGGCTATTTCGTCAAGGAATACGTCTATCGCATTGAAGAGGCGGTGATCCGCACACTGCTGCACTTTGGCGTAACCGGCCACCGCGTGGCGGGTGCGCCCGGCATTTATGTGCGGCTGGACGACCCGGCCGGCCACGCGCTGCTGCCACAACGACCTTCTAAATCGGGGTCGGATCCGGCCGCGCAGCGGAACGGCTCTGACCCCAATTTTGAAGGCCTGGGCAAAATCGGCGCTTTAGGTATCAAGGTCAGTCGCAACTGCACCTACCACGGCGTGGCGCTGAACGTGGCGATGGACCTGGAACCCTACTCGCGCATCAACCCCTGCGGTTACCAGGGGCTGCAAACTGTGGACCTTTTTACAATCGGCGTTTCTGCAAGCTGGCGAGAAGTGGCTGACGTGTTCAGCAAAAAACTTTCGGCTTACCTTGCCCCCTGATGCCGTCATTGCAAATGCAGCAAGGCAATCCATTGCAAACCAATGCATGGACTGCCGCGCTACGCTCGCAGTGGCAACCCAACAAGCAGCTTATGAATACCTCAAAAGAATCCAACACGGTACGCGAACCCCAAAGCGCCGAGCTCTACGACGCTACGGCCAAACAAAAGTCTGCCGCCAAGCTGTCACGCATTCCGGTCAAGGTGGTGCAGGGTGAGGTGCTGCGCAAGCCGGAGTGGATTCGCGTCAAGGCCGGCAGCCCAACCACCCGGTTTTATGAAATCAAGGACGTGCTGCGCGCCAACAAGCTGGTGACCGTGTGCGAGGAAGCCAGCTGCCCCAACATTGGTGAATGCTTTGGCCACGGCACCGCCACCTTCATGATCATGGGCGACAAATGCACGCGGCGCTGCCCGTTTTGCGATGTCGGCCATGGCCGCCCCGACCCGCTCGATGCCAACGAGCCCATCAACCTGGCCAACACCATTGCCCAGCTCAAGCTCAAATACGTGGTCATCACCAGCGTGGACCGTGACGACTTGCGCGACGGCGGCGCGGGGCACTTTGTGGCATGCATTCAAAGCATCCGCGAAAAGTCGCCGCAGACGCAAATCGAGGTGCTTGTACCCGACTTTCGCGGCCGCGACGACCGCGCGCTCGAAATCCTCAAGGCCGCGCCACCCGACGTGATGAACCACAACCTGGAGACCATCCCGCGCCTGTACAAAGAAGCGCGCCCTGGCTCGGACTACCAATTCAGCCTGAACCTGCTGAAAAAATTCAAGGCGCTACACCCCGACGTACCGACCAAAAGCGGCCTGATGGTGGGCCTGGGTGAAACCGACGACGAGATTCTGGACGTGATGCGCGACATGCGCGCGCACGGCATCAACATGCTGACCATTGGCCAGTATCTGGCCCCTTCTACCTCCCACCTGACGGTCAAACGCTACGTGCACCCGGACGTGTTCAAGATGTTCGAAGCCAAAGCCTACGAGATGGGTTTCAGCCACGCCGCCGTGGGCGCCATGGTGCGCAGCAGCTACCACGCCGATCAGCAGGCCGGCCACGCTTTAGCCAACGCCAGTGCATAATGCTATTATTAGCATAGCTATTTAGACTTGATTGACAAGGGCTAGAGGTCAATTTGGCATCAAACCATCAACCCATGCATGGGCTCTGGCTGGACCTGGCCACGCTGGTGCAGCGCTGCGACAGCGCCACCTACGCGCGTGGGCTGGATTTGTACCGCAACCAGCGCGTGCTCGACCTGACGATCGAACCGCTCAAAGACTACTGGCTCTTGCTGGGCGAGGTGCAGGGCAGCCAGCGCCGCCCGTATGAATTGTCCATCGAGGTCAGGCGCGGCGCTAACGGCCAGGTGCTGGAATGGGACAGCGACTGCACCTGCCCGGTAGGCTACCAATGCAAGCACGGCGTGGCGCTGTTGATCAAGGCCGCCTACAAAGGCGCGCAACTGCTGGGCCAGGCCCCACCCGCGCGTCCCGCGCCCAAGGCCATGACCTCAGAGCAAGCGCAGGCGCAGCGCAAGATGCTCGAAGAGCGTGTGAAGGAAATCGCCCGGCTGGAAGCCCAGGCGCAGGTGATGCGCTGGCTTAAAGAGGTGGAGCGCAGCAACCAGGCGCAGGCCAACCCGGTTGCCCAACGCAGCCCGCAAGCCGAGCGACACGAGCAATTTTTGTACATGCTGACGATCCAGGGGCCGCAAAGCGCCAGCCCGCAGCTGATGCTGGAGGTGATGCTGTCTTACCCCAAAGTGGCAGGCGGCTGGGCCAAGCCCAAGTCGATGCGCTTTTTCCCGGAAAAAGGCCAACCGGTGTTTGACCTGGCCTCTGAAGCCGACCACGACGTATTGCAACTGATGAAGGCGCTGCCCAGCGTGGGCAGCGGCTATTACTACAGCTACAGCAACAAATCCAAAGTGACGCCCGAGGGCAAGTACGGTGTGGAGGCACTGCAAAAAGCAGCCAGTACCGGGCGGCTGTACATCAGCGACGGCAAGGGCGCGCTGGGTAACCCGGTGCAGTGGGGCGCGTCGCAACCCATCAGCTGGGCCTGGCACGAAGTCACCACAGCACAATCGGCAGAAGACATGTGGGCGCTGCGCGCCCGGTTGACCCACAGTGAAGCCAAACTCTGCCTGAACACCCCCCCGCTGTATCTGGACGCGGCCAACAGTCTGTGCGGCCCGGTGGATGTGCACGGCATGAGCATGGGGCAGGTCACGGCCTTGCTCAAGGCACCTGCAATGCAAGCGCAGGCCCTCAAGGCGTTGCAAAACGAGCTGGTGCAACAACTTGGGCCGGTGCCGCTGCCGCCCGTCATTGAACCCATGCCCACGTTGTCTGGCCTGACGCCGCGCGCCTGCCTGCAGCTGCACCCCAGCGCACCGCAAGACGTTGCAAGCTGCGGGCTGATCCAGGCCACCTTGCGTTTTGCCTACGGCGAGCACCGTGGCTGGTGGGTGGGCCAGGGTCAGACCGTGGTGCTTGAAACCGCGCAGGGGCGCGTGCTGCTGCAACGCGACGCGCAGGTCGAGCTGGAAATGATGGCCTTGCTGATGGACCTGGGGCTGACCAGCCTGCGCGCGGGCGTGTTTGGCATGACCGGTGCCGGGGCACAGCAAACCTGGCTGCAATGGGCAGACAGCGACTACGCCGCGCTGCGCGATGCCGGCTTTGAAGTCACGCTGGACGACAGCTTGCAAGACTGGATCAGCCACGCTGACGCACTGGACGTGGCCCTGCAACACCAGGGCGACGACGAAGCCACCTCGCCCTGGTTTGACCTGAGCTTGGGCATCGAGATCAACGGCGTGCGCCACAACATCCTGCCGATGCTGCCCAGTCTGATTGCCACTGCTGCGCAAAGCCCGCGCGACGCCACCACCGGCCTGCCCGACTTGCCGCCCTATTTGTACCTGTCCGCGCCTGCGGGCGGTTTCATCCGGGTGCCCAGCGACAACCTGAAACCCTGGCTGGGCGCCCTGCTGGAGCTGGTGGGCGACCGCGACCACGACTTTTCGGGCGACAGCCTGAAACTCTCGCGCATGGACGCCATGCGCACTGCCGCCAGCCTGGGCGAAGGCGCGGTGTGGGCCGGTGCACAGCACCTGCGCGAGATGGTGCAGCGCTTGAGCGGGCGTACCGAACTGCCCGAAGTGGCACTACCCACCAGCGTGAAAGCCCAGCTGCGCCCCTACCAGCAACAGGGCGTGAACTGGTTGCAGTTTCTGCGTGAATACGGGCTGGCGGGCATCTTGGCCGACGACATGGGGCTGGGCAAAACGCTGCAAACGCTGGCGCACATCCAGATCGAAAAAGACGCCGGCCGCCTGACGCACCCGGCGCTGATCATTGCGCCGGTGAGCCTGATGGGCAACTGGAAGCGCGAGGCCGAACGCTTTTGCCCGGATCTGCGCGCGCTGGTCATCCACGGTGCCGACCGGCACGAAGTGACTGGCAGCACGCACGACCACGACATCGTTATCGCGCCTTATTCGCTGCTGCCGCGCGACCGCGAAGGCTGGCTGCAGGGCCAATGGCACCTGGTGGCGCTGGACGAAGCGCAAAACATCAAAAACGCCAACACCCACGCGGCCGAGGTGGCCAGCGAGCTCAAAGCCCGCCACCGCCTGTGTCTCTCTGGCACACCGATGGAAAACAACCTGGGTGAAATCTGGAGTCTGTTCCACTTTTTGATGCCCGGTTTTCTGGGCAGCCAGAAGCGCTTTACCGAGCTGTTTCGCAAGCCCATTGAAAAGCAGGGCGACCCCGAGGCCATGTTCCAGCTGCGCGCGCGCGTCACACCGTTCATGCTGCGCCGCACCAAGGCGCTGGTCGCCGACGAGCTGCCGCCCAAGGTGGAAACCATCATGCGCGTGGAGCTCTCGGGCAAGCAGGCCGACCTGTACGAAACCATCCGGTTGGGCATGGAAAAAACCGTGCGCGAGGCGCTTGACGCCAAAGGCCTGGCCAAATCGCAAATCACCATTCTGGACGCGCTGCTGAAACTGCGCCAAGTCTGCTGCGACCCGCATCTGGTCAAACTGGCCGCTGCCAAAAAAGTGACCACGTCGGCCAAGCTGGAGCAGTTGATGACCATGCTGCCTGAAATGCTCAAAGAGGGACGACGCATTCTGCTGTTCTCGCAGTTCACCACCATGCTGACGCTGATAGAAGCCGAGCTGGCGCAGCGCAACATCAAGTGGGTGAAGCTTACCGGCCAAAGTCAAAAGCGCGACGACCTGATCAACCAGTTCACCAGCGGCGAAGTACCGCTGTTTTTGATCAGCCTGAAAGCCGGTGGCGTGGGCCTGAACCTGCCACAAGCCGACACCGTGATCCACTACGACCCGTGGTGGAATCCGGCGGTGGAAAACCAGGCCACCGACCGCGCGCACCGCATCGGCCAGACCAAAAGCGTGTGGGTGGTCAAGCTGGTGGCGCAGGGCACGATTGAGGAACGCATCCTGGCGCTGCAAGAGCGCAAAGCCGCGCTGGCCGACAGCATGTACAGCGGCTCGGTGGGGCGCAAGCAGCCGCTGTTTTCTGAAAGCGATTTGCAGGAGTTGCTCAAGCCGCTCTCTAAATAAGAGTAGGGTGCGCTTGCTGGATGGGCGCTGTAGGGATAAATAGCTTGTGAGTTGCATGGCTGCCAAACTCACCCAGTCAGGCCGTAGCCAGCGCAAATGCGGCTACCGGCACTCAGCAGGTGACGTCAATGCGTTTGCCGCTATAGTCCGATTCAACTCAGCTTCAGCTCAACGGAGATCGTCATGACAGTCGTCACTTCCCGTCCTATCGCATTAAAAATTGACCCATCCATCAGCGACCGCGTCAAACGACTGGCCAACGCCCGGCAGCGCACGCCCCACTGGGTGATGCGTGAAGCCATCACCCAATATGTTGAGCGTGAAGAAAAGCGGGAGATGTTTCGTCAGGATGCCATGCGGGCCTGGTCGGACTATCGGGAAACGGGGCTGCATGTGACGGCCCAAGAGGCCATCGACTGGCTCCAGACCTGGGGCGACGACCACGAAAAGCCTGCACCGGTATGCCACGCATAGACCTTGCGTCTTCGGCGCTGCACGACCTGCAGCGTTTGCGAGAATTTTTACGGCCCAAAAATCCAACCGCTGCAAGGCGTGCGGGTGCTGCCATTATCCAGGCCATCCAAATACTTGCAACGCATCCAAAAATTGGGCGTCCCGTAGAAGAAATGGAAATTGAGTACCGCGAACTGGTCATCGATTTTGGTGACAGTGGCTACATTGCGTTGTACCGCTATGTCGATGATGCGGTGACGGTTTTGTCTTTTCGGCACCAAAAAGAAGCTGGCTATTTGAGCGATTGATATCGATTCATTTGTGGGCGCTGGTCAGTGCATCGGACCATCTGTGCCAAACAAATCTTGCATGAATTTGGCGGTCAAAATAGAGCCCAACCACTGGGTGAGTTGTTCCTCACTGGCAGCATTCAGATGGATTTGCGCCCACTCTGGCACGGGACCGAATCGAAATTAAAGTTGCAGGGCTACTGCTCTGGTATAGCCCTCGTCTCAGCCTGATCGAAGACGAACTGGTCAAGCGCAACATCAAGTGGATCAAGCTCACCGGGCAAAGCCAGAAGCACGACGCGCTGATTGACCAGTTCACCAGCGGTGACGTGCCCTTGTTTTTGATCAGCCTGAAAGCCGGTGGCACGGGCCTGAACCTGCCACAAGCCGATACCGTGATCCACTACGACCAGTGGATGGAGTCCCGGCGGTGGAAAAACAGGCCACCGACCGAGCGCATCGCATCAGCCAGAGCAAAAGCCTGTGGGTGGTGATACTGGTGGCGCAGGGCACGATTGACGAACGCATCCTGGCGCTGCAAGCTTGCAAAGCCGCTTTATCCGAGAGCATGTACAGCGGCTCAGTTGGGCGCAAACAGCCGCTGTTGAGTGAAAGCGATTTGCAGAAGTTGCTCAAGCCGCGATCCAGATAGACGCGGATGGACGTCAGTCAAGACCACGCTTGCTAAGATGCGCCCTTTTTCCCGTTGCTGCGATGCCGATGATTGCCCACCCCCAGTCGATGCACTTTGCCGACGCCTTGCCGTTGCAAAGCGGGGCGTTGCTGCGCGACTATCGGCTCAGCTTTGAAACCTATGGCCAGCTCAACGCTGACAAGTCCAACGCGGTGCTGATCTGCCACGCGCTCAACGCCTCGCACCATGTCGCGGGCGTGTACCCGGGGCAAGAAAAGTCCGAGGGCTGGTGGGACAACATGATCGGCGCGGGGAAACCGCTCGATACCGACCATTTTTTTGTCATCGGGGTCAATAACTTGGGCTCGTGCTTTGGCTCCACCGGCCCGATGCACACGCACCCCGACACCGGCAGAATCTATGGCGCCGACTTCCCGGTGGTTACCGTGGAAGACTGGGTCGACGCGCAGGCGCGGCTGCTGGACGCGCTGGGCATTGAACAGCTCGCCGCCGTCATGGGCGGCAGTCTGGGAGGCATGCAAACGCTCAGTTGGGCGCTGCAATACCCGCAGCGCGTGCGCCACGCGGTGGTGATTGCCAGCGCACCCAATCTAACGGCGGAAAACATTGCCTTTAACGAAGTGGCGCGGCGCGCCATCCAGACCGACCCCGACTTTCATGGCGGGCATTTTTACCAGCACGGCACGGTGCCCAAGCGGGGCCTGCGCATTGCCCGCATGATCGGCCACATCACTTACCTGAGCGACGACGTGATGAACGCCAAATTTGGCCGCAAACTGATCGCCGCCACGCAAAGCGAAGCTGAACGCAATTTCTTTTACAGCACGCTCGAGGCCGAGTTCCAGATTGAGAGCTATCTGCGCTACCAGGGTGACAAGTTTGCCGAGTACTTTGACGCCAACACCTATCTGCTGATCACCCGGGCGCTCGACTACTTTGACCCGGCGCGCGCGTATGGTGGCAACCTCAGTCTGGCGCTGGCGCGTGCCACAGCCAAATTTTTGCTGGTGAGCTTTACCACCGACTGGCGCTTTGCTCCGGCGCGTAGCCGAGAGATTGTGAAGGCACTGCTCGACAACCAGCGCGACGTGACGTATGCGGAGATAAACGCGCCCCACGGGCATGATGCTTTTTTGCTCGATGACCCTCGCTACTTAAGCGTAGTCAGCTCTTATTTCAAGAGCGTTCTGAAAGAACTGGAGGGCCAGGCATGAGCGCGGCTCAGGCGCAAACGCAGGCCAATGCCATCCAGCGCGTGCTGGCCGAGCTGGTGCCCCTTGGCTCGCGCGTGCTTGACCTGGGCTGTGGTGACGGCGCCATGCTGGCTTACCTGCAGCAAACGCGTGGTTGCAGTGGCTATGGCATTGAAATTGACGACGCCAATGTGCTCGCTTGCGTGCAACGCGGCGTCAATGTCATCCAGCTCAACCTGGACGAGGGCCTGTCGATGTTTAACGACGCCTCGTTTGACGTAGTGCTACAGATCGACACCCTGCAACATCTGCGCAACGCCGAGGTCATGTTGCGCGAGACGGTGCGTGTAGGGCGCATAGGCATTGTGGCGTTTCCAAACTTTGCACACTGGCCCAACCGCTTGAGCGTACTTAAGGGGCGCATGCCCGTCACCAAGCGCCTGCCCTACCAGTGGTTTGACACCCCCAACATCCGCGTTGGCACACATGCCGACCTGGGCGCGTTGGCGCGCTCAAATGGCCTGACGGTGCAGGACAGCTTCGGTATCCACGAAGGCACCGTGGTGCGCCTGTTGCCCAACTTGCTTGCTGGCACATCGGTCTATAAACTCGCACGCTAATCGTTGCGATATTTTTCAACTACAACAGGCTGCCCCTCATGCCGCACACCAAAGCCACCCTCTTCGACGCCGTTCGCGCCGGCGACCTGCAATTGGCCAATCGCATCGTCATGGCGCCGCTCACGCGTAATCGCTCACCCAACGCTGTTCCCACAACGTTGGCCGTGCGGTATTACGCGCAGCGCGCCAGCGCCGGCTTGCTTATTACTGAGGCCACCGCCATCAGCCAGCAGGGCCAGGGCTACGCGGATGTTCCCGGTCTGTACGCCGAAGAACAGGTGGAAGCCTGGAAGCCGGTCACACAGGCGGTGCACGCCGCAGGCGGCAAGATCGTCTGTCAGCTCTGGCACGTGGGCCGCGTGTCGCACACCAGCCTGCAGCCCGGTGGCTGCAAACCGGTAGCACCGTCGGCCATCACGGCCAAAACCAAGACCGTACTGATCCACGACGGTGTGCCCAGCTTTGTGGAAACATCCGAGCCACGCGCCCTGCAAGCCTACGAGCTGCCCGACATCGTGCACGCCTACGTGGCCGCAGCGCGCAACGCTGTTGATACCGCTGGTTTTGATGGCGTTGAAATCCATGCTGCCAACGGCTACCTGATCGACCAGTTTCTTAAAAGCGGCTCGAACCAGCGGCGCGACGACTTTGGCGGCAGTATTGAAAACCGCGCGCGTTTTGCACTCGAAGTGGTGCGTGCCGTGACCGACGCCGTGGGCGCGGGGCGCGTGGGCATTCGCCTGTCACCGGTGACGCCGGCCAACGACGCTTTTGACCCCGACCCGCAGCCCTTGTTTGACTACCTGGTGCGCGAGTTGGCTGCGTACCAGCTGGCCTATGTGCACGTCATTGAAGGTGCCACGGGCGGCCCGCGTGAATTGCCCGACCGCCCGTTTGACTATGTTGCCCTGCGCCGCGCTTACCGCGCCGCTGGCGGGCGCGGTGCCTGGATGGTCAATAATGGCCTGGACAAGACGTTGGCCGAACAGGTCGTGCGCGAAGGCGCTGACCTGGTGGCGTTTGGTCGGCCGTTCATTGGCAACCCGGATCTGGTGGAGCGCGTGCGACGCAACAAGCCGTTTGCTGAAAGCGACCGCACCACCTGGTATGGCGGTGGTGCCAAGGGCTACACCGACTACCCCACGCTGGGCAAGTCTTGATCGCTTGCCCTACGCAAGTTGCCAAGCTGTCAGGCCTGTGACAATCATCTCCGGCTTATCCGACTTAGGAATTCATCATGCTCGAATCAAAAGACCACAATCAACTGGTCGCGCGTCGTCTTTCTGTGTGGTCCTTGGTGGGGCTGGCTTTGGTGCTGGCGCTGGTCGCGCTGGCCATTGGCGTGATTGAATGGCGCAGCACCCAGGCGATGCGCGTTTCGGCCATTGCCGAGCGTATCATGGGTGTGGTGTCGGTGGCCGACGCCGCAGACCATACCAACCGCGAACTGGCAGTGCGCAATTTCGCCAAGTTCCGCAGCGAGTTCGACCCCGCTCCCACGTATCAAAAGGATAACGGCGAGGTGCTCAGCTTTGGTGTGCCGGTGAACAATGATTTTTCTGCGGTGGATAAATTCACCAAAGATACCGGCGGCGTGGCCACGGTATTTGTGCGCAAGGGCGACGACTTTGAACGCGTCACCACATCGCTCAAAAAACAGGACGGATCGCGTGCCATGGGCACGCTGCTGGGCACCGGTCACCCAGCGTACCAGTTGATGCTGGCGGGGCAAACCTACACCGGCCCGGCGGTCTTGTTCGGCAAGCCTTACATGACGCATTACGAGCCCATCAAGGACGCCAGCGGTGCCGTGATTGGCATTTTCTTTATTGGCAATGACATTTCGCTACAGCAGGCGTCGCTGGACAAGCAAATTTCAGAGGTGCGTTTTTTTGACACTGGCGGCGCTTATCTGATCGAATCCAGGGGCACTGTGACTGAGTCGCGGTTTGTATTGCATCCAACGGCCAAGGGCAAGAAGGTGCTTGAGGTTTTCCCTCAAGCTGAAAAGTTTTTGACGGCATTGACGGCGCAGCATGACGGCGCGCTGCTCGATGCCGTCGCGCTGCTGGGTACCAACAGCGGCCCACGCTGGGCCGTGTTCCATAAATTTGAAAAGGGCAACCAGTGGCTCGTGGCCGATGTCAGCGCGCGTGAGGCGATGGCGCAGTACTGGGTCAACATGAGCATCATCTGGGCGCTGCTGGCGGCCACGGCTGTGCTGTTGGGCGTGGGCTTGTACTTTGCTATCCACAGTGCGGTGAGCAAACCGCTGGGTGAGTTGACGGCAGCGGTCACAGCGGTGGCGCACGGCGACCTGACGCAGGCTTTTCATTCGCAACGACGCGACGAAATTGGTGCCTTGGTTGGACAGACCGACGCCATGCGCGCACGCTATTTGCAAGCCTTGCAACAGGTACGCCAGGCGGCACAGCACATCAGCACCGCCAGTGCTGAAATCGCCAGTGGCAACCAGGACCTGAGCAACCGCACCGAGCAAACCGCCAGTAATCTGCAAAGCACCGCCAGCAGCATGGCGCAGTTGACCGGCACGGTGCAACACTCGGCCGATTCAGCGCATCAGGCCAACCAGCTCGCCACCACGGCGGCCGAGGTGGCTGCGCGCGGCGGTGCCGTGGTGGGCGAGGTGGTCACCACCATGAACGACATCAACCAAAGCTCACACAAGATCGCCGACATCATTGGCGTGATCGACGGCATTGCGTTCCAGACCAACATCCTGGCGCTCAATGCGGCCGTGGAAGCCGCACGCGCGGGTGAGCAAGGGCGCGGCTTTGCGGTGGTGGCCAGCGAGGTGCGCAGCTTGGCCGGGCGCAGCGCGGAGGCGGCCAAGGAAATCAAGGCGCTGATCAACGAATCGGTGGGCAAGGTGGAATCAGGCTCCAAGCTGGTACAAAACGCCGGCGACACCATGAGCGAGATCGTCAGTTCGATCAAACGCGTGTGCGACATCATGGGCCAGATCAGCAGCGCGGCGGCAGATCAGTCAGAGGGCATTGGCAGCGTCAACGCGGCAGTGGGTGAGCTCGACCAGATGACGCAACAAAACGCCGCGCTGGTGGAACAGTCTGCGGCTGCGGCTGAAAGCCTGCGCGAACAAGCGCAGCGGCTTGAGCAGGCGGTGTCAGTGTTCCGGCTCAGCGACACTCCATCGCACGGCACGCCGCAGTTGTCCGCATCGCACGGCGCGTCACAGTTATCGGCACCACGCGCCGCGCCACGCCTGACACAGCGGCCCGCACCCAAGCAGTTGGCCGCCAGAACAGCAGCTCCCAGATTGGCGCAAAACAAGTTATCGGCCATCGGCCACAGTAAAGCCTAGGAAACTGCCATGAATGCATTAGTACCCACCAGCGTGCTCAACGCCGCACAGCTCCAGCAACGCATCAGCGCGTGCTGGGACGATGACTTGGTGCGCCAGCTTACCGACTACATTGCGGTGCCGGCCAAGTCGCCCATGTTTGACCCCGAGTGGGTGCAGCACGGTTTTATCGAGCGCGTGGTGCAAAGCGCCGCCGACTGGGTGCGCTCGCAAAAAGTGGCCGGGCTGCAACTGGAAATTGTGCGCCTGCCGGGCCGCACGCCGCTTCTTTTTTTTGAAGTTGCAGCGCACTCTGGCGCTTCTAATAATATAGCTTCTAGTGCATGCTGCACAAGCGCTAGCGAGCAAAACGATACTACGCATCCAGAGACCGTCCTGATCTATGGTCACCTGGACAAGCAGCCTGAATTCACCGGCTGGCGCAGTGACCTTGGGCCGTGGACACCCGTCTATGAAGACGGCATGCTCTACGGCCGGGGGGGTGCCGACGATGGCTACGCGGTGTACGCCGCCATCACCGCCATTGCCGCTATTCAGGCGCAAGGCGCGGGCCATCCGCGCATCGTGGGCCTGATCGAAACCAGCGAAGAAAGCGGCTCGCCCGACCTGGGGCCTTACATCGACGCGTTGCGCCCCCGACTGGGCGATGTGAGCCTGGTGGTGTGCCTGGATTCGGGCGCTGGCAACTATGACCAGCTCTGGATCACCAACAGCCTACGCGGCAACGTCACCGGCGTGTTGCGCGTCGAGGTACTCACCGAGGGCGTTCATTCGGGCGATGCCAGCGGCGTGGTGCCGTCGAGCTTTCGCGTCTTGCGCCATGTGCTCGACCGGCTGGAAGACAGCGCCAGCGGCCGTCTGTTACCCGCCAGCCTGCACTGCGAAGTGCCCGCCGACCGCCTGGCCGAGGCGCGCGCGACTGCGGCCATATTGGGTGACGAGCTGTTCAAACGATTCCCGTGGGCGCACGCCAACTGCACCGGTAGCGGCCCAAGCGTGCTGCCCACCGCCACCGAACCGCTCCAGGCGTTGCTGGCGCGCACTTGGGCGCCGACGCTGAGCGTGACCGGGGTTGAAGGCCTGCCAGATTTGCAAAATGCCGGCAACGTGCTGCGCCCGGCCACTTCGTTCAAGCTGTCGGTGCGCCTACCCCCACTGGTGGACGCCGCCCAAGCGGTGCAGCAACTCAAAACATTGCTGGAAGAGAACGCGCCTTACCAAGCCCGTGTGACGTTTGAGCACGCCGAAGGGGCTAGTGGTTGGAATGCGCCCAGTACCGCGCCGTGGCTGCATGCCGCGCTACAACAAGCATCGCAAAACTGCTTTGGCGCGCCCTACGCCACCATCGGCCAGGGCGGCACCATCCCGCTGATGAATATGCTCGAAAAAAGCTTCCCCAAGGCGCAGATGATGGTTTGCGGCGTGCTCGGCCCCAAAAGCAACGCGCACGGCCCGAACGAATTTCTGCACGTGCCCTACGCCAAAAAGCTCACCGCTACGGTGGCACAGGTGCTGGCAGCGGCTGGTGCTGCAAGAGAAATAAAATATTATTAGCAGGATATTGCAGGCGCGGACCGCCTCCGGACGCAGCGTCCGTGAGGCGGTCAAGTTTGGTTTACTTCGCCAGCGTCCAGTCGGAGCCCTTGATCTCAAGCATCTTGAAGGCCGACAAATCAAGGCCCATGTGGTCGGTGGCTGACATGTTGACCACGCCTCCAGTGCCCACATAGCCCTTGGTGGCTTCAATGGCATCGCGCACTTTGGCCTTGTCGGTGCTGCCCGCGCGTTTGATGGCATCCACCGCCAGCATCAGACCATCATAGGCATGCCCGCCAAAGGTGGAGACATCGGTTTTCCACTTGGCCTTGAAGGCATTGGCGTAGCCTTCGGCGACTGGTTTTTGTGGGTCGCCGGCGGCCAGCTTATTGGCCACCAACAAGGCGGCGGCGGGCAGGCGGATACCCTCAGCGGCTGGGCCAGACAGCTTGATGAACTCTTCAGAGGCCACGCCGTGGGCGTGGTACAGCGGTAGCGTCATGCCGAGCTGCTTGTAGTTTTTGGTTGCAATGGCCGGACCCTGACCCAGACCGATGATGAACACCGCCTGCACCCCGGCGGCGTTGCGAATCTTGGTGAGCTGCGGGCTCATGTCGGTGTCTTTGGGACCATAGGTTTCGTTGGCAACCAGATCAATGCCGTACTTGGCGACCACGCCCATGGCCTCTTTTTTGCCGGACTGGCCAAACCCACTGGTTTCCGTAAACAAGGCCACCTTGGTCAGACCACGCTTTTTCATGTCCTCAAACACTTTTTCAGCCGCCATGCGGTCGGTATGAGGTGTCTTGAAAATCCATTTTTTAACGGGCTCGATGATCACCACGGCACCGGCCAGCGAAATGAAGGGAATCTCTGCTTTTTCGACCAGCGGTGCCATCGACATGGTGGCTCCGGTGGTGGTACCGCCGACGATGATATCGACCTTGTCGTCGTCGATCAGGCGCTTGGCAAAGCCATTGGCCTTGCCGGCATTACTGCCATCGTCGTAGTGCACCAGCTCCAACTGACGACCGATCACGCCGCCTTTTTTGTTGATGTCTTCGACATACATCTGTAGCGTCTTGAGCTCTGGATCGCCTAAAAAGGCAGCCGGTCCAGTGACCGACAAGACCGAGCCGATCTTGATCGTGTCAGCGGCCATGGCGGCCAGTGTGCCAATCGCCAATGCGCTACCAATCACCAGTTTTTTCATTGTAAATTTCATGTTGTGTCTCCTACAGGGTTAAAAAAATCAAACCTTCTCTATTACCAGGGCAATGCCTTGCCCCACACCGATACACATCGTGCAAAGCGCATAACGCCCACCACGCCGTGCCAGTTCATACAGGGCGGTTGTCACCAACCGCCCGCCGCTCATACCCAGCGGATGCCCCATGGCAATAGCGCCACCGTTGGGGTTGACCCGCTCTTCGTCGTCCTTGAGTCCGAGCTCGCGCAGCACCGCCAGGCTTTGCGCCGCAAAGGCTTCATTGAGCTCAATCACATCCATTTGTTGCAACGTCAGCCCGGCCTTGGCCAGTACCTTGCGCACCGCAGGAACCGGGCCAAAGCCCATGATACGCGGTGCCACACCAGCAACGGCCACGCCAACGATGCGCGCGCGCGGCACCAGGCCGTTGGCCTGCGCGGCGGCAGCGCTGGCGATCAACAGGGCGCAGGCGCCGTCGTTGACACCGGACGAATTACCCGCCGTGACCGATAGCTCGGGGCCATTGATGCCCTTGAGTTTGCCCAGCATGGCCAGCGTCGTCTCGGGGCGCGGGTGTTCATCGGTATCGACCCGCACCGGTTCGCCTTTCTTGCGCGTTATTACCACCGGTGTCATCTCGTCGGCAAAGCGCCCAGCGGCATGGGCGGCGGCCCAGCGCTGCTGTGAACGCAGCGCAAAGGCATCCTGGTCAGCGCGCGAAATATTGAAGTCTGCCGCCACGTTGTCGGCCGTTTGTGGCATGGAATGGGTGTCATACAACTGCTTCATCAGCGGATTGACAAAACGCCAGCCAATGGTGGTGTCGTAGATAGCGGCTTGGCGCGAGTAGGCGCTTTCGGCCTTGCCCATGACAAACGGCGCGCGCGACATACTTTCCACACCACCGGCAATCATCAGATCGGTTTCCCCCGACTTGATGGCGCGCGCTGCCATGCCCACGGCATCCATCGACGAACCGCACAGGCGGTTCACGGTGGATGCGGGCACTTCCAGCGGCAAACCTGCCAGCAGGCCGGCCATGCGCGCCACGTTGCGATTGTCTTCACCGGCCTGGTTGGCGCAGCCATAAATGACGTCGTCCACGCTGGCCCAGTTGACCTGCGGGTTGCGTGCCATCAGGGCTTTAAGCGGGATCGCCGCCAGGTCGTCAGCACGCACACCGGCGAGCGCACCGCCGTAGCGGCCAATGGGGGTGCGAATGGCATCGCAGATCAAGGCTTCTCTCATGGCGGGTTCCTTAAAGTTGTTTGGGCCGCTCGTCAATCACCCGGCGCGCTTTGCCCACCAGCGTGCGCGGTATGGCCTCGGGCGCCAACACGCTGACCTTGGTGGTGATGCCAACGATGGTCTTGATGTGTTGCTGCAACGCTTCCGACACGCTTGCCACTTCAGCAGGCGAGAGCTTGTCGGCAAATTCGCGTTGCAATTCGCAGCGCACCTCGACGTTATCCAGATGCCCCTCCCGGTTGAGCAAAATCTGGTAGTTACCAGAGAGCCGCTTGTCGCGCAAGATTTGCTCTTCAATCTGGCTTGGGAACACATTCACACCGCGCACGATCAGCATATCGTCACTGCGACCGGTAATCTTGCTCATGCGCCGGAACGAACGTGCGGTGGGTGGGAGCAGCCGCGTCAGGTCGCGGGTGCGGTATCGAATCACCGGGAACGCTTCTTTGGTCAACGAAGTGAACACCAGCTCGCCGTCAGAGCCGTCGGGCAGCACTTCGCCGGTTTCGGGATCGATGATCTCAGGGTAAAAATGATCCTCCCAGATCACTGGGCCATCTTTGGACTCAATGCATTCGCACGCCACGCCGGGGCCAATGACTTCGGTCAAACCGTAGATGTCAACGGCATCAATACCCAATTTGCGCTCAATCTCGCCGCGCATGCCTTCACCCCAGGGCTCGGCGCCAAAGATGCCGACCTTGAGCGGGATTTGATCCGGCGTGACGCCCAGACGCTCAAACTCTTCGGCAATCACCAGCGAGTAGCTAGGCGTGACCAAGATGATTTGCGACTGAAAATCCATAATCAGTTGTACCTGCCTTTCGGTCTGGCCGCCCGACATCGGCACCACGGTGCAGCCCAGGCGTTCGGCACCATAGTGCGCGCCCAGTCCGCCAGTGAACATGCCATAGCCGTAGGCGTTATGCACCATGTCGCCAGCGCGGCCACCGGCGGCGCGGATCGAGCGGGCCATCAGATTGGCCCAATTGTCAATGTCCTTGAGCGTGTAGCCGACCACAATCGACTTGCCCGTGGTGCCGCTTGAGGCGTGCAGTCGCGCTACTTTTCCCATGGGCACTGCAAACAGGCCAAAGGGGTATTGTTGGCGCAACGCAGCCTTGGTCATGAAGGGGAACTTGGCCAGGTCGGCCAGGGTTTTCAGATCGCTCGGGTGCACGCCTTTGTCGTCGAACGCTTTTTTATGAAACGGTACGTTGTTGTAGGCGTGTTGCAGCGACCATTTCAGGCGCTCGAGTTGCAGCGCCGAAATTTCGTCGCGGCTGGCGCTTTCTATGGCGTCAAGTTCGCCAGGCTGGGGGTATTTGGCAGTCATTTGAGTCTCCTTATTTAAGTGAAATAAATAACGTTCTGACAGTCATGACGGGCTTGATCCGGCCATCGTCACAGTTAGGGCAATGGATTGGGGATCGGGTCTGCAATGACCATTCTCGGCAGCGCCCTCCTGCAAGCCGGCAATCACTTCGCCCTTGATGCGGTAACTCTTGCCGCGAAACAGCGACACCGTTTTGCCGCTGCGGGTGCGCACCGTGATGTCGTACACCCCGGTGCGACCGGCCAACGAGCGCTCAACCGCCTCGGCCTCCAGCAACTCACCCTCTAGCGCTGGTGCCAAAAAGTCAATATTACAACTTGAGGCCACGGTGTTTTGGTTGTAACTGTTGCAGGCGTAAGCAAAAGCACAGTCAGCCAGGGTAAAGATGAAACCGCCATGGCAGGTGCGGTGACTGTTGACCATGTCGGCGCGCACCGGCATAGCGACCAGCGCGTAACCCGGCTTGACGCTCAGAATTTGGATGCCCAGGCCTTGGGAAGTGCGATCGCGCGAGCGCATGGCTTGGGCGACGGCATCGGCCAGAGCCTGCGGATCGAGGTGAGGGGCGGTCATGAAGAGTCCTTTGCAGCAGAGCCGTGATAGGGCCGCGATGTGTGGTAGCGGTCTTCAAAATTCCATTTAGGGATGCGGAAATTGCAAATGTCCCGTTTATGACGAGTGCTGACAGGAGGCAGTGCTAGGCGCAAAGCGCGCCGTGCAGCTTGGCCGCACAAACGATTTGCAACGACGCAATGCGCCTGGCAGTGCCGCCAGAAATGGGATATTTGTGATTTCCGCATCCTTTACATACCCAGGTACGCGGCGCGCACCTGTTCGTTGTTAATCAGTTCCTGGCCGGTGCCGCTCAGGGTAACGGTGCCCGTTTCCAGCACATAGCCGCGGTCAGCAATGGCCAGCGCGGCAAAAGCGTTTTGTTCGACCAGCAAAATCGTCATGCCCTTGCTTTTAAGCATCCGGATCACGTTGAACACTTCTTCCACCAGCATCGGGGCCAGTCCCATGCTCGGCTCGTCGAGCAGCAACAAGCTGGGGCGACCCATCAGTGCGCGGCCAATGGCAAGCATCTGCTGCTGGCCGCCTGACAAGGTGCCGGCCGACTGGGCACGTCTTTCTTTCAGGATCGGGAACATGGTGAAGATTTTTTCCATGTCACCTGGCACCTGCTTGCGCGGCTGCGTGTAAGCGCCCAAGGCCAGGTTGTCTTCAATCGACAACGGGCCAAACACCTGGCGGCCTTCGGGGCTTTGACAAATGCCGCAACGCGTGCGCTTGTCCGAGCGCAGTCGGCTGATGTCCTGGCCCTTGAAGTAAATGCTGCCCGCGCTCATCGGTTGAACGCCTGACAGGGTGCGCAAAAACGTGGTCTTGCCGGCGCCGTTGGCGCCAACCAGCGCCACGGTCTCGCCCCGACGCACCTCAATGCTGATACCCTTAAGCGCCTTGATGCGGCCGTAGCAGCTTTCCATGCCTTGCACGCGCAACTGCACCTCGGCTTTGGAGCGCTCAGGCAGGGGCTGTAGCGTGCCGACGCTACTGCTACCCAAACCGACCGACTCGGGTGCCAGGTTGGCCACGCGGTGGTAGAGCTGGCGAAACTCTGCGCGCGACTTGTCACTAAACATTGGATCGTCGCTACTCTGGAACGCCTGCTTGATCTCAGTCCAATCAGCCGTAGTAAAGACGCTGCGGGCCAGTGGCAAGACACTTTTTTCTTCCGTGAGAATGTGCGTTTTCAACAACGTGGTGTAGTCGTTCAAAGCTGCGGCCAATTGACCGCCCGAGAGTTGACCCTGCGCTGCTGCTGCCACCTGCGCGCGCAACGCCGCTAGCTTGGTCAGGTCTTGACGGTGCTCCGCTTGCAAGCGGTCGATCTCAGCGGTGACCTGCGGGCAGCGCAGACGCAGTAAGCGATACAGGTAGTCGTCTTCCCGGGGGTGGTGTGAGCGGCCGACAAACTGTTCGAGGTAGTCAAACACAGCGTTGAAAAACGGCTGTTCGACCGCTGCGCCAGCTTCAATTTCAGAAGCTACGTGGTCAACGGTGATCGCCAGGCGCCAGATGTTGCTGTGCTCCTGGCTAATCAGGCTAAGTGCGTCCATGGTATTGCCTTTGGTTCAACCTAGATTCAATCGGGTGCATAGCGATCTCACCCAGTGGGTGATCTTGATCGAAGCTGAAATAGTCAATGGCCATAAGCATTTATTGGGGAAAACAAACGGTCAACTGAGGACTCCAAGTTCTCAAGTGCGTGCGCCAAGATAGGCGGCAATCACATCAGGGTTGCGGCGTACTTCAGCACCCGTGCCCTCGGCCAGCTTTCTGCCATAGTCCAGCACCAGAATGCGATCGGAAAGGTTCATCACCATTTTCATGTCGTGCTCGACCAGCACCACCGTCACACCCGAATCGGCCACCTTGCGCACCAGCGCGTCAACCTCGATGGTTTCCTTGGGGTTCAGGCCGGCCGCGGGTTCGTCCAAAAAAATCAGCCGTGGCTTCATGGCCAGGGCGCGGGCGATTTCCAGCCGCTTGAGCGCACCGTAGGGCATGCTGTCGGCGCGTGTGTTGATGTAATCTTGCAGACCGACAAAGCGCATCAGCTCGGCCGCTTCGTCACGCAATTCGGCGTCGCGGCGTTTGAGTGTCGGCCAGCGCAGCGCAGCTTTGAGCAGGTTGCGGTCCAGCCGCAAGTGCGCGCCCACCATGACGTTTTCAAGCGCGTCCATGTTCATGCAAATTTGCAGGTTCTGGAACGTGCGCGCCACGCCGCGGCGGGCCAATGCGTCGGGCGTTTTGCCACCGATGGATTCGCCGTCCAGATGGATGGTGCCGGCGGTTGGCGTATAAATCCCGGTGATCAGGTTGAACAGCGTGGTTTTACCGGCACCATTGGGGCCGATCACCGCATAGACAATGCCGGCGTCAACGCTAAAGCTGACGTTTTGCACCGCCTTGACACCCCCAAAGTAGATCGACAGGTCTTTGACTTCCAGCAGGGCCATGCTCAGTCTCCCCGGCTGAATATAGCCGCCAGTGTGGGCACCAGTCCTTTGGGCAAAAAGATCATGCTCAACATCAGGATGGCACCAAAGATGACAGTTTCCCAGCCTTCAAATGCGGTCAACGCTTGCGGCAGGGCCGTCAGCAGAACCGCGCCCACCACCGAGCCATAGACCGACGCCATGCCCCCGATCACCACCATGGTGACGAGCTCGATGGAGTGGAAAAAGTCTGCCAGGTTGGGGGTAACAAAGCCCACGTAATGCGCCGTCACGCTGCCCATGATGCTGGCAAACATGGCAGCCATCACAAAAATGGCGACCTTGTAGCGCACCACATTGATCCCCACCACTTTGGATGCCACCTCACTGCCATGCAGGGCGCGCAAAGCCCGACCAAACGGCGAGTTCATCATGTTCAGGGAGGCCCAGACACTGACCGACAGCAGCACGGCAACGATCCAGTACCAGTGTTTGTCGCCAGATATCTCGAACCCGGCCAGGCTCATGGCGGGCACCGGCATACCGTCGGGCCCCCCGGTCCAGGCGGCCTCGTTGCGCACCACAATATTGATGATGATGCCCAAGCCCAACGTGGCCATGGCCAAGTAATGGCCCTTGAGCTTGAAAATGGGCCGCGCCACAAGAGCCGCCAACAAACCCGCCACGACCGCACCGGCGACCAGAGCCAGCAGCGGATGCCAGCCAAAATGCGTCGGCAGGGCTGCTGTGGCGTAGGCACCAATACCCAGGAACCCGGCATGTCCCAGGCTGATCTGGCCGGCAAAACCAATCAGCAGGTTCAGCCCCAACACGATGACGGCGTTAATGGCCATTCGAATCGCCAGGTCAACATAAAAGCTATTGGGCAACACAAACGGCAGCACCAGCAACACCGCCATGATGATGTACAAACCGATAAAAGGATTCTTTGTCATGTTCAGACCCGATCTGTGGATTTGCCACCAAACAGGCCGCGCGGCATGAAGAACAGGATCGCCAGGATCAGCACAAACGGAATGGCATCCTTGTACGACGACGAGATATAACCCGCGCCCATGGCTTCCAGAATGCCCACCAGCAAGCCACCCACCACCGCGCCCAGACCGTTGCCCAAGCCACCCACCACAGCAGCAACAAACCCCTTGAGGCCCAGCATGATGCCCACGTCGTAAGAAGTCAGTGTGATGGGCGTCACCAGAATGCCGCCCAAAGCGCCCAACGCGGCTGACATGGCAAAGCTCAAAAGCAGCACCCAATTGGTGTTGATGCCCACCAGCTCGGCGGCTTCCCGGTTGTAAGACGTGGCCAACATGGCCTTGCCGTGTGGTGTGCGGTTAAAGAAGTACCACAGCGCCACCACCACAACGGCTGTAATGCCCAACACCCACAAACTCTGTGGCATCAGCGTGGCGCCCAGAATTTGCAACGGCTCATCGCCGGAGAAGGCCGGCAGGCTGTAAGTGCCCTTGCCCAACCAGACCTGAATCAGACCGCGGATAACCAGCGATGCACCGATGGTGATGATGATCAGCGTGACCGGCTCGGCCCCCTTGGCCGGCTCGATCGCTAGCTTCTCAACCACCACACCGACCAGCGCTGGCAGCACGATGGCCAGCACCAGCGCCACCGGCATGGGCAGGCCGTTCAGGGTGAAAAAAACCGCCAACATGCCGCCGAGCATGATGAATTCACCCTGCGCAAAGTTAATCACATTGCTGGCGTTATAAATCAGCGTGAAGCCCAAAGCGGCCAACGCATAGGTGGCGCCCACGGTCACACCGGAGAAAAGAAATTGTAGAAATTCTGCCAGCATCAGGCGCTCCTGACAGGGAAGTTCAGAGCGCCCTGCGGTATCGGACGGCTGGGCATGCGATGCCTCCTGCGGTGGCACCCCATCTGTACGGATTCATTCATATGTTGATTGAGAATCGGAAGCGCCTTAGCGGCCAAAAAATGGGACGAACAGCAGCGCAGATCAATGTTGCGGTCATGGCACATTCTGTGCGGTGATTTGGATGACAGCCATTGCGGCAAATTATTCGAGTTATGCATCAATAAGTCTCCAGGTGCAGGCGGCCTTCAGACTTGAGTGCTACAGCAACCGTGTCCCATGACAGTCCCGCTTGCTGCGCCACATCACGCAGGGCCATCACCACACCTTCTTCCATGCTTTTCAAGCCGCAGACATAAAAATAGCTCGATGGATCGCACAGCAGGGCACCAAGGTCGGCGGCCCGCTCGCGCATCACGTCTTGTACGTAGCGCCTGGGTTGCCCCGGTATGCGCGAAAAGGCGAAGTTGATGTCAATAAAGTCTTTTGGCAATCTTTGCAGTGGCCCAAAGTACGGTAGCTCTTCTTTGGTACGGGCGCCAAAGAACAGCATGAGCTTGCCGCCTTCAAACTTTCCGGACTGGCGCAAACGCCGACGCCACTCGGTCATGGCCCGCATCGGCGCGCTACCGGTTCCAGTGCAGATCATGACGATGTTCGAGCGCGGGTGGTTGGGGATCAGGAAGCTGGTGCCGAACGGACCGATGACCTGTACCTTGTCTCCCACTTTCAGGTCACACATGTAGTTCGAGGCGACGCCACGTACTGGATGGCCCTGATGGTCTTGCAACACCCGCTTGATGGTCAGCGCCAGGTTGTTATAGCCAGCGCGTTCGCCATTACGCGCGCTGGCAATCGAGTATTGCCGGGCATGGTGCGTATGACCCTGTTCGTCCTGCCCTGGCGCAATGATGCCGATCGACTGGCCTTCCAGCACCGGAAACGGCCGTGCGCCAAAGTCCAGCACGATGTGATGGGTGTCGTAGTCGCTTCCAAGCGAAGTGACACGCACGTTACCTGCCACCGTGGCGCAGATAAATTTTTCTGCTGCTTTGGGGCCATAGAGATGGGTGTAGGGGTGGGCGGCAGACCAGGGCGGCAGCGTTGCGCCAAATTGGGCAGCTTGGGAGACAACTTGCCCGGCGGCGCCGACAGACTCCAATGGTAGTGGCGTCGGCCTGGCGCCTGGCGCGTCGCCTGCAACGCCCGCAGCGGCAAGTTGTTCGGGGCTCAAGTCGGCTGGCAATTCATCCCAACCCAACTGTGCCGCGACGCTGTAGGGATGCAGGCGCAGAACGTTGCGCCAGTTGTCAATGGCGCCCGTTGGACAGGGCGCAATACAGTCCATGCAAAGATTGCATTTTTCTGCATCCACTACATAGTTGCGATCATCATGGGTAATCGCCGCGACCGTGCAGATCGACTCGCAGGTATTGCAGCGAATGCAAATTTCCGGGTCGATCAAATGCTGCCTGACGTCTTGCGTGTCGCTTGTGTCCATGCCTGTTTCCAGAAGTCGGCGGGGTTCCAAAGGCGGCGGGTATCAGTTAAACCGAACGTACTCAAAATCTGCCGGCTGGCGGTTGATGCCCAGCATCGGTGGCGCAATCCAGTTGGCATATTTGCCGGTGTCAACGACTCGACCCATCAGACTGCCGACAAACGCGCGATCAGATGCACTGGGAATCCAGTTGTCCACATTGACGCGCCATTGCTCATCCGTCAGCACCTGGCCCTCAGGCGATACCTTGACCTGGGCGAGTGCACCGATGTTGCGATGGAACGCCTTGTGCGGCACCTTTAATCTGAAAGGGACGCCAGATTTGGCAATGACCTTGTTCCAGCGTTCGACGCCTCCCACCGAGTCCTTGATGTAATCGTCACGCAACACTTCATTCAAAGCGTTGAGCATCGGCACTTCTTTTTCCACCAACTGGTTGTTCTGCACCGCAAGCACCTTGTAGGTGCCGCTCTTCAGGATATGGTCATCCATGCGTTTGCCTTCCTCATAACGGCCCTTGAGGCCGGTGGTATAGAAAGTGGCGGCATTGCTGGACTCGTCAGCGCCAAACAGGTCAATGGTGATGCTGAAATGGAAGTTGAGGTAACGCTGGATGGTGGGCAGATCGATCACGCCAGCGGCACGCAGCCGGGCCACGTCGTCGGTCTTCATGTCGTTCATGGCCTGGCAGGTGCGCTGGATCACGCGCGAGACGCCGCTTTCCCCCACGAACATATGATGCGCTTCTTCGGTCAGCATGAACTTGGTGGTGCGTGCCAATGGGTCGAAGCTGCTTTCCGCCAGCGCGCATAACTGGAATTTACCGTCGCGATCGGTGAAGTAAGTGAACATGAAGAAGCTCAGCCAATCGGGCGTCTCTTCGTTGAAAGCTTGCAGGATGCGGGGGTTGTCCTCTTGCCCGCTACGCCTCTGTAGCAGGGCTTCACCTTCTTCCCGCCCATCGCGCCCGAAATACTTGTGCAGCAGATAGACCATGGCCCAAAGATGGCGGCCTTCTTCGACGTTGACCTGAAACAGGTTGCGCAGGTCATATTGGCTTGGCGCGGTCAGGCCCAAATGACGCTGCTGTTCCACCGATGCGGGCTCGGTATCGCCTTGCGTGACAATAATGCGGCGCAGATTGGCCCGGTACTCACCGGGTACGTCCTGCCAGGCGTCGTCGCCTTTGTGGTCGCCAAAATGAATCTTGCGGTTGGCTTCGGCCGGGTTCAGGAAGATGCCCCAACGATAGTCAGGCATCTTCACATGCTCGAACTGCGCCCAACCGGCCGGATCGACACTCACCGCCGTGCGCAGATAAACCTCAAAGTTCTGCGAGTTGTCTGGGCCCACATCACGCCACCATTGAAGGTAGTTGGGCTGCCACTGCTCTAGCGCGCGTTGCAACGTGCGGTCTTCGCTCAAGTTGACGTTATTAGGAATCTTGTCACTGTAATTGATCGCGGCCATCATCATCTCCTTGACTGAAATTACTCGCAGTAAATTGTTAAAGATGCGGCGTGCCACCCAAATTCACGTCGCACAACATGGGTCTCAGACACGGTTCCAGTCGAACACTGACTTTTCACCTTTGCCATAGACCTTGAGCGCACCCTTTTCACCGACGGCGTTGGGACGCTGGAAAATCCAGTTTTGCCAGGCCGTGAGCCGACCAAAGATGCGGGTCAACATATTTTCGGGCCCATTGAAGCGCAGGTTGGCTTCCATGGCGGTCAAGGCGTCAGGTGACATGGAGACCCGCTCTTCGATGGCAATGCGCACTTCGTCGGCCCAATCTATGTCATCCGGGTTGGAGGTCACCAGACCCAGCGCAAAAGCGGTGTTGGCGTCCATGGATTGGCCAACCTTGGTCTGTACTGTAGCCAGTGCCGACGCTTCGCCATAAAAACGCCGCTCCAGACGACTCTGTCCAGTGATCATCGGGTACAGGCTGAAGTTGGTCGCGGTGACCGTGATGCGCGGGGTTCGCACCGCGTCGTCTAGCGCCAGGTGATAACTGCGGTCGCAAGCCAGTGCCAACTCAAACAAGGTGCCAGCAAAGCACGAACCCGGCTCGATCAGGGCAAACAGACTGCGCGAGGAAGTGTCCAAGCGGCTCAGGGTTCGGCGCAGCAGGCCAATGGTTTCACGCACCAGCCAATGATTTTGGTGCGCCATCAAGACCGCATCCAGCGCCACAACGGCAGCGCTGTCGCCTTCGGTCCTGATCAGCCAAATGCCTATTTCAGTTTCATTGGTTCGCAACTGCAGGATCGCATCTTCCAACTCACGCGCCATGGCCAGCGGGTACCAGGCGGCGGCGGCCTCAATGCCAGCGATGTCGGTCGGCTGCAAACCGCTGGGGCCTTTGACCGTGACGTTGGCTGTGCGCCGGCTGCGATCAATCTCCACCACCACGTGGGAATACCTGAGCGCGTCGGGCTCGATCGTGCGCTGTAGCGGCGTCAGCAGCACGCCGACGGCATCGGCTGGGCGGTCGCTCATGGCTGCCAGGGCCAGCGCCCGCTCCTGGACTTTCTGCGCAAACACGGCAGGTTTGGCGATCGCGTCCACCAGGCGCCAGGCCACCGCCCGGTCGCCGCGTACCCCCTCGACACTGGTGCAAAACAGGTCAGCCAGATCATGGCGCACATGGCGTTTGTCAGTCACACGGGTCAAGCCCCCCGTGCCTGGCATAACCCCCAGCAGCGGCACTTCCGGCAAACTGATTGCGCTGGAGCGATCATCGACCAGAATGATCTCGTCACAGGCCAACGCCAACTCGTATCCGCCACCGGCACAGGCGCCGTTGACAGCAGCCAGGAACTTCAGGCCGCTGTGCGCCGAACTGTCTTCCAGACCATTGCGGGTTTCGTTGGTGAATTTGCAGAAATTCACTTTCCAGGCATGACTGCTGACACCTAACATGAAAATATTGGCACCGGAACAGAAAACCTTGTTCTTGGCGCTGGTCAGCACCACCGTGCGCACTTCGGGATGTTCAAAACGAATCCGGCTGATGGCATCATTCAATTCAATATCGACGCCAAGATCATAGCTGTTGAGTTTGAGCTTATAGCCGGGGCGCAGTCCCGCGTTTTCGTCAAAATCCGCCTTCAATGTGGCCACCTGGCCATTGAAGTCAAGTTTCCAGTGCTTGTAATCTGACGGAGTGGTCTGGTATTCGACCCGGCTGGGGATGCTCACGGATGTCTCTCCTTATATTGCGGCACTAAACCGCATGTTTGGAATCATAATAACATGCATTTTGATGCATAAGTCTCCCGCAAATGAATTTTTCCGAGATCAGCAGCAGGGTTGAGAATCAGGTAAAACATCTGGGTCTATGCAGCAGAACAATTTGCCATCATCCAAGCGTGCATCTGTGAGCAAACTGGTTGCGCCTTTCAGGATCGCGATCGCCGAAGAAGTGCTCGTTGATTTGCGCTCGCGTCTGGCCCGCACGCGCTGGCCGGAGCGCGAAACCGTGGGCGACTGGAGTCAGGGCGTGCCGCTGGAGCGGATCCAGGCGCTGTGCGACTATTGGCAGCGCGACTACGACTGGCGACGCTGTGAGGCACGGCTCAACGTGCTGGGCCAGTACCAGACCCGCATCGACGGCTTACGCATCCATTTTCTGCACGTCCGCTCACCCAACCCTGCGGCCCCGGCGCTGTTGCTCACGCACGGCTGGCCCGGCTCGGTGATTGAGTTTCTGGATGTGATTGGGCCGCTGACGAACCCGGCCGCCCATGGCGGCGATGCGGCCGACGCGTTTCATGTGGTGATTCCGTCGCTGCCCGGCTTTGGTTTTTCGGACAAGCCGACCAGCACCGGCTGGGGGGTTGAGCGCATCGCCGCCACCTGGATCACCCTGATGCAGCGCCTGGGCTACCGGCGCTACTTTGCCCAGGGCGGCGATTGGGGCGCCGCGGTGACCACCGCCATCGGCATGATCGCGCCGCCCGAGTGCGCTGGCGTCCACCTCAACATGCCGCTGATTTACCCGGGCCGGGACGACTATGCGCAACTCACGCCGGCCGAGCAGGACTCGGTGGCCTCAATGAAGTTTTATCGCGACAGCGACTCGGGCTACGCCAGGTTGCAGCAGACCCGGCCGCAGACCCTGGGCTACGGCCTGACCGACTCGCCAGCCGCCCAGGCGGTCTGGATCTACGAGAAGTTTTATGCCTGGACCGACAACAGCGGCGCGCCGGAGAGCGCCCTCAGCCTTGACGCCATGCTCGACAACATCATGCTCTATTGGCTGCCTGCAACGGCGGCCTCATCGGCCCGGCTGTATTGGGAGAACCTGGATTTTTTCAAGACGCAGCGACTCGCCCTGCCGGTGGGTGTAAGTATTTTTCCAAAGGAATTTTCCCGCCCGTCAAAGCGCTGGGCCGATCAGCACTTCAGCAACATCATCCACTGGAACGAACTCAGCCAGGGCGGGCATTTTGCCGCTTTCGAGCAGCCTGAATTGTTTGCAGCCGAGCTGCGAAACTGCTTTCGCAAGCTTAGACCTTGATCCGCTTCAGGCCGTCATCGGCACCGGCGCAATCGGGATGACCACGCGCTTTCTGGCGGCTGCCTTGGTCGCGCGCTTGACGCTCTGGTGCTGGCCCGGGAATGCCAGCGCTTCGGTCAACAAGTAGGCAGCCTGGGCGTAGGAGGTCGGGCAAATCGCAAAGCATTCCTGGCAATTCCAGCATTCGTTCTTGGCGACTTCCGGCACGAACTTGATCTGGCGCACGGCACCGTTGTCAAAGAAGCTCACGGCGTTCTTTTTCTTGACCTCGTCGCAGTAGCGTACGCACAGTCCGCACAGCACGCAAAAAGAGGCCTCGCGCGCGAAGCGGTTGCGATCAGCACCGTACTCCCGGGCCAGCGTCACTAGTTCCGGCGCGTCGGGCGCGTGCGCCATCAACTCTTCAACCAGCAGCTTGCGGATCTTGTCCACCTTTTCTGAGCGGGTGCGCACGGCAATGTCGGGTGCCACCGGATACAGGCAGGAGACGGCGTAGCTGGTGCGTCCGCGCGATTCGACTTCCACCATGCACAGGCGGCAGCCGCCGAAAGCTTCGAGCTTTTCATGGTGGCACAGGGTCGGGATGTCAATGCCTTCGCGGCGCGCCACCTCCAGCACCGTCATACCGGGTTCGGCCTTGACTTGCCGGCCGTCGATGGTCAGATTGATTTCACTCATTTGGTTGCACTCCCGCTGGCAATGCGCGCTTCGTACTCGGGCTTGAAATAGCGGAACATGCTTTTGAGCGGGTCGCCCGAGGTCTTGCCCAGCGCACACAGGCTGGCCACGCCGGTCACGTCGATCAGGTCCTGCAAGCGTTCAATGTCGCCCGGCTCGCCCTGGCCCTCGGTGATGCGGGTGAGGATTTGCAGCATCTGCGCCATGCCTTCGCGGCACGGCACGCATTTGCCGCAAGACTCCTTGGTCAGAAAGTCCATCAGGTAGCGCGCCACTTCGACCATGTCGGTGTCTTCGTCCATCAGCAGCAGGCCACCGGCACCAATCGGCGCGCCCAGCTTGGACATGCCGTCAAAATCCAGCGGCGCATCGATCAGGTCGGCCGGAATCGAACCCCCCATAGCGCCACCAAAGTGGATCGCCTTGAGCGTCTTGCCGTCGCGCACACCCCCGCCGATGTCAAACACCAGGGTGCGCAGCGGCGTGCCCATCGGCACTTCAACGATGCCGCTGTTGACCACATGGCCCGAGAGCGAAACCAGCTTGGTGCCCTTGCTCTTCTCGGTGCCGATGCTGGTGAACCAGTCAGCACCCTGGTTGATGATCTGCGGCACATTGGCCCAGGTCTCGACGTTGTTGAGGTTGCTTGGCTTGTCCCAGATGCCTGAGACCGACGTGCGGATGTATTTGGGCCGCGGCTCGGGCGCATTTCCTTCGATCGAGCGCATCAGCGCGGAGGATTCGCCCGAGACAAAAATGCCAACGTCAAAGTGCAGCTCGCATTCGAAGTCAAAGCCGGTGCCCAGGATGTTCTTGCCGAGCAAGCCATATTCTGCTGCCTGCGCCAGCGCGTTGCGCACATGCTTTTCCAGCAGTGGCATGTCGTGGCGCGTGTACATGAAGCCCTTTTGCGCGCCAATGGCGTAGGCACCGATGATCAGGCCTTCAAGCACCTTATGCGGGTTCCCGGTGAGCATGGCGCGATCCATGAAAGCGGCCGATTCGCCTTCGTGGCCGTTGACGATCACGTATTTGGTTTTCTCGGGCGCGTTGCGCGTGGTCTCCCATTTCAGGCCAGCCGGAAAACCGCCGCCGCCGCGCCCGCGCAGGTTGGCCTTTTTCACTTCGTCGAGCACCTGCTGCGGGCTCATGCTGGTCAGCGCTTTGACCAGCGCTGCGTAGCCGCCGAGAGCCAGATAGTCGTCGATCTTCATCGGATCGATTTTTGGATTGTCGCCGGTCAGCAGGCGGGTCTGGTGCTTGTAGAACGGCACCTCGCTCATGTGCACCGCCTTGGCACCGGTGTTGGGGTCGTGGTACACCAGACGCTCAACGACCTCGCCCTTGATCGTGGCTTGAAGAATTTCAGGCACGTCGGCCGGACTGACCTCAAAGTAGCAGATATCGCCGGGAGTTACCACCACGTTGGGGCCTTTTTCGCAGTAACCGTGGCAGCCGGTCGTTCTGACTTCAACCTGGTCAGCAAGCGGCTGTGCTGCGGCTATGAAAGCGGCCGCCACCGCCGCCGAGTCCAGACCGTCGCAAGCTGCTCCGGCGCACACCGCGATGCAGGGTTTGCTGGCGCTGCGGCTGGCCAGGATTTGCGCCCTGAATGCTTCCAGCTCAGCGGCTGATTGAAACTTTGGCATGTGATGACCTACTCGTATTGTTTCAGGATATCTTCGACTTTTTCCGGCGTCATGCGTCCATAGTGCTTGCCGTCAACGATCAGCTCGGGGGCAATGCTGCAACTGCCCAGGCAGGCGCCGGTGGCAAAAGTGAATTTGGCGTCGGCGTCGGTCTGCCCGTCGGCCAGACCGGTGAGCTCCTCAACCTTGGCCTGCAACTTGGCCGCACCGCGCAGGTGGCAAGTCATGCCGGTGCACACATGCACTTCGTGGCGGCCCTTGGGGGTCAGGCTGAAAGTCTTGTAAAAGCTGGCAATCTGCATCACCTGGCCGAACGGCACTTGCAGCGCGTCGGACACCTGGTGCATCACTTCGCGCGGCAGCCAGTGGTTGACGTGCTGGATTTCCACCAGTGCATGGATCAGCGAGCTTGGCTGGCCGCGGTATTTTTCAATGATGGCGCTGACTTTTTCTTCGCTCATGATTTGGTTCAACCTCGGTTTGGGTTCAGGCGGCCAGCGCGACTTGCACTTGGTCAGCGTCGATGCGGACCATGCCTTGTTGCGACAGCAGGTGCAGGTGACGTGCCACTTCCTGCTCATCGATGCCGAGTTTTCTGGCCATGTTTTCAACGCTTGTCACGCCAGCGCGCAGCACGCCCATCATGCGACTCATGGTCAGCTTGTCGAGCACCAGCTCCCGGAACAGCGGTTCGTAATCGGGCCGGGCAAAAAATTCCTTGTAACCGGCTTCGCTACGATTGCTCACCCGAAAGCGCTCGCGCTCGACCAGCTTGAAGTAAGGCACCAGTTGCGCTGCCGCATCCAGACCGGCCAGCAAGTCTTCAACGGGCCGACCCTCGCTTGAGCCGAACGGCCCCAAGGCTTTGATCTTGGCGCCGAAATCGTTCATGATTTCGGCAAAGCGTATGCCTTCGCCGGCCGAGACCCACTCCAGCCGCAACCGGTCAGGATTGATGCCAATGTGGTCCAGGATGCGCTTGGCGACGAAACTGTTTCCTAGTGCGTCGTAGTTGCCCTCGGGGTTGTAGTGGCAGTCGCCCAGATGGCAGCCACCGATAAATACGGCATCGGCTTTTTTGGCAAAGGCGCGAAAAATAAATTCCAGGTCCACCCGGCCCGAGCACATCAGACGAATCACGCGCAGATAGGGTGGATACTGAAAGCGCGAGACACCGGCCAGATCGGCACCACCATAGCAGCACCAGTTACACAGGAACCCGACGATGGTCGGTTTGAATTCGGAAGGAGAAGCCATGACTTGGGTACCTTGTCAAATTTCCGCCAGCGCGGCATCAATCTGGGTGAACACTTCGTCGTCGGTAAAGTGCGACAGGCTGATCGCCGCCGTCGGGCACTTGGCCACGCACAATCCGTCGCCCTTGCACAGCACTGAATTGACAACGGCTTTTTTGCCACCGGGCGTGTCTTCGAATGAAATCGCGCCATAGGTGCAAACCGAGATGCAGGCGCCACAGGAGACGCAGTCCCGCGGAGTCACCGAGCACACCGCGCCAGAAGCCGTGACCGAATCGTGAGACAACAGCGTCAACGCCCGACCCGCTGCGCCGTAGGCCTGGGTGATGGTTTCCGACAAATGTTTGGGATACTGCGCCGTGCCGCACAGATAGACACCTTCTGCCGCAAAGTCAACCGGCCGCAGTTTGAGATGGGCCTCCTGGAAAAAGCCGTCCGGTCCCAGCGGCACTTTGAACATGCGCGCCAGCTCGGCGCTGCCCGCAGCCGGAATCACCGCCGCAGCCAGAATGATGGCATCGGCATCGAGCTCGAGCTTCTTGCCCAGAATCGGATCCAGCGCCGTGACGCGGATGACGCTGCGCCCGCCTTGCTCTAGGCTTTGCAACTGCGGCTGGTCGTCGCTCTCGTAGCGGATGAACTTGACATTCTGCCGCGCTGCCTTGAGGTAGTAGTCCTCACGGAAGCCGTAGGTGCGGATGTCGCGGAACAACACGTAAATTTCAACTTCCGGCTTAAGCTCCTTCATTTTCAACGCGTTCTTCATGGTGCCGCTACAGCAGACGCGGGCGCAGTAGTTGCGGTCGGCGTTGCGGCAGCCGACGCACTGGATCATCACCACGTTTTGCGCTGCCAGCAGTTTTTCTTCTTGCGCAGCGAGCTTGCCTTCCATTTCCAGCAGTGTCATCACCTGCTCGCTCTGGCCGTACAGATACTCAGTCGGTCGGTACTCGGCGGCACCGGTGGCGATGATGGCCGCACCGTGCTTGATGGTCCGTGTGCGTCCCTTGGACTTGACCGTGGTGGTGAAGTTGCCGACGTACCCGTCCACATGGGTGATGCTGGCATCCAGCAGGGTGTGGATTTTCGGGTGCCGATAAACTTTTTTCTTGAGCTCCTTGAGGAAGCTTTGCACGTCCATGCCCTCAAGCGTGTAGTACAGCCGACTGGCCACGCCACCCAGATCGGAAGCTTGTTCGATCAGGTAAGTTTCGTAGCCCTGTTCTGCCAGCGTATGCGCGCTGGTCATGCCAGCCACTCCACCGCCAATCACCAGTGCGTTCTTATCCACCGGGAGCGAGAACTCGTCCAGCGGTTCGAGCTTGCCCACGCGTGCCACCGACATCCGAACCAGGTCCTTGGACTTGGCTGTTGCGGCTTCTTTCTCCTTGGAGTGCACCCAGGAGCAATGCTCGCGGATGTTGGCCATGTCGATGTAGTACTGGTTCATACCCGCTTCGCGCAGGGTGTCGCGAAACAGCGGTTCAAGTGTGCGCGGCGTGCAAGCGGCGATCACCACCCGGTTCAAACCCTTGTCGCGGATGGTGTCGGAAATCGCTTGCGCGGTATTGGTGGCACAGGCAAACATGGAATCTTCAACGTGCACCACGCCCGGCAGACTCTTGGCGTATTCGGCAACACCTGGCACATCGACGACGCTGCCGATGTTGGCACCGCAGCGGCAGACGAAGACACCGATCTTGGCCTCATCCTGCGAGACATCTTTTTCGGGCGGATACACCCGGTCGGTCGAGAGCTGGCCACGGCGCGACTTGAGCAGGTTGGCGGCCTGGGCACCGGCACCGCTGGCCCCCATCACCGATTCCGGAATATCCATCGGCCCCTGAAAAGCGCCACTGGTGAAGATACCTGGGCGGCTGGTTTGCAGCGGATTGAACGGCTCAACCTTGCAGAATCCGTGCGGGTTGAGTTCAACGCCGAAGACCTTGGAAAAGCGCTGCGCGTCCTTGGGCGGCACCAGTCCCACCGAAAGCACCACCAGCTCAAAAAACTCCTCGACTACACCGTCGGGCGTGGTGTAGCGAATCGAGACATCCCCAGTGACAGGGTCTTCGCTGCCGACCGAAACGTAGCTGCGCACGAAATGCACGTCGGGCAATTTTTGCGCACGCTGGTAAAAGCGCTCGAAGTCCTTGCCATAGGAGCGGATATCGTTGTGAAAAATTTTGGCGTGCAGGTCGGGCAAATGGTCTTTGGCCAGGATCACCTGTTTTTGGGTATAGGAGCAGCACACCGCCGAGCAATAGCTGTTGCCTCCGGCTGGATTGACCTGGCGTGAACCAACGCAGTGAATCCAGGCGATCTTGTTCGGATGCTTGTGATCCGAGGGGCGCAGGATCTGTCCTTCGTCCGGCCCGGTAGAACACAGCAGGCGCTCAAAATCCATGCTGGTGACGACGTTCTTGAACACGCCGTAGCCGTAATCGTTGCGCGGCAGCGGGTTGAAGGTTTCATAACCAGGCGACAGGATGATGGCACCCACCTTGATTTTGACTTTCTCGGCTTTCTGGCCGAAGTCGATGGCATCGTTTTCGCAGACCGCCTGGCAAATGCCGCAGGTTTTGTCTTTGAGGAACAGGCAACTGTCGTCAATGTAGGTCACCAGCGGCACGGCCTGTGCAAAGTAAATGTGCACCGCCTTGGCCAGCGACATTTCCTGGTTGAACGGATCGGGAATCTTCACCGGGCAGCGCGCTACGCACGTGGTGCAGCCGGTGCACTTGTCGGCGTTGACGTAACGCGGCTTTTTTAGCACCGTGACGGTAAAGTCGCCGGGCTGGCCTTCAACGCTGTCCACATCGGTATAGGTCAGCAACTGGATGTTGGGGGCCCGGTCGGTTTCAATGAACTTGGGCGACTCGATGCACATCGAGCAGTCATTGGTCGGGAAAGTCTTGTCGAGCTGCGACATTTTGCCGCCAACGGTCGGAGACTTCTCCACCAGATAGACTTTATAGCCATCGGAGGAGAGGTCCAGTGCCGACTGGATGCCGCTGATGCCCCCGCCGATGACCATCACGTCACCCATGTTGTTGTCGGCTGAGCGCAGCGCGTTCTGCGTATTCCACTGCTGTTGTAAGAGTCCGAATTCCACTTTGGTGTCCTCCCCTAAATTGCTTCGCGGATGATTTCGGTCATGTCTTTGATCTCGATCGAGGCACCCCCGTCGGCGCGGCCCAGACGGCTGTCTTCAAAATTGGTGATGCAGTACGGGCAGGCGGTGACCAGCACCTGCGCGCCAGTCGCCGCCGCCTGCTCCAGGCGCAGGTCGGAAAAACGCTCGCCCTTGGGCGTTTCCATCCAGATGCGCCCACCGCCACCGCCGCAGCAGAAGCTGTTCTTGCGGTTTTCCGGCATCTCGGTCAACTTCAGGCCAGGAACGCTCATCAAGGCCTGGCGCGGCTGTTCAAAAATGCCGTTGTGACGGCCCAGATAGCAGGGGTCGTGGTAAGTGACGTTCTTGGCCACTGGCTTGGTCAGCTTCAACCTGCCCTCGGTAATCAACTGATGGATAAATTCAGTGATGTGCACCACCTCAAAGTGCACCATGAACTCGGGGTACTCGTTCTTGAAGCTGTGGTAGCAGTGTGGTGAAGAAACCAGGATTTTCTTGACACCGTTGCCGACCAGTTGCGCAATATTGCTGCGCGCCAGCGTGCGGAACAATTTCTCGTCGCCAGTCTTGCGGATGCTCTCGCCGCAGCAACTCTCGTCGGTTCCAAGGATGCCGAAGTTCACGCCCGCCGCCTGTAATATCTCGACCGTGGCTTTGGCAATTTTTTTGCCGCGCGGATCGTAGCTGAGGTAACAGCCGGGCGAGTACATGACTTCCATGCCCTCCTCGAAACGCTTGACACCCAGGCCTTTGGCCCAGTCGGCGCGTTTGGAGCGTGCCTCGCCGAACGGATTACCCTCGGCACGAAGATTGGCGGCAATGCCTGGAATCGGCGCGGCCGCACCGGCAAAAACGTCGTATTCAGTGGCGATGCGCCGCAGCGCCACGCCCGACTCGATCTGCCGGACATCGCGCGGGCAGACCTGCGGGCATTTGCCGCAGGTGGTGCAGCGCCAGATGTCCTCGCTGTCGATCTCGGTCAGGCCGAAAGTGGCTTCGCGCACCAGCTTGCGCATGCTGAAGCGATGCACCCGGTTCCACGGGCAGACGGTGTCGCACATGCCACACTGGTAACACGATTTGAAAGCATCGCCGCCAGCGGCCTTGACGGCATCGATGATTTCTTTTTGCGGGGCTACGGTCTCCATGACTTAAGCCTTTGCCCTTCTGGCCAGGGTATCGAGCACCTGTTGCAAACCAAATTTATCGACCATCGCGCCGACACCAAGCTCAACATCGGCGAGCTTGGGCTGATCCTCTTCGACTTCTTCTTCACGCTCCGAATAGATCAGCGCCTCCGCATGGCACCACTCGACGCACTTGGGCTGCGCCAGTGCCGGCGTCTCCTCGCACATGTCGCACTTGAGCGGCAGGCCCGAATCGGGCTCCTTGAACAGATTGCGCGAGGGGCACGAGGCGCGGCAGAAATCACACTCGTTATATTCCTTGCCGTCGATCACGTAGCTGTTGCGGCCGGTGCATTCGACCTCGGTGTACTCACCGGCATAGACTGGCAAATAGATGTCACGCAGCGGCAGACGTACGATGCGTATGCGCGAGCGAGCCGCGTTGTTGCTGGAGTAGCGCGGCGTGGCGTGCCAGGCCGAGCAGATCACCTCGCAAGCCTTGCAGCCGTTGCACTTGTCGGCGTCGATGGTGATCGACTTGACGATTTTCTTGACCTTAGCCATGGCTGTAAATTCCTTTCTGCTCGAATTCCTCGGCGACGAAGTCCAATTCCAGTTCGTGCAGCGATTCTTTGGTCGGAATGCCTTGCTCGTTGAAGCCCTTGAACTTGTAGTACGCATCCAGCAACTGTTTTTCCAGCTCAGGAAACCGCTTTTTCCAGTGGTCTTCGGGCGGTTTGTCGTCGCTGCGGTTCAGGCCACGGCGCACATTGAGCGCGCGCATCAGGGTGCGGGTGCGCGTGGCGGAGCGCCACACATCGTCCTTCGTCATCTTGATGCCGGTGGCGGCAGTGACGAACTCGGGGTAGTTGTGGATATGGTAGGGTGGCTTGAGCGGGAAGGAGGAAAGCCCCGCGCACATTCCGAGCGCGTCGTCGATGTAATGCATTTTTTCCATCCAGTCAACGATTTCGCAACTGGCCTCGACCGTCGGGTAATAGGGGTTTGACATTTCCCCGCGCGGCTCCCAATCGACATAGTATTTCTTGAATTTTTCGTCGGGCACCTGGAGCCAGTCCTTGACAAATTCCTCACGCAACTCGCGCGTGGCGAAAGGCTCCTGCGGGAACTGGCCTTCAATCTGCGTGATGTTGATTTTTTCACCGGTGGAATACATCAGGAAATAAACCGGATTGAGCATGCCCAGCTTGAGCGGCAGCTGCTCGTGCTTCTTGATGGTGTTGTGGTCGAACTTCTCGGCACCCTTGCCGATGCGCCGCGCCGCCCAATAAACACCGTCGGCTAGGTAGTCGCCAATGCCTTCGCGGCGCACGATTTTTTCCAGCAGGTAGTAAAAACGCCCCTCGTTGTCTTCAGGCATGCCGGGTACATCGTCCTGGGTCAGGATGCCGACTTCGAGCAGCTCCAGCGCAAACGCCATTGCCTGCGGCGCGGAGAAACCATCGATGCCGTACTCGGTGGCTTTTTGCGCAATCTTGAAACCGAAGTCCAGGTCCGAGAAAGCTGCCATCGTATAAGTCAGCTTCGAATAGCACTTCATCATGTAGGTCGGCTGGTCTGGCACTTTAATGGTGGCGCCGCACTTCATCGGACAGTTGTGGCAACTGATGAGACGCGTGCGTACCTTCTCTTGCGATTCCTTCCACTTCTGCTCGACTTCAGGAGTCCAGAAATCCTTGCGCCGGGTGCGCGAATTGCCCCAGGTGAAATTGGTGGTGTGCCATTGCTCATCAACAATCGCCATTTCCTGCGGCGACCCCAGCCCTTGCAAAATTGGCGGCACGCCATGGATCGGATGATCACCACGAAACTTGATGTACTTGAGGACGCTGTCGCATAGTTCCATGTACTTGACCGGATCAGCCACGTTGATGTCCTTGCTGCCGCGCACGGCGACCGCCTTCAGACCCTTGTCGCCCATCACCGCACCAATACCGCCACGACTGGCGCTGGAGCGGCCTTGCTCGATGGAGGCGAAAAAAACGCGGTTTTCGCCAGCCAGACCGATGGCCGCCACCTGGATATCTGGATCGTCGAGTTCCTTGCGGATTGCCTCGGACGCTGCCGTGGCACCCAGGCCCTTGAGGTGCGACGCGTCGCGCAGCTCAACTTTGTCGTTGTCAACCCACAGATAGACCAATTCTTCGGACTTGCCGCTGAAAATAATTTTGTCGTAACCGGCGTACTTGAGCTCCGGCGCAAAAAAGCCGCCCATCATCGAATAAGCCATCAGTTTGGTTTGCGGCGAAATGGTCGAGACGATGGTGCGGTTACTGCCCGGCGCGGCCGTGCCACAGAGCAAGCCACTGCTGAAAATCAGCAGGTTGTCGGGGGAAAAGGGATCAGTTTCGGCCGACACCCGATCCCACATGATCTTGGCACTGGTGCCCAGGCCACCCATGAACAGCCGGGTGTCGTTGGGATCGGTGGCGACGCGGTCGATGCTGCCGTGTGAAAGATCCACTTCCAGGTTAAACCCAATTTCTCCGTAACGCATTTTTTGGTCCTCTCTCAGACGGTGTTGCTGTCGATAACTAGGGGGCTTGATGCCGCGCCGGCATCAGGCGTGTTGCCACTGCGGCGCGCGCCGCGCCAGAAAAGCCGCCAGACCCTCATTGGCATCGTGGGTCTTCATCAATTGTTCGAGGTACAGCGCCTCTACCTCGCGCAGGCGCAGCTCCACGTCGCGGCGCAGCGGTGCGCGCGCCGCTGCCAGCGCCAGGGCCAGCGCGGCTGCGCTCTTGTCAGCCAGATGGGAATCAAAATAAGCCAGCGCGGCGCTTGCGGGATCGTCCGCTACCACCTGCACCAGCCCCATCGTCTGGGCTTCGGTCGCGGTCACCGTGCGCCCAGAGAACAGCAGGTCTTCAGCGTCGCTCTGGTTGACGCGGTAAGGCAGCAGGCAGGACGCCGCCGGAGCGAAAACGCCAAGCTTCATTTCGGGCTGCCCCAGTTGCGCGTCGTTGGCGGCAAAAATGGGGCCGCCAGCCAGCGCCACTTCCAGCCCACCACCCAGACATTGGCCGCGCACGGCGGTCAGAATCGGCAGCGGGGACTCGACCATCGTGACAATCAAGGCGTGCAAGGCGGCCAGCATGGCCGCGCAACGCGAAGCGACGTGCTCTTCCACGCTGGCACCAAAACTGAAATGCGGCCCTTCGCTGTCAAGCAACACAGCGCGCAGGCCGTGATCAGCGCGGTGGCTGTCCAAGGCTGTTTGCAGCGCTGCAATCATGGCCGCATCGACGATGTTGGCCTTGGGCCGACTCAAGCGCAAACGCAGCAGCGCACCGTCGCGTTCCAGCCAGACTTTCAGAGGGGAAGTGGTTGTATCGGTCATGTTGATCCAATAGGTTGAGAGCAGATCGGGTTCACTTCGTGGTGCCGCGGCTTGCCCTGCGATTTCTCAGGCTTTGCCCTTGTTGCGCGGCTGGATCGAATCATGCAGTGTGCCGACCCAGCTCTCGCCAGCGGCGAGCTTCTGGCGCAGCAACACGAAATCGGCTTCGCGGTTGTCTTTTGTGCCTTCATTGAAAGCGGTGAAACCGGCCCGCGCTTCGGTCATCATGTTCAATGCCAGCCAGGCGCGTGAATTTTCCTTGTTCTGATTCCACGCTTGCAACTTGGGTTTGCGCAGTTCTTCCAGTGTCTTGGTGGTGCAGTCGGGAAAGGTCAGCAGCATCTTGGCGCACAGTTCTTCCACTTTGGCGTCGAGCAGAGAGAGATCAACCACACCGCGCGCCATGAGCGCTTTGCCGGCCTTGAGTGCCTCGCCGGTCTTGGGCTCGCCGTAAACGAAGCTACCGTACTCATCGACCATTTGCTGCGTCTGCACCAGCGGGTTGGCCACAAACTTGCCATCAACCTTGAGCGCGGGCACCAGGGCGGTAAGGATGCCCATCCAGTTGGCCTTGTGCGCGGAAAACGGTTCACACAGCACACAAGCGGCCATGGCGCGCTCGGCCCCTGCAATGATGGGCAGAAAATCAGTCGAGCCACCAATCGGTGCCGAACCGTGCTTGGGGCCGGCCTGACCAAAGCGCGCCAGGTCTTGCGCCACCGAGAAGTCGCAGGCCATGCCGATTTCCTGGCCGCCACCAATGCGCATGCCGTTGACACGGCAGATAACGGGCTTGTCGCACGCCAGAATGGCACTCACCATGTCGTTGAACAAGCGCATGTACTGGCGGTATTCCTGCGGTTGACCAGCGTAGTATTCAGCGTATTCCTTGGTATTGCCGCCCGTGCAAAAAGCCTTGTCGCCGGCACCGGTGAAGACCACGCAGTTGACATCGCGTGCGTTGGAAGCGGCGCGCATGGCCAGAATCACGCCTTTGACCATGTCGGTGGTGTAGGAGTTGAATTGCGTCGGGTTGTCGAGCGTGATCCAGGCGTTGAACAAGCCTGGCACGGCCGTGCCGTCGGGCAAATGCGCCGGGCGTTTCTCGTACCGCACACCGGGCTTGGCAATGTCATCGACCAGGTCGTGGTTCTTGAATTCGTGAGCAGTGGCAGTCATGGGGACTCCTGTTTTGGACAATGCTGGTTTAGGCGGTGGGGGTCAGCACCACGCGCTTCTTGATGGAGTGGTTGTGCACGGCGGGAAATATCTCATTGATGCGGTCCAGCGGATGGGGCTCGACAAACGGCGCGATGGCCACTTTCCCGCTGAGCACCAGGTCCAGGGCGGCTGGGTAGTATTCCGGCGGGCAACCCCAATTACCCAAGGCGCGGGCATCAAAGGCCATCAGGTTGGACAAGCGCACTTCGACTTTATCCATGGTGAACCCGACCACCGACAAGGTGGCCCCATGCACCAGTAGGCCAAAAGCGCTGAGCTGACCGGCGGCACTGCCCGAGCACTCAAAAATCTGCCACTCGGTGCTGCGCAGGCCTTGCTGCTTGGCAAAAGAATTGATGGCGGCCTTGATCGCCTTGCCGTCGAGCTGACGTGCGTTGAGCGTTAGGGCGGCACCATGCTGCGCGACCTGTGCAAGTTTGTCATCATCGACATCAATGGCCACCACCTGGGCACCAAAAGCACGGGCCACCTGCACGCAATAACCGCCAACACCCCCGGCACCGATCACAATTGCCAGACTGCCCGGCGTGACGCCGGCGCGGCGCACCGCTTGATACGGTGTGGTCAGCGCGTCGGCCACGATGGAGACCTGCGCCAGGCTCAGTCCAGCGCTGGCCAAACGCTTTTCATCGACTTCGCACAGGCCACGCCCGGGAACCACGATGTGCGAGGCAAAACCACCCTGGATATCGTTGCCTGGCATTTTCTGCGCGCGGCAGATCGGCTGTAAGCCACGCTGACATAAATCGCATTCGCCGCACGGCAACACGGCTGGAATGATGACCGCTTTACCCAGCCAGCGTTGGGCGGCCGCGCCTGCGGCCACCACACGGCCGCTGATCTCGTGCCCCAGCGCCAGCGGTAATTCAGATTTGGTGCGCACGCCGTCGTAGTAAAAACCCAGATCGGTGTGACAAACGCCGCAACCGGCAACCGCCACCACGACTTCATTGGCGCCTGGCTCAGCCACAAACTCGACGCGCTCAAACGGCGCACCGGGCTGACTCATTTGCCAGCGATAGGCGTTGATGCTCATGAACTCATCTCCTCTATAAGGGTGCCGATCGCCTCGACCGGCACAATTTCCGGGCTTCATTTACTCTGTTGACGTGCCAGAAGTCTGCCTGAAGACGCCAAAGTCAGGAGGCAACAAGTTGCACACTTTGGCTAAAAAGGCATCCAGCGAAGTGCATTATAGTGCAGCCTTTTACAGATGAGTCAATAATTTTTTAAAAATTTGCAGACACCGCCAGATGCTCAACGTCGCCCCGGTACGTCATCTTCAAGCAGTCAACCTGGATTCAGTTGGACACGCCCGAGTGGGCCGCTGGCGGCTCACCTGGGTAGGCGCCATCGACGCAGCGGGCTCCTGCCCGCAAGGAGATGCAACGACCCCAGGCGCATTGCCAGTGGCTCAATCGGGTGCGTAGCGCTGTCACCCACGAGGTGGTCTTGATCGAAACTGAAATAGTCAATGACCATAAGCACTTATTGAAAGAAATAAGCGGTCAACTGAATCTAGGTTAAATCGATCACCTGCCCGCTGCTGGCGGTGCAGGGACGCGACGACGAAGATGCTTCGCTGGAACGAACCCACGGCATCGCGCGTCACGTTGTCCAAAATCAATTGCTTGAGCTAGACCACTGCGGCCACTCCGCGCAGCGCGATCAACCAGAAAACCTGATCAGTAGCGCCTCTGCTTTTTTAAGAGGTTCGACGATTTCAGGGCTATGAAAACCGGCGTCGGCGCTCAAATTCGCTAGCGTCGCGCAGCCTCTGCCCGGTACGACGGCCCTCTGCGGCGTCAATGGGCAATGCAAACCTTGCCAAACTGCGCCCCGCTCTTGAGGTAAGCCATCGCCTCCTTGAGCTCTTCAAAACCAAAGATTCGGTCCACCACAGGCTCAATCTTGTGTTGGTCCATGGCACGAATCATCGCTTCAAATCCATCCCGGTGACCCACGGTGACGCCTTGAAGTCGTACCTGGCGCGTGACAATCAGCCCCAATGAAGTGGTCATGGTGCTTCCAGACAAAATGCCGATCATGGCGATCGTGCCGCCGGGTCGAATGCAACGCAGGGATTGTGGCAAGGTCTTCTCACCCCCAAGCTCGATGATCAAGTCATAGCCGCGCCCCAGGGTGATGTCTCGCGTTGCTTTGGCCCACTCTGGCACGGCGCGGTAATTGATCACCGCATCAGCGCCCAATTGCCGCACCCGAGCCATACGCTCCTCGCTTGACGTGATGACCGTGATATGGGCGCCCATGAGCTTGGCAAACTGAACCGCAAACAGAGCCACTCCCCCACAGCCCTGGATCAGCACGCGATCACCCGCTTGAACGGTACTGCCCGAAGTCAGTGCGCTCCAGGCGGTCAGCGCCGCGCAGGGCAAACTGGCGGCTTGGGCGTCCGTCAGATGCACTGGGACTTTAACTACGCCCTGTTCTGACAGGCACATGATTTCTGTCATGGTTCCATCAAGCGGGCCGCCCAGTGACTGGGTCAGTCGTTCAAGGTCAGGCGCACCGCCGGTCCAATTCTGAAAGTAAGTTGGACAAACCCGGTCGCCAACCGTCACCCGGCGCACACCAGGACCAACCTGGCACACGGTACCTACGCCATCGGAAATAGGTATCAGCGGCAAGGAGCCCGTATAGCTACCGTAGCCGCGCTCGGGAACGACCAGGTCGCGGTAATTGAGTGCTGAAGCCTGCATCCGGACAAGTACCTGCCCTGGTCCAGCGGTTGGTTGCGGGCGTTGCGATAGTTTGAGGTTATGCAAACCCCAGTCACCTTCAATTTGAAATACACGCATGAAATTCCTTTACAAATTACGGCTCACAACGGCCCGCTTGAAGTCGCTCTGATGATGCCTAATTCAGCATCAATGGTCAATACATCCATCTTCCGGTGGATCGCCACGGCACCGGTACAGCCGTGGCATGGGCCGTAGGTGGTCACATCCGCGCCTATGACGGGGACCGCAGGAACAGGCGACGCACCAGGGCACGCAACCAGATATGTGCCGGGTCATCGGTGGCACTCTTGTGCCAGACCATGCTGACGTCGTAGCGTGGACCATGGTCTGGCAGCCCCCAGATGCGCACGTCGTAGCGCGGTGCCAGCGAATTGGCGTACATCAACGGCACAATGGCCAGCAGGTCGCTGTGAGTCACCAGCTCTGGCAAAGCACCGTAATGACGCGCGTGCAGCACGATGCGGTCATTGAGTTGTAACTTGTTCAACATCAAGTCCACACTGCCGTGGAGTGTGGCTGCGGGTGACGCCACGGCCAGGGATGCAGCGGCCAGTTGACGCGGTGTCAAGTTGGCTGCGGTACGGCCGTTGGCGGGGCGCCAGTTGCTGGCCGTGATCGCCACAAAGTTTTCCTGAAACAGCCGTTCACTGGCGATTGAGATGTGAGCCGAATTGAGGATGCCAATCGCCAGGTGGACGTCCTGTGCTTCCAGCGCGGCACTGACCTGCGTTGAGGGCACCGCCACATTGGCGAGCTGGCTGTGCGGCGCCTCGACGCGAAAGGCTTGCGCCAGTGCCGGTAAAAACATCATTTCACCGAGGTCTGACAACGACAAACGCCAGCGCACCGTGCTACTGGCGGGCTCAAACTCCTCGGTACTGAGCACCGTGGTTTCCAGACTCTGAAGTTGCGCCATCAGCGCCGGGACAATGCGCTGCGCCTTGCGAGTGGGATGCAGGCCACTGCTCGAGCGCACAAACAAGGCATCGTCAAAAAAGGCGCGCAGGCGGGCCAGCGCATTGCTGGTCGCTGGTTGCGACAGCGCCAGATGGCGCGCCGCCTGGGTCACCGACCCGAGGCGATAAACCGCGCACAACACCCGCAACAAGTTGAGATCAAGGTGCCGGAACCGAACCATGCTCATTCCTCTCATATCCTTTTGGTGAATGTATCTGATTTTCAAAATCAATTTGACGAATGTATAAATTCAACTTACATTGAGCTTGCGACAGGGCATCACCACCAACAAAACAACACGGCACTCTGTCAGGCACCAGATGCGCAACAGAGACCGGAAGGAGACAACAACTTGCTTGAGATCATTATTCAGGGCCGCGGCGGCCAGGGCGCACAGACGGCCGGCAATCTGCTGGCCAGTGCCTTTCATGCGCAAGGTTTGCACGTGCAGTCCTTTGCCAGCTACGGTGGTGCGCGCCGTGGCACCCCCGTGAACTCCCACCTGCGGGTTGACGACCGGCCGATCCGGCTGCGTTGCGACATAGAACGCGCCGACGCCATTTTGTGCTTCGATGCCAGCCTGCTCGAAGGTCGGTTGCTGGCAACTGCTGACGACAACACTTTAATTGTGACCAATTCGACCCGAAGTGTTGCCGAATTTGCCAGCATCCTACCGGGCAAACGGGTGATCCCGATTGACGCCTTGTCGATCGCCCGCCAACAGGGGCTCGGGCGCATCGTCAATTCGGCCTTGCTGGGCGCCCTGGCACGCGCCATCAAGGCGCCCACGCTAGCGGTGCTGACCCAGACGCTGGTGGACAACGCACCCAAGCAACACGATGAAAACATCGCCGCGTGCACGCAAGGCTACCACTGCGCCGAACGACTGCTGCTGGAGACTACCCCATGAACACGCCGATTCCTGCGATTTGGACAACTGGCAGTACCGACGTCATCAAAACCGGCACCTGGCGCGCCTCACTGGCCCGACACATCAAGGCGCCCGCGCCCTGTCACGGCGCCTGCCCCGTCAACGGCGATATTGCCGAGTGGATCGGTTTGGCAAGAGCGCGTGACTTGCAAGGGGCCTGGCAAGTGCTGACCCGCCACAATCCCTTTCCATCGATTGCCGGACGTATTTGCCACCATCCTTGCGAAACCGCCTGCAATCGCGGCGGTTACGACGAGGCGCTATCCATTTGCAAGCTAGAGCGCTTTGTCGGCGACCAGGCCTTGGCTCAGGGCTGGGCGTTTGCGCCGGCCGCACAGCCCCAAAGCGGCAGCGTGGCCATCGTCGGCGGCGGTCCATCCGGTTTGTCGGCCGCGTTTCAGTTGCGTCGTCTGGGCTATGCGGTAACGCTTTATGAGGCGCAAGCCGAACTGGGCGGACTGATGCGTTATGGCATACCGGCTTACCGACTGGCACGCACTGTGCTCAACAGCGAGATTGCACGCATTGTGGCCATGGGTGTGGAGGTTCACTGCAACTGCCGGATTGACACCGCCGAAGGCTTTGCACGCCTGCGCGAGCAACACGATGCGCTTTACCTGGCACTGGGCGCGGCGCGCAACAAACGCCTGCCCGCACTGGACTACAGCCAGCCGTGGGTGTGCGACGGTGCCGCATATCTGTGGGCTGTCGCTGCCGGCAAGCCAGTGCCCCTGGGCCAGCGCTTGGTGGTGATCGGCGGCGGCAGCGCCGCGCTCGATGCCGCACGCAGTGCGCGTCGGCTTGGCCACGAGGTCACCCTGTTGGCGCTGGAGCAGCGCGCCCAGATGCCGGCGCAAACCGAAGAAGTGATCGAAGCGCTGGAAGAGGGCATCACCTTGATCGACGGGGCACGTCTGGATGAAGTCACTGACGGCGGTGCCAATGGCATCACCCTGCACTGCACCAAGGTCGCCTTTGTTGCCGGCAGCCAGCGTGGCCAGTTCACACTTCAGCCGCTTGCCAACAGTAGCTTCAGCTTTGGCGCTGACGCGATCATCAGCTCCATTGGCCAGGACCCCGATCTCGAGGTATTGGGCGCGGGCTTTGCCGCTGCCGGGGGATTGCTCCAGACCAATGCCCGCTTTGCCACCAGTACCGCAGGCGTTTTCGCTGGCGGTGACATGACCAGCATGGCGCGCTTTGTGACTGAAGCCGTTGGCATGGGCAAGCGGGCAGCGCAGGCCATTGCAGGCGAACTCCAGCAACAAGGAAAAGGGGCAAGTTTTGCGCTCGACGACCGCTACGGTGACCACCCCCTGGTGCCCCTGGCCGCCATCAGCACCTACTACCACCCAACGCGTGAACGTGCCAAGACCGAGCTGCTAGACGCCCGAGAACGCCTGAGCCGCGACGCCGAGGTGCAACTGGGACTGGAGTTTGAGCAGGCACTGGCCGAAAGTGAGCGTTGCTTTTCCTGCGGCACATGCATCAATTGTGACAACTGTGTGGTGTATTGCCCCGACATGGCCGTCAAGCGCATGGGCGACGACTACCAGGTCCTGACCGACTACTGCAAGGGCTGCGGCATGTGTGTCAAGCAATGCCCGACCGGATCCATGATGATGCAGGAGGAACTGAGATGAGTGCTTCAAGCCAATCCATGCTACTCACCGGCAACCAGGCGGTGGCTTGGGGGGCCCGCTTGGCCCGCCCGCGCGTCGTTCCGGTGTATCCGATCACACCGCAAACGCCAATTCTTGAGCAATTGACAGCGTTTCAGGCGGCAGGCGAATTCGACGCTGAAATCATCACGCCCGAGTCGGAGCATTCGGTCATGTCGGCCTGCATTCCGGCCTCGCTGGTGGGGACGCGGGTTTTTACCGCCACCGCATCGCAGGGCATCCTGTTAATGCACGAATTGCTGCACTACGCCAGCGGTGCGCGGGCACCGATCGTGCTGGCCAACGTCAACCGCACCGTCGCGTCGCCCTGGGCTTTCTGGCCGGATCAAACCGACAGTCTGGCGCAGCGCGACACCGGCTGGATCCAGTATTACGTCGAGAGCGCTCAGGAAGCGCTTGACACGGTGATCCAGGCCTTTCGCGTTGCCGAACAGGTGCTGGTCCCGGCGATGGTCAATCTGGATGCGTTTTACGTGTCACACGCGCTGGAACCGGTGCGGGTGCCGTCGCCAGATCTGGTTGACAGCTATTTGCCGACGTTTGATCCACCGCACCGGCTTGACACCGCCAAGGTGGAATCCTGGGGCAACGTAGTGTCGCAGGACATGTTCTACCGCCACCGCCGAAATCTGGCCGAGGCCATGGCGCGGGTGTCGGCGCTGGCGGCACAGGCCGACCATGAGTGGGCCCAACTGACCGGCCGCAGCCACGGCGTGATTGAACGCTACCGTTGCGCCGGTGCCCGCAGTGTGATTGTCACCATGGGCAGCATGTGCGGTACCGCGCGCGAGGCCGTCGATGCCATGCGCGCTGCCGGTCAGGCAGTGGGTCTGGTCAAGCTGCGTCTGTTTCGGCCGCTGCCGGTGATCGGACTGCGCGAGGCCCTCGGCGGTGTGGACGACATCATCGTGCTGGACCGCAACTACTCGCCCGGCCATGGCGGCGTGTTGCACCAGGAATTGCGATCTGCGCTCTATGACGTTGCGGTCAGACCGCGCATTCACGGTCTGCTGACCGGCGTCGGTGGCGTCAACGTGCCGCCCAAAAAGATTATCGAATTTGTCAACCAGGCCCGTCAAAACGAAGCCCTGCCAGAGTCGCAGTGGGTAAGGTAAACCATGATACAGATTCAACATGCCAACCAGGAACCCATGCTGTGCTCCGGACACGCTGCCTGTCCGGGCTGCATCGACGCCCTGTCGGTGCGCCATGTGCTCACGGCCATGGGGCCCAAAACGATGGCGGTCATTCCGCCCTCCTGCATGGCCATCATTGCCGGACCACAACCCTACAGTTCACTGCGCATCCCGGTCTATCAGCCCACGCTGGAATCAAGTGCCGCAGCCGCCACCGGCCTGCGCCGCGCACTCGATGCCAAGGGCCAGCACGATACCCAGGTGATCGTGCTGGCGGGTGACGGCGGTACCTACGACATCGGTTTTCAATGTCTGTCTTCGGCGGCCGAGCGCAACGAGGACTTCATCTATTTCTGCCTCGATAACGAGGGTTACATGAACACCGGCGCACAAAAGTCCTCCTCCACACCGCATTTCGCCCGCACCGGATCGACGCCTTTAGGTAAAGCATCGCGCAAAAAAAATCTCACCGAAATCATGGCCGCGCACCGGGTTCCCTATGTGGCAACTGCCAGCGTAGGCCACCTGCCAGACCTGCTGCGCAAGGTAGAAAAAGCCAAGCAGATGCAGGGCACGCGCATCATCACGCTGCTGATTCCCTGCATGGACGGTTGGGGTGTCGCCGACGACGCCGGTCTGCAGACGGCCCGCTACGCGGTGGAATCGGGCGCTTTCCCGCTGTACGAGGTGGAAGACGGCCACAAATACACACTCAATCACACGACCAAAATCCGGCCGGTTGCCGACTACCTGGCGTTGCAGCGACGTTACCGCAACATGCCCAGTGCCGACATTGAAACCTTGCAGGCCGAGATCGACGAGGGTTGGGTAACCTTGCAGGAGCGAGCGGCACGCAGCGCCAGAGTTGCCTTGTCAACACCGCTCTCAACGTGATTTTCAGAAGGATTGCCCATGAGTCTTGAATCCAGCAATGTGCGCAAGGTCCCGACCTACTGCTACCAATGCGTGGCCGGACCTGACTTGCTCACGGTGAAAGTGGAGCAAGGGGTGGCGACCGAGGTCGAGCCCAATTTCTGCGCTGCCAGCGTTCACCCCGGCGGCGGCAAGGTCTGCGTCAAGGCGTATGGCCTGGTGCAAAAAACCTACAACCCGAACCGGATGCTGACACCGATGAAGCGCAGCAATCCGAAAAAAGGACGCGATCAGGACCCGGGCTTTGTGCCAATCTCGTGGGATGAGGCTTTTGATCTGATCACGACCAAGCTCAACGCCATTCGCGCCGAGGGCCTGCTCGATGCCAGTGGCTACCCGCGCGTGGCGGCCAGTTTTGGCGGCGCCGGCACGCCGCAGTATTACATGGGCACCTTGCCAGCGTTTCTGGCGGCCTGGGGGCCGGTTGACATGGGTTTTGGCTCCGGCCAGGGTGTCAAGTGCTACCACTCCGAACATCTGTATGGCGAGTTCTGGCACCGTGCTTTCATCGTTGCGCCCGACACGCCGCTGTGTAATTACCTGATTTCCTGCGGCTCCAATGTGGAGGCCTCGGGCGGGGTGGTCGGGGTCTGGCGCCATGCCGCAGCACGCGTGCGCGGCATGCAGCGCGTGCAGGTCGAGCCGCATCTCTCGGTTACCGGCGCCTGCTCGGCGCAATGGGTACCGATCAAACCCAAAACCGACGCCGCCTTTCTCTACGCGCTCATTCATGTGCTGTTGCACGAACTGCCGCGCACCAGCCTGGACCTGGCGTTTCTGGCAACACGCACTGCATCGCCTTATCTGGTCGGTCCACACGGTTATTACCTGCGTGACCGCATCAGCCGCAAGCCGCTGGTCTGGGATTTGGCCAGCCGCAGCGCGCGTGTGCATGACAGCGCTGATTTGCAGGAAGCGATTGAAGGCAGCTACCAGGTCGATGCCATCGAAATCGGCCCTGATGACGATATTCTGGCTGAAGGCGTCCTCACCGGTAGCACCGCTTTTGCCAAGTTGCTCGAGCATATGCGGCCCTACTCACCCGAATGGGCGCAGCAGATTTGTGACATTCCGGCACAGAAGATACGCAAGATTGCCAATGAATTCTCTGAACACGCTTGCATCGGTCAGACCATCGAAATTGACGGTCATACCCTGCCTTATCGGCCGGTTGCCGTGACACTGGGCAAGACCGTCAACAGCGGCTGGGGCGGCTTTGAGTGCTGCTGGGCGCGTACCCTGCTGGCCACGCTGGTGGGTGCGCTGGAGGTGCCCGGCGGAACCATTGGCACAACGGTGCGCCTGGTGCGACCCATGTCGCAGCGCCACGAGAGCGTCCAACCCGGCCCCGACGGTTTTATGGACTTTCCGCTTAACCCAACCGACAAAGCCCATTGGTCGCCCAACCCGAACATTCGCAACGCCTACCGCACGATGGTGCCGCTGGCAGCCAATGGCCCCTGGAGCCAGGCGCTGGGGCCCACCCATTTTTCGTGGCTGTTTCTCGATGAAACACCCAAAGGCCTGCCGCGCGTCACACTGCCCGATGTCTGGTTCCTGTACCGTACCAATCCGGCCATTTCGTACTGGGAAACCGACAAGCTGGCTGAGAAAATGGCGCGCTTTCCGTTCGTCGTCGCTTTTGCTTACACGCTCGACGAAACGAACCATTTTGCCGATATTTTGCTGCCCGATGCGACTGACCTTGAGAGCCTGCAATTGATGCGCCTGGCCCCGACCAAGTATCAGGAACAGTATTGGGAGTACAGCGGTTTCGCGCTGCGCCAGCCGGCCATTCAAAGTCGAGGCGAAGTACGCGACATGACCGACATCGCCAGCGAACTGGCGGCGCGCACCAAGCTCACCGACAAATACATCGCCGCCATCAACAAGGGCGCTGGCGGTGTACCGCTCAAAGGCGACTACGACGATTTTTCACTCGCCACCGACCAGCGCCACAGCACGCAGGCCATCTGGGATGCCGTTTGCCGCGCTGCCAGTTCTGAGGTCAGCGATGGCGTTGACGCGCATGGTTTGGACTGGTGGAAAGAGCACGGCCTGGCAATGCGGCCTTTTGCGCGTAGCCAATGGTATCTGGATCAGACCATGGTCCAGCACGGCTTGCGATACGAGTTGCCTTACCAGGAACGGCTGCTGCGCGTGGGCACCGAGCTGGGTCGCCGCCTGCACGAGAACGACATGCACTGGTGGGACGAACAACTTAAGGAATACCAGGCGCTGCCGATCTGGAAGAACTTTCCGGCGCTGTGGGAAGCCATCATCGCAGAGACTGGCGCTAGCTCACAGGACTATCCGTTCTGGCTGCTCACCGCACGCAGCATGCAATACGCCTGGGGTGCCAATGCCGGCATCCAGTTGATGCGTGAGGTGGCAGGCAACGTCACCGGCCATCGCGGCGTTGTGATGAACACGCAGGCCGCGCAACAGCTCGGTATTGCTGACGGCGATGCCATTGAAATATCCACGCCCAAGCGCAGCGTCAGAGGCCGCGCCGTGGTGCGCCAAGGCATCCGCCCCGACACACTGCTGCTGATCGGCCAGTTTGACCACTGGAAAACGCCGTTGGCAAAAGACTTTGGCATGCCCAGCCTGAACTCGCTGGCCAACATGTCGCTGGCGCTGACCGATGCCACCGGCTCCGGCGCCGACATTGTGCGCGTCAAAATCTGCCGCGCTACGGAGGTGACGGCATGACACGCTGGGCCATGACCGCTGATTTGCGTCGCTGCGTTGGTTGCCAAACCTGCACGGCATCTTGCAAGTTGACCAACGCCACACCACCTGAAGTGCAATGGCGTCGCGTGCTTGACATGGAGTTTGGCACGTACCCCGATGTCAAACGCGTTTTTGTGCCGGTGGGTTGCCAGCACTGCGCCGAGCCACCGTGCATGACGGTTTGCCCGACCTTGGCAACCAAGCAGCGCGCCGACGGCATTGTGACGATTGATTACGACTTGTGCATCGGTTGTGCGTACTGCATCGTCGCTTGCCCTTATCAGGCACGCTACAAAACGCCAGTGGCCACTTTTGCATACGGCACGGCCACCGAGAGCGAAAAGAAAAACGCTCACCCGGAACGGCTGGCGGTGGCGACCAAATGCACTTTTTGTGTCGATCGCATTGATGCCGGGTTGGCTGCCGGGCTCAAGCCCGGTGTAGATCCGGCCGCCACCCCAGCCTGCGTCAATTCCTGCATTGCCGACGCGCTGGCGTTTGGTGACCTGGATGATCCAGACAGCAAGGTATCCAAGCTGCTGGCTGAGAACCAGAGTTTTCGCATGCACGAAGAACTCGGCACCCAGCCGGGTTTTCATTATCTTTGGGACAAGGTGGACACATGAGCAAGCACCCGGCTTTTGGACCCAATCCCTGGCTGCAAACCAGTTGGGACTGGCGCGCTGCTGGCAATTTCATCGGCGGCGGCGTTGGTGTCGGCCTGCTGGTTGTAAGTGCCCTGCTGGCCGCACCGGGCGAGGGCGCAGCGTTATTCAGCAACTGGCTGCTGTTGCTGTCACTGGCCCTGATTGGGCTGGGGCTGCTGTGCGTCTGGCTTGAGATCGGTCGGCCGCTGCGGGCACTCCACGTCTTTTTCAACCCGCGCACTTCGTGGATGTCACGTGAATCCTTGGTCGCGCTGCTGCTGTTCCCGGCCGGGCTGCTGGCGCTGTTGAACGTGGCTGGCCTGCTCTGGGTCACGGGCGCGCTGGCACTGCTTTTTCTGTACTGCCAGAGCCGCATGCTGCCGGCCACCAAGGGCATTCCAGCCTGGCGTTCGCCGCGGCTCACAGCGCTCATGTTCAGCACCGGGCTGTGCGAAGGCTGTGGCGTCTTTGTGCTGCTGGGTCACTGGCACGGCGGCGTGAGCAGCGCTGCACAGGCCCTGTTCCTGGTGCTACTGGTTGCGCGGTTGGCCATCTACTGGCGCTACCGCGCCTCGGTTGAATCCAACCTGGCACCGTCGGCCCGCGCCGCGCTCAATCAGGCTGCACGCACGTTGTTGCTGGGCGGCACCATTGCCCCGCTGCTGCTGCTTCTGGCCGCCAATGTCGTTGGGACCAATGGCACTGACTTTTTGCTGGCCCTGGCCGGTGCCGGCGCAGCTTTTTCTGGTGCCAATTTCAAATACGCCCTGATCACCCGTGCCAGCTTCAATCAGGGCTTTGCCCTGACCCAGTTGCCAGTGCGCGGCGTCAGAAGCGGCCCCTAGTACGCAGACACAGAAATATCGAAACATGAAAGCGCGTCTTCCCGCCCATGCCGTCGTTGCAAATCCTCGCCATAGCCACAGCTATGTCTGTGGTTTGCGCCTAGGCCTGAGCGCAAATCCAGCACTTTCATTTCGTTCCGATACCTCTGTGGCTGCGTACTAGACTGAAAGCAACCAGCACAAAGAAACATCGAATCGAGCGCGGTCAGTTCCGGATATCTGCCTGGAATTATCTGTATGAAAAATCGTCCCGACCACTACAGCAGCGGGCGCAACTCGTGCGCCGCGTCAATCAGCAATGGCAACAAATCCCGTTGCATGGCGGGCGCCGACAGCCGGGTGTGCGACGCCACCGCGTTGAGCGCGGCCACGGTCACGCCTTTGCTGTTGCGCAGCGGAACGGCGATCGCATGAACACCGAGTTCATGTTCTTCGCTGGCCAAACAAAAATCGTCCCGGCGGATTTTCTCGATGAGCGCCCGAAACGCGCGCGCATCGACGGTGGTCAGTGCTGTCATACGCTGCAGATGGCGCCCTTTCATCCACTCATTAAAGGCCTTCTTGGTCTTGGCGGCCAGCAACACGCGACCGGTCGAGGTGACGTGAGCCGGGAGTCTGGCGCCCAGGTGCAGGCCGTAGGCAATCACGCGGCCACCGCCGGGGGACGAAGGGTTGCGATCGTTACCACAGCGAGCAATCACCACCACCTCATCTGCGTCGAGAATCACCGCAGAAAACGACTCCTTTGCCTGAATGGCCAGCCGGTTCAATGTTGGCTGCAGCGTACGCGGCAAACGGGCCGACGCCAGGTAGCTGCCGGAAAAGCGCAGCACCTTGCTGGTCAGCCAAAAGTAGCTTCCGTCAGTTTCCAGATACCCGAGGTGCGCCAGGGTGAGCAAGTGACGGCGCGCGGCGGCGCGCGTCAGACCCGTGCGCTCGGCGGTCAGCGTGGCATTGAGGTGCTGATGCTCGGTATCAAAGCTCTCCAGAACGGCCATGCCTTTGGCCATCCCTTCTATCAAGTCGGCCTTGGCAATGGTCATGGGTTAGCTCCGTTTTGTACTCAATTAATTGTGCGACTATCGCACAATTGGTGCAATCATCGCACACTTGTTCAACGTCACACCTTGCAACCGCAAGATAAAAGTCTAACCTTGACGTCATCACAACAGGAGTGCATATGACAAGACAAGTGGCAAGCATCGGCACCACAGCGGCCCCACTGGAACGACCGCACGCAGGCGCCGGGCAGTCGGTAGCAGTTGGCTGGCACCATGCCAGGTCGATCCAGCATCAAATCTTGTTCTGTGAAGGAAAGAACTTATGACCACCCATAGCGTGTCGCTGGTCATCGCCGGCAGTGGTGGGGCTGGCGTTGTGACGGCCGGCTCCCTGCTGCTGAACGCGGCCGCCAAAACCGGCTGGTATGCCTTGATGAGTCGCTCATCCGGGCCGCAGATTCGGGGCGGCGAGGCAGCCACCATGTTGCGTTTTGCCACCCGGCCGATCCTGTCGCAGGATGACAGCTTCCACCTGCTGATGGCCATTGACTGGGACAACATTGGCCGTTTTTCGGCTGAAATCCCCTTCACCGGCAACAGCCTCATCGTCGGTGACCCGGCACACGGGCCGTGCCCGGCCGCGCTGCTGGCCGCCCAGCCGCGCCAGGCCACGCTGGCGCTCGCCGACATCGCGGAAAAGATCGAGGGTGGCCGCCCGAACATGGTTGCCCTGGGAGCCATTGCGGCCATGATCGGACTGCCACCGCAGGCCATGCAGGCGGTTGTCGAGCAGTATCTACAGCGCAAGGGGCCAGCCGCTATCGATGCCAGCATGGCCGCCTTCCATGCCGGCTTTGCCGCCGCCGCTGATCTGCCGGCTATTCCAAAACTGCCCGCCATCGCTGCCGAAAAAGAGCCGCGCTGGAGCATCACGGGCAACGAGGCCACTGGCCTTGGCATTCTGCGCGGTGGTGTGCGTTTTGTCGCCGCCTACCCGATCACCCCGGCCACCGAGATTCTCGAATGGCTGGCACCGTCGCTGGCCAAGGTGGGGGGCGTACTGGTGCAGGCCGAAGACGAGCTCAGCTCCATCAACCAGATCATCGGGGCTTCCTACGGCGGTGTGCCGGCCATGACCGCCACGTCGGGGCCGGGTCTGTCGCTGATGGTCGAAGCGCTTGGATTGGCGGTGGCTGCCGAGGTACCGATTGTGGTGGTCGATGCCATGCGCGTTGGCCCGTCAACCGGGATTGCCACCAAGTCCGAACAGAGTGATCTCAACATCGCGGTCTATGGCATGCACGGTGATGCGCCGCACATTGTGGTGGCGGCCAACTCGGTGGCCGATTGTCTGTTCACCAGTCAGTGGGCCGTGCATCTGGCCGAGTCCATGCAAACCCCTGCCATTGTCCTGACCGATCAGTCCATGGGGCAGTCGCGCGCCATCCTGCCTCGTCCGACGCCGTTCACCTTCAGCGGCCAGCGTATCACCGCCCCAGCCGCTGGTGAAGGTGAACGCTACCAGCGCTATGCCGTCAACGGCTCAGGCATTTCCCCAATGGCCATTCCCGGCACGCCAGGCCTGGCCCATACCGCTGACGGTCTCGAGCACAACCCGTTCGGCACCCCGTCCTCGCAAGCGTCCGACCACCAGGCGCAACTCGACAAGCGCAGTCGCAAACTGACCCAGTTCAATTACGGTGACCATTGGGCCGACATCGTTGACACCGACGCAGGTCCGGGCGACATCGCGATCATCACCTGGGGCTCATCAACCGGCCCGGCCCTTGAAGCCTTGCAACGTTTCTCGGCTACAGGCGGCAAGGCGCGCCTGATTTCGCTGCGCTTGATCGCACCGGTTCAACCCGACCGTATGGCTGCGGCGCTGGCCGGCACGACCCGCGCGCTGGTCATCGAACAATCCCACAGTGGCCAGTTCTACCGCATGTTGCGGGCGTTTTACGATTTGCCGCGCGAGACACGCTCGTTGCATCAGGCGGGCCCGTTGGCCTTTGGCCCGGGCCGCATTCTCGAACAACTCAACTCCTGGAGCGTCTGATGCAAGCTGTTGTGCGCAACTACAAGGCCAAGGACTACAAGTCAGAGGTCAAACCCATCTGGTGCCCTGGCTGCGGTGACTACACGGTGCTCAATGCCATCACCCGCGCCCTGGCCGAGCTCGCTGTGCCACCGCATGAGGTGGCCATTATTTCGGGGATCGGCTGTTCGTCGCGCATTCCCGCCTATACCAGTGTCTATGGTTTCCACGGTGTGCATGGCCGCGCCTTGCCGGTGGCCACCGGACTGAAGCTGGCGCGCCCCGATCTGACGGTGCTGGTCACCGGCGGCGACGGCGATGGCTTCTCGATTGGCGGCAACCACTTCTTGCATGCCTGTCGGCGCAACGTGGACCTGACCTATATCGTCATGGACAACCAGGTCTACGGCATGACCAAGGGGCAGGCCTCGCCGACCACCGCGCCCGACTGGGAGGGCAGCAAACTGACCCCCGAAGGCACCGGCATCAACCCGTTCCAGCCG
>PCUV01000072.1 GCA_002786915.1 Comamonadaceae bacterium CG12_big_fil_rev_8_21_14_0_65_59_15 | reverse complement strand
TTCTCCACTTTGCACGTATTGTGCATTAGAGAAGGAGGATTGTGATAAGTTCCATCAAGATCGCAACACTACACTAGCATCTGACATGATTTGCTTGATCCATCTGAGGTCTGTCATCTCAGGCTGAGGCTCGCCCAGCCTCCCTGTTATTTATCCACAGCACTCTGGATTTGCGGGGGTGGAAGAGATGCGTTTTACTTTGCTATGGCAGCTTGGGCAAATGGCGTAATACACGCTGACGGTTGAACCTGCTGCGATGAGTTTGCTATCTACCGCATCTTCGACTTCCATCCATTGTCCTTGCAACTTTACCCGATTGCACATGCTGCAACGAAAAGCCACCTTGCCGCCTTTAACGGGCGTTTTTGGCACTACAAAATTCACGATATACTTTTGCGGCACGACCTTGGTGGTGTGATGGCGAAACTTGATATGACCTTTTTCCTGCGGCTCCACCGTCAGCTTCACATAGCGCTTATCGGACGGAGAATCGCAGCGATAACTTTGTCCGATGCGCTTGCCTAATATACGCGCGGCAGACAGCATTGCTTCCATATACATACGGTTGGTATCGCCCTGCACGAATTCGCGCCAGTCTCGCCCCAACACTTGAGCCGAGAGCAAATTCGGCGCGTCGTTGCATAAAGCAAAATCGTCCCACGCCTCATTGACCCAAGTCATTAGGTCATGTTCATCAATGATGTACTCAATATCTTGCGTGGCATTGCCTTGTAGCGGGGAAGGTTCAGGCAGTGCAGAAAGTTTATTGGACACGATTGCGTCCGAGTGACTTGGCGCGGTACAAGGCTTGATCTGCGGTGTGTAACGTTGCGCTAAGCTGGGTTGCGCGGCTATCCACCGCCACCCCCGCACTCAAGGTGAAGCTGACGTACTCCCCCGCAACGGGAACACGCACGGCGGCGGCTTTAAGGCGTAAACGCTCTGCCACTTCGTAAGCTTCGTCGTTGTCCGCGCCCGGTAACAGCAAGACGAACTCTTCACCACCAAAACGCGCACATAAATCATCCTTGCGCGACACCTGCTGCATCAGTTTAGCCAGCTCACACAACACTTGGTCGCCCACCGCGTGACCAAAAACGTCATTCACCTTTTTGAAATAGTCCAAGTCCACCGCAATCACCGCATAGCCTTGGCGGATAGCACGCAGGGATTGCAACACCCCTGCCGACAGCGCATCAAAACCGCGCCGATTGAGCAAACCTGTCAGTGGGTCATGCTGTGCGGCATCTTGATACGCCAACTCAGCCAACTTGGCTTCGGTCACGTCGCGTTCTATCGCCACAAAATGGGTCACTTCATGACCCCCTTCATGCAAGGGGAAGATGGATAGATCCAGCCAATAGGGGTCGCCCTGTTTGGTGTAATTCAGCACGGTTTCGCGCACAGGCTGTTGTGCAGTCAAGGCAGCGCGAATGCGATCCAGGCTTTCACGGTCAGTGCCAACGCCTTGCAAGATACGCGGCGTTTTACCCAATACTTCAGCCATGCTATAGCCTGTCAAATCGGTGAAGGCTTGATTCGCATAGACGATTCTGGGGCCATTAGGCATATTTAGCGGTGAAACTTCACATACCAGCACCACATCGTGCGCCTTGTCCACGATCTCGCGAAACGGCAAGCGGTGTGTATGAGAAATTTCATTAAAAGTCACCACCACTCGGGCGGGTGACTGCGAGCTATCCAAGAAAGCATTGACCGACACCCAAGTCGGCGTGGGGTCATCAAAATCGCGTATGCCTACCACCATCTCGATAATGGCGTGACCGCTCGCCAAGACGCGGCTCACGGGATATTCGCTGACATCCAATGTGCGCCCCCCCGTGTCATCCATCAAATACCAGTGCGGATCGAATGCTTGCTTGCCTATGGCTTGTTGCCAGTTGATGCGCAAAAGTTGCAGCGCGCGTGAATTGGCATAGATGATTGAGGTATCGAGTGCGTGAACCACCACCCCTGCGGGCAAGTGTTTCAAAAGCAATTTGGTATCCACTGCCACCGAGTCAGTCATGCCGCTACCCTTTCAGATATTCAATTAGTTGCGCCATCGGCAAGGGCTTGGCGAACAAATAGCCTTGCCCCTGTTCGCAGCCCATCTCTTTGAGCATGGCTAATTCTTCTTCCGTTTCGACACCCTCTGCAACCACTGTCAAATTGAGGCTGTGCGCCAGCAACAAAGTAGCCTCCACCAACACCCGATTGCGGGGGTCCGTGGCCAGTTCCCGTACAAAGGATTGATCAATTTTGACCAAATCGGCAGGCAAGTGTTTGAGGTAAGACAGTGAAGAATAGCCTGTACCGAAATCATCTATGTGCACTTGCAAGCCGATCTGTTTCAGGGTTTGCAATTGTGCAGCCACGTCTGCCAGCTTGAGAATCGCCACGCTTTCGGTAATCTCGACGGCGAAGTGGTGTGGGTCGCAGTCAAACTGGCGCATCACAGCGAGGATATTGTCCGCCAAGTGGGGGGCTTGGAAGTCATGCACCGACAAATTGAATGCCAGCTTAGGCAGCTTCAGACCTTGTTGAATGAAACTTTGGCGATCGCGACACACCATTTCCAAAATCAATTTACTCAGCTTGCCGATCAAGCCACATTCCTCTGCCACGGGAATAAATTGATCGGGCGGAATCATGCTGCCATCGGCAATGCGCCAACGCACCAATGCTTCCAGCCCCACCACGCTTTGATCGGCGAGGCTGACCTTGGGCTGATACGCCATAAAAAACTCACGCTGCTCAATGGCGCGGCGCAACGATTGCTCCAGCGTATTTTTACGTTTGATTTCCACCTGCAAGGGCTCATTGAACAACACCAGCTGGTTCTTGCCCGCTTTCTTGGCGCGATACATGGCAATGTCCGAGTGACGCACCAAGGTTTCGGCATCGGCACCATCGTTCGGGTAAATGGCCGCACCAATACTGGTGCCAATCTGGTAACTCACTTCTGCATTGAGATGAAATGGCTCACTAACGGCCGTGATGATTTTTTCTGCCACCGAGAGGATGTCTTGTTCGCTCGCGACTTGATTGAGCAACACCAAAAACTCATCTCCCCCCACGCGCACCACACTATCGCTGGTGCGTAAGCAACGCGTGAATCGCTGTGCCGCTTCTTTGAGCACTTGGTCGCCCGCTTTATGGCCGTGATTGTCGTTCACCGCTTTGAAGCGGTCCAAATCCATAAACAGCACAGCGATATTTTTATTTTCACGGCGTGCTATTTGCACCATTTGATTGAGCCGATCAAAGCCCAAGGTGCGATTAGGCAAGCCCGTCAATTCATCATAATGCGCCAGGCGTGCCAACTCGAGTTGCGCATTTTGCCGAGCCGTCACATCGGAAAAAACGGCCACAAAGTTTTCCACCTGCCCCGCTTCGTCATAGATGGTGCTGATCAGCAGCCATTCCAAATACAACTCGCCATTTTTGCGGCGGTTCCAGATTTCACCATGCCACCAGCCTTTTTCGATGATGCTTTTCCACATCGCGGCGTAAAACTTTTGATCGTGTTTGCCTGACGAGAGCAGATGCGGCGTTTTGCCGATGGCTTCTTCGGCGATATAACCGCTGATTTCGCAAAAGGCTTGATTGACGCGTTCAATCTTACCCGATGGGTCGGTGATGATGACACCTTCCCGCATTTGATCGAGCACGCGGTGCGAGCGCAGCAAATCGGCACGGATGACATCGATATGCGTCAAATCAATCAGCGCGATACGGTAAATCATTTTGCCCTGCGATTGCTCTGCACCACCCTGTAACATCACGCGTCGTTCAGGCAACACATTGGCTTGGAACAAGGTCAACTCAATGCTGCACGGCAAATCATCCAGCATGGACTCTTCCATTTCGCGCAGAAAGCTCAGCAGTGTAGCGTGATCAGCTTTAGCCACAAAACGGCTCAGCGGCTTATGCAATAAGTAATTTAAGTCGTGCTTAAAAAAGTTGGCGGCGAGGTGGTTGCATTCGGTGATTTTGCCGCTTTCATCCAGCATCAAATAAGCAAAAGGTGCGGCGCGAAAGATCTTTTCAAAGGACTTTTGCAATTCACGGAAACTATCCCGCGATTCGATCAGTTCTTCGTTATGGGCATCTAACTCCTCTTGCGCTTGCTTCGTGCGTTTCAGGGCATTGGAATAATCTTCGGACAAATCAATTAACGCCCCTCTGTCCTGCTGCAAGGCTTGTATCTCAATGCGCAGCTCTGCCAGCTGACTTTGCAGAAGTGCTATAACGCGTTGTGGGTCGCTCAACTTATTCATGACGACTACTGACCACCCCCGCTGAGTGCCTTGAGCCGCCCCAGATAAACCGCATCACTCCCAGAACCAACGGAATGCACTTCAAGTTGCAAGGCCATCGCATGGCCATCTTGATGCACCCCGGTCATTTCACGTTGCATCGCCACGCCACGTTTTTCATGGCGCGGTTTTGCCAGATATTCATCATGGTGGCTACGGTAGGGTTCAGGCATCAGCATGGCAATATTCTGACCGACCACCTCTTCACTGTGATAGCCAAACAACACCTCTGCCTGCTGGTTAAACAGCAGCACTATGCCTTGACTGTCTATGGCGACCATCGCTTCCGCCGCGTTTTCCAAGGCAGGCGGCAACAGCTTATTAAACATCGCCGCGAGGGGCAGCAACTGGGCACTATGATTTTGCGGATCAAAGATCACCACGACACCCACCACCTTGCGGTGCTCGCTGTAATAAGGCATCACGCGAAGGTGGTAGCACATCAGATCGGAAGCGACTTCTTGGTGGAAGTCTTTCTCGTCCTCAATCACGCCATACAGCCGCGCACGCATATCGGGCAGCTCAATCTTGCTGGCAATCGTGGTGATAACCTGGCCGATGTCACTGGCATGGAGTTCAAAAATTGCGTTGGCAGCCAGCGTGAAGCGGGTCACGCGCAAGCGGTTATCCAACACCAACATAGGCAAGCCCAAACAAGCCAAGATATTTTCCAGATCAGCATTAGCGGAAGCCAGCTCGCCCGATTTGATGCGCAGCTCTTCATTCACTGTCATCAATTCTTCGTTGGTGGATTGCAGTTCTTCGTTGGCGGTTTCCAGCTCCTCGTTGGTGGACTGCAACTCCTCGTTCGCCGATTGCAATTCCTCGTTGGTGGATTGCAATTCCTCATTTGAGGTTTCCAGCTCTTCAACGGTGGTTTGTAAATGTTCGCGTGTCGCAATCAGCTCTTGCTCAAGCTCCGTCACGCGTGGATCAGCCGCAACGCGTGCCGCATCGCCCGCTGCTTCAGTGCCAGCATGGGCCGCCGTGACTTCAAACAACACGGCATAGTTGCGCTGCTCTGCACCCACCTCCGCTTCGAGGGCAATGATGTGCAAGGTGAGGTTTTCTTTGCTTTCTTTAAGCGCGATACGCGGTCCGACCACATGGCCTTCACGCTTGGCCTTGTGCAACATGGCGCGCAAGTCTATGCGCCATTCGGGGCGGATCAGATTCAACACATCCAAACTCACCTTGCCATCCGGAATGCGCAGAAAACGCGAAACATCCCCATGCGCTTGGATCAAGTGACCGCGCTCGTCCACCACCAAGCCAGGCGGCACATAGCTGCGCATCACGGCGCGCTCAAACAGGTTGTTGTTGCTATTGAGCGGGACATTACTTTCTAGTAAGGGGGCTTTGCCCGTGCCGTTCTTGCTGCTCGCAGCGCTGGCACCACGCACAAAATCGGCGGGAAACTCAGGGCTTTGTCCCACGGCGCGGAAGATGCGCTCTTTTTTGTCGAGTGGCTCAAACAGCTCACTCAGACCCGCGATAGTTTCCGATTTTCCCAAAAACAAATAGCCGTTTTTCTTCAGCACATAATGGAACATCGAGAACAGGCGTTTTTGCGCCGCAGGCACCAGATAGATAAGCAAATTGCGGCAACTGATCAAATCAATGCGTGAAAAAGGCGGGTCTTTGATCACGTCTTGACGCGCAAACACCACGCGTTCACGGATGCGTTTGACGACTTGATAGGTGTCGTCCTTGCGCAGGAAGTATTCCTGCACAATGGCGGCAGGCACATCGCGCAGCAAGTTGGCGGAGTAAACAGCGCGACGACCTTTTGCCAGTGCCGCTGTGTCCAGATCGGTGGCAAATATCTGAAACGGCAACATGATGCTTTCTTGATGCATCACTTCTTCAAACAAAATGGCGATGGAGTAAGCCTCTTCTCCCGTGGCCGCACCTGGAATCCAAACGCGTAAGCCCTCATCTCGATTAGCATTCAAGACCAGTGTGCGTATGGATTCACGTAATTTCTCAAAGGCTTCTTTGTCGCGGAAAAAGCTGGTGACAGAGATCAAAATATCTTTGAACAAGGCTTCGCGCTCTTCGTGCGAGCGTTCCAACAACATGATGTAGTCATCCAGCTCACTGACTTTATTCACGGTCATGCGTCTGTGCAGGCGACGCGCCAGCGTGGTTTGCTTGTAATTGCTGAAGTCGCTGCCGCTTTCTTGTTGCAACAGTTGGAAGATGCGCCCCATGCCCGATTTGACTTTGGCACCATGCGCCAATTCGATGCGTTCAGGCGGATTGCTCAACAAGCCCGCCAATGCTGCGCCCATTTCTTCAGGAGGACAGACCAGATCAACCAATCCCGTCTCGACCGCCGCTCGCGGCATGCCGTTATATTTGGCACTGCTATCGTCTTGGCAAATGGCAATGCCGCCAGCCACTTTGATGGCACGTATGCCTTGTGAACCATCCGAACCTGTGCCCGACAAAATGATGCCGATAGCTTGCTCGCCCATTGTTTCAGCAAGCGAGCACAGAAATATATCCACGGAAGGTTTGGGGCCGAGCTTGGCGGCATCGGTCAATTGCAAGAACTGGCCGTCGAACTGCACATTGTGTCCAGGTGGGGTAATGTAAATATGCCCTTTTAGCGGCCTTTCCCCCTGCTCGATTTCAGACACAGGCATAGGGGTGATGCGCGACAGCAACTCGGTCAACATGCTGGGATGCTTGGGATCAAGGTGTTGCGCGATGACAAAGGCCATGTTGCTTTGCGCGGGCAGATTGGTTAGCAAACCACGCAATGCCTCTAAGCCGCCTGCCGATGCGCCAATGCCAACCACCACCAGATCATCACTGGGAACGCTTGGCGTGAGTGCGTCATCCGAGGATATGAGCGCGGCATCTTGCTCCGCCAACTTGGCGCGCGGTGTTTTGCGCCTAGCCACGCTGGCGGTTTTTGGCTCGGTATTCGGACTTGCGGGAGGTTTTGTGGCCATGTGACGCGCTCCTAATTCTATAAAAATCAGTTAACGGTCGCGTTGACAACGATGATCCAGCTTCTAGCCATAAGTAAAGACAAGCTTGAAATCGGGTTGTGCATTGCTGTTTCGCGCCGTTAACGAAGAAACATATTTTTTGTGCGGGCGAATGATACACCACAACACTTTACCTATACCGCCTCAACATCACTCAGAATTTTTGGCTTCGCTACTGGAATGGGCTGAGGGGATAAACGCCAAGCCATCAATAAATTTTTCACTTCCAGCGATGCTCCGTTCAGGTATAACGCGAAAATAACTAACGCCTTGGATTTAGTCAAAACGCCTCAATGTCTGAATACGTCCCCGTCATCTACCTCGTCAACCGCGACAACCTCTTGACTGAGGTGAATGAGGGCTGGGCTGCTTTTGCCCAGGCGAATCAAGGCGACGCAATTCCTGCCAGTGCGGTGCTGGGGCGTTCGGTATTGGAATTTGTCAGCGGCAAAGTAACCAAACAGTATTGGCAAAATCTGCTGGAACGGGCGCGCGCCAGCGATAAGCCTGTGCAGGTAGATTATCGTTGCGATGCACCGCTGCTAAAACGATGGATGCGTATGGAATTACAGGTGTTAGAGGGAGGCTCGCTGCGCATTAGTCACCAACAAATAGCGCAACAGGCGCGCGCACGACCGATATATTTTGCGCGTTCACAACAGCGCGGTAAATACAGCTATGTGCGCTGTAGCCTGTGCAACAAAATCAAAGTGGCAGAGCAGTGGCTGGAGCCCGACTGCCTTTCCGAAGGCACTGCGTCCAACACCGTCATCAATGTCACTTATGGACTCTGTGGGAAGTGTAGCGAGTAGCTAGTGTAGTGTTGCATTCTGTTTAGCACTTAAGCGGCTGTTGGCGCGAATGACCTTTGCCAAGATATCG
>PCUV01000091.1:4220-41015 GCA_002786915.1 Comamonadaceae bacterium CG12_big_fil_rev_8_21_14_0_65_59_15 | reverse complement strand
GTACAGCACACATTCAGCCAACGCCAGTTCACCTTCGGGCGTGCCCAAGCGCTCATACACTTGGGCGGCGTCCAGCGCCAGGCGCAAGGCGCGCGGGTCGGCCAAACCAATGTCTTCGCTGGCCATGCGGATCAAGCGCCTTGCCATGTATTTGGGATCCACACCACCGTCGAGCATGCGCACCAGCCAGTACAGCGCCGCGTCGGGGTCGGAACCGCGCACGCTTTTGTGCAGCGCGGAAATGGTGTCGTAAAACTGCTCACCGCCCTTGTCGTAGCGGCGCAGTTGCTGGCCCAGCACTGTCAACAACCAGGCGTCGGTGATGCTGTGCAACTGCTGTTCTGCTGCCGCCACTGCCAGCGTCTGCAAGGTATTGAGCAAACGCCGCGCGTCGCCGTCCGCGTAGCCAACCAGACGCTCTATCGCTTCTGATTCAATAGCTGGCAGCGCTTGCTGTGCCAGCGCTGAGGCCACAATTTGCTTTAAGTCGTCTGGGGTCAACGGCTGCAACACGTACACAACCGCGCGGGACAGCAGCGCGGAATTGACCTCAAACGACGGGTTCTCGGTGGTGGCGCCGACAAAGGTAAACAGGCCGCTTTCTACGTGTGGCAAAAAAGCGTCTTGCTGGCTTTTGTTGAAGCGGTGCACTTCATCGACAAACACCAGCGTACGCCTGCCCTGCTGCTGCGCCAGTTGCGCGCGCTCCACCGCTTCCCGGATGTCTTTCACGCCCCCCAGCACCGCGCTGATGGTGATGAATTGCGCGTCAAACGCGTCGGCCATCAAGCGCGCGATGGTGGTTTTGCCGGTGCCCGGCGGCCCCCAAAAAATGCAACTGTGCGGTTGGCCCGATTCAAACGCCAGGCGCAACGCCATGCCCTCACCCAGCACATGGCGCTGACCAACGACCTCGGCCAGCGTGCGCGGGCGTAGCCGTTCGGCCAGCGGCACTGCGCTGACGCCTGCGCCGGGCTTCATCCGGCCAACACCGCCCGGTTGCGACCGCCTTCTTTGGCCAAATACAGCCGCGCATCGGCCTGACGAAACAAATCCACCACGGCACCTTGGGCCGCCGACGTGACCGCGCCCCCGACAGAGATGGTGACCACCCCCCACTGCGCGTTCAGTGTGTGTGCCAAACCCAGGGCCTGCACGTCAGAAACGATGTTTTGCGCCAACTGCTGCAACGCGGTGTCTTGCGCGCCAGGTACCAGAACGGCAAATTCTTCACCGCCATAGCGCGCAGCAAAAGCGTCTTGCGTGTGGCCCTGCTCATTGGCCTGACGCACTGCGGTGTCAATCGTCTGAGCGACCTGGCGCAGGCAATCGTCACCTGCCTGGTGACCATAGTGGTCGTTAAATTTTTTGAAGTTGTCGATATCGATCATCAGCAGGCCGAAGGACTCGCGCAGCGTCTGCGCCTGGTCCCACAACTGATCGGTGCGCAAGTCCATGCTGCGGCGGTTGCACAGCCCCGTGAGGCCGTCCAGGCTGGCCAGGTCTTGCAATTTACGGTTGGCCGCAGACAGGCTTTGACGCAGCGCGGCAATGCGGCTCATGGCCTTCATCTTGGCCTGCAACACCGGCTCGGGGACAAACTTGCTCATGAAGTCGTCGCCTCCGGCTTCGATGGCAGTGACGAGGTTTTCTACCGTGTCGGACGACGTCAAAAAGATGATGGGGGTCCAGGCCCACTGCTGGGTGGACTCAAACGCACGGATGCGGCTCGTCGCCTCAAAGCCGTTCATGACGGGCATTTCCAAATCCATCAACACGAGGTCAGGCGCCGCAGAGGCAAACAATGTCAACGCCTCTTGTCCGTTACCCGCGTGCAGCACGTCGTGGCCATAACTGACCAGGCGCGCCGTCATGACCATTTGCACCGATTTGGCGTCATCCACCAACAAAATTTTCATCGACGTTCCTGTTCATCTCTTTTTTTAGTCCGGTAGGCAGATGATAGTCACAAAGTCCCGGCTTGCGTCCGCACGTCACCGTGTGCCCAGCTCGGGTCCGTTTCAAAGTGGATGCCAATGCGCAAGGCATCGACGCACGGCATGGCGTACCTTCACCCCACCCACTTGCGCGCGTTGCGCCATAGCTGCATCCAGGGGCTGAAGTCGTTTGGATTTTGCGATGTCCAGCTCATCTGGATGTTGCGAAACACACGCTCGGGATGCGGCATCATGGCGGTGAAGCGGCCGTCCAAGGTGGTGACCGCCGTCAGGCCGCCGGGGCTGCCGTTGGGGTTGAAGGGATAAGCCTCGGTGGCGGCGCCGGTGTTGTCAACGAACCGCATCGCGGCAAGCGCTTTGTTAGCGTTGCCCCGGTAGGTGAAGTTGGCAAAACCTTCACCGTGCGCCACAGCAATGGGCAAGCGGCTACCGGCCATGCCTTTGAAGAACAGCGACGGCGAATCCAGCACCTCCACCATGGACAGGCGCGCCTCAAAACGCTCGCTCTGGTTGGTGGTGAAACGTGGCCAATCCTGCGCGCCGGGGATGATGTCAGCCAGCTCGGCAAACATCTGGCAGCCGTTGCAGACACCCAGACCAAAGGTATCTTGGCGGGCAAAAAACGCCTTGAACTGGTCGGCCAACACCGGGTTGAAAGTGATGGAGCGCGCCCAGCCGATACCCGCGCCCAGCGTGTCACCATAACTGAAGCCGCCGCAGGCCACCACACCTTGGAATTCGGCCAGATTGGCGCGACCGGTTTGCAGGTCGGTCATGTGCACGTCAAAGGCCTCAAAACCCGCTTCGGTGAAGGCGTAGGCCATTTCCACGTGCGAGTTCACGCCCTGCTCGCGCAGCACCGCCACCTTGGGGCGGGTCAGCATGAGTGCCGGCGCCGGTATGGATTGAATAGCTGCCTGCGCTTGTTCTATAAGGGCTAGAGCCTGATTTGGCAGGTAAATGTGCATGCCCGGGTCGGCCTGCACGCCGGCGGCGGCGTGCTCGGCATCGGCGCAGGCCGGGTTGTCACGGCGCTGGCAAATCTGCCAGCTCACGCTGTCCCACACCTGGTGCAGGTCGGACAGCTTGGCGCTGAAGATGGACTTGGCATCACGCCAGACTTGCACCTCACCCACTCCGGCGGTGATGGTCGAATCAGCCGGGCGGGTTTTGCCCACCACGTGGCTGAAGGCGCTCAAACCGTGTTCGCGCAGCACCTGCATCACTGCGTTGCGCTCAGCCGTGCGCACCTGTAGCAGCACGCCCAATTCTTCGGTAAACAGGGCGCGCAGGGTTTGCTCGTCGCGCCTGCCGCTGATCTGGCCGACCCAGTTTTTCGCCTCCCCGCTGTCCATGCGGCTATCAGTTATGCCGTCGCCTTCCGTGACGAGCATGTCCACGTTCAGCGCCACACCCACGTGGCCGGCAAACGCCATCTCGCACGCCGCAGCAAACAGGCCACCGTCGCTGCGGTCGTGGTAGGCCAGGATCCGCCCCTGCGCGCGCAGAGCGTTTACCGCCCTGACCAGGTTCACCAGGTCTTGCGGGTGGTCCAGGTCGGGCACCGAGTCACCCATCTGGCCGAGGGTCTGCGCCAGAATGCTGCCCCCAATACGGTTCTGGCCACGGCCGAGGTCGATCAGAATCAATACGGTGTCGTCCACCGCGCTGAGCTGCGGCGTGAGCGTGCCGCGCACATCGGCCAGCGTGGCAAAAGCGGTGACGATCAGCGACACGGGCGAGGTGACTTTTTTGTCCACGCCCTGCTCATCCTTCCACTGCGTGCGCATCGAGAGCGAATCCTTGCCCACCGGGATGCTGATGCCCAGCGCCGGGCACAGTTCCAGCCCGACCGCTTTGACGGTTTCGTATAACGCAGCGTCTTCGCCTGGCTCGCCGCAGGCGGCCATCCAATTGGCGCTGAGTTTGACGCGGTCCAGCTCCATGGGCGCAGCCAGCAGGTTGGTGATCGCCTCGGCCACGGCCATACGGCCACTGGCGGCAGCGTTCACGCTGGCCAGCGGGGTGCGTTCCCCAATCGCCATAGCCTCCCCGGCAAAACCTTTAAAGTCGGCCAGCGTCACGGCGCAGTCCGCTACCGGCACTTGCCAGGGGCCGATCATCTGGTCGCGGTGCGTGAGGCCGCCCACGGTGCGGTCGCCAATGGTGATCAGAAAGCGCTTGGAAGCCACGGTGGGGTGCGCCAGCACGTTGATGGCGGCTTGCTGAAGCTGCACGCCAATCAGGTTGACAGGTGAAAACTCGCGCTTCACCGTGGTCACATCCCGCTGCATTTTGGGCGGCTTGCCCAGCAGCACGTTCATGGGCATATGGACAGGAAGTTCAGCTTCGGGTTGCACGACCTGGCCTTTCGCCAAGTTCACATCGCCCACCACCAGTTGACGCTCCTCGGTGGCCACCCCCACCACGGCAAACGGGCAGCGTTCACGCTCGCATAGCGCCTTGAAGCCGTCCAGCGACTGCGGCGCAATGGCCAGAACATAGCGCTCCTGACTTTCGTTGGACCAGATTTCTTTGGGCGCCAAGCCGCTTTCTTCCAACGGCACGTTGCGCAGGTCAAACAGCGCGCCACGTTGCGCGTCGTTGGTCAGCTCAGGGAAGGCGTTGGAGATGCCACCCGCACCGACGTCGTGGATCGCCAGAATGGGATTTCCGCGACCGTCGGAGCCACCCTCTTTACCTTGCAGCCAGCACTGGTTGATGACCTCTTGCGCGCGGCGCTCAATTTCAGGGTTGCCGCGCTGCACCGAGTCAAAGTCCAGATGCGCCGCGTTGGCTCCGGTGGTCATGGAGCTGGCCGCGCCGCCGCCCATGCCGATGCGCATGCCTGGGCCGCCCAGCTGAATCAGCAGCGTGCCAGCCGGAAACTGCACCTTGTGCGTCTGGCTGGCATCAATCACACCCAGGCCACCGGCCAGCATGATCGGCTTGTGGTAGCCGCGCTGCTCTGTCTGTGTCACCAGTGCGCCGCTGGCGTCCTTGACTTGGTAGCTTAAGGATTGTTCGTACTCACGAAAGTAGCCCAGCAGATTGGGCCGACCAAATTCGTTATTGAACGCCGCCCCGCCCAGCGGCCCTTCGATCATGATCTGCAACGGGCTGGCGACATGCCCCGGCTTGCCGTAATTAATTGCGTAATTAATTGCGTAATTAATTGGGGTCAGAGTCGAATTAATTTCTTCTTTTGGTTTTGAAAAATTAATTGGGATCTGACCCCAATTAATTTGTGACACGCTGAAACCGGTCAGGCCGGCTTTGGGTTTGGAGCCGCGGCCGGTGGCACCTTCGTCACGGATTTCGCCGCCTGCGCCGGTGGCGGCACCGGGGAACGGTGAGATCGCCGTGGGGTGGTTGTGCGTTTCCACCTTCATCAGGATGTGCTGCAACGCAGTTTCTTTTTGATAGCTGCTTGCGCTTACCTCACCTGCGCTAGAGGCTGATTTGGCAGTAAACCTTTCTACCTGCGCTCCGACCATCACCGAGGCGTTGTCCGAGTACGCCACCAGCATGTGCTGCGGGTTGGTTTGGTGCGTGTGGCGGATCATGCCAAACAGGCTGTGCGGCTGGGGCACGCCGTCGATGCGGAACTCGGCGTTGAAAATCTTGTGACGGCAGTGCTCGCTGTTGGCCTGGGCAAACATCATCAGCTCGACATCGGTAGGATTGCGCTGTAACTGTGTGAAGGCGCTCACTAGGTAATCGATTTCATCCGCTACCAGCGCCAAGCCAAACTCTGTGTTGGCCGTCAACAGCGCAGCTTTACCGCCACCGAGCACATCCACATGCACCATGGGGGCGGCGGGCAGCGCTTCAAACAGTCGGGCAGCCTGGACGCGATCGAACAGCACGCTCTCGGTCATGCGGTCGTGCAGCAGATCGGCCATCTGCACCAGTTGCGACTCACTCAAGGTGGCTTTGGACAACAAACCGCTCTTGAGCGTGATGCGGTATTCCACCATACGCTCCACACGGTGGATGGTCAGACCACAGTTGTGCGCAATGTCAGTGGCTTTGGAAGCCCAGGGCGAGACCGTGCCCAAGCGCGGTGCCACGATGATCAAGGCCCCGTCGGCCGAGCCGCTGTAGGGGTCGCCATACGTCAGCAAAGCTGACAACTGATCATGGAGCGCCGGAGTCATGTCCTGGTCCGTCGCCACCAGGTGCACGTAGTGCGCGGCAATGCCGCTGACCTTGTCATGCAGCGTTTGAAGCTGAGGCAGCAGTTGTTGAACACGGAACGCGCTGAGAGCGCTGCCGCCCTCGAAGGGGGTGAGATGCAGGGACACTTTGGGGGCCTGAAAAGAGGTGAAAAAAGATCACGGGGGCTGGCCGGATGGGGCCAAAACTAATGCAAATTTTAGCCGGGTGGTTCAGCGCGGCATCAGCGCGGCATCAGCACGGCACCAGTGCGGCGTCATCGTGGGCTTGTCGGCTGGGGTCGGCTCAGCAGCAGGCCAACCATCAACAACGCGGCCGCCAACCCACCCAGCACGGGCATCACAAAAAACACCAAACCACCTTGCGGATCTGGGTGGATGTAGATCGTGTCCCAGTACGCCCACACCCCCAGCACCAAATACAACGCAGACACGCCCAGCACCACCCTCGATGCCGTGCGCCGACCGCGCGCCAGGCGACTGCACAACCCCAAAAATACCCAAGGCAACACCACCACCGCCGGCAACACCCAAGCCATCACGGTGAGCCATTTCGGATGAAACACCTGAAACAGCAACGCCAGGTGGCTGACGATGCCCGCACCCAGCAGCAGCCGCGCCAGCGTCATCGTCTGGCTGGCTCCGGTCGGGTTGTCAGAAGCGGGTTGCATCGCGATCGGCTCCGGGCCGACGTTGGCGGGCCCGCCAGGCCTCTGACACCGTCACCCACAGCGTGCGACCCAACAACAGGGGGGCGATCAGCAGCAAGTCCACCCGGATAGCGCAATCCCCGCTGCACAAGACCCGCGTGGCGATCAGCCACTCATACACCGCGTAGGCCAACCATAAACCCGCCGTAGTCAGCCAGCGCCCAGATCCATGCCAACGCCAGAGCACCAAGAGCACGACACCCACCAGCACAGCAAACACCGCCAGTTCAGCCATGGCAGCGCCCATGCCCAAAAGCAATTCGCACGTCACTCAACGGTCACCTCTTTCGCCATCTAACGCAACAAAGCCGTAAAACCGCTCGGGGGGAAGCCGCTTGAGCAACACTTTATCCACCACATTGCCGACGATGGAACAACCTGGCTGACTGCTGTCGCGGCGTTCAGTTTTGGTCACCAGGCGCCCCGTGGCATCGGTGATCACCGCCACAATCGACGCCCGGGCGTTGTCGGTACGTTCCACCACAATGCCGCGCTCGCCTGTGGCCAGCTCCACATAATCACCTGGCGGGTAAATGCCAAACTGCTTGACGATGGCCGTGGACATCGGCCCACCCTGGTCTTCGCGGTACAGCTGACGGATGGCCTCTTGCGAGGTGAGCGCCTCACGCAGGGCACGCGGGCTGATTTTGGCCATAAAGACGTCCGTCACCCGCAGGGCCGTGGCCATGTCGCTGGGCTGTGTGCAACCCGTCGGGTAGCCGCTGCCGTCCAGATGCTCGTGGTGCTGCACCACCGCAGTCAACCAATCGGTGTCGGTCACACCCAGAGACTCCAGCAGCGCAACCGCCGCCTGGGGATGCGCCAAGATATCTTTTTTTTGCGCGTCCTTGATAGGCGTATCTTGCGCAGCCATCTGGCCCTGTAGCTCCATGATCGACAGGTTCATGGTCAGCGCCGCCCGCACTAGGCTCAAGACACGTGTGGCGCTCCACTGCAAGTGGCGGGCGAGCAAGACACACATGACTGCGGTATGAATGGCGTGGTTATAGCCGTAGTAATAATGCGGCTGGTTTTCTTGCCGCACACACCGGTAAATGCCCACGTCCACATGGCGGTCGAGCAGCATCAGCAGGTGGTTGGAATAGGCTTCAAGCTGCGGCAAAAAATCTGCATGGGCTTTCGGGTGCTGGCACAGGTCACGCAGCGCCTGCGCCTTTTTTTCCCACAGGCCAAACAGGTTGGGCGGCGCAACAATTTTCTGCTCTTGTTTGGGCGCATCGTTGCTGGCTGCAGCGCGGATTTCTTCCACATCGACAAACGCACCACGCTCCAACAATTCGTCCAACTGTCGTTCATTGACGATCAAATGCCCTTTGGACAGCAGCAACTGGCCTTGTTCGTCACGCACGTTCCATGGCAGCGGCGCACCGAGATGCACTTTGGAGCGGGGCAAGCGCAGGACTTTCACGCGCCGCATTCTAGGCACCAGCACACCGCAGCGCCATACGGGCAAACCTACAATCTGCCAACTTTTTTGTAGCGTCTCTTGATGAATCCGAATCCTGCCGACCCCGCCACGTCCAACACGCCCCCAAGGCGTGCAATCCGCAGCTTTGTCAAGCGCACGGGTCGCACAACCAGCGCTCAAACCAAGGCTCTGGAGACCTTGGGGCCGCAATTTTTACTTCCGTATCAGCCGCTTGAGCTGAATGCTGGAGCTGCTTTCATGGCCACACAGGACCCCAACGGTCAGGGTGGAACCAAGCGTCACCCGCTCGTGCTGGAAATCGGCTTTGGCATGGGCGAGGCCACTGCCCACATTGCCGCGCTGCTGCCTGAGACACGCTTTTTGTGCTGCGAAGTGCACGACCCCGGCGTCGGCGCCCTGCTCAGGCGCATCGGCGAACAAGGCTTGAAAAACATCCGCATCTGCGCGCACGACGCAGTGGAGGTGATTGATCACATGCTGCCACCGCAATGTCTGGACGGTGTGCACATTTTCTTTCCCGACCCGTGGCACAAGGCGCGCCACAACAAACGCCGACTGATCCAGCCCCCCCTGGTGGCCAAACTGGCCGCACGCCTGAAAGTTGGCGGATACATTCACTGTGCCACCGACTGGCAGGAATACGCCCAGCAGATGTTGCAGGTATTCAGCGCCGAGCCGCTACTTAAAAACACTGCGTTGGCGGCGCACCCCGAGCTGGGCGGTTACGCGCCCAAACCGCACTACCGGCCGCTGACCAAGTTCGAAAACCGTGGCATCAAGCTCGGCCACGGCGTCTGGGACCTAGTGTTTGAACGCATCTAACTGGCATGGTCGAGATGGCCGCCCCGGATGATGAAAGAAGTTCGTCACTGCGAGCGCAGCGCGGCAGTCCATGCGATTCGGGGCCACGGATTGCTTCACTGCGTTCGCAATGACGGGCAAATTCCAAATGTCGGCGGCGTTCTTTCGCGTTAAATTTGGCTTCAAGCCCGCTACCCGGAACGGGGTCGGCCCCAGTTGCATCGCCGTGCCGAGCGGGCCGTGGCCCAGTTTGCTGGACTTTCTGACCGAGCGCTTTGCGCACGTGACGCAGGCCACCTGGCTGGAGCGCTTGGCGCGGGGTGACGTGCTCAATGAATCCGGCCAGCCCATCACCCCGGAACAGGCCCAGCATTCACCCTCCCCGGCCCACACGCGCCTGTACTACTACCGCGAGGTTGCCAATGAGTCAATCATCCCGTTTGAAGCACAGATGCTGTACCAGGACGAGCATCTGCTGGTCGTCGATAAGCCGCATTTTTTGCCGGTGGTTCCGTCCGGCGGCTATTTGCAGCAGACGCTGTTGGTGCGACTGAAACGCCAGTTGGGGCTGAACGACCTGGTGCCCGTGCACCGCATCGACCGCGACACCGCCGGGCTGGTGCTGTTTTCCAAACAGCCCGCCAGCCGCGACGCTTACGCGGCGCTGTTTCGTACGCACCAAGTGCAAAAGACCTACCACGCCATCGCGCCGTGGCGCGCCGACCTGACGCTGCCGCTGACACGCGCCAGCCGCATCAAAGAGGCTGGCCACTTTATGCTGCAACACGAGGTGCCGGGCGAGCCCAACGCCATCACCACCATCGACGTGCTGGAGGTGCGCGGTGCGCTGGCACGCTACCAGCTTACGCCGGTCACAGGCCAAAGGCATCAACTGCGCGTGCACATGCTGGGCCTGGGCGTGCCAATCGTCAACGATGGTCTGTACCCGGTACTGACCCCCGAAAGACCGACAGACTACAGCCAACCGCTGCAACTGCTGGCGCGCGACATTGAATTCACCGACCCGGTCTGTGGTCTCAGGCATCACTTTGTCAGCCAGCGCCAGCTCATGTTTTGAAGAGCCGCAGCACGGTGCATGCCCCCTGATTCCGACGCTGGTCATTTTTCGCGGAAAATGCGTCATCCCAGCCTGCCTGTGCCGAACCACTTTAACCGCCAAACCATCACCCACCATGATTCTTGAACTTGCCGACTTTGCCATCCTGCCCGGCCAGAATGCCGCCTTTGAAGAAGCCATCCAACGGGGACTGGCCGCCATCATCACACAGACCAAGGGTTTTGAAGGTTTCAAGATCAACCGCTGCATAGAAAACCCCAACCGCTACGTGCTGCAAATTTTTTGGACCACCTTGGAAGACCACACCGTTGGATTCCGTGAGTCAGCCGCGTTTACCGAGTGGCGTGCCATCGTCGGGCCGTTTTTTGCCAGCGCACCGGTGGTGCAGCACTTTGAACTGATCGCCAAATCGGCCTGACACCGTCGGCACACATCCCTTATTGAAAGCCATACCATGACATCCTATGTATTTGCGCCCCCCGCCACAGTGAGTGTCCCGGTGACAGGGTCCAACACGCGCTTTCCGGTGCACCGCATCTACTGTGTGGGCCGCAATTACGCCGAGCACGCGCAAGAGATGGGCCACACCGGGCGCGAGCCACCGTTTTTCTTCATGAAACCAGCCGATGCCGTGCTGGTGGTCGATGCCGGATTGACCGCCGCCCTACCCTACCCCAGCCTGACGCATAACCTGCACCATGAAATTGAGCTGGTGGTGGCCATCGGCACGGGCGGCCAAGCCATCCCCGTCAGCCAGGCGCTGGCGCACGTGTTTGGCTATGCTGTGGGGCTGGACATGACGCGGCGCGACCTGCAAAACGAGATGAAGCAACAAGGCCGCCCCTGGTGCATTGGCAAGGGGTTTGACCATTCCGCTCCCGTCGGCCCGATCACGCCCGCTGCTGCCGTGCCCGATATCATGCACGCCGACATCCGCCTGCAAGTCAACGGCACACTGCGCCAGCACAGCCAGATCAGCCAGCTGATCTGGAACGTAGCCGAAACCATTGCGCAGCTGTCCAACGCCTGGGCGCTGCAACCCGGGGACCTGATCTACACCGGCACACCGGCGGGCGTGGCTGCAGTTGTGAGCGGCGACACGCTGCAAGGCAGCATCAGTGGTCTGACCCCCATTGCGCTGCAGGTATGCTAGCACCGTAGCTTCACCCCAACCTTGTCACCCATGCACCGCCCGCTCATTCGACACTGCAAAAACTGTGGCACCGCCGTGGTGTACCGGGTGCCTGACGACGGCGACACACACCAACGTGCCGTGTGTCCAGCGTGCCACACCATTCACTATGAAAACCCGCTCATGGTGGTGGGCACCATTCCGGTGTGGGGCGACCAGGTGTTGCTGTGCAAGCGCGCCATTGAGCCGCGCCTGGGCAAGTGGACGTTACCGGCGGGCTTTATGGAGTTGAACGAAACCGTGGCCGAAGGCGCCGCGCGTGAAACTGTGGAAGAAGCGGGTGCGCAGTTTGAGATAGGCGACTTTTTCTCGCTCGTGAACGTCACCCGCGTCGGGCAAGTGCACCTGTTTTACCGGGCCACGTTGCTTTCCGACCAGTTTGACCCCGGCGTTGAAACCCTGGAGGCACGGTTGTTTGACGAGGCTGACATCCCGTGGGAGCAGATGGCCTTCCGAACCGTGTCCGAAACGCTCAAGCACTTTTTTGCCGACCGCAGCCAAGGGCACTATGCCACCCATGTCTTTGATGTCGCCTGACACGCTGGCACTGGCCGAGTGGTGGTGTTACCGCGCCGGCATCTTTTTTGTGACCAGCGTGCTGGACGACCCGGCCTGGCTAGCGCTCATGTTTTGTTAGTGTTTTAGGCCTTTAGCCCTTATTCATCAAGCGCTGATAGCTCTTTATTTTGAAGCATCATGCTGCCTTGCTACGTCCTGCTTGACCTGGAAACCACTGGAGGCAACGCGCTGCGCGACCGCATCACCGAGATCGCGGCGGTGCGCATTGAGCACGGCATCGAGGTGGCGCGCTGGAGCACATTGGTCAACCCGGGCGTGCCCATCTCCGGCTTTATCGAGCGGCTCACTGGCATCAGCAACGCCATGGTGGCCGACGCGCCGCCGTTTGACGAAGTCGCGGGGCGCTTGCTCGAACTGCTCGACGGCGCGGTGCTGGTGGCGCACAACGTGCGTTTTGACCACGGCTTTTTGCTGCACGAATTCGCCCGCATCGACGTGGCCCTGCGCAGCAAGACGCTGTGCACGGTGCGTCTGTCGCGCCTGCTTGCCCCCGGGGTCAAGAGCCACGGGCTGGATGCCATCATGCAGCGCCACGGCATCACCACCCAATCGCGCCACCGCGCCATGGGCGACGTGCAGGTGATGCAAAGCTGGCTGGCGCTAGAGGCCCAGCGCGTGGGCATCGACACCCTGCGCCAACATGCCCACACCCTGTTGCAAGGCAGCGCCGCGCTGCCGCCACAGCTCGACACCGACGTCGCAGACATCCCTGAAGGCCCTGGCGTGTACCTGTTTTACGGTGAGGGCACGCTGCCGCTGTACGTGGGCAAGAGCATCAAATTGCGCAGCCGGGTGATGCAGCACTTCCAGGCCGCCAGCCGCGACGCGCGCGAGATACGCATCGCGCAGGAGATCCGCCGCATTGAATGGATCGAAACCGCTGGCGAGCTGGGCGCGTTGCTGCTCGAAGCGCGTCTGGTCAAACAGCACCAACCGCTGCACAACCGCCAGTTGCGCCGTGAAAACAGCCTGTGCGCCTGGCGACTCGATACCAACCCAGCTGCCCGCCCACTGCTGACACTGGTGCGCGGCGCAGAGCTGACACCCCAAGAGTTTGGCAACCTGTACGGCCCCTACCGCTCCAAAAACCAGGCGCTGAGCCACCTGCGGGATCTGGCCGAGCGGCACCGCCTGTGCCCGCAAGCACTGGGGCTTGAATCGGGCAAGGGGCGTTGTTTTGCGCACCAGATCGGCCACTGCCAGGGCGTGTGCTGCGGCGAGGAAACACCGCAGCGCCACCACTTGCGTCTGCAAATGGCGCTGACCACCGACAAGCTACGCGCCTGGCCCTTTGCCGGGCCGGTGGGGCTGCGCGAGCACAACCCGCGCACCGGTCGCACCGACCTGCACCTGTTTGACCAGTGGTGTCATGTCGCCAGCGTGCACAGTGATGAGGAATTGGCCCAAGCGTTGCAAACGCGCACGAACGTGCTGACGTTTGATCTGGACAGCTACCGCATCGCCACCAAGTACCTGCTGCCACCGGGTCGAGCCGGCGTTTCGGTGCTGAAACTTGGTGGGATGCGCGGGGACCGAACCGCCGAAACGATCAGGTTTCCTTCGAAATCTTGATGCTCGGAAACTTGCTAGAAAAGTCCTTGTTCTTGGCCGCAATCGCCAGCGCCACCTTGCGCGCCACGGCTTTGTACAAACCGGCCACGTCGCTGTCGGGCTCTGATACCACGGTGGGTTTGCCACCGTCGGCCTGCACGCGGATGTGCATCGCCAGAGGCAAGGCGCCCAGGTAGTCCATATGGTAGTCAGCGGCCATTTTTTTGCCACCATCGGCGCCAAAGATATGTTCTACATGGCCGCAGTTGCTGCACACGTGCACGGCCATGTTTTCAACAATACCCAGAATCGGCACACCCACTTTTTCAAACATCTTGATGCCCTTGCGCGCGTCCAACAGGGCAATGTCTTGTGGCGTGGTCACAATCACCGCGCCGGTCATGGGCACTTTTTGCGAGAGCGTTAACTGAATGTCGCCCGTGCCGGGGGGCATATCAACGATCAGATAATCCAGATCGTTCCAGTTGGTCTGGCGCAGCAGTTGTTCCAGCGCCTGCGTGGCCATGGGTCCGCGCCAGATCATGGCTTCATCCTGCGCCACCAAAAAGCCGATGGACATGACCTGCACACCGTAGTTTTCCAGCGGATCCATGGTCTGGCCGTCAGCACTCTCGGGGCGGCCCTCGATGCCCATCATCATTGGAATGCTGGGGCCGTAAATGTCGGCATCCAGCAAGCCTACACGCGCACCCTCAGAGGCCAACGCCAACGCCAGGTTCACCGCCGTGGTGCTTTTGCCAACACCACCCTTGCCCGAGGCCACGGCCACGATGTTCTTCACACCCGGCAGCAGTTGCACACCACGCTGTACCGCGTGGGCGGTGATTTTGGTGGTCACGTTCACCGACACGTTGGCCACACCCGCCACCGACTTGGCGGCGGCAATCAAGGCTTGGCGCAGCGCAGCAATCTGGCTCTTGGCGGGGTAGCCCAGCTCCACGTCAAAGGCAACGTCGCCGCCACTGATGCTGAGATTTTTAAGCGCCTTGGTGGACACAAAATCACGTCCGGTGTTGGGATCGATCACGCCCTTGAGGGCATCTTGCAGGGTTTGTTCTGTCACAGTCATGGGGTTTCTCCGAAAAAGGGGAGTCTAGCCAATTCACGATTGACCCCGCCGCCAGTCGGTGCATCAGGACTTACCCGTACTGGCCCCAAAAAGCGCTTGCCCCCGCCAGAACTGGGGGCAATGCTGCCGATAATGAAGCATGGTTCAAGAAGCGTTTGCCCCCTCTGAATGGCCTCGGGAAGACAACAGCACCACCGCCTTGATGCTCACCGGCGGCGGCGCACGTGCCGCGTACCAGGTGGGGGTGTTACAAGCGGTGGCAGATATCCGCCTACAGTGCGGTGCGCAAGACCAGCCCAACCCGTTTCCGATTATTGGTGGCACCTCCGCTGGCGCGCTCAACGCGGCGGCGCTGGCCTGCGGTGCTGACAAATTTGATAGCACCGTGCGCATGATCGCCGATGTATGGAGCCACTTTCATGCGCAACAGGTGTACCTGTCTGATTCGGTCAGCATGTTGCGCACGGGCGCGGGCTGGGCCACCTTGCTGTCGCTGGGTTGGCAGTTGGCCAAGTGGCGACGCAGCAAGCCGCGGTCACTGCTGGACAACACACCACTGGCCGATTTGATCAGCCGCGTGGTACCGCTGGAGCGACTGCCCGGGCTGATCCAACAAGGGCATCTGCAAGCGCTGGCCATTACGGCGTCCAGCTACAGCAGCGGCGAACACATCACTTTTTTTGAGGGCGACAAGCGTCTGATGCCATGGGTGCGCTCTCAGCGCCGTGGCCTGCGCGACAAAATTACCCACGCCCACTTGCTGGCTTCCAGCGCGATCCCGTTTGTGTTCCCGGCCATGGCGTTGCAGCTCGAAGGCGAAACAGCCTATTTTGGTGACGGCTCGATGCGCCAGACCGCGCCCATTGCACCGGCTATTCATCTGGGTGGCCAGCGCATCTTTGTGATTGGTGCCGGGCGGCTGCATCAGCCGCACAACCCATCGACTCTGGCGCATCACGGCGACCATTACCCCACGATAGCGCAAATCGCCGGGCACGCGCTATCAAACATCTTTCTGGATGCACTGGCGGTAGATGTAGAACGCATCCGACGCATCAATCAAACGCTGAGCCTGATCCCCGATGCGTTGCGCCAGGCCAGCAACCTGCGACCGGTCGATCTGCTGTTGATTGCACCGTCGCAGCGGCTCGATGTGATTGCATCACGGCATCTGCACGAGCTGCCTGTGGCGGTGCAGTCTCTGATGGGCAAGTTCAGCGGCCACGGCGACGCCTCCGACGCCAAAGGCAGTGCGCTGGCCAGTTACCTGCTGTTTGAAGAGGGTTACACGCAGGAGCTGATGGCGCTGGGACAAGCCGATGCACAGCGACAGCGCGCCGACATTTGCGGTTTTTTCAACTGGACTGACCCGTTGGCCGACAGTGCGCCTGTAGCAGACAGCAAACAGGCCAAAGCCCCTGCTACAGATCGACGGCGCGACCCGCTGCGGCTGCGCTAGGGACAGCCCGAGGCCGCGGCGCTACCACAACTCGCAGGGTGTGATGCAGCGTGTCCCTACAACACGGGGCGCGCCCCTTAAAATTGCGCGCTCTGTCAGAAAGCCCACCTCATGCCCCGTCACATTTTTGTCACCACCGCCCTGCCCTACGCCAACGGCAACTTTCACATCGGCCACATCATGGAATACATCCAGGCCGACATTTGGGTACGGTTCCAGCGCATGATGGGTCATACGGTAGATTTTTGTGGTGCCGACGACACGCACGGCGCACCGATCATGATCGCCGCTGAAAAGGCTGGCGTGACCCCACAGCAATTTGTGGCCGACATCGCCGCCGGGCGCAAGCCCTACCTGGACGGTTTTCACATCCAGTTTGACAACTGGCACAGCACCGATGCACCCGAAAACCACGAGCTGGCGCAAAGCATTTACCGCGCGCTGCGCGACAACTCTGAGGGCAGCCTGATTGAGGCGCGCTCTATCGAACAGTTTTACGACCCGCAAAAGGGCATGTTTTTGCCCGACCGGTTCATCAAGGGCGAGTGCCCGCGCTGCCACGGCAAAGACCAGTACGGCGACAACTGCGAAGAATGCGGCGCGGTGTACGCACCCACCGAGCTGATCAACCCGTATTCGGCCTTAAGCGGTGCCAAGCCGGAGCTAAAAACCTCAGAGCACTTTTTCTTCAAGCTGTCCGACCCGCGCTGCGTGGCGTTTTTGACCGAATGGACGCAAGACGGCAAGCTGCAGCCCGAGGTGGCCAACAAAATCAAGGAATGGTTTACCACGCGTAGCAACCCGGATGGTTCCACCAGCACCGGACTGGGCGACTGGGACATCTCTAGAGACGCGCCCTACTTTGGCATCGAGATCCCCGACGCGCCGGGCAAGTACTTTTACGTGTGGCTGGACGCGCCCATCGGCTACCTGGCCTCGCTCAAAAACCTGTGCACGCGCCGTGGCGTGGACTTTGACGCCTACCTGGCCAACCCGGCGCTGGAGCAGTACCACTTTATCGGCAAAGACATCGTGACGTTTCACACGCTGTTCTGGCCCGCCACGCTCAAGTTCAGCGGCCGCAAAGTGCCCAGCAACATCTTTGTGCACGGCTTTTTGACCGTGAACAACGGCGAAAAAATGAGCAAAAGCCGCGGCACGGGGCTGGACCCGCTCAAGTACCTCAAGCTGGGCATGAACCCCGAATGGTTGCGCTACTACCTGGCTGCCAAACTGAGCGGCCGCAACGAAGACATCGACTTCAACGCCGACGATTTCATGGCGCGCGTCAACGCCGACTTGATCGGCAAGTACGTCAACATTGCCAGTCGCGCGGCAGGCTTTTTGACCAAGCGCTTTGGCGGCCAGTTGGGTCCTGTGCCTGAGGACGGCGCGGCCCTGCTGCACGACTTGCGCGAAGCACGCCACAACATCGAGCAGCTGTACGAGGCGCGAGAAACTGCCAAGGCGCTGAAAGACACCATGCTGCTGGCCGACCGAGTGAACGCTTATGTCGATCTGCACAAGCCGTGGGATCTGGCCAAGCACCCCGAACAGTCGGCGCAGTTGCAAGGCGTTTGCACCGTACTGATCAAAGCATTTCGCATCCTCACCTGCTACCTCAAGCCGGTGCTGCCAGCGCTGGCCGCACAGGTGGAACGCTTTATGAACACCCCGCCACTTACTTTTGCCAGTATCGTCCAACCGCTGCCCGCCGGGCACGTGATTGACCCCTACCAGCACCTGATGCAGCGTGTGGATGAGAAACAACTTGATGCATTATTTGAGCCTCCAGCCCAAGTAGAACAAGCACAAGTAGCTACAAATAATGAAGTAAAAAAGAAAACCCCAGCGCCAGCCACCCCGGTTGACCCCAGTGCCCCCGGCGGAGAGGCTGTCGCTCCCACCATCAGCATCGACGACTTTGCCAAGGTGGATTTGCGCATCGCCAAAATCGTCGCCTGCCAGGCGGTTGCCGGTTCCACCAAACTGCTGCAACTCACGTTGGACGCGGGTGAACAGGACGAAGTCGGTCAGCCAAAGACACGCAACGTCTTTTCAGGTATTGCCAGTCTGTACCAACCCGAACAATTGGTGGGCAAACTCACCGTGCTGGTGGCCAACCTGGCGCCGCGCAAGATGAAGTTTGGCCTGAGCGAAGGCATGGTGCTGGCCGCCAGTCACGCTGATGAAAAATCGCATCCTGGCATCTACGTGCTGGAGCCGTCTGCCGGGGCCACGCCGGGCTTGCGGATTCGCTGAAGTGCTTAATCCACCTTGCATCTGCTGTTTTTTCGACCACACATTTGCGCTTGGTCAAAAAAGCAGTCGTCAGGGCAACAGCTTTGCCAGGTAGCGACTTATCATCGGGCTGGCTACCTTTTACTTGTTGGAGTATTCATCATGCGTTTACTAGCTCATTTCGGATTGACTGCCGTCACAAAATACGCCCTCGGACTGCTCATGCTGGCCTTGGCAGGCATGGTCATGGCACAGGTACAACTACCAACGCCCACCAAGCTCGACGGTGGCAAGATCATTACCGTGGAACAGGGCCATGCTTTGGCTGACAAAAAAGCGGCCTTCTTCATCGACACCCGTAGTCCGGTGAATTTTGGCAAGGGTCATGTGCCTGGTGCCAACGCCATTCCGTACAAAAGCGGTAGCCCGGACGAAGAAGGCTTTGACGCCAGCAAGGACAAGTTTGACCTGAGCAAGCTGCCCGCCGACAAGGCACAGCCGCTGGTGTTTTACAGCGATGGCCCCACCGGCTGGAAGAGCTACAAGGCCGCCGTCTGGGCGGTCAAGGCCGGCTACAAAAATGTCAACTACATGCGCGACGGCTGGTCGGAGTGGATGGCAAAAAAATTACCAGTCGAAAACTAACCCGGTAGGAGTCAGCGGGGCTAACTCTGCTGCCTTTTTTTAACAACTGTCGTTGGTCATCCTGAATACCTCAGTTGCACGCATCCGCGTGGGCCGTCGTTAGCGACTCAATCGGGTGCGTAGCGTTATGACCCAAAAAGTAAACTTGATCAGAGCCATCAAATTCAATTTCCATAACCATTTAACGTGAAAGAACGCCACCGACGTTTGAAATTTGCCCGTCATTGAGCAATCCATGCCTTCTGAATCCATGGATTGCCGCGGCCTGCGGCCTCGCAATGACGACAGGCTTTCCTCATCCGAGGCGTCGGCTTGCATTCATGACAGTTAGTGACACCCATAAACGCTCAACTGAGGAATTTACGATCATGACACTCTCCATACGTAGTCGGCTGTTTTTGGTGGTTGGGGTTCAGGTGCTGCTGATGGTCATCTTCACGCTGACTGGTTTTTTCTTTGTGCAAGGCAAAAACGACGCCGATCTGGCTCACAACGAATCGACACTGACCCAGATTGCCGTGCAAAAAGCCCTCCAGTCGGTTGGTGAAGTGCTGCTATCTGAAGGCGGGCTAGCCGCACGCGACGCGCTCAAGGTCAATGTGCAGACGGTCGATCAGCATATATCGACGCTGTTAAATGTGCGCGGTGGCAGTGAGGCTGGACTGCGTACCTTCATTGAAGCTGAGCTGTCTCCGCAATGGAACAAGGTCAAACTGCTGGCCACTCAACTGGTGGGGCTGAAGACCGTTTCAGTCGAAGACACCGACACCATGGTGTTGTACGGCAAGGTATCGGGCATGAGTACCACGCTGGGTAAAAAGGCACAAGCGCTGGTTGAACTGACCAATGTAGTCGGCCAACACGCCACCGATTTAGCCTGGTGGACGCTACGCGCGGGTGCGCTGCTGATGACGATCAGTCTGCTCTGGCTGAACTACCTGCTGTTCGGTCAGATCATGCGACCGCTGCGTTTGATCCGCAACATTGCGCAGCGTGTGGCCGGTGGCGACATTGCCACGCCGGTCGCTATCACGGGTCAAGCCCATGAAATGGCCGAGGTCTTGAAAGCACTGGCAACCATGGAAACCAGTCTGGTCAAGGTAGTGCGACAAGTCCGCCAAGGCAGTGAGTCGGTTGCCACCGCCAGTGCCGAAATCGCCCAAGGCAACAACGACTTGTCCGCGCGTACTGAAAACCAGGCCAGCGCACTGCAACAAACCGCCACCAGCATGGATCAGCTCAGCAGCCAGGTCAAGCAAAACGCCGACAACGCCGCGCAGGCCAACCAGCTCGCGCAGAATGCCAGCAGCGTAGCCATCCAGGGCGGTCAGGTGGTGGGCCAGGTGGTCGAAACCATGAAAGGCATCAACGAAGCCAGCCGCAAGATCAGCGACATCATCAGCGTAATCGACGGAATTGCTTTCCAGACCAACATCCTGGCGCTGAACGCCGCAGTCGAAGCGGCCCGTGCCGGTGAACAGGGCCGTGGCTTTGCCGTGGTGGCATCCGAAGTGCGGTCTTTGGCCGGGCGCAGCGCCGAAGCGGCGAAAGAAATCAAGTCGCTGATTGACACCAGCGTGCAGCGTGTCGAGGCTGGCAGCGCGCTGGTGGACCAGGCGGGCAGCACCATGCAAGAGGTGGTGGCGAGCATTCGCCGCGTGACCGACATCGTGGGTGAGATCAGCAGCGCCAGCCAGGAACAAAGCCAGGGCGTGGCGCAGGTGGGCGACGCCGTGGCGCAGATGGATCAGGTGACACAGCAAAACGCCGCATTGGTGGAAGAAATGGCCGCTGCGGCGGGCAGCCTGAAGAGTCAGGCGCAAGACCTGGTGCAAACAGTAGCGGTGTTCAAGCTGTCTGGCACCGACAGCATCAGCGCGCCGCTGTCGGCCCCAAAAGTGCGCGCGCATCCACCGCAAGCCACGTCGTTCAGGGGGCCCGATCGCCGCACCGATGGCATACCCAAAGGGGCTGCCGCACGTGCGCCCCAAGCCAGCAAGCGCCAGCCAGACGCGCCGAAACCGCTGGCAGCGCCCGCGCCCAAGCCCGCTCCGGCAAGCACCGCTTCGGCCAGCAGCGACGGAGATTGGGAGACTTTCTGAAACCTTGCGGGACAGACCTGGCTTGCGTAGCACAGGCCTTGGAGTGGTAGATGTGCAGGTCTCTGAACTCACTGGTGCAGTCAGCGAGACCAAAGGCCGACAACAACAGTTGAAGGAATTCCAAGGCTAGCGAAGGAGATGCGCTAACGGCTTCCTCAACTGCTTAGAACATAGGCAGTTGTACCTGACTGTTCCGACTGTTTTCCCATCGGCCACTATTCTGGCAATGGCGAATAAACAGAAAAAAACGCTCTGTTTAAGTAGCGGGCTTTCTATATGCTGTAAGGCTTTATCTGGTGGGATGTGCGGGGATCGAACCCACGACAAACGGATTAAAAGTCCGCTGCTCTACCAGCTGAGCTAACATCCCTCTTTTGAACAAGCAGACTGCTTGACCGAGCCAGAAATTATATCCAATTTTTAAGGTTTTCCCGGCGTGTTTTGCCCGGCCAACTGGTTCAACACATAGCCCGCCGCGCAAAGGCCAAAAGCTGCCGTCACCGTAACCAAAGAACCAAAGCCGTGGCAGTTTAGCGTGCCGTCTCCCGATACCTGGCACGACGCATCCGGTGGGGCGACCGCCTCGGTGCTATAAACACAAGCCACGTGCATGCGTTTGTCTCCGCGTGGCGCGCCGTAGTGTCGACGCAGCGTGTAGCGCACCTTGGCCAGCAAGGGGTCGTGCGTCACATGCGACAAATCATCAACATCCACCCGATGCGCGTGGCGCTTGCCGCCCGCCGCACCCGATGTCACGAAAATTTTGTTGCTTTCCAGCGCCCAATGCGCGATGCAAATTTTGGTTGTCACCTGATCGCACGCGTCAATGACCGCAGCAGCATCTGCGGGCACCATGCTCAACCAGTTTGATGGTGTAGCGAAATCATCAATGCACTGCACATTGCAGTCAGGGAAAAAGCTGGCGATACGCTCGCGCATGGCCACCACCTTGGCCTGCCCCAGCGTGGCCACAGTAGCGTGAATCTGCCGGTTGATGTTGGACTCTGCAACGTGGTCCAGGTCCACCAGCGTGATGCGCCCCACGCCGCTGCGCGCCAGGGATTCAGCGGCCCAAGACCCCACGCCACCTATACCCACCACCACCACATGCGCGCTGCGGATTCTTTGGTTGGCAGTCACGCCAAACAAACGGCTCAAGGCAGAAAAACGGCGATCTTCCGTCATGGCAACTGACGCCGAGCAAAAGGCTGGCTACTTCAGCGCGGCCAGTCGCTCCTTGGCCGCAGCGGCCGCTTCGGATTGGGGATACGCCTTGATGAGATCTGTCAGCGTCTTGCGCGCACCCTTGGCGTCCTTCAGTTCCAACTGGCAATTGGCCACCGACAAAACGGCTTCTGGTGCACGCACATGCTGTGGCGACCTTGCAATCAGCGAGCGAAAGTTGGTGATCGCTTCTTTGTAGTCACGCGTGGCGTACTGCGCGTTGCCCAGCCAGAACAAAGCCTGCGTGGTATAGCCGCTGGCAGGATAGCGACTCAAGAAGCCAACAAACTGGTTTTGCGCACCCAAAAAATCCCCTCGACGAAATACCGCCAGCGCTGATTCAAACTCGCGCTTCTCTGCCGGCTCCGCCATGAATTCAACACCATCGACCGTCACCTTGGAGGGTTCCAGCTGGGCCAGACGGTCTTCCAGGGCAAGGCGCGTTTGGGCGTCATTCCTGAGCTGCAACTGCAAATCAGTCAGATCCTTGGTCAATTTTTCGTTGGCACCACGCAAGCCCGCCAGTTCGGCGCGCAGCAATTCGATTTGGCTGTGCAGTTCCAATTGGCCCTTGTTGAGTCCAGCGGTTTCCTGCGAAACCGCATTGCTGGCGGCCTGCTTGGCTTGCTCCACCTCCAAACGCATGGCTTCGACCCGCTGGCGCAAATCCAGAATGGCTTTGCGTGCCTCGTCGTCCTCAAACAAGGCGGCGTTGGCCGCCGTACACAACAACAACGCCGTCAGCGCTGTAGCCAACCGACCCGGCAGGCAACGAAACCGCGAAGTGCTTGCGTTCATCGGTAACGAATCTCCGCCCGACGATTTTTGGCATACGCGGTTTCTTCAGCACCCTGTACCGCAGGTTTTTCCTTGCCAAAACTGACGGCCTCCAACTGCGCCCCCGCCACGCCCAAAACGGTCAGCGCACTAACGACTGCCTCTGCACGTTTTTGCCCCAGCGCCAAGTTGTATTCACGCCCACCGCGCTCATCGGTATGGCCTTCGATCACAGCTTTGAGACTTGCCTGACTTTTGAGCAACCGAGCGTGCTCGGCAATCAGCGATTGAAATTCAGGCTTGATGACAACGCTGTCGTAATCAAAGTAAACAAGCCGCTTGTCAGCAGCGACACTGGCTTGGGGATTCTGTGTTGTCAGATCCACCGGAGCGACGCCGGTCGAAGCAGGCGTAGTTGCACCAGGTACCACACCCGCAGCAATGGGTTTGGCCGTAGCGTCGCTAACAGGCACATCTGTCAGTGGCACCGAAGTTCCACAGCCAGCCAACACAGCGCACAGCGCAACAACCCAAAACAATCTCTTCATCAATCACTCCTCTAAAAAAACCGTTACCTGGCAAACGGGCCCCAGTGTGGTTCCCGAATGTCGCCGCTTTGCCCGCTCAGACTGGCCTTGACGCTACCGTCCAGCGTGGTCGTCATCAGCGCCTCTTTGCCCTGCTGCTGCGTTGCAAACACCAACAATTTTCCATTGGGCGCAAAGCTTGGGCTTTCGTCTGCACCAGTGTTGCTGATGGCGCGGCTCTCACCACTTTGCAGGTCCAACAGATGCAGCTTGAAAGCCCCACCGACACGGGAAATATACGCCAACCAGCGTCCATCCGGGCTGAGAGCCGGCGAAATGTTGTAAGTGCCTGTGAATGTGATGCGCTCGACGTTCTGCCCCAGGAGCGACGCACGGTAGATCTGCGGTGAACCGCCCCGGTCACTGACAAAATAAATGCGCTGGCCGTCAGGTGAAAAAACCGGTTCGGTGTCAATGCTGCCAGATTGCATCAACCGGCGTGGTGCACTCCCGCCGTTGGCGTTGAGCAAAAACAGCTGCGAACCGCCACTCAGGCTCAACGTAACCGCAATCGTTTTGCCGTCGGGTGACCAGGCGGGGGCACTGTTGGAACCCTTGAAATTGGCAATCAGCCGCCGCTTGCCTGTACTGACGTCGTGTACATAAACCACGGGTTTACGCGATTCAAACGACACATAGGCCAGCTGGTTGCCGTCGGGCGACCAAGCCGGCGATATGATGGGCGCAGCGCTGGCCAGCGCAGGCGCGGCATTTTCACCGTCTGCATCCGCCACCCATAGCTGGTAGCGCTGCGCCAACTTGGTCACGTAGGCGATGCGCGTTGAAAACGCGCCTTTGTCGCCGGTGAGTTTTTCATACACATAGTCGGCGATGCGGTGCGCTGCCAGCCGCAAGTCAGCAGATGCCACGGCAAAGCTCTGGCCCCCCATATCTTGCCCCTTGACCACGTCCCAGAGCCGGAAACGCACGTCAAAACGCCCGTCTGCCAGCTTGTTGACACTGCCCGATACCAGCGCGTCAGCACCTGCCTGGCGAAAAATGGACAGGTTGGGCAGGGTGAGTTCGTCCAGCGCACCCGCACCTGCTGCAGCGACAGCGCGAAACTGGCCACTGCGCTCCAGATCAGCCTGCACAATGGCTGATATTTTCTGCGGCGACGCATCTTGCCCCTTGAACGGCGCAAAGCTGATGGGCAACTGGGTCAAGCCAACGCCGGAGACTTCAACACGGAATTGGGCGTAGCTCGGCTGGCAAATCAACGCTATCCACAACCAAAAAAATTTCAACCAAAAAAATTTCAACCAAAAAGAAAAACGCATATCAAAAAACATTCCCCGGAAACAAATTCAGATCGATCAGTGACTTGTCAGAACTGTTTATACATCATGATCGTCATGACTTTCAAAAATAGCCTGCATCATGGCACGCGCAGAATGCTCTTGACCCAACTGCACTGCGGCCCGGGCAGCACGCTGCGAATAAGCTGCGTAGTCGGCCGCAATGCGCGTGATCGCAGCATGCAATCCGCTGGGTGACAAATCAGACGTGGCAATACCCGCATTATGCTTAACTACCAGTCGCCCCAGCCAGGTATTGGCCGTCACAATCACCGGACAACCCGCAGCCAGCGCATCCAGCGTGACACCACTCACCCGGTCTTGAAAGTCAACTTCAGCATAGGGCTGAATGCTGATGCCACCCGTAAACAAAGCCTGATAATCGGTGGGATTCAAGGTGTTTTCGATCAGGGTCTGATGAGGATACTCCGATCGTTTAAGCCTATCAATTTGTAACAACACCTCATCACCATGGGTGGTTTGGTGGGTCGCAGATATCTGAATCCAAATCGGAAACGCTGCCTGTGTACTGGCCAGATAGTCAACCAAATCGGCGATACGGCCAAACCCCTTGTCCATGCGCGCCGCGCCAGCAACAAGCAAATGGTGAAACACCGTCATTGGTGCTGCCTGTGCAGACGCAAGCGCCCTTGGATAGGACACGGTCGTTGACCGGAATCCCAACGCTCGAAAAAATTCAGTGGTCAGCGGCGTCGTGCACAACACCTCCAAATTGGGTTGACGCTGCGCCAAAGCTGCCAACTTTGTTGCAGTTGAGGCTTTGGCACCCAGCCAATGCACATACAAATAGACCTTGTCCTTTGGGATTTTGCCGCCAGCAGCCCAATCCAGCAGTAAAAAGTCAACACTGACGGCCGTCGATACCAGCACTTTGCCAGGCTCTTTTAATAGTCTTCTGAAAAGAAAAAAACTTTGGATCCTCCGAAGTGGCCGGAAAAAATGGGGTCTGATCTGGTCTTTGACGGGCCAGATTTTTTCGCTTTGCGTGCCGCCCCAGACGCGGACTTTTCCCCCTGGGACCGCTTGTACAATGGCTTCTACCAAGCTGTAGCAGTGGCCGATGAAGTTATTCAGCGTTGGCTCGACGATATTCAACATGCTTTGCCCATCACGCTGAATGCGTCTGGCCCAGGCGCCACAGCTTCAGGTGGCGGTAGTAACTGCCCTCGGCGCTGGCAATGGCCAGCGCCAGTCCATGCGCACCATCCAAAAAGCCCGCTTTGAAAAAATAGGCGCGGATAAAAGCCCAACACCCATGACCCACCGCACCCAGCACTGACGCGCGCTTGCCTTTGGCCAAGGCTTGTTCGGCCCAGGCCGTTGAATAACGGTCAATTTTGGTCAAGACATCGGAGAAACTGCGATGGCTGTAATGCAGTAGGGCATTTTTCAACGGCTGGGCAACGCCCTGGCAGAGCAAGCGTTCGTGCACCAAGTCGTCAGAAAACCGGGCCGTTCCTGCCTTGAACAGGCGATCGACATAGTCAGGTGTCCAGCCAGAATGCTGGATAAATCGCCCACAAAACCACGACGATCGAGGAATGCAATACCCGCTGGGCGCATCTGGTCGCGCTATCCATCCCAAAATTTCGTCGCGCAGCGCGGGTGTGAGCCGCTCATCGGCGTCGATGGACAAAACCCACTGGCCTTTGGCCAACGCCAGTGCGCGGTTCTTTTGCGGCCCAAAGCCTGGCCAGTCCGGGGCGACATGAACGCTTGCGCCAAGGGATTTGGCAATTTCCTGGGTGCGGTCACTGCTGGCGTTGTCCAGCACGATCACCTCATCGGCAAAATCCACACTCTTTAGGCAGTCCCCAATATTTGCCTCTTCGTTGCGGGTGATGATGATGACGGAAAGCTGCATAAACAGTTAAATGGGTCGGGGGGACGTGATCATAGATGACTGCCTTGCTTGGCTTGGACATTTGCCAGACCGCACCGGTGACCCGTAAGGTAAAGTCGCACCGTCTCTATCCCGTCTTGTTGTCTCTTCTTGTCTTGCCTTCATGTTCCTGCTTGATCGTCTTCGGTTGTTTCTGGTGGGCTTTGTCGCCGTCTCGGTGAGCCTGCCCATGGCCTGGGTCAGCTTGGGCAAGCTGGTTCTTTTTGTCACATGCCTGTTTTACCTGGTCACCCATCTGATCCAAAACAAGGGCGATTTTGGACTAGGCAAGTTATGGACCGTGCGACTGGTTCTTTTTAGCGTTGCCATTTTTGCATTGAGCCTGAGCTGGACGGAAGCACCAACCGCCATCGCTGTGCTGGCGTTTACCAAACACAGCAAGCTCATTGAAATCGTCATGCTCGTGTGCTTGTTGCGAACCCGACGCGAGGCTCTGTGGATGCTTGCCACATTTCTGGCGGGTCAAGGCTTCTTGCTCTTGAGCTCCTGGCTGATGGTGGCGGGTTGGCGCGTTCCCTGGGCCACCAGTGATCTGATTCCCCAATACAAAAATGTGGTCTTTTCAAGTTATCTTGACCAAACCTTGATAGCCAGCGCCGCCGCCGCAGTAGCTTGGAACTTGAGATCAATTTGGCCTCAACAACAATGGATAAAAGCGCTACTAGCTACGTTATCAATAGCAAGTGTGGTCAATGTATTGTTTTTTCAGGAAGGTAAAACTGGCTATGTTGTCGCGTTGACGGTGATCACACTGGCCGTGATGTGGCACATGCCGCGCCGCTGGCGCTGGTGGGTTTTGGTCGCAGCACCCTTGAGTTTGGGGCTGGTGGCCTGGTTGGGTTCTGCAAAAATTCAGGAAAAAACAGCACAGATTCTGAACGAAAGTCAAAACTACAGCGCCCACGGTGACAACGTCAGCTCCTCCGGTTTTCGGCTGCACGCCTGGCATCGTTCGCTGCAAGCGATTGCCGCGCAACCTCTTATCGGCCACGGTGTCGGCAGTTGGGAAGTTACCGTCAAACGCATTGAAGGAGCGCAAGCTGACCAAGTATTCAGACCAGGACTGAGCGGCAACGCACACCAGGAATATCTTTTCTGGGGTGTTGAACTTGGAGTGGGCGGCGTCCTGTTGCTGCTGTTACTGATTACCAGCCTGATACGCGATGCCCAGCGTTTTGAGCCACCCTTGCAACGGGCCACATTGGCCGTAACCGCTGTCATGGCGGTGGCATGCCTGTTCAACGCTTCGCTGTACGACGCGCTGATTGGAGACTTTTTCTGCGTCACACTAGGTTTGCTGTTGGCGCTCGGCCTCAGAAGTAGCCGCACCAATCTCGCATCTGTGTCCGACGCACCCCCAAAGGCCCCAGCGTGAGCAAATCAAATACGTCGAAACCAGATGCGGCAATTCCGATGCCAAACGCTGGCATTTTGCAACGCATGCGCCGTTTTGTTCCCTATTTCGGCACCCTGCCCGGCACCTGGGCCTGGGTGGCCATCAGCGCCGTAGTAGGTGCCGCCACCGAACCGATGATTCCAGCGTTGCTCAAACCCCTGCTGGATCGGGGCTTTCAGCGCGGCGAACTTGAAATCTGGGAAGTTTCTGCCGCACTGCTGCTTTTGTTTGGCGTGCGTGGCCTGGCGGGCTACATCTCACAACTGGGCCTGACACGCATCACCCAGCAGGGCCTGCTACTGATGCGCCACGCCATGTTTGCCAAGATTCTGGCTGCCGAACTGAAACTTTTTGCGCAACAAAGCTCCAGCACCCTGTCCAACACCGTGGTCTATGAAGTGCAAACCGGTGCCACCATGCTGGTGAATGCCATGCTCAGCCTGACCCGCAACGGCCTGACGCTGCTGGCGCTGACCGCCTACTTGTTTTACCTGAACTGGAAGCTGACCCTGATCGTCGCCGCAGTTTTCCCGGCCGTGGCCTGGGTCATGAAGGTGCTGACGCGGCGCGTGCACAAGCTCACCCAAGCCACCCAGCAAGCCACCGACCAACTGGCCTATGTGGTGGAAGAAAACGTGCTGGCGCACCGCGACATCCGCCTCTACGCCGCCCAGGCTACACAGGCCGAACGTTTTCGCCAGCTCAGCGAATCATTGCGCCACCTGGCCATGAAATCTACTGTGGCTGGGGCCGCCATGACCCCCATGACCCAGATGCTGGCCGCCGTGGCGCTATCCGCAGTGATTTCGGTGGCGCTGGTCCAAAGTGCCAGCAGTGGCACCTCGGTCGGTGGTTTTGTGGCCTTTGTCACGGCCATGCTGATGATCATTGCGCCGGTGCGCCAACTCTCGGAAGTCTCTGGCCCGATCACCCGAGGCCTGGTGTCGCTGGAGCGCGCGCTGACGCTAATCAAAGACACGGCGGATGAATCGAGTGGGCAATTTGCCAAACCCCGGGCTACTGGCTTGCTCTTTATTTCAGAGCTGGTTGTGCAATACCCGTCTGCGCTTGAGCCTACTTTAAGTATCAAAGAGTTAAGCATCGAACCTGGTGAAACGGTGGCCCTGGTGGGGGCATCGGGCGCCGGCAAAACCACGCTGGCGAATGTGCTGACACGATTTGTGGACATGCAGGGTGGCCAGGTTTGCCTGGACGGTCACCCCCTGTGCGACTGGAAATTAAGCAGTTTGCGTGCCCAGTTTTCCCTGGTCAGCCAGCAGGTGGTCATGATCAACGACACCGTGGCAGCCAACGTCGCCTTGGGTTTGCCGATGAACCGGCAAAAGGTGTTGCAATGCTTGGAATCAGCCAATCTGGCAACCTTTGTCAACAGCCTGCCCCAAGGCATCGACACGCTCGTGGGCCACAACGCTACCCAGCTTTCCGGGGGGCAACGCCAACGCCTGGCGATTGCCCGCGCGCTGTACAAAGATGCGCCCATATTGATTCTGGACGAAGCCACGTCGGCGCTCGACACCGAATCCGAGCGGAGCGTGCAAAACGCCCTGGAGCGGCTGATGGCCAACCGCACCACCCTGGTCATCGCCCACCGCCTGTCCACGGTGCATCACGCCGACCGAATCGTAGTGCTGGAGCATGGCCGTATTGTTGAAGTAGGTAACCACGCCGCTTTGATGCAAACGGATGGCTTGTATGCGCGGCTGTATCGATTGGGCTTGCATGACAGCGCAACGGTTGCAGGGTAGCCGGTACCACAAGCTATCCACTGCGGTGCATGTCGTGCTGCGCAACTATTGATTTGTCTCAAAATTCATACCACCCCGTTGGCAATGGGAAATCCGGATATTTTTTGACATTCGGCACGTCTAAATGGTGTGGAAATTGACTGCAAAAACCGAGCACATCACTTCGGTCTTTGCGCAACAAGGTAATCTCAATAACCCGAGGAGACTCAAAACCTCCCAGATTAATCTTTCCACAAAAATTGTTCGGATGGTTGTGAACGACATAAAAGTGGGTCAGCAATTTGGCAAAAAAAGCTTCTGCGATTCTAAAAAAATGCGGATGTCCCCAACTCTCAATATCATGCAATTCCAGAACGATGATCCGAAACTTTTTTAATGTTTCTTCGGATGTACTCAAGAGCGTTGGATATTCCCACCCCTCAATATCCATCTGTAGAAGCAGATCCCTCGTATTGACAGAGTCTGTTCGGTCACGTACCCATTGGTCCAGGGTCATAAACATATCGTCATTCACCGTTCCAATGAATTTCTTGGTGAATGAAATGGGTTGAAAACTCATTGGAGGCCGATCCACTGAAAAATCGGCAAGGTGTGAATGGATTCCCCAGTTTTGAAGCAAATCCATTTCAAATGTTGCAGTTCCAGCAACTCCAGGTGAAAAACAAACCTCTATATCGACAAGATCGTCTGGCAAAAGGTAACCCCCATCGCTAGCTCCTCCCACTCTTATCAAATCAAATTTTGTTCTCACAGGCCGAATTTTCTTGACCAAATTGACAATATTTTGAGGCTCGACAGCCCTCTCAATATAGACACTACGGCGAGAGAGAAAATTTTTAAGAAGCCTCGCGATTTTTCGCAGGACACGATGTTTTTTGTATTTCATGATTTACTCAAAAATTTATTGCAGCAAGGTCAAATGGTGCTGACATCAGCACCACTTAAATGTCGGCTTGTTTATCCCCTGAACGATCTGGTTTGCGTTTTGTACCACCTGCCATACACAGGTAGATTTGATCCTGCTGGTGCGCGAGTTCTGCCCATTGATGCGTGGCGGCAAAGGCCAAACCGGCGGCCTGTAGATGCCTGGCCAAATCTGGCTCAACCTGTAGAGAACGTATTGCATTCATCCAGGCAGCCGCATCCAGCGGATCATCCAATACCAGCGCATTGACCTGATGTGTAAGAAGCGCCGCAATGCCGCAATACTGCGAGCCACTGACCACTACCGGCAGCCCATGCGCCATGGCCTCCAGCACCACCATGGCAAAAGTGTCTTCCCGTGTCGGATGTGCCAAACAATCAGCGGCCACATAGGCTACAGAAACATCACGCAGCGCACCCAAAAAGTACACCCTGTCAGCCAAGCCCAAAGACAATGCTTGTGCCTTGAACTGCGGCATTTGTGCCGGGTTGCCCACTACCGCCAGGAAAGTGTCTGCGGGTAACCCGGACAGGGCCGCAAGCAAAGTCTCCAAGCCTTTTTTGCGATAGTCGTTGCCCACAAACAAGATGCTAAAACCGCTCGCAGGCAAACCCAACGCTCGACGCGCCTCTGTTTGTTGCAGCGCGGTGGCGATCCCTGCTACCCGTTCCACACCCGGTGTGATGACGGTCATGGCCTCTTTGCAGGCCGGATACGCCTCTAGCGTTTGCGCCACCAGCGTTTGCGAGGTCAACACCATGCAGCGTGGTTGGGCCAGTGAAAACCGGCTGGCTTCCAGCAGCCAATAGGTCAGCAGCCGTGGGCTGGTCACGATCTTGAGCCAGCGCAGTGCCCGCCGCACCCCGGTCAAACCATGCAGCAAGTTGTACTTGATGGGCAGCACGTGCACGGTTTGCACTTGCCCATGCCAGGTGTTCTCGTGCGAATGCACCACGTCAAAGCCCTGGCGCGTCGCCCACCAGGAGGCGGTGGCATACCACAATTGATTCACCCAGCGCGGCCGCCTAAGGGGCTGCGACACCTGGTGATACGTCACACCTGGCCAATGGTGGTCGATATGCTGGGCAAACACATGGATGTCATGGTGGGCTGCCAGATGCTCCACCACGGCGATTGAATAACGCTCAGCGCCACCGCCGGTGGCCACAAAATGCCGGTTCAGCATCGCAATGCGAAGTCGCTTATGCGCTGGCTCGCCGGATGTGCTTGCCGCGCCAGGCTCACACGCTGACCGTACTGTCATGCCGCACGCCGATCTTCATAGCCGGTGGCCAGCTTGAGCCAAAACACCGGCAGGGTGGTTGAATGCACCACCGGCACACGCGGCAATTGCAGCAGATCAAGGCCCGCACGCACGCGTCCTCGTACGGTCGTGGTGGCAGACTTGAAACCCGCCAATTTAACCATTTCAGTGTGCTTTTCCAGCAACCAACCATAAGGATAAGAAAACGCCTCTATTACTCGTCCAGTAAGCGTAGAAAGCTCCTTTTTTGAGAGTGAAATTTCCTCCAGTGCAAGAGCCTCGTCGCACGCTTTCAGGTTGACATGATGCCGCGTATGCGCGCCCACCTCTTGCCCTCCCGCCACCCACTGGCGCAGTTGCGCCGCGTCCATCAACGGGGTGGGCGAAACACCCACTTCAGCGTCCCACACATTGGTTTGCCCAAGACGCTGACTGACCGCATAACAGGTCGAAGAAAACCCCTGCGCCTGCAACACCGGCAAAGCGTGCTGTAAGTTGTTCACATAACCGTCATCAAACGTGATGCCAACCACCTTGCCCTGCTTTTCACCACGCACATACGGTAGCAGTGCCGACATCGACAACCCACGATAGCCCAGCACGCTCAAAAAACGCATTTGCCGGGCAAATGCCGCTGGTGCAACGTACAGACTGCGAAACGGCGCGCCCTTAGGTGGGGCCACGTCTATCTGGTGATAGACCAGAATCGGGATCGGTGAAAGGTTGGCACAGACAAGGCTTGTCATGAAGGCAACGCCCTACATCAGCACAATATCGTACTGTTCCTGCCCCATGGCGCTCTCGGCATGCAGCGACACGGGCTTCCCAATGAATTCGCTCAAACCTGCCAAGTGCTGGCTTTCTTCGTCCAGAAACAGTTCGATCACCTTGGGTGAGGCCACCACGCGGAACTCTTTCGGGTTGAACTGACGCGCCTCGCGCAATATCTCGCGAAAGATGTCGTAAGTGACGGTGCGCGCGGTCTTGACCATGCCTTTGCCCTCGCACAGCGGGCACGGCTCGCACAGCATGTGCGCCAGCGACTCGCGCGTGCGCTTGCGCGTCATCTCCACCAGCCCCAATTGCGAAAACCCGCCGCACATGGTCTTGACACGGTCACGCTTGAGCTGCTTGCGCATCTCGTCGAGCACCGCCTGGCGGTGTTCATCGCGCTCCATGTCAATAAAGTCCACCACCACGATGCCGCCCAGGTTGCGCAGACGCAACTGGCGCGCAATGGTCTGCGTGGCCTCCAGATTGGTCTTGAAGATGGTGTCGTCAAAATTGCGCGCACCCACAAAACCGCCGGTGTTCACGTCCACCGTGGTCAGGGCTTCGGTCTGGTCGATGATCAGGTAGCCACCCGACTTCAAATCGACCCGCCGACCCAGCGCCTTGGCAATGTCATCGTCAATCGAATGCAGGTCAAAAATGGGGCGTTCACCCTTGTAATGCTGCAGTTTTTGCGCCGCTGCGGGCATGAATTCGTCGCCAAACGCCTTCAGCAACCCGTATTGCTCCAAAGAATCCACCCGGATCGACTGCGTCGCTTCGGTCGTCAGGTCGCGCAGCACCCGCTGCAACAGGTTCAGGTCCTGGTGCAGCAGCGACGTGGCGGGCAAGCGCGCCGCGCCTTCCTTGATGCGCGCCCAGGCTTTGCGCAGGTAGGCAATGTCGTCGGCCAGTTCGTGGTCGCTGGCGTCTTCGGCGTTGGTACGCAAGATAAAGCCGCCGCCCGCTGCGCCTACCAGCGCCTGCATGCGCGCGCGCAGCGCCTCACGCTGATCAGCCGCAATTTTTTGCGACACGCCAATGTGATCATCCTGCGGCAAAAAAACCAGCATGCGCCCGGCAATGCTGATCTGCGTGGACAGGCGCGCGCCCTTGGTGCCAATCGGGTCCTTGATCACCTGCACCATCAGGCTTTGACCTTCAAACACCTGTTTTTCAATCGGAATCTGCGCGGCTGTATTGCGTGCGGCCGAAATGGTTTCGCCTTCAGCGGGTGTGTGCCAGACGTCGGCCACGTGCAAGAACGCCGCGCGCTCCAGCCCGATGTCGATAAACGCCGACTGCATGCCGGGCAACACCCGCGCCACCTTGCCCAGATACACGTTGCCCACCAACCCACGCTCCAGCGCACATTCCACATGAAGCTCTTGCAGCGCACCGCCTTCGACGATGGCCACCCGGGTTTCTTGGGGTGACCAGTTGATCAGGATGTCTTCTTGCATTTTTTATATAAGAAAAGTGCCTCTAGCCCTTATTTATAAAGGGCTAGCAGCTTCACATTCGCTAGTATTTTCAACCCATGGCACTCAGCAGTTGCGCGGTTTCAAACAAGGGCAGCCCCATGATACCGGGGTGACTTCTCCAATGGAAAATCATACTGTTTTACGAAAGTTACGCTGAAAACTACTCTTTTCCCAAAATTTAACGCAAAGACATATTGGGGCTTCACGTAAGTGTATCGGCACGCCAATCCGACAATTGTCAAAACTTGCCGATACGGAAGCTGGCGATCAAGCCAACCGACCGTCCACCGGAATAAAGACGCTTCTTTTAAAAATGATGGCTGCAAGAAGCTTGCATCGCAATCCGAAGGCGTCAGCATGTAAACAATGGGCAACCCAGCTCTGGACTGATTGCGACACCCTTGGCCAATCCACCAAACCTTCCGCAAACTGCTTCTGGAGCTTTTTCAAGGTTCTGGTGATGCGACGGATGGAGCTCTTGCGGATCCTCCGGTGCGTTGTCCAAATCCGATAGCCGAGGAAGTCAAGCGCCCGACCATGCGCCATACCAAGAGGAAACACCTGGGTCTTTCTGTTGGTTTTGAGCCGCAAATGCCGAAACAGGAATTCCTCCACCAGCACACGTAGGCGCTGCAAGTGCGCTTTGTCGTGGTGGATGATGATGAAGTCGTCCATGTACCTGGCGTAATGCCGCTCATGCAGGGCGTGTTTCACAAATTCATCCAGCTCGTGCAGGTAAACATTTGCGCACAACTGACTGGTCAGGTTGCCAATCGGGAGCCCAACGCCAAACGAATGACCATCCAGGGTGTTTGCCGAGTCAATGATGTGATCCATCAAGGCCAGGGTGCGTTTGCAGGCAATACGCTTGCGCAACAAGACCCGCAAAACTTCATGGTCGATTGACCGGAAATATTTGCTGATGTCAGCCTTAAACACGGACACCTTGCCATGCTCACGCTTAACTTTGCGCAACATGGCCTGCACGCAGTCAGCGCCACGATGCGTACCCCGACCCGGCCTGCAGGCGTAACTGTCAGAGATGAACCGACGCTCCCATATAGGCTCGATCACGGCCATCAGAGCGTGCTGGACAACTCGATCGCGGAATGGGAGTGCCGCCACCTGGCGCTCTTTGGGCTCAAACACGCTGAACTGGTAATAGCTGCCAATTTTGTACTGGTCCCACATCAATTCGTTTTGAAGTGCAATCAGGTTACCCTCAAGGTCAAGTTCAAAGCGCTGCACCTCAAGGCTTTTGCGTTTTCCGGCGCGGGCGCGAAGATAGGCAGCATGCAGGGCTTCAAAGTCGTAAATTTGCGGGAACAGGTTGTTGTAAGTCTTGGCCATCGATTTATGAACCCCGAAGGGCGGTAGGGCCGAACGTTCGCCCGCAAGGGCTACCAGAACTGCCTACCTGTTTAATTTTTCGGCTTCGGGTTTTCGCCCTGGCCGAGGAAAGCGCATCCTTTTGAGGGGTGTTCTGCCAGCAGCCCTTAAGCCCACTGTTTCTGACAATCCCCAAGAGCCAGGCCGAGCCCCGATGTTGTTGTTCGCGTTCGTCCGAACGTTGTTCAGGTTCAGATAGGACAACCCGGCTGTAGCGCCGTTGTTCCAATTGCCAAACCGGATCGGGAGCCGTTTTAACGCACTTCCCCCACAGTCACAGTGATTGACTTCAACCAGCCGCCGATCATTCGGCCAATCTCGTCGTTCAACTTCGACCAGTGTTCGTACTTCTTGAAATCTAAATACCCCAGACTTTTTGCCATTCGCACCTGGCAGCGTAGAAGATCAAGCTCCGCGTCCAAATCTTGCATCGTCGTCTTTTTATGGTGTCGTTTGTTGCACACCACGATCAGACGCATCAAGGCCCACATGCTGATTCGCATTTCTGCGCTTAACACATGCCGCTCAAACGCCGGAAATTGGCGCAGAGCGATGTAGCCATACGCAATCATGGCCTCGCATTTTTGACGAATCAACAGGTCGGTTACTTTTGGCTCTGTCGTCATAGGGTTCAGTGGGCTATCGCCCACCAAGATCAGATTTCAGGGGTTCAGATATCAAATTACAAAGCCAGGCCGAGCCCCGATGCCGCCGTCCGCGCTCGTCCGAACGAAGTTCAGGTACAGATAGGACAACCCGGCTGTAGCGCCGCTGCTCCAAATGCCAAACCGGAGCGGGAGCCGTTCGCCCGTCACATCGAGATAGAACGCATCACCATTGGCAGCGGGAACCGCAATGGTTCCACCCAACAAAGCTGCAACCGGATACAGGCCGTAGGCCTTGAGAAGCGCAAGCGCTGTCGCGCCAACAGGTATTGTTCCTGGGTTTGTCATGCC
>PCUV01000091.1:0-4200 GCA_002786915.1 Comamonadaceae bacterium CG12_big_fil_rev_8_21_14_0_65_59_15 | reverse complement strand
CGCGCACCAGTGTGTAGTTGGCTGTTCCTGAAGCTGCGTACTTGACAGTGTTGGCACTCCCAGGAGCCACCAAGGCACCAGTAGCGCCGTCTATTGCCTTCCAGGCAGTCGAACCAGCAGACAGGTCGGTAGCATTCAGCGCTGCATCGTTGTTGGCAATGATCTGGATTTCACCTTCATTAATGCGCATTCCTGGGGACCATTCATTCACATTGCCGCACAAGTCAGAAATACCACTATTGGAGCCGTCATGGTTCCAGCTGTTGGGACCAGATCCTGTCAAGGTCCGGGCAGCTCCTGATGCAGTTCCAGGTGCCAAATTATCAACGCGACGGCCAGTTTCCCAAACAGCGTCATGAGCGCGACCGTAGCCAGTGTTGCCTCGCGGCGTAAAACTGTTGGCGCGACACCAAAGTGCGATACCTGCAGCGGCTACATTCGGAACAACGTGATGACCGGCACCACAAGCGCGCGCATATGTGACAGCTTGGTCGTGGTTTATCGATGTACTGCAGTCAACACCAGGCAGGCTAAGAAGCTCGCCATTTTTGACAATGCCCGGGTAAGCGCCATAGAAGTACTCGCTTTTTTCGACGCCACCAATGTTGAACATCGGATGCACACCCTCAGGCAAGCCAGCATCAACGTCCGGGCCGTTGAATTTGGAGATGATGTTCATGTAGGTCGGCTGGCCGCTGGCGGTGTAGAGCACCGTTTGCTTTCCGCCAGATGCCGCTTCGACGGAAGCGCGCAGGTCGTCTTTGATAAAAATGGATGGCATGGTTTTTTCTCCTGGAATGGGTTATGTGGTGAGTTAGGCGGCAGGCCAAAGGGTGACTTGCACGGCATTGGGGTCCAGTGCAATGAACTCTTGAACAGAGGTGGGGTTACCGTTGGCGTCATCCGGACCGGCCACGGTGGTGTAGCGCTTGGGCGGAATCGTAATGTGCGCGAGGTAGGCACCAGCGCCGCCCTCTTGCGCGCCACCGGAGCCAAGACGAATTTCAACGATGACCGATGAGTCAAGCTGACGCTCAGCGCAGTCAACAGCTACACCAGCAACAGTGACGATTGCACCCGAGAAAGAAAAGTCAGCCACTGGCTGTCCGGGTTGTTTCAGAATGATTTGAGGCATGAAATAAGCTCCTGGGTTAATAAGTGGCTGGGGATGCGGCTTCCAAGCGGCCAATCCAGCCGCTTGACAGAGGCTGCTCTGCTGGCAGACTCAAGGCAGAAACGCGCCAGCGCACCACGACGTTGTCGGCCGCGCTGGCAAGTTGCATCGTGAAACCATTGGTCGCTCGGCTGGCAACCCCAACGGCATTACGCGGGCAAGGAGCGCCATCAGACGACACCACATCAAAGTCGAGGCGGTATTTGTTGTCTGACAGGGGATTGATTGCACTGTATGTTTGCACTGGCGAATCCAGGCTGATGGGGTAATTGGGCTCCACTCGAGCATCGCTAGTTACCGTGACACCAACCAACACAGAATCTGTGTTGCCCGCTGGAACTGTGATGGTGCAGGCTTTGATGCCATTGGACGGCACGGCATCGCCAAGTGCGGTGATGTAAAACTTGATGATGTTGCTTCCGTCAAGAAACAGGTATCCATAGCAAACTGCAGAGGATGCGCCGCCAACCGGAACAGACAAACTGTTTTGAGCATCGATGTTGTAGACGCGGCCATTGATAAAGCATTTGCCAGAGGCAATCGCCAGCAACCGGCTGGTGCCAAGTTTTGTGATGGCTGCGCCAGACACCAACCCGCGATTGGTAATGGTGACCTCCCCTTCTTGCTGAACTTGTTGGCGCAAGGCCTTGACGCTGTAGTTTGCAAGGGCTGCCTGGGTCAAGGCGTACTTGATGGCAGCATCGCTCATGTTCTTGGTGTCGGTGGACACGGTGACGTTGATGCCGTCCACAGTCAAAGCAAGCGCATCCAAAACCGCCTTTAAATAAGCGGTTCGGTTGACCAGATGCTTGTGAGGCAGGTTGTCCATGCCGTCTGGCCCCCCGGTAATGGGGTCAGTCGTTTCAAACTGGTAAACGCCCGTCCAGACGGCTGATTCTGTTAAATTGGCCATTTTGATTTTTCCTTTTGAAAATTAGTAAACGAGCGTCCAGGTTCCTGTCAGGGAAATGTCGACGTCTTTGAGCAAGGGGCCGTTGCGAACCTTGCGCGCATGGAGGTAACCGGCAGAGGTAAGTAGCCCAAACTCGCTGATTGACAAGCCGTTTGCCTCTGATGTGCCAAGCGAAAAGTTGAATTGCACCGATGTGCCAACCGGATAGGTGTGCGAGTCAATGGCTTTGACAAAAGCGCCCGTCAGAGCTGTGTTTGCCGGGTTGGCGGTTGTGCCATTGGTTCCAAAACCGATCTGCGTCACACTGCGGCCAGCGACATCGCCGCCCACCAGACAGGCAACACTTTCGCGCCCGACTGTGACGATCAGGTTGTCGTCTTCAAAACGCTCGATCAATTTATCTTTGTGATAAATGTTGAGCAGAAAAATGCCACGCGGCTTTTGCTGTTCGTCAATGAAATCCATGCGGTTTACCTCATGCTGTATGGGCAAAAGGTAATGTCACGACTACACCAGAGACTCGCTCCAGGTCGTTTGACCGCCGTAAACCACCGTGCCGAAGGTTCTTGGAATGCCGTTGTAGCGAAGGCTGCCGTCGCGCGATGATCCCCTGTGGTACCGGCCGTCACGGGCCAGTACTTTTGTGATGGTGATGCCAGCCTGGTCCTGGAGATCGGCCACAACACCCCGACGGTTGATTGAGCCGTCGCGCTGGTAACCACTGCCAAATGTGACTGTGCTGGCGAATGCGTCCTGCATGGTCGCGTCCAGCATGACAACCATAGGGTCAACCAAAGCACCAAAAGCAGGAGCCACTGGGACGGTATGCCAACCAAAACGCAAAGTGGTGCCGTTGCGGGCCACCGTGCCGTTGTAAAGATCGGCCTGGACTGCACCACGGTAGATCGACCCGTCCCGGATTTGCCGAGCACCGCTGTACAAGTCTTCTATGGGGGCAATTTGAAGTTGGTGCAAAAACACGTCGCTTGCAGCAGTTGCCGTGTCGGCCAGGTAGCCAGAAAACACAAGTGATCGCAACTTGGTGCCAGCAGCCTTCAGGCGCTCCACCACCGCCTTGATGTGGTTTGACAGGTTTGTCAGGTTTTCACCAGATGTCAGGTCGTACTGCGTGTTGACGTCAAACTGCCCGTAGTAGTTGCGCGTGATTGACTGGCGATCTTTTTTGCCGTCAAAGTAGGTGCCGCCGTCACGGTACAAGTTAATGGTTGTCGACTCCAGCGGGGCATCTGTAACGGTTGCAGACAGGCCGCCCACGTACAGACCGATGGCGTTGGACATGGCGACGTTGTTGCATTTTGGCTGGATGAGCTCTGCAATGATGCGCAGGCCGTAGACTTCATCTGCCTCCGACGCCTGGCGCGTAATGCCAAAATAGCCACCCCACTCATCCAGCCACTCGCCGTCTGCCGTGGTTAGCAACATCTGGTCAAGCGCAGCCATGACGCCTGCTTGTGCATGCGACAGCTCGTCCGCTATTGGCGTCAAAAAGTCATTCAGGACAACAGACTCTTTGACAAAAGAGTCCGGCAGGTTGGACAGCAGCTTGTTGATCATGACAAATTGACCGTGCCTGGCATGGCTTTTTGTATTGCGCTGACAGCAACATCAGATGCAGGCGCGGACAGCAAGACGTTGTAGACGCCACCAATCTCCATGACGATGGCAATCAATTCTGAGCGAATGACAGGCTGCCCAATACCGAGCGACTGGATGTAGCTGCTGATGGCGTCTTCTGCGGCCGTGGAAGCGCTGGCGGCGTCGGCTTCCAGGGTGATGGTGCCTGTGACATTGACAAGGTAGTCTGGGGCCGCATAGACGTCAGCCACAACCCCCGCCGACTTCCATCCGGGAATTCCATTTGCGCCGTCAATGTCTGATTGCACCTTGGCAACCAGCGCAGACGAGGTATTGCCAGAGCCGTTGTGAACATACAAATTCACCAGGCCAATCGGCTGAGCGACGTCCGTCTGAAACGGCTCGATGACTGCAATGTGCTTGGCTTGCTCGATGATGGCACCGGCCGAGTCAACGATAGACGACTGGGCTGCGCCATAGCGCAGCGCCGCCCCAGTGCCGCGCGAAAGAGTGGCAA
>PCUV01000105.1 GCA_002786915.1 Comamonadaceae bacterium CG12_big_fil_rev_8_21_14_0_65_59_15 | reverse complement strand
TTGGACCCCAGCCAAGTTCCATAGCAATGTGTCGGTGGTCACAGGGTGCGCCAACTGTCACAACGGGTCGTCCGCTACCGGCAAGACCGGCAGCCATATCCAGACCACGGCGGGCTGCGAAAGCTGTCATAAATCCACGACCACCTGGAGCGGTGCCAAAACCGACCACAGCGCGTTTACCATCGCCACCAACTGCGCCACCTGCCACAACGGCCAGGCTGCCACCGGTAAGCCGTCCAACCATATTCCAGAGTCGCAGTTGCAAGGCGGGGCAGCGCTGTATTGCAAAAACTGCCACACCAGCACCACGACTTGGTCCACCTACAAGATGAACCATAACAACAGCATGGGCAATGGCTCTGGCTGGTGCAAGACATGTCATGTCAAAGGCAGCGCTTACCTGGGTGACATGGAGAAAAAATCTTTGACGCATGAAGCCAAAAAAGGCACAGTGCCAACTGACTGCTCGATGTCGGGCTGCCACAAACCACTGGGTTCCAAGGGCAGTGCGTACACCAAATGGGATTAGAGTTGGGCATACGTCTTTAAAATTTCCCTCAAACAAATCAACTATTTCATTTCAACTTAACCTGAACTCATCATGCAAAACACTCGAAATTTTTCCTTGACTCCGGTGTCTGTCTGTCTCTGCGCGCTTTTTGCTGGTGCCGCGCAGGCGCAGGTATTGGATGAAGTCGAGTGGCGACAAGAGGGATCTGACGCCGTTGCCGTGATCGAATTTGTGACACCGGTGCAATACACCAAATCGATCACGGCTCGCGCCTCTGACTTGGTGCAGTCGTTTTATACCGTGTTACCTACGCGTGAGGTGCTGAGTCTGACCCCCGGTGAAAAGCGCTTGTATGGCGAAGGCGTCATTCCGACGATCATCGTGCGTGATGAGTCAGCCAGCGCCAGCGTTGCGAATGATGTTCAGCGCAGATTGGTGATCCAGTTTGACAAGCCCACCCGCTTCAAAGTGCGTACCGGACGCAAATACAACAAGAGCATAGAGATTGTGCTGGCCGGGCTGGGGCCGCAGTTGGCAACGATTGCGGTCAAATCGACAAAGATCATGCCAACGACACCTGAGCCAATGGCCGCCGCTACCCCCAGTGCATCCGGCGTAGCAGCTTCCGCCGAGGTCGAGTCATCGGCAACTGGCTTGCTGGTCAAGGCGCAAGCGGCTTTCGATGCGGGTCAGTACGATGCCGCGACCGAGTCGCTGAATCAGTTGCTCAATCTGCCGCCCAATCAGTCGTCGCGCAGGGCGCAAGAGTTGGCCGGTTTGGCAAGGTTGAATGCCGGTGACAAAGCGCGCGCGGCCAGTGAATTTGGCTTGTTTTTAAAGTTGTACCCGCAAGGCGCAGACAGCGACCGTGTTCGGCAGTTACTGGCCTCTTTGCCAGCACCGGCGGCGGCTGCCCCAACCGAGGCTAAGCCGGTTGAAGCGGCCAAGGGCATCGCCAGTGGCTCGGTGTCGATGTTTTATTACGGTGGCCGCTCCACGGACCAGACGCAAAGCAATGCTTTTGCCAACAATGGGTTGCCCACGCCACAAGAATCCCCGACAGCAACGCTCAGTGATCAGAAACAATTGCAAACCAGTTACGATTTGAATTGGCGTTTGCGCGACGCCGAAAAAGACATGCGCTTTGTGTTTCGGGATACCACCACCAATGATTACGTCAAAAACACCAACAAAGAGCGTCTAAGCGCGCTTTATTTTGACTACAAGTCAATGACACTCGGCGGCAATGTGCGCGTCGGTCGCCAGTCGCCCAACGGTGGCGGTGTCATGTACCGCTTTGACGGGGTACAAGCGGGTTATTACGTCAAGCCAAAATGGAAGGTGAATGCCGTTGCTGGGACGCCTTCAGACGACTTGCTCGATGCCAAACGTTCGTTTTATGGTCTGTCGGTTGACGCTGAAGCGCTGACCAAAGAACTGAGCGGCAGCGCGTTTTTTATTGAGCAAACCATTGACGGTGAAATTGATCGCCGTGGTGTCGGCGCTGATTTGCGCTACTTCAAAGGTGGCGTGACGGCATCCGGGCAACTGGACTACGACCAGATGATGAAAAAGGTGAACGTCGTTGCCTTCCAGTCCACCTGGCAAGTCAGCGATGCCACCTCGTTAAATGCCATGTTTGACCGTCGCACGTCGCCCATTCTGTCGCTGGGCAACACGCTCTTTTATGGCACCACCAATGGAGCGCAGGTCAAGCGCATCCAGGACTTGCTGGTCGGTGCAGTGTCCCTGGAGAACTTGCGTGACCGCGTGACCAACACCACACCGTACCAAAACCTGTTTCAGGTGGGCGGCACCACCACCTTGACACCGAAGTGGCAAACTGGGGCTAATTTCAGCTTGTCAAGTGTTGATGCCGTCCCAGCTTTTTTCTACGATGGCCAGACCATTCCGGGCCAGGCAGCAACCGGCAATCAGTGGGGCATGGGTGTTCAGTTGATTGGCACCAACCTTTATTCGACGCGTGACACGCATGTCTTCAACGTCAGTTTTGGCGGCAGCCCGACCGATCACAACGTGCTGTTGTCGTACAACAATCTGACCAGTCTGGGCGACAAGTGGCAGGTTGAACCGTCATTAAAGTACTACACCATGAGCAGTTCGCTCTCTGGTGACACCGACACCTGGAGCACCGGCGTGCGGGGCATTTACCGGGTGCGCAACCAGATTTCGCTGGAGACCGAGCTGACCTATGAGAACAGTAAAAACACCTCTGTTCCGAAAACTGTCGGCGGTGTGACAACGATCAGTCAAACGTCCAGAAGTGGCGTCTCGTATTACCTCGGCGTGCGTTACGAGTTTTGATCAGTGCCTTCAAGGCGGGTATTCAGGGAGGCAGGGATTGAAGCGTTGACTGCGCACAAGCGGCAGGTTAAAGCGAAATGCCTTGTGAGCAACGCTATCATTTGATGGTGAACTACTCGTACATCTATCTGGCTGTCATCGCGCTGGTGGTAGTGCTCTACCTGAGACGTCAAAGTCGCCTGCAAAGGAGTCAGGTGGCGGTGTTGCAAGAGGCCATCCAGACCGGTTTGAACGAACCCCCCTCATTGCACCCGGTGGTGGATTCCACCCGCTGCATGGGCTCGGGGGCATGCGCCAAAGCCTGCCCTGAAAAGGCGTTGGGTGTCGTCAATGGCAAGATGGTACTCATCAACGCCGCGCATTGCATCGGTCACGGAGCCTGTCTGGCGGCATGCCCGGTGGAGGCCATCAAACTGGTGTTTGGTACCGAAAAGCGTGGCATCGACATCCCCAATATCAGCCCCGAATTTGAAACCAATGTGCCGGGCATTTTTATTGCGGGTGAACTTGGCGGCATGGGGCTGATTCGCAAAGCGGCCGAGCAGGGACGCCAGGCGATGGATTCGATCCGCAAGCGGACGGGCAATGGGGCCGACTTTGACGTGGTGATCGTGGGCTGTGGCCCAGCCGGTATTTCGGCGGGCCTGTCGGCCATTGAGCACAAGCTGCGCTACAAGGTGCTGGAGCAAGAAGACTCGCTGGGCGGCGCGGTCTATCACTACCCGCGGCAAAAAATTGCCATGACGGCGCCGGTCGATCTGGCCATCATTGGCAAGGTCAAGTTCAACGAGGTGCAAAAAGAAAAACTGTTGGCGTTCTGGCAAGACGTGGTGCAAAAGACCGGTTTGCAGATTGCTTTTCGGGAGCGTATGGAGGCGATTGAAAAAGAGGGAGACCATTTTGTGGTGTGTACCCAGCGCGGGCGCTACACCACCCGCCATGTGCTGCTCACCATGGGGCGTCGTGGTACACCTCGCAAGCTGGAGGTGCCAGGTGAAGACCTGCCCAAGGTGATGTATCGTCTGATCGACCCGGCGCAATTTGCCGGGCAAGCCGTGCTGGTGGTGGGCGGCGGTGACAGCGCGCTGGAAGCCGCCATTGCGGTGTCCGAGCAGCCGGGTACCGAAGTGATTCTGTCGTATCGCAGCAGCGCGTTTTCACGCGTCAAGCAAAAGAACCGCATGCTGCTGGAGCAGCAGCAAAAGGCCGGGCGGCTCACGGTCATGCTCAATTCCGGCGTCAAGAGCATTGCCGAAACCATGGTAGACATCGAATGTGATGGCGCGCGCAAAGCGTATCGCAACGACGTGGTGATCGTCTGCGCCGGTGGCCTGCTGCCGACGCCCTTGCTGCAGAAAATCGGTATCCAGTTTGACACCAAGTTCGGCCGCGACTGAGCGCGTTTTGGTCCGTGTGCGTCACCTGAAGGCCTGCTGACACCCGGGTTTACCGCGGGGTCGCTAAACTCGCCACGCACCATGAATCCATTTGCTCCGACCACCCTGGCCGCCCTGGCCCAAGCCCACGGTACACCGATGTGGGTCTACGACGCGTCCACCATCACGCGCCAGATCGCCAACTTGCGCCGGTTTGACGTGATCCGTTTTGCCCAGAAGGCCAACTCCAACACGCACGTCCTGCGCCTGATGCGCCAGTACGGCGTGCAGGTGGACGCAGTGTCGCTGGGCGAAATTGAGCGCGCATTGGCCGCAGGCTTTCAGCCGGGTTGGCACGCGGGCCATGCCGAGATCGTCTTTACCGCCGATCTATTTGATCGCGCCACGCTGGCGCGGGTGGTGGCACTTGACATCCCGGCAAACTGCGGTTCGATCGACATGCTGGATCAGTTGGGTGCGCTCAAGCCCGGGCATCCGGTGTGGCTGCGCATCAACCCTGGGTTTGGTCACGGCCACAGCAACAAGACCAACACCGGTGGCGAGCACAGCAAACACGGCATCTGGCATGCCGACCTGCCGCAGGCCTGCGCGCGCATCCGTACCAGCGGGCTGACGCTGGTCGGGCTGCACATGCACATTGGTTCGGGCGTGGATTATGCGCACCTGCAAAACGTGTGCGGTGCCATGGTGGCATTGATCAAAACCGTGCAGGCGCAGGGGTTGGACTTGCAAGCGGTATCGGCGGGTGGTGGGCTATCGATCCCCTACCAGTCCGGGCAACCGCAGGTGGACACCGCGCACTACTTCAGCCTGTGGGACGCAGCGCGTCAGCAGGTGGCAGCGCTGCTGGGGCATCCGGTCACGCTCGAAATCGAACCCGGGCGCTACCTGGTGGCTGAAAGCGGTGTACTGGTGGCCGAGGTGCGCGCCACCAAGCAGATGGGCGGCAACCGGTTTGTCATGGTCGATGCCGGCTTCAGTGACCTGATGCGCCCCAGCATGTACGGCAGCTTTCACGGCATGACACTGTTGCATGCTGACGGCACACCGGTCACGGGCGAACTGCAAGACACGGTCGTTGGCGGGCCTTTGTGCGAATCGGGCGACGTGTTCACGCAAGGCGAAGGTGGTGTGGTGCTACAGCGGCCGCTGCCCGCAGCACAGGTGGGTGACCTGCTGGTGCTGCATGACACCGGCGCCTACGGCGCTTCGATGTCTTCCAACTACAACACACGCCCGCTGATCGCCGAGGTGCTGATCGAAAACGGTCAACCGCGTCTGATTCGTCGGCGCCAGACCGTGGCTGAATTGCTGGCGCTGGAGCTGGTGTAAACCGGCTAGTCAGTTAGCTCTCGCTGTCCATCAGCGCGCCAGCCTGTTCCACCAAAAACGCCTTGAACGCCTGCGTTGCGGGGGAGAGTTTTTTGCCGCGCAGGTGCGTCACAAACCAGTTGTTCATTTGGGGCAAACCTTCAATGTCTAGCAGCGCCAGGTGGCCGCTCGAGAGTTCGTGCCGCACCGTGCGCAGCGACAAAAAACTCAGGCCCATGCCGGCCATCACGGCCTGTTTGATGGTTTCGTTGCTGGGCATGGTCATCACCACCTGCAGGGGCGTGTGATGGTCGTCGAACAGGCGCTGCATGGCCGCGCGCGTGCCGGAGCCTTCCTCACGCACCACAAATTGGCAGTCTGCGAGCGCCTTGAAGGACAGTTTTTTGCGTCGCGCCAGTGGGTGCGCGGGTGGGGCAACGATGCCCAGCGGGTTGGTCGCAAAAGCGCTGGCTTCGCAGTCCAGGTGGCTGGGCGTACGGCCCATCACCACCAGGTCGGCCTCGCTGCGCGACAGTAGTCCCAGCACGTTGTCGCGGTTGTCGATACTCAGATTCACGAGAATGTCTGGGTGCAGTTTGGCAAAACGCACCAGTAGCATGGGCACAAAGTATTTGGCGGTGCTGACCACCGCCAGGTCGATGCGCCCTTTTTTTAGACCCACGTGTTCGGCCATGAGCGCTTCGAGGTCTTTGAACTGCGCCATGGCGCGCGTGGCGTAGGTCAGAAACGCCTCACCTGCTACGGTGAGTCGGATGTTGCGCCCCTGCGGTTCCACCAGTGCCAGGCCAAATGCGTCTTCCAGTTGGCGCAGTTGCATCGACACGGCGGGTTGCGTCACAAACAGCCTTTCAGCCGCCTTGGACACCGAACGCTGGCGTGCCACTTCCAGAAAGGTTTGAATCTGTTTGAAGGTGTAGGGGCGCATGGGTCTCCTTGTCATGCCGGAACCGATCCGGCAATCAGACTCAAAAAACATCAGTCTAATCTGATGATTTTTTAATAAAACGTGATTAGAGTTTATGAGTCAGGGCGATTAAAGTCAATCCATGGCGTCACCTTGAACGCCGATGTTTTGAAAGACCCCCCATGACCGCTGGCTGTTTGCAAGCCCTGATTTTCGATGTCGATGGCACCTTGGCCGACACCGAAAGCGTGCATTTGGCCGCGTTCAACCAGGCGTTTGCCGAGCTGGGTATGGACTGGGTCTGGACCACCGACATGTACGTGGGCCTGCTCGACATTTCGGGTGGCAAAGAGCGTATTCGCCATTACTGGAACCAGGTGCACCCCGACATTCAAGCGCTGAACGCGCAGGCGCTCATCGACCGCATTGCGCGCATCCATGAGCTCAAAACCGCCTACTATGAAAACGCCGTCAACAGCGGTGCGGTCAATCTGCGCCCGGGTGTGCTGGCGCTGATGCACGAGGCGCTTGCCGCAGGCTTGCAACTGGCCATTGCCACCACCACGTCGCCGGTGAACATTGCCGCGCTGTTGCGCCACGCCATGGGGTCTGACTGGCGGCTCAATTTCAGCGCCATTGGCGACGCCTCCACCGCGCCGATCAAAAAACCGCATCCGCAGGTGTACTTGCAAATGCTCGATACCCTGAAACTGCCCGCAAGCGCCTGCCTGGCGTTTGAAGATTCCAGCAATGGTCTGCGCGCAGCCACCGCAGCCGGGCTGGCCACCATCATCACGCCCAACCCGTTTACCGCGCACCACGACTTTGCCGGTGCGCTCAAGGTGCTGCCCGACCTGACCCATGCCACGTTATCCGCCTTGCGCCAGTGGCACGCGGCCGCAACGCTTTGAACTTGCCGCACACTACGCCTTTCAACTCTTTTGCAGAAAGCCACACCATGACCCAGCCCACCTTGCGCATTGCTCCCAGCATTTTGTCGGCCAATTTTGCCCGCCTGGGTGAAGAGGTGCGCGCCATCGAGGCCGCCGGTGCCGACCTGGTGCACTTTGACGTGATGGACAACCATTACGTGCCCAACCTCACCATCGGCCCGCTGGTGTGCGAGGCGATCCGCCCGCACGTCAAGATCGGCATCGACGTGCATTTGATGGTGGAGCCGGTGGACGCCATCATTCCGCTGTTTGCCAAAGCAGGTGCCAACCTGATCACCTTTCACCCCGAGGCGTCGCGCCACGTGGACCGCAGCCTGGCCATGATCCACGACCTGGGTTGCAAGGCCGGGCTGGTGCTGAACCCGGCCACGCCCATAACCTGGATCGACCATGTGATGGACAAGCTTGACATGATCTTGCTGATGAGCGTGAACCCCGGTTTTGGTGGCCAAAAGTTCATTGCCTCGACCTTACCCAAGCTGCGCTTGGTGCGCGCGCGCATCGACGCGCATGTGGCCGCCGGTGGTCAGCCGATCTGGCTCGAGGTGGACGGCGGCGTCAAGGTGGACAACATCGGTGAAATTGTGGCCGCCGGGGCCGACACCTGTGTGGCCGGCAGTGCCGTGTTTGGCGCGCCCGATGCCGACGGTGGCTACAAAGGCGTGATGCAGGCGCTGCGCCACGCCGCGCAGCAGAATTGTTAGTTTGTAGTTTGTAGTTATTAGTTTGTAGTCATGAGTTGGCAAGAATCATCCCACTGACTAACGACTAACGACTAACGACTAACGACTAACGACTAACGACTAACGACTAACGATTAACGACTAACGACTAACGACTAACG
>PCUV01000117.1 GCA_002786915.1 Comamonadaceae bacterium CG12_big_fil_rev_8_21_14_0_65_59_15 | reverse complement strand
CTTTGGAGCATGGAATGACAGTGGTCACACGCAATGTTGCGGACTTTGCAGGAACGGGCACGAAGCTGATCGATCCGTTCTTGGCTGAGTCAATTTGACACAATAGCGATTCACAGTAAATGGTCGATGGCGGGTTTGGAGCAGGTATTTCGGGCAGACCTATGTCGGGAATCGCTACACTGCAGTCACCCAACATGAACCGGAATTTTGTCGTTTCGGTGGCTTAGTAGCCACTCATAAGACGTTGGAGCTGGGTCATGTGACCGGAGTTTGTGGCATGCGGATTACCCAGTCGCCGCGCCGATCTCAACGAGCGTGGGACGTTGCCTGTTGCGTGATAAATGATGAGTCATGGCATCGGTCTTTTCAATGAATGCGATGTCGCTACACCCTACAAATAAGGCTACAGCGCTTTGATAGCTTGCGTATGGCGCTATAAATATTGCATTAAACATGACCAGCCCATGAACCTCGCTACTTTGTATCGCACCCAATTGGGTTTACTGCTCAGCGGGTGGGTCGGTTAATAACCAGTCGGCCGCCAGGTGCAATTCAATGTTTGCGGGAACCGCCACTGTTCTGGGCGCCTGCAGGGTGATCAGGTGCAAACTGGCATCCGGCCACGACAGGGCGGCGTCTTGCAAGGCGCGTATCTCACGCGCGCTGGTTGACGGGTCATCCAGGTCGGTGCAGACCTGAATCAAAGATTCATCGCCAGTGCGGCTTCGGGTGTAGAAGTCCACCTCAAAGCCAGCCGAAGTTCGCACATAGTTCACGGGGTTGCCACGGCGTTGCAGCTGGTGCAGCACGGCTGTTTCTAGCGCGTGACCCAGATTGGCCTTGCCGGATCGGTCAAACAGGGCGATCAGCCCGGTATCGACCGGGTAAATTTTGCGCGGATTGACTTGCCGCCGCCGCTCGGAGTCGCTGGCAATGTCAACGCAGGTGAGCAAAAACGCGTCTTCCAGATGCGCCAGGTAGCTGTGCAGCGTGTCTTTGCCCACCGCAACACCGCGCGATTTCAGATCTGCGTGAAATTTGTTGATGCTGAATGTGCCTGCGGAATTGCCAAGCAGTTGGCGCACCATCCAGTGCAACACCTGCGCTTGGCTGAGGTTGTGGCGCTCGATCACATCGCGCAGCAGCAGCACATCGACGTACGAGCGCAACAACTCAAAGCGGTTTCGTGTGTCGAGGCCCTGTGCTTCAGGAAAGCCACCCTCCAGCAGGAACAAGCGCAAGTCGCTATCGATCTGAGAGCGTTCGGCCTTGGTCAATCGGTCAAAGGGCTTGTTGGGCTCACGCCCGGCGTGGCGCAGCATTTCTGAAAAGCTGAAGGGCGTGACCACCGCCTCCATGGCGCGGCCACGCATGCTGCTGGCCACCTCGCGCGACAACAGGCGCGCCGACGAGCCAGACAGATACAAGTCGATGTTTTCGCTGTCAAGCAGTCGTCTGGCAAACAGCTCCCAGCCCGGCACCAACTGGATTTCGTCCAGAAAAAAACTGGCGCGTTGCGCGTCACGCCATGCGGGATGAAGCTGGTAATAGGTTTGCACCAGCAGGTCGAGGTCTTGCACCTGCATGTCAGCCAGGCGCTCGTCTTCAAAGCTGAAGTACAGCAGGCCTTCGCGCGGCACACCGGCGGCAAATTTGTCACCAAGGATTTGCCACAACAAACTGGTTTTGCCCGCACGGCGCATCCCGATGACCGCTGTGGCTTTGGTTGGAACGCTGGGCAGCCAGGCATCACGGCGCGTTAGCGTTGGCAACTGTGTGGCTTGACTGTCGATGATTTTTTGTCGGATGACTGTGCTTAATTGACTTTCCATAAAGGACAATTTTACAACCATTTATCCTTATTAAAAAGACAAATCATCATCAGCCCACCGCGTCGGCACTTTGGCGCGTCAGCATCGCCAGCGTGTTGGCGATGGTTTTGCGCAGTTCGCGGCGGTCGCAGATCAAATCGACCGCACCTTTGGTCTGCAAAAACTCGGCGCGCTGAAAGCCTTCGGGCAGCGTCACGCGCACGGTGGATTCGATCACGCGCGGGCCGGCAAATCCGATCAACGCCTTGGGCTCGGCGATCACCACGTCGCCCAAAAAGGCAAAACCGGCGCTCACGCCGCCCATGGTCGGGTCGGTCAGCACGCTGATGAAGGGCAGGCCTTTTTTGGCCAGGTGCGTCAGCGATGCGTTGGTCTTGGCCATTTGCATCAGGCTGAGCAAACCTTCTTGCATGCGCGCGCCGCCGGTGGCGGTAAAGCAGACAAACGGCACTTTCTGGTCGATGGCGGTTTGTACCGCGCGGGCAAAGCGCTCGCCCACCACGCTGCCCATGCTGCCGCCCATGAATTCAAATTCGAAGCACGCCGCTACCAGCGCGATGCCCATCACCGAGCCGCCCATCGCCACCAGCGCGTCAGTTTCACCCGTGTTGTCCATGGCTTCTTTCAGGCGCTCGGGGTATTTTCGACTGTCCTTGAACTTGAGCGCGTCCACCGGCAGCACCTCTTGCCCGATCTCGTAGCGCCCTTCGTTGTCCAGAAACACGTTCAGACGCGCCCGTGCACCTATGCGGTGGTGGTGGCTACAGGTGGGGCAGACGTTCTGGTTTTGTTCCAGATCGGTCTTGTAGAGCACGGTGTCGCACGCCGGGCACTTGACCCACAGGCCCTCGGGCACGGCGCGGCGCTCTTTAGGGTCGGTTTGCTGGATTTTGGGCGGGAGCAGTTTTTCAAGCCAACTCATGTGTTTTTCCTTCTCAGTCCGGCATCGGAGGGTCGCATTATGAATCGAGCGCGCTGCGAATCTCGCGCATGAAATTTTGCGCCATGCCCGCCACTTTTTCATGCGGCTGTGCGTCGATGAGCTGGATCAGGCGGCTGCCAATGACCACCGCGTCGGCCACCGCGCCGATGGCCTTGGCCGTGGCGCCGTCGCGGATGCCAAACCCCACGCCCACCGGGCAGGTAACGTGCGCGCGGATGCGCGGCAGCATCCTGGCCACCGCGTCGGTATCGAGCGCGCCCGAACCGGTCACGCCCTTGAGCGACACGTAATACACATACCCGCTGGCGATGCGGCCCACCTGCGCCATGCGTTCGTCGGTCGAGGTGGGGGCGAGCAAAAAGATCAGGCTCATGTCACGTGCGGCCAGGTCGGCCGCAAACGCCTCGCACTCTTCTGGCGGGTAGTCCACCACCAGCACGCCATCCACACCGGCGGCCGCTGCATCCTGCACAAAAGCACTGCTAGCCCCCGTCTTGTCTGCGCCAGCAGCTTCATTTTTGGAAGCGCTGTGCAACTGGTTGTAGCGCTCGACCGGGTTGGCGTAGCCCATCAGTACCACCGGCGTGGTGTTGTCCTGCTGGCGAAACTGGCGCACCATGGCCAGCACCTGCGTCATGCCGATGCCCGCCGCCAGCGCGCGGTCACCTGCCTTCTGGATCACCGGGCCGTCGGCGCTGGGGTCAGAAAACGGCACGCCCAGTTCGATCACGTCGGCACCACCGGCTACCAGCGCGTGCATCAGCCTGGGGGTGATGTCGGGGTAGGGAAAGCCGGCGGTGACAAACGGGATCAGCGCCTTGCGGCCTTGCGCTTCCAGGTTGGCAAAAGTGGGGTTCAGGCGGCTCATGCTTTTGCTCCTGTAGCTGTAGCTGCTAGCCCTTTACCTATCTGAGCTAGTGGTATATTTTGCTGTCCACCTTTGACGGTCTGACCCTGGCAGCTGGGGCGGCAGAAGAAGTCCGCGTGGCTCAGGTCGGCCACGGTACCGATGTCTTTGTCGCCGCGGCCCGACAGGTTGACCAGAATGCTCTGATCTGCGCGCAGGGTGGGTGCCAGTTGCATGGCGTAGGCCACAGCGTGGCTGGATTCCAGCGCCGGGATGATGCCTTCGGTGCGGCACAGGTGGTGAAACGCCGCCAGCGCGTCTGCGTCGGTGACGCCCACGTATTGGGCGCGGCCGATGTCGTGCAGGTAGGCGTGCTCGGGTCCCACACCGGGGTAGTCCAGCCCGGCGCTGATGCTGTGCGTTTCAGTCACCTGGCCGTTGTCGTCTTGCAGCACATAGGTGCGGTTACCGTGCAGCACGCCGGGGCTGCCGCGCTGGATGCTGGCCGAATGTTTGCCGCTGTCCATGCCCAGACCAGCGGCCTCCACGCCGATGAGTTGCGTGGCCTCGTGCGCAATGTAGGGGTAAAAAATGCCCATGGCATTGCTGCCCCCGCCCACGCAGGCCATCACCACGTCGGGCTGGCCGGACGTGCAGCCGCACGCGCGCAGCATCTCGGGCATCTGCACCAGGCATTCCTTACCGATCACGCTCTGAAAGTCGCGCACCATCATGGGGTACGGGTGCGGGCCGGCGACTGTGCCGATGATGTAGAAGGTGTTATCGACATTGGCGACCCAGTCGCGCAGCGCCTCATTGAGCGCGTCTTTCAGGGTTTTACTGCCACTTTCAACGGGCACCACCGTGGCGCCGAGCAGCTTCATGCGATAGACGTTGGGGCTTTGGCGTTTGACGTCTTCGCTGCCCATATAGACCACGCATTCCAGCCCGTAGCGCGCGCAAATGGTGGCGGTGGCTACACCGTGCTGACCTGCGCCGGTCTCGGCGATCACGCGCGGTTTGCCCATGCGTTTGGCCAGCATGGCCTGGCCGATGGTGTTGTTGATCTTGTGCGCGCCGGTGTGGTTGAGGTCTTCACGCTTCAAGAATATCTGCGCACCGCCCAGCTCGCGGCTCATGCGCGCGGCGTGATACACCGGGCTGGGTCGGCCCACAAAGTGCGCCAGCTCGTACTCAAACTCGGCCACAAAGGCCGGGTCGTGCTGGTAGCGCGCATAGGCTGCGGTGAGTTCGTTGATGGCGTGGCTGAGCGTTTCAGACACAAAATTACCGCCGTAGATGCCAAAGTGGCCACGTGCGTCGGGAAGTTGGTAGTCAAACATAATGATATAAATTCAATAGCTTTTAGCCCTTGTTTTATAAGGGCTAGATGTCAAAAATGCTTAATAAAGTTGATCTGCCTTGCGCACTGCCGCGATGAAGGCATGCATGCGCGCGGCGTCCTTGATGCCCTTGCGCCCGGGCACTTCGATGCCCGAGCTGACGTCAACCGCCAGCGACTTGCAGCGCGGGCGCAGCTGCGTGATGCCTTCGATCACGTTGGCTGGTTCGAGCCCACCACTCAAGACGAGGTGAGCGTTGACGTTTGGTGGTAGCAGTGACCAATGGAAGGTTTGCCCGCCACCGCCGTACCCAGCCACCTGGGAGTCGAGCAAAATGGCCTGGGCCTGTGAAAAATCTTGGACGAATTTTAAGAGATCAAAGCGCTGGCCGTCTGCGCCAGGGGGTATGCGCGCCGCGCGCAGCCATGCGCGCTGTAGTGGGCCACAGGCCGCCGCGCAGTCCTGCGCCGATTCGTCCCCATGAAATTGGGCCATAGCGCCCGGTACGCCTGCCAGAGCTGCTCTTATTTCTGAAGCGCTGTGGTTCACAAACAGCAGCACCGGCGTAACAAACGGCGGCAAACGGCGCGCCAGTACTGCGGCGCGCTCGGGCGACACGTAGCGTGCGCTTTTTTCATACAGCACAAAGCCGATGGCGTCGGCACCTGCGACCACGGCAGCGTCAACGTCCTCTTCGCGCGTGAACCCGCACAGTTTGATGCGCGTGCGCGGGTGTTGCGCGGGCTGGGCAGGGTCGTTGGCGAGGGCGGTGGGTAAGGTCATGCGCAGGCTCCGGGCAGACCGTCGAGCAACACAGGTTGGTCGGGCAGGCCCCAGTGCGCATCGTAGCGCGGCCCGACAAAGTACAACCCATGCGGTGAAAACGTGGGTGCGGCGGCTTCGCGGTCGCGCGCGGCCAGCACCTGCGCCACCCACTGCGGCGGGTGGCGGCCGTCACCCACGGCCAACAGGCAACCCATGATGTTGCGGATCATGTGGTGCAAAAAGGCGTTGGCTTCAAACTCAAAGCGCCAGTAGGCACCGTGGCGGCAGATGTCGATGCGCTCCAGGCGCTTGATGGGCGACAAGGCCTGGCAAGCGCTGGCGCGAAACGAGGTGAAGTCGTGCTCGCCCAACAGGTGTGCTACGGCCTCTTGCATGGGGGCGAGCGCCAGCTGCGAAAAAACCCAGCCCACCCGCCCGTCGTCCAGACTCGGGCGCACCGGCGACTGCAACACGACATACACATAGCGACGGGTGAGCGCGCTGGCGCGGCAATGAAAACTGGCTGGGACGATGCGCGCCCACTGCACTGCCATGTCGTGCGGCAGCAGCGCGTTGGGGCCGCGCACCCACGCTTGTTCGGTGCGATCCACGTCGGTGTCGAAGTGCACCACCTGGGCCAGCGCGTGCACGCCGGTGTCGGTGCGGCCTGCGCACAGCGTGCTGATGCGTTGGTTGGCAAATTGCGATAGCGCTTTTTCCAGCGTGTCTTGAACCGTTTGCCCGCTGGGCTGGCTCTGCCAGCCGTGGTAACGCAGGCCGTTGTAGCTAACCCCGAGCGCGACCCGCACGGTGTTTAGAGCTTGCTTAGCGCCTGCTGCGCCTTGGCCTGGATGTCGCCAGTGGCTTCGGCGATGACCTCTTCGATCAAGGCGCGGGCACCGTCGTCGTCACCAATGGCACGGAATTCTTCAGCCAGCGCCAGCTTGGTTTCCAGCGGATCCATGGCCGACTCCTCTTCGAAGGCTGGTGGCGGCGAACTGTCATCAGCCAAATCGAGCGAGAGTGAATCGATATCGAAGGAGAGCATGTCCTTGCTTGCGTCAACAGCCGTTTCTTGTGGCGCGGTCTGTGCAGGTGCAGACGGATAAGAACCAGTCGGAAGATCCAAATCGGGCAATGCGTCGAGCGCAAGGAGCGGCTCGTTGGGTGACGCATCAACGTCGCTGGACGTTTGCGCTGATGGCATCACGTCAGGCAACCTTTCGTGCAGTGCAGAAAGTTTTGAAACCGGGTCAAAAGAAGCCGACACGGTAAAGTCAAGCCCACCCTGGATGGTGTTTGGGTTTGTGTCTGTCGGTGCAGAGGTTTCAACCCGGTCTGAAGAAACCGGTGGCAGCCCAACGTCTGACGAGGGTGCTTCAGCCGGTGGGTTTTCTGGTTCTTCAAGTGAGAAATCGAGATCCAGGTCCAACTCTTCAAGTGCTCCCGGTAGCGATGTTACCGCGTCTGCCTGCGCTTTGGCTGCGACGAGATCGTCTTCAGTTGGTGTTGGTTGCGCTTGGGGTGCTGGGGACTCTGTGGCAGATTGAGCCGAGCTCAAAGCAGGTTGGCCGCCGGGTAAATAAAGCGCGTTGTCAGGGTCGATTGACAAGCCTTTTTCACAGATATGCTCCCACTGTGGACCTGTGCCGTTGGTCAGGTTGAAAGCCTGCGCGGCAATCGCCTCAAGCGACTTGGCGTCCTGACGTTTGGCGTAAATTTCTGCCAGCTTGGCGTGGATCGCAACGCGTTCTGGTGCGGTGCGCAGGGCGTCCTTGAGGATTTCTTCAGCCTGTAGATCCCGGCCGTAAGCCAGGTAAACGTCGGCCTCGGCCAGCGGATCCGCGTCATCAGCGCCATCGAGTTGGGTGTTGGAATAAACCATGGACGAGCCGCTGCTGAGGCTGTCGCTGGAGCTGGTGTCCACGCTTTGTCCACCGCTGGAGCCTTCTGCGGATGTATCTTCATTGAGCGCACTATCCACCAGCGTTTCGTTTTTGCGCTGCCTGTGCTTGTAAACGCCCAAAGCTACCAGCAGGGCAAGCAAGGTCGCAACACCAGCGGGCAGGAGGGGTTCGGCCAGCAGCGTGTCAATAAAACCGGCTTCGGTCGGCGCCGCAGGTGCTGGTGTCGACGGCTTCACGGCAGCCTTTGCAACTGCTGCCGTTGTTGGCACTCCTGACGCGGCTGCAACCGGCGCGCTGGCTACAGCAGCCAACTTGTTGAGATCGGTGATGTTTTTGGCCAGCTCGGCGGCACGTGCATCAGTTTGCGCTGCATTGCGTGCGTTGGCCAATTGTTCTTCACTCGATTTGCCTTGTACTGTGCCCTTGGACAGCGTCAGCTTGTCCGGCGCTGACGAAGCAGGTTTTTTGTCTTGTACCGACATCTGCACCCGACCCGTTGCTTCGCGTGCGGTGGGAGCAGCCTGGGCTTGGCCCACATTTTCTGCCAGTTTGCGTCTGAATTTGTTGAAGTCCCCGCTTTGGGCGATCACCATTCGGGTGGCTTCGTCCCGGGGTACGGTTAAAGCCGACTGTGGCGCAGGCAGGGTGAGCACAGCACCCGCTTTGACGAGGTTGACGTTGTCCTGGATAAAAGCGTTGGGGTTGCTGCGCAACATGGCAACCAGCATCTGGTCGAGAGAGACACCGGCTGGCAGGTTGGCCGCCGCAATTTGACCGGCCGTCTGACCAGGTTTGACGCGTACGCTTAATTCCGAAGGTGTCGCAGCTGGCGCCACCGCCTTGGGCTTGGGCGCAGTAGCTGGCGTGTCGGAGGTCACGGGTTTTGGTAAGGCCAAAACACTGCGTGCGGGTTGGGGTGTTGGGCTGGAACCCGATGCAAGTTGCGTGGTGTCTGGGGTTTTCGGCGTGGCAGAGCGCAGCTTGGGCGGGTCAAACAATAGCGTGTAATCGCGCACGATGCGCCCCGAACTCCAACTGGCTTCAAGGATGATGTCAACAAAAGGTTCGTTGACACTGCTGTCGCTGCTGAGCTTGAGAAAAGCCTGCCCATTGGCGCGGCGTTGCAGCGATGCTTTCAGATTACCAAGGACCGCGTTGTAATCCAGACCGGCGGCTTTGAACGCATCGGGTGACGCGATGCGTGTGCTTAAAGTTGCGGCTTCTTCCGCGTTGATGTCGAGAAAATCGACTTCGGCCTGAATGGGTTCACCCAATGCAGATTGGACCGTGATGCGCCCCAGAGACAAGGCGCCCGCTGGCAGGCTGGTCAGGGCAAGCAACACGGCGGTAGCCAAAGCGGTCAGTTGACATTGAGAAGACTTCGCAATCAATTTATAGACTCCGGTTTGACAACCTGTAGACAGCGGCAAAAGAACAGGGAAAGCACCATAACATCAATGCGTTAGCCTGACAAGTTGCGACTGTCTGTTAACTTGTTTGCGCTTGCATAGACGGAGTCGGACGCAATTCCATGTTGTGGTGTGGCAACGAAAGCGTGTTGCCAAGAAACAGTGTGCAACACGCTCACAGCCACGCCCACCCTTTTAAGCCTGCAACAGTATCCGTAGCATACGGCGCAGCGGTTCGGCAGCGCCCCACAAAAGCTGGTCACCCACGGTGAACGCGCCAACGTATTCAGGCCCCATGGCCAGTTTGCGGATGCGCCCCACCGGAATGGTCAGCGTGCCGGTGACGGCCACCGGTGTCAGGCCGGTGATGGTGGCCTCACGGGTGTTGGGCACGACCTTGACCCATTCGTTGTCTGCGGCGATCATGGCTTCAATGTCCGCGCTGGGCACATTTTTCTTGAGTTTGAAGGTCAGCGCCTGGCTGTGGCAACGCATGGCGCCCACGCGCACGCAAAAACCGTCCACCGGCACGGCAGGCGTACCAAAGCCGTCGCCCAGGCCCAGAATCTTGTTGGTTTCGGCCATGCCTTTCCACTCTTCGCGCGAGGTCCCGTAGCCGGGCTCGTCAGACTGTTTGCCCAGACCCAGGTCCTTGTCGATCCAGGGAATGAGCGAACCCCCCAGCGGCACAGCAAAGTTGGCTGTTTCTGAGGCCGACAGCGTGCGCTGCTTGGCAATGACCTTGCGGTCGATTTCAAGGATGGCGCTCTTGGGGTCGTCCAGCAGTGCTTTGACTTCGGCGTTGAGCGTGCCGAACTGGGTCAGCAGCTCCCGCATGTGTTGCGCACCGCCGCCACTGGCCGCCTGGTAGGTCTGGGTGCTCATCCACTCGACCAAACCCGCCTTGTACAACGCCCCCGCGCCCATCAGCATGCAGCTCACGGTGCAGTTACCGCCGATCCAGTTGTTGCCGCCTTGGTGCAGGGCGTTCTGGATCACCGGCAGGTTGACCGGATCCAGGATGATGACGGCGTCTGATTGCATGCGCAGGCTCGATGCGGCGTCGATCCAGTGACCGCTCCATCCGCTGGCGCGCAGCTTGGGGAACACAGCCGTGGTGTAGTCGCCGCCCTGGCAACTGATGATCACGTCGCAGCGTTTGAGGGCGTCGATGTTGTACGCGTCTTGCAGCACGGTTTCATTCCTGGCTTGCGCGGGGGCCTTGCCGCCTGCGTCCGAGGTGGAGAAAAAAACCGGCTCGATCAGCGCAAAGTCGCCCTCGGCCTGCATGCGGTCCATCAACACCGAGCCGACCATACCGCGCCAGCCCACCAGACCTACCAGATTGCCCACTTTCATCATTGCCCTTTCGTTGAATTGGATGGAATGCTTTAGAGCGCGTGTACCACAGCGTCGCCCATTTGCGCCGTACTGACGCGGGTGCAGCCGTCGCTGTAGATGTCTGGCGTGCGCAGGCCCTGCGTCAGCACTTTTTTGACGGCGGCTTCGATGCGCTCGGCGGCCTGCGCCTGGTTCAGTGAAAAACGCAGCATCATGGCGGCGCTGAGAATGGTGGCCAGCGGGTTGGCAATGCCTTTGCCTGCGATGTCGGGGGCGCTGCCGTGGCTGGGTTCGTACAGACCCTGGCCGTTGGCGTTCAGGCTGGCCGATGGCAACATGCCGATGGAGCCGGTGAGCATGGAAGCCTCGTCCGACAGGATGTCGCCAAACAGGTTGCCAGTGACGACCACGTCAAACTTTTTGGGCGCACGCACCAGTTGCATGGCGGCGTTGTCCACGTACATGTGATCTAGCGCCACGTCAGGGTAGTGACGGGCGACGTCGATCATGACGTCGCGCCAGAGCTGGGAGGTTTCGAGCACATTGGCCTTGTCCACGCTGGTGACACGCCCGCTGCGTTTTTGCGCCGCCTGAAAAGCTACATGCGCGATACGTTCAATTTCCGGGCGGCTGTAACGCATGGTGTCAAAACCTTCGTCGCTGCCGGGAAAGTGACCGTCGGTGGCCACGCGCCGCCCGCGCGGCTGTCCAAAGTAAATGTCGCCGGTGAGCTCGCGGATGATCAGAATGTCGAGCCCGGCGATCAATTCGGGTTTTAGGCTGGAGGCGCCCACCAGTTGTTCGTGGCAAATAGCTGGGCGGAAATTGGCGAACAACCCGAGGTGCTTGCGCAGCCCCAAAATGGCTTGCTCGGGGCGCAGCGAGCGCTCCAGCGCGTCGTACTTCCAGTCGCCCACGGCGCCAAACAAAATGGCGTCGGCCGACTGCGCCAACGTTAACGTACTTTCGGGCAGCGGGTGGCCGTGTGCCTCGTAAGCAGCACCGCCGACCAGCGCGTGCTCAAGCTCCAGCTGCAAGCCCAGGGCGCTCAGGACTTTGACCGCCTCGGCCACAATTTCGGTACCGATGCCGTCACCGGGGAGTACTGCGATTTTCATGAATTTTGCTATATATAGTGAAGCTGTTTACCCAAGCATGGTATGGGCTAGCCATGGTTTTTGTGCCAAACGCTGGGCCTCGAAAGTTTTGATCTTGTCGGCATGGCGCAGTGTCAGGCCAATGTCGTCCAGGCCGTTGAGCAAACAGTATTTGCGAAACGGTTGCACGTCAAAAGCCAGCTCGGTCCCGTCGGGTTTGACAACGCGTTGGCGCTCAAGATCCACCGTGAGTGTGTAGCCGGGGAAGGCTGCGACCTCGTTGAACAATTGCGCGACCTGTGTGTCGGTCAGGACGATGGGCAACAGACCGTTCTTGAAGCAGTTGTTGTAAAAAATGTCAGCGTAGCTGGGCGCGATGATGGCGCGAAAACCAAACTGGTCCAGCGCCCAAGGCGCGTGCTCGCGCGATGAGCCGCAGCCAAAATTCCTGCGCGCCAGCAGGACGGAGGCACCCAGGTAACGCGGCTGGTTCAGCACAAAGTCGGGGTTGGGCCGGCGGCTGCTGGGGTCCTGCCCGGGAAAACCAGCGTCAAGGTAACGCCATTCATCAAACAGATTTTGGCCAAACCCGGTTTTGCGGATGGATTTGAGAAATTGCTTGGGGATGATGGCGTCGGTGTCGACGTTTTCGCGGTCCATCGGGGCCACCAGGCCCTGGAGCAAAGTAAATTTCTGCATCGGATACTTTACTTTTTGGCTGCGCCTTCAAGGGTGGAACCGGCTTTTTGCAAGTCTTGCCCCACACCTTTGACGGTGTTGCAAGCGCCAAGCGTTAGTAAACCGGTCAGCATCAGCAAGATGGAAAGTTTTCTCATGGGTGACTCCTTCGGGAAAAATCAAACAAACTGACGCACATCGACAAAATGGCCGTGGATGGCCGCTGCTGCGGCCATGGCCGGGCTGACCAGATGGGTGCGACCACCCGCACCCTGGCGCCCTTCAAAATTGCGGTTGCTGGTGGAGGCGCAGCGCTCACCCGGCTCCAGTCGGTCAGCGTTCATGGCCAGGCACATGGAGCAGCCCGGTTCACGCCACTCAAAACCAGCGGCCTTGAAAATCTGGTGCAGTCCTTCGCGTTCGGCTTGTTCCTTGACCAGTCCGGAGCCGGGGACGACCATGGCCATGCGCACGTTGGACGCTACCTTGCGGCCTAGCGCGCGTACCACGGCGGCGGCCTCACGCATGTCTTCGATGCGGCTGTTGGTGCACGAACCAATGAACACTTTGTCCACATAAATGTCCACCAGCGCCTTGCCAGGGGTCAGGCCCATGTAGGTCAACGCGCGCTCGATGGCGTTGCGTTTATTCGCGTCTTTTTCTTTGTCAGGATCAGGGACGCGGTCGTTGATGCCCAGCGCCATCTCGGGTGAGGTGCCCCAAGTGACCTGCGGCACCAGGGTGCTGGCGTCGATGCTGACGGTGGCGTCGAATTTGGCATTCGGGTCAGAGTGCAGCGTTTTCCAGTACGTTACGGCTTGGTCCCATTCGACGGCCGCAGCGGTTTCATTGGCGGCGTTGGCACCTGGTGCCAGGGGGCGGCCTTTGAGGTACTGGACAGTCTTGTCGTCCACCGCCACCAGCCCAGCCCGGGCTCCGGCTTCAATGGCCATGTTGCACAGGGTCATGCGCCCTTCCATGCTGAGCGCGCGAATGGCGTCGCCACCAAATTCGATGGTGAAACCTGTGCCGCCCGCAGTGCCGATCTTTCCGATGATGGCCAGCGCGATGTCCTTGGCGGTGCAACCTTTGGGCAGGGTGCCGTCAACGCGCATCAGCATGTTTTTGGCTTTCTTGGCTAGCAGGGTCTGGGTGGCCAGCACGTGCTCGACTTCGCTGGTGCCAATGCCATGGGCCAGCGCACCAAATGCGCCGTGCGTGGAGGTGTGCGAATCGCCACAGACCACGGTCATTCCTGGCAAGGTGGCGCCGCTTTCAGGGCCAATCACATGCACGATGCCTTGGCGCTTGGACAGGAACGGAAAGTAGGCGGCGGCACCGTATTCGCGAATGTTGGCGTCCAGCGTCATCACCTGCTCTTTGCTAGTGGGGTCGGTGATGCCGTCGTAGCCCTGGTCCCAGCCTTGCGTGGGCGTGTTGTGGTCAGCGGTGGCGACCACAGAGCTGGTGCGCCACACCGGGCGGTGTGCCTGACGCAGTCCCTCGAAGGCCTGCGGACTGGTGACCTCATGCACCAGATGCCGGTCGATATAGAGCAGGGCCGTGCCGTCCTCTTCAGTGTGGACGACGTGCTCGTCCCACAACTTGTCGTACAGGGTGCGCGCGCTTGTTTGAAAGTCCATGCTGACGGTCAATTGGGAGATGGGAGACGGATTTTAATCGGCAGAGCGGACGTCACACGCGATGTGGCCTGCAAAAACCGCCGCCACCAAAAAAACAAAGCCCGCCGGTGTTGTCATCCGGCGGGTTGTTTGAGGGGCGGTGAGCGGAGATCAGCGCTTGGTGATGGGTTTCACCGCACGGGTGACGGCCCCGCTAAACAACTGGCGCGGACGGCCAATTTTGTACTCGGGGTCGCTGATCATCTCGTTCAATTGAGCAATCCAGCCAACGGTGCGGGCCAAGGTGAAGACACCCGTGAACATGTTCACTGGAACGCCAATGGCGCGCTGCACGATGCCGGAATAAAAATCGACATTCGGGTAGAGTTTGCGCGAGACGAAGTACTCGTCTTGCAGCGCGATTTTTTCGACCTCTTTGGCCAGCTTGAACAGCGGGTCGTTGCCCAGACCCAATTCGTCCAGCACTTCGTTGCAGGTTTCCTGCATGAGTTTTGCGCGCGGATCGTAATTTTTATAGACGCGGTGACCAAAGCCCATCAACTTGACGCCAGAGTTCTTGTCTTTGACTTGTTCCATGAAATGGCCGACCTTGGCAATGCCACCCTGGCGCTGGATGTCGCCAAGCATGTTCAGGCAGGCCTCGTTGGCCCCGCCATGCGCCGGACCCCACAGGCAGGCTACACCGGCGGCGATGGCGGCGAACGGGTTGGTGCCCGAACTACCGCACAACCGTACCGTGGAGGTGGATGCATTTTGCTCGTGATCAGCATGCAGGATGAAGATGCGATCCATGGCCCGTTCAATCACCGGGTTGACCTTGTAGTCTTCACACGGGTTGCCAAACATCATGCGCAGGAAGTTGCCCGCGTAGCTCAGGCCGTTCTGCGGGTACATATAGGGCTGGCCAACGCCATACTTGTAGGCCATTGACACCAGAGTCGGCATCTTGGCGATCAGGCGGATGGCTGCGATCTTGCGATGTTCCGGGTTATGGATGTCGGTGCTGTCGTGGTAGAACGCCGACAGCGCACCGACCAAACCAGTTAGCACGGCCATCGGGTGCGCGTCGCGGCGGAAACCACGCAGGAAAAACTGCATTTGCTCATGCACCATGGTGTGACTGATGATGAGCTTGTGGAAATCATCGCGTTCGGTCTGGTTGGGCAACTCACCGTTCAGCAACAGGTAGCAGGTGTCGAGGTAGTCGCACTGCGTGGCTAACTGTTCGATCGGGTAGCCGCGGTACAGCAACTCGCCCTTGTCGCCATCAATGTAAGTGATGGCGGATTGACAGGAAGCGGTGGACAGAAAACCCGGGTCGTAGGTGAACATACCGGTCTGGCCGTACAGCTTGCGGATGTCGATGACATCCGGACCGACGTTGCCGTGATAGACCGGCAAATCAACACTGGGGCTGCCGTTGCTGAACGACAGAGTGGCTTTATTTTCAGCTAGCTTCATTTTGACCTTTCGTGGTTACTCTTAACATGCTCAAGACTTCAGAAACATCGTCACGCACCAGATCGGGGTTGACCTGTGCCAAAGATTTCCGCCCCAGATGCAGATCCAGCAAGTCGGAATCTGCCAGCTCCATCAGAGTGCTCAGACCTTGTGCCTGCTTGACAGTCAAGGTCGAGGCGTACTTTTTAAAGAAACGATCGATAAAAAGATCGTTCTCAAGCAAACCCCGGCGACTGCGCCACCTGAGTTTGCTGAGCGCTCTTTCGTCAATCAGCGCCTCTTCTTGACCGGGTATCGTTGTGCTCATCTGGTGTTACAGGGCGCGCCGCACCATCAATTCCTTAATCTTGCCGATGGCTCGCGTCGGGTTCAGACCCTTGGGGCATACGTCAACGCAATTCATGATGGTGGTGCAGCGGAACAGGCGATACGGGTCTTCCAGATTGTCCAGGCGCTCCCCCGTGGCCTGGTCGCGGCTGTCGGCGATGAAGCGATAAGCTTGCAACAGCCCGGCCGGGCCGACAAACTTGTCTGGGTTCCACCAGAACACCGGGCAGCTGGTCGAGCAACTGGCGCACAGAATGCAGTCATACAGGCCGTTGAGCTCTTCGCGCTCTTCGGGACTTTGCAGACGCTCTTTTTCTGGCGGGCGGGTGTCGTTGATCAGGTATGGCTTGATGGAATGATATTGCTGAAAGAACAACGTCATGTCAACGATCAGGTCACGCACCACCGGCAGACCGGGCAGCGGCTTGAGCACGATGGTGTCAGGCAGGGTGCGCATGTTGACCAGGCATGCCAGTCCGTTTTTGCCGTTGATGTTCATGGCGTCCGAGCCGCAGACGCCCTCACGGCAGGAGCGCCGGAACGCCAGTGTTGGGTCAGCCGCTTTGACCTTGACAAGCACCTCGAGCAACATGCGTTCGGTGCCGTCGAGTTCGACTTCAAGCGTTTGCATGTAAGGCTTGCTGTCAACGTCGGGGTTGTAGCGATAAATCTTGAAAGTACGTTTGGCCATGGTTTGCTTTCTATATCAGTTGCAGGCAGAGGCGAAAGGTCAGTGCGGCAGTTATCAGAAGGTGCGCACTTTGGGCGCAATCGATGCGACTGTCAGTGGCTTGAGGTTGACGGGTTTGTAGCTCAGGCTGTTAGTGGCTTTGTCCCACAGGGTGTGTTTGAGCCAGTTGACGTCATCGCGCCCCAGCGGGCACTGCGGGTCATCGGCCGGACGGTCATAGTCGCGCACGCTGTGCGCACCGCGGCACTCATGGCGCGCTGCGGCAGACACCATGGTGGCCTGCGCGACTTCAATCATATTGTCAATTTCCAGCGCCTCGATTCGGTCCGTATTGAAAATCTTCGACTTGTCGGCCAACCCCATGCCACTGACGCGTTCACGAATCTTGGCAATTTTGCTCACGCCCTCATCCATGCTGGCCTGGGTGCGGAATACGCTGGCATGAGTTTGCATGGTGTTGCGGATATCGTCACCAATTTTTTGCGAATACTCGCCCGACTTACTGGTGTCGAGCTGGTTCAGGCGCTCCAGCGAACGATCAGCCGCGTCTGCCGGCAGCGGTTTGTGATTTTTGCTTTGTAAGTTGGCATCAATGATGTGACGGCCGGCAGCAAAGCCGAACACGATGATGTCGAGTAGCGAATTGCAGCCCAGTCGGTTTGCTCCGTGCACACTCACGCATGCGCATTCGCCCACCGCATACAGACCATTGACAACTTCCTGGGCACCATTCTTGGGTGCGACCACTTGGCCCGAAATGCTGCTGGGGATGCCTCCCATCTGGTAATGGTTGGTCGGAATCACCGGGATCGGTTGCTTGGTGATGTCAACATTGGCAAAGTTGTGACCAATTTCGAACATTGAAGGCAGGCGCTTCATGATGGTCTCAACACCCAGGTGGGTCATGTCAAGATCGATGTAAGCCTTATTTGGACCGCAGCCGCGACCTTCTTTGATTTCCTGGTCCATGCAGCGTGAAACGAAGTCGCGTGTGGCCAGATCTTTGTAGGCTGGTGCGTAACGTTCCATGAAACGTTCGCCGTTGCTGTTGCGCAAAATGGCACCCTCGCCGCGGCAGCCTTCCGTGAGCAAAATGCCGGCACCATAAACGCCCGTTGGGTGGAATTGCCAGAATTCCATGTCTTGCAGCGGGATGCCTGCGCGCGCCACCATGCCCAGACCGTCGCCAGTGTTGATGTAGGCATTGGTGGAGGCGGCAAAAATGCGTCCGGCACCGCCCGTGGCGAGTAAGACCGTTTTTGCTTCGAGGATATAGACTTCGCCGGTTTCCATTTCAAGCGCGGTGACACCCACCACATCGCCTTCAGCGTCGCGAATCAGATCCAGTGCCATCCATTCGACGAAGAAATTGGTGCGCGACTTGACATTTTGTTGGTACAGCGTGTGCAACATGGCGTGACCGGTGCGGTCAGCCGCGGCGCAGGCGCGTTGCACCGCTTTTTCACCGTGGTTGCTGGTGTGGCCACCAAACGGACGCTGGTAAATGGTGCCGTCGGGGTTACGGTCGAATGGCATGCCGTAGTGCTCCAGGTCATAGACCACCTTGGGCGCTTCACGGCACATGAATTCAATCGCATCCTGGTCGCCCAGCCAGTCGCCACCTTTGATGGTGTCGTAAAAGTGGAAGTCCCAGTTGTCTTCGTTCATGTTCGACAGCGAAGCGGCGATGCCACCCTGTGCTGCGACCGTGTGCGAGCGGGTCGGGAACACTTTAGACAGAACAGCCACGTTCAGGCCGGCATTCGCGAGCAACAGCGAAGCGCTCATGCCGGAGCCGCCTGCGCCGACGATGACGACGTCAAATTTGCGTGTGGTAGGTTTGGTTTTTGCAGTCATGGTAATTTCTTAAAAATTCTGTTTTTTGGGAAGTTGCAACCAAGCAATGGCCTCAGGGTCGTATGCTGATGGCACCGGATAACATGGTCAAAGACGCCAAAGAACTTGAATCGCCCAACCGGCGCAACCGGTTAGCCAGACGATAGCGAAGACGTGAAACACAAAGCGCACAGCGTAGGGTTTGACGTAATCCATGAAGACGTTGCGCATGCCGACCCAGACGTGCCAGAGCAGCGACACAATGACGACGAAAGTGACCGTTTTCATCCACTGAGCCGCAAAAATGCCAGACCAGAGTTCATAACTGACCGGGCCCTTGCTGAAAATGACTTGGGCCAGTACCACCAGGGTGAACAAACCCATGATGACGGCGGTGACGCGTTGCGACAGCCAGTCGCGCATGCCGTAATGGGCGCCAACAACTGTGCGATGGGATCCGTAATTGACAGACATGTAGTGCTCCTGCTTAGTAAAGACCGAATAATTTGGCGCCCAGAATGACGGTCAGACCCAGCGTCAACGCAATCACGGCAACGGCAGTCTGATGACCAAATTCTTTGCTGACCTGTTCATGGTGGGTGTCCATCCAGAGGTGTCGGATGCCAGCAATGAAGTGGTGCAGGTAGGCCCATATCAGCCCGAGCGTGACTAACTTCCAGATGAAGCCGGGTAGCCCCAGCATGCCAACATCAAAAGCAGCCTTAAATTTGCCAAACGAGATTTCTGACGAGATCGAGGTGTCAAACATCCAGATGATGAAAGGCATCAGGAAGAACATGATGGCACCGCTGACGCGGTGCATCCCTGAAGCGATGGACGCAAGTGGCCAGCGCAGAGTGCGTAAATTGGCGAATTCGATATTGCGGAATTCGGGACGGGTTTTTGCGGAGCTGGTTGCTGTATCAGACATAAGTTGCTTTCTATGTTTCGAGTAACTGCTTGGTAACCAAAGGATGTCGGCCACCCCAGAAATTTTATTGTAGGGCGGCATCATACGCCGCACTGTCGCAGTGATCGCGGCTGGTTTCGCTCAAGATTTCATGAAAAAGAGGTTTGTTGATCTGGAACAAGAAAATCCTGACACGGTCATGACAAACGTCGTCTCAGCTGACGTCGTTTTGGTAGTGGTGCGTGTCGGTGCGGTAGTAGCCGCGTCGCAGTTCCATGGGCTCGTCGTGATAGGTGTAGGCAATGCGTTCCACGCTGAGCAAGGGGGTTCCCACGTGGGTGTTCAACAGTGCAGCCTGTGCTGGCGTGGCAGACACGGCACGGATGCTTTCTTGCGCGCGCACCATGCGCACATTGAACTCGGTTTCAAACAAGGCATACATGGGGCCCTGGTAGTTGGCCAGTCGTTCAGCCGTCAAACCTTTGAACGGTGCCGCCGGTAACCAGATGTCTTCCAGGATGACGGGGGCTCCTCCGAAACTCAGTACACGTCTGGCTTGCAGCACCTGGTCGCCTGAGCGTAAGGCTAGTGCTTTAATCACGTCGGCGTTGGCTCGCGTGCGGCGGCACTCGATGATGTTGCGTTGCGCGGGTCCCTCGCTGCCGCGTGCCCCGGTGTCGGGAACCAACCGCAAAAACCGGAACTGAACCTGCTGCTCGGCGTGGGTGGCTACAAACGTGCCCTTGCCCTGGCGCCGCAACAATAAATTTTCTGCCGCCAATTCGTCGATGGCCTTGCGCACCGTGCCCTGGCTGACCCGATAGCGCACCGCCAGATCAGTTTCGCTGGGGATGGATTCACCCGGCTTCCATTCACCCGCGCGAAGACTGTTCAGGATCAGACCCTTGATCTGCTGGTAGAGGGGGCTGAAAGCGGGCGTTGACGGCGCGTTGGTGCTGGCGGCAACGCTGAGAGGTGGCGACTTGAGGTCGGTTTTGGGTTCAGACAATGCAGGCATGTTGGGTGTCTCTTCGGGTGGCCTTGTTTCCCTAATCATATCTTATATAAGATATAAGACAAATTGACGATCAAGCTGTTTCGGAGGTACACTGCCGCCGCTTGACGCGGAACGATTCGCGCGTCCTGCCAGGCCTTTAGCCGAATCGCCTTTTTCATCTACCTGGAGAATTACCATGAGCAAGAAACCCGTCCGAGTTGCAGTTACCGGTGCCGCTGGGCAAATTGGTTACGCCATTCTGTTCCGTATCGCCTCGGGCGAAATGTTGGGCAAAGACCAACCGGTCATTCTGAGTTTGCTGGAGGTTCCCGTAGAAAAAGCGCAGCAAGCGCTACAGGGCGTGATGATGGAGTTGCAGGATTGCGCGTTCCCTTTGCTCGTTGGTATGGAAGCCCACAGCGACCCGATGACAGCGTTCAAGGATGTTGATTACGCCTTGCTGATTGGTTCGCGTCCGCGTGGTCCAGGTATGGAGCGTGCCGAGCTGCTGGCGGTGAATGGTGAAATTTTCATCGGTCAAGGCAAGGCGCTGAACGCCGTTGCCAGCCGCAATGTAAAAGTGCTGGTGGTGGGCAACCCGGCCAACACCAACGCGTACATCGCCATGAAGAGTGCCACCAGCCTGCCGGCCAAGAATTTCACGGCCATGTTGCGCCTGGATCATAACCGTGCGTTGAGCCAATTGGCTGCCAAAACCGGCAAAGCCGTGTCGTCCATCAAGAGCATGGCAGTGTGGGGCAATCACTCGCCCACGATGTACGCCGACTACCGTTTTGCCACCATCGACGGCGTCAGCGTCAAGGACATGATCAACGACGCAGCCTGGAACAAGGATGTTTTCTTGCCCACCGTTGGCAAGCGTGGTGCGGCCATCATTGCTGCACGCGGGGTCTCGTCGGCAGCTTCTGCAGCCAATGCCGCCATTGATCACATGCGCGACTGGGCCCTGGGCACGAACGGCGCCTGGGTCACCATGGGTGTACCGTCCAACGGCGAATATGGTATTCCCAAGGGAACCATGTTTGGCTTTCCTTGCACTTGCGCCAACGGCGAATACAAGATTGTTGAGGGCCTGCCGATTGACACGTTCAGCCAGGAATGCATCAACAAGACGCTCAAGGAATTGCAGGACGAGCAAGCCGGCGTCGCGCATCTGCTGTAAGGCACTGGTTCCAGAGCCCACATCGTGACCCATCCCCGCCACGTTTTGTTGGGCTCTGCGGTGGCGACCAGCCTTCCAGTCTGTGATCACTATTGCGGCGTGCGTGCGCGCATGCTCAAGAGCCTGGCCTTGCAAGAGGAGCTGATGCAGGAACGGGATGCCTGCGTCTTCGACGTCACACTGGACTGCGAAGACGGCGCGCCGGTGGGGGGTGAGCGGGAGCACGCACACATGGTGGCCGAACTGCTATGTCAGACATTTGCCGCAAAACCATCAGCGCAAAAAGCGCCTGAGCGCCGCGTAGCGGTTCGGGTGCATCCCGTGGACCACCCAGCCTTCGAACAAGACGTCCAGATCGTGGTGGGTCAGGCTGCGCCGTTTCTATGCCACGTCATGGTCCCCAAGGTGGACCGTGTTGATGACGTTGATCGTGCGCTTGCCTGTATTGACCGGGCTGCTCAAGACACCTCTCGCGTCGGATTGCTGCCGATTCACGTTTTGGTCGAGTCACCGCTGGCGATCGCGAATGTCAAGTGCATCGCTGCCCACCCGCGTGTGCAGTCGGTCAGTCTGGGGCTGATGGACTTTGTGTCGTCGCACGGTGGTGCGATTCCGGACTCTGCCATGGGGGTTGCGGCAATGTCTGACGTCGGCGCGTTGGATCAATTCAGCCACCCGTTGGTGGTGCGAGCCAAGCTTGAATTGGCCTGTGCCTGCCACGCCTATGGCAAAACGCCGTCGCATGGTGTCGTGACAGAGTTCAAAGATGTGAATCTGGTACACAGCGCGGCGCGGCGTGCTGCACGCATGCTGGGCTTTACCCGGATGTGGAGCATTCACCCGGATCAGATTCGTCCCATTTTGTCGGCGTTTGCCCCCGAAGCCGGGGAAATTGCTTTGTCCAGCCGGATCATTTGCGATGCTTTCGCTGCGCACTGGGCACCGATCTCGGTGCAAGGACAACTGCACGACCGAGCCAGCTACCGATATTACTGGCAGGTACTTGAAAAAGCGCATCAGACCGGATGTCTCGACTCTCAAGACCCAGCGCATCATTTTTTTGTTCACTAGCCCCTTAGTCAGCTTGTTCTGTAGCTATTGATTTTGTCTATTTTTTTGCCATTTTTTGTCCATCAAAGGAGTTTCAAGATGTTGACCACCTACCGAGCCCACGTTGCTGAACGCGCTGCCCTGGGTATTCCGGCGCTGCCGCTGAGTGCCCAGCAAACCTCAGCGTTGATCGAGTTGCTGAAAAACCCACCTAAAGGCGAAGAAGCCTTTTTGCTCGAATTGATCACCCACCGCGTCCCTGCGGGTGTGGATGACGCCGCCAAGGTGAAGGCCAGCTACCTGGCTGCGGTTGCGCACGGCACCGAAAAATGCGCCTTGATCAGTCGTGAAAAAGCGACCGAATTGCTGGGCACCATGCTGGGTGGATACAACCTGACGCCGTTGATCGAGTTGCTCGACGATGCCCTGGTGGCACCGGTAGCCGCCGCTGGTTTGAAGAAAACCCTGCTGATGTTTGACCAGTTTCACGATGTCAAGGAAAAGGCCGACAAGGGCAATGCTTTTGCCAAGCAGATCATGCAAAGCTGGGCCGACGCCGAGTGGTTCACCAGCCGCCCCGAAGTCCCCAAGAGCATCACACTGACCGTTTTCAAGGTCACCGGCGAAACCAATACCGACGATTTGTCTCCTGCCCCCGATGCCTGGAGTCGCCCCGACATCCCGCTGCACGCGTTGGCGATGCTGAAAAATACGCGCGACGGCATCACCCCCGAAGCCGACGGCAAGCGTGGCCCGGTCAAGTTCATTGAAGACCTGCGCGCGCGCGGCAATCTGGTGGCTTACGTGGGTGACGTGGTGGGCACGGGCTCCAGCCGCAAATCGGCCACCAACAGCGTGCTGTGGTTTACCGGTGAAGACATTCCGTTTGTGCCCAACAAGCGTTTCGGTGGCGTGTGCCTGGGCAGCAAGATTGCCCCCATTTTTTACAACACCATGGAAGACGCGGGTGCGCTGCCGATCGAGCTCGATGTAAGTCAGATGACCATGGGCGACACGATCGAGCTGCGCCCCTACGAAGGTCGTGCGCTTAAGGATGGCAAGGTGGTTGCCGAATTCAAGCTCAAGAGCGAAGTGTTGCTGGACGAAGTGCGTGCCGGTGGCCGCATTCCGCTCATCATTGGTCGTGGTTTGACATCCAAGGCGCGCGAGGCTCTGGGCCTGCCAGCGTCGACCTTGTTCCGTTTGCCGCAAAATCCGAAGGGCCACGGAAAGGGCTTTACGCTGGCGCAGAAGATTGTCGGCCGTGCCTGCGGCTTGCCCGAAGGGCAGGGTGTGCTGCCGGGTACCTATTGCGAACCCAAAATGACCAGCGTGGGCTCACAAGACACCACCGGCCCGATGACGCGCGACGAGCTGAAAGACTTGGCGTGTCTGGGGTTCAGTGCCGACTTGGTGATGCAATCGTTTTGCCACACGGCAGCGTACCCGAAGCCGATCGACGTGAAGATGCACCACGAACTGCCCGAGTTCATGAGCAACCGCGGTGGCATTCCACTGCGCCCGGGTGACGGCATCATCCACAGCTGGCTCAACCGCATGCTGTTGCCCGATACCGTGGGCACGGGTGGTGACAGCCATACCCGTTTCCCGATCGGTATCAGCTTTCCGGCCGGCTCGGGACTGGTGGCTTTTGGCGCGGCCACCGGCGTCATGCCGCTGGACATGCCTGAAAGCGTACTGGTGCGCTTCAAGGGCAAGATGCAGCCTGGCGTGACACTACGCGACCTGGTGAATGCCATTCCGTTGTACGCCATCAAATCGGGTGAATTGACGGTGGCCAAGCAGGGCAAGAAAAATGTATTTTCGGGTCGTATTGTTGAAATTGAAGGCTTGCCAGACCTGAAGGTTGAGCAAGCGTTTGAGTTAAGCGACTCGTCGGCCGAACGCAGCGCCGCCGGTTGCACCGTGCACCTGAACAAAGAACCGATCATCGAGTACCTCAACAGCAACATCGTCATGCTCAAGTGGATGATTGCCAATGGCTATCAGGACGTGCGCACCATCAACCGGCGCATCAAGGCCATGCAGGCCTGGCTGGCGAATCCGCAGTTGCTTAAGCGCGATGACGACGCCGAGTACGCCAGTGTGATTGAAATTGACCTGGCCGACATTCATGAACCGATCGTGGCGTGCCCCAACGACCCTGACGACGTGAAGACGCTGTCTGACGTGGCGGGGGCCAAGATTGATGAAGTGTTCATCGGCTCGTGCATGACCAACATTGGTCACTTTCGTGCTGCATCCAAACTGCTGGAAAACAAGCGCGACATCCCGGTCAAGCTGTGGATGGCTCCGCCCACCAAAATGGATGCCAAGCAGCTCAGCGAGGAAGGCCATTACAACGTGCTCGGTTCTGCCGGTGCGCGTATCGAGATGCCGGGCTGTAGTTTGTGCATGGGTAACCAGGCGCAGGTGAAAGAGGGTGCCACGGTGTTTTCCACTTCCACGCGCAATTTTCCGAACCGATTGGGCAAGAACAGTTTTGTTTATTTGGGTAGCGCTGAACTGGCCGCCATTTGCTCGAAACTGGGGCGTATTCCCACCAAAGCAGAGTACATGGCCGACATGGGTGTGTTGGGCGCGGCCAGTGGCAAGATCTACCAGTACCTGAACTTTGACAAAGTCAAGGATTACACCGATGTGGCAGGGACGGTTGCCGCTTGAGGATGCTTTGATCTAAACCAAGCTTTGGCTTAAAACAGGCCCTGCGGTGCAGACTGTAGGGCCTGTTTTTTCTGGTGCGACAGATGGCGAAGGGTAAACTCCTTTGGTCTTCTCCCCGGACCCGACGGCCGGGTTTCCCCACCAGGAGTGCACCGTGTTTTTTGGCAAGCTGTTACCGCGCGATACCAATTTCTTTGTTCTGTTCGATCAGCACGCTGATCACATCGTCAGTGCCGCTCAGGCGTTTTCAAATTTGGTCAGCAATTACAACAATCTGGAATTGCGGCAGAAATTTCACGAACAGGTCAATCGTTCCGAGGGTGCGGCCGATCGCGTCACGCACGAGGTCAACAAGGCCTTGCACAAGACCTTCATCACCCCGATTGACCGCGAGCAAATCCATGGTCTGATCAACACCATGGATGACGTGGCCGACCTGATCCAAGACTCGGCGGAAACCATGGCGCTGTACGACGTGCATCACATGACCGAAGAAATTTCACGTCTGACCGATTTGAGTGTCAAGTGTTGCGAGCGCGTGCGTGATGCGGTCAAACTGCTCAGCAGAATTGCCGAAGCATCGACAGCCGAGGCGGCACTGAAGACGTGTGACGAAATTGACAAACTCGAAAGCGACGCAGACCGTGTCATGCGCGCGGCCATGAGTAAACTTTTCCGTGAAGAGTCCGACGTGCGCGAGGTCATCAAACTCAAGGCCATTTATGAGTTGCTGGAGACTATTACGGACAAGTGTGAGGATGTTGCCAATCTGATCGAGGGCGTGATCCTCGAAAATTCCTGAGTAGCGGTCGCGCAGCCATGCAGTCCGCATCAACCGCCCTGTGGATCGTCGTCTTGCTGGTGCTGATGGCGATTGTGTTCGACTTCATGAACGGATTTCATGATGCGGCCAACTCGATTGCAACCGTGGTTTCAACGGGTGTTCTCAAACCTGGGCAGGCGGTCATTTTCGCCGCTTTCTTCAACGTTGTTGCCATTTTCATTTTTCATCTGAGCGTCGCGACCACGGTCGGCAAGGGGATTGTGCTGCCTGGCATCGTCGATACGCACGTGGTGTTTGGAGCTCTGATTGGTGCGATCGCATGGAATTTCATCACCTGGTACTACGGCATTCCCAGTAGTTCTTCGCATGCCTTGATTGGCGGCATTGCCGGTGCCGCCATTGCCAAGGCGGGCGTGGTGTCGCTGATCATGGGTGGCATCATGAAAACGGTGATTTTTATTTTTGTCTCGCCCTTGTTGGGCTATGTGCTGGGTTCGCTGATGATGGTGCTGGTTTCCTGGACGCTCAAGGGCTTTCGTCCACAACGAATTGACAAGTGGTTTCGTCGCTTGCAATTGGTGTCTGCTGGTGCGTACAGCCTCGGGCATGGCGGTAACGACGCGCAAAAAACGATTGGCATCATCTGGATGCTGTTGATCGCAACGGGTTACGCCAGCGCGGGCGAAAGTTCACCTCCCACCTGGGTGATCCTGGTCTGTTATTCGGCCATCGGCATCGGCACCATGCTGGGGGGGTGGCGCATTGTGAAGACCATGGGGCAGAAAATTACCAAACTCAAGCCGATGGGCGGTTTTTGCGCCGAGACCGGTGGGGCCATGACGTTGTTTCTGGCTACGGCGCTGGGTATTCCGGTGTCCACAACGCACACGATCACAGGGGCCATCGTGGGGGTGGGTTCCACGCGCAGGGCCAGCGGTGTGCGCTGGGGAGTCGCGGGCAACATCATTTGGGCCTGGATTCTCACCATCCCGGCCAGTGCTTTTGTGGCTGCCGTGGCTTACTGGATCAGCTTGCAGCTTTTTTGATCAGTCCGTATCAGTTGGGGGCAGGCAACAGAGGTGTTCAGAAAAGTCATCGTGTTATCACCTCATCGGGCGGGCAGGTGTTGCCTGCTCCCAGCGCTTTGTCCATCATGACCACGTCCAACCAGCGCCCAAACTTCCAGCCACACGCGCTGAGCACGCCTACCGGCGCGAAGCCGACGCTGCGGTGCACGCCGATTGAGGCCTGGTTGGCGGAATCACCAATTACCGAGATCATCCGTCGCACCCCCCAGCGCTCTGCCTGGGCGCACAACTCGGCCAGCAAGGCACGGCCAATGCCTTGGCCAGCGCAATCGGGGGCCAGGTAGATGGAGTCTTCGGCGCTGAAACGGTACGCTGGTCGTGGTTTGAACCAGTTGCAGTAGGCGTAGCCCAGCACCCGCTCGCCGTCAACGGCCACCAAGTAAGGTAAATGCTTGGCCAGCACATCGTCTCGGCGCTGGCCCATTTCTGCCACTGTGGGTGGGGTCATTTCAAAGGTACCGGTTCCATGCAGCACGTGGTGCGCATAGATGGTGGTGATCTGTTCGATGTCGTTGGGCTGGCTTGGGCGAAAAATAGGCATGGTGATGGACTGGTTATAATGCACGGCTGTCTGATGTGTCGCTGACCGGGTGGTCATGTCGCGTGTCTCAAACATCTGGCATTGTGCTCAATTTTCGTGGCATCTTTGTGCCGCTTCCCAAAGGATAAATCATGGTCGTCATTCGACTCGCCCGTGGCGGTGCCAAGGCTCGCCCGTTTTTCAATGTTGTGGTGGCTGACAAGCGTACCCGCCGCGATGGTCGCTTCATTGAACGCATCGGTTTTTATAACCCGATAGCCACTGCCAATGAGGAAAGCATCCGCATTGCGCAAGACCGTCTGGCTTACTGGAAAAGTGTTGGCGCGCAGGCTTCGCCCACGGTAGAACGTCTGGTCAACCAGGCTGCCAAAAAAGCAGCCTGATTTTTTATCATGGTGCCCGGCCTGGAGCCTGCCGATTTGCCGGCAGATGCAATTGAAGTCGGGCGCATCCTTGAGGCCTGGGGCATCAAAGGATGGTTCAAGGTCTTGCCCTACAGCGCCGATCCCCAGGCGCTTTTTTCTTCCAAGCGCTGGTTTTTGGTTCCTACAGGTGTTGTCCCGGCCGTCGCTGGGTCGAGCGTTCTGTTGAAGATCGTTCAAGCCAAGACCCATTCAGATGGCGTGGTGGCGTGCGCCCAAGAGGTGGATGATCGCAATGCAGCAGAATCGCTGCGCGGGGCCAGCGTTTATGTGCCACGGTCCAGCTTCCCGACTTTGCCCAAGGACGAGTATTACTGGACTGATTTGATCGGTTTACCGGTGGTCAATCGCCAAGGTGCTGGGCTGGGTGAGGTGCGTGAACTGCTTGCCACGGGGGCACAAACTGTCTTGCTGATGGACTATCTGCAAGATGGCAAAGTGCAAGAGCGAATGATCCCCTTTGTTGCTGCCTTTGTGGATGACGTCGACCTGAAAGCGCGCCGGATTGTGGTGGATTGGCAGCCAGATTACTGAACGCACGCCCATGCGTTTTGACGTCATCACCCTGTTCCCGGAATTATTTGCTCCGTTTTTGACGACGGGGATTACCCGGCGCGCCTTTGCATCAGGACAGGTGGATGTGCATTTCACTAACCCGCGGGATTTTGCCGAAGGGGCTTACCGGCGTGTGGACGACCGGCCTTTTGGCGGGGGGCCGGGCATGGTGATGATGGCCGAGCCCCTGGCGCAATGCATGACGTCGATATGCGCGCAACGCGACGATGTGCCAGTGGTTCTTTTTTCACCGGCAGGCAAACCATTGACGCATGACGACGTGGTGCGGTGGTCCGAAAGCTCTGGCGCCATCCTGATCTGTGGCCGCTATGAAGGTATTGACCAACGCTTCATGGACACGCATGTCTCGCATCAGATCAGCCTGGGAGACTTTGTTTTGTCGGGTGGGGAGATTGCCGCGCTCGCCTTGCTGGATGCAGTGGCCAGGTTGCAGCCAGGCGTTTTGGGGGACGAGCAAAGTCACGTGCAAGACAGCTTTAACGTTGCCTTGGACGGTTTGCTGGATTGTCCACATTACACTCGCCCCGAGGTCTGGCACGGGCAGGCGGCACCTGCGGTGTTGTTGTCGGGACACCACCAGCACATTGAGCGCTGGCGCCGGGATCAGCGTTTAATGCTTACCCAGCGCCTGCGGCCCGACTTGATTGAGCGCGCGCGTCAACACGGGCGTTTGACGTCAGCTGATGAGACCGTTTTAGCAAGTCAGCTATAATGCGCGGCTTTCCGATCCTCTGTCAGACCGTCGAGCCATTGGGCTTCGGCCTGCGTCAATTCTGGCGCTGGTGCTGACACGATCTTTTGAGGACATCATGAACCTGATCCAAACCCTTGAGCAAGAAGAAATTGCTCGTCTGAACAAATCCATTCCCGATTTCAATCCTGGCGACACCGTAGTGGTGAGCCTGAACGTGGTTGAAGGTACCCGCAAGCGTCTTCAAGCTTATGAAGGCGTGGTCATTGCCAAGCGTAACCGCGGCTTGAACAGCGGCTTTACCGTGCGCAAGATCTCCAGCGGTGAAGGTGTCGAGCGCACTTTCCAGACCTACAGCCCGCTGATTGCCAGCATTGAGGTCAAGCGTCGCGGTGATGTGCGCCGTGCCAAGCTGTACTACTTGCGTGACCGCAGCGGCAAGTCGGCGCGCATCAAAGAAAAGCTGCCATCGCGCAAGGCAGCGGCCGAGTAAGCCCACGCTTCACTACCAAAAACCGCCTCTTTCACCGCAGGCGGTTTTTTTTATGCATGTTGGGCGCGCCGGGAGCTTGCTTGCGTTTTAATTGCTGCCATGAGTCAGTCGATTGCACAGCTCGTTGATCTGCGGCAAGCACCTGTGATGCAGGTGGATCGTCATTTGCCAGCGGTGCGTGGTGATTTGCTGACACCGACTGGCCTGCGTCAGCGCTTTTTGCATCCGCCTTCGTGGCAACCCGAACTGGTTGCAGAGAAAAAGTTTCTGGATCGTCCCTTGATGCACGCGGCCGTGCTGATACCAATCGTAATGCGACCGGCACCAACCGTACTGCTGACACAACGCACTGCGCATTTGTCTACCCATGCCGGACAGGTTGCTTTCCCGGGCGGTAAGCTTGATGCGCAAGACGTCGACGCCACCGCCGCAGCTTGCCGTGAAGCCTTTGAAGAAGTAGGCTTGACCCAGGACTGCATCGATGTGTTGGGGCATCTGCCAAGCTACACCACCGGGTCGTCTTTTGCCGTTACCCCGGTTGTGGCACTGGTGTCCCCTGACTATGGGGTGGTGCCCAATCCGAACGAGGTGTCCGATGTTTTTGAGGTCCCCTTGGCGTTCTTGATGAACCCGGCCAACCACCGTCACCATGAAGTGATCTGGCAAGGGGAGTTGCGCCATTGGCTGTCGATGCCTTACCCGGACACGCAGGGCGAGCGTTTCATCTGGGGCGCTACTGCTGGCATGCTGCGCAATTTTTACCGATTTCTCAGTGCTTGAGGCCTGACCACAGCCTCGCCTGTCGCTATGATTCCCGCATGAGTTTTATTTCGGTGCTCTTTGCTTTGTTGCTGGAACAAGCCAGGCCCTTGCAGCGCGGGAACGCGGTGCACGCGGCCCTGCGTGCCTGGGTGCGCTGGTGTTCGCGCAATCTGGACGCGGGCCAGCGGGTGCACGGCTGGCTGGCCTGGAGTGCTGCTGTGGGTGTGCCGGCTGTGCTGGCGCTGGGCATCTATTGGTTGCTGGGCCTCTTGTTGGGCTGGCCTGTGGCGTTGCTTTGGAACGCACTGGTCTTGTATGCTGCGCTGGGCTTTCGGCAATTCAGCTTTCACTTTACCCGGATTCGGGATGCACTGGCTGATAGCGACGACGCCCTAGCCCGACGTTTGCTGGATGACTGGCAGCATCTGCAAGCCCATGATATGCAGCGCAGCGCGTTGATCGGGCAGGTCATTGAGGTGTCTGTGCTGGCGGCGCATCGTCATGTGTTTGGGGTGCTAGCCTGGTTTTCGGTGCTGGCCGCGCTGGGGTTGGGACCAGCGGGTGCCGTGCTCTACCGCCTGAGCGAATTTGTGGCACGCTACTGGCAGCACCAAAGCCAGTCGCATTACCAGAGCGTCAGTGCTGCCTTGCAAAGCCGCGCGAACCAAGTTTGGCAGCGTGTGGATTGGCTGCCTGCGCGCATGACCGCGTTGAGCTTTGCGGTGGTGGGCAATTTTGAGGAAGCTATTGACGGATGGCGGGGTTACATGCAACGCTCCGACTCCCACAACGACGGCCTCGTGCTGGCGGCAACCGCTGGTGCGGTCAATATCGATTTGACCGCGAGCCAGAGCACCAAGCCTGCAAGCGTGAATGAAAGCGCTGGTGATAAGGATGCCGCTAGCGTGTCAGGTCGCCCGGCGCCTGATCTGGCGCATCTGGCGGTGGTGGTGGGACTGGTCTGGCGCACGGTGGTGATGTGGGTTGTACTGTTGGCACTATTGACGCTGGCGCGGTTGCTGGGCTAGGTAACGCAGTATGAACCCACAGCCCCACGTCTTGTGGGTGCCTGTGTGCATGGGTCTCAGTAGCGCTTGGTCTGCGTCAATTGGGCATACAAATCGCTGTAAATCTGGTATCTGTTGGCGCTTATGCCGTCTGCCCCAGCGGCGGCCTTGACTGCTGCAATGACGCCACACCCGGGCTCGTGCAAATGACTACAGTTGTAAAACTTGCAATATGCCACGTGCGGTTTTAGGTCGGGCATGTAGGCCGCCAACTGCGCCGGGTCGATGTGGGTCAGGCCAAATTCCTGAAACCCGGGTGAATCCAGCAGGGCGGTGGTGTGGGCGGCATCGACCCAATACCAGGTGGTACTGGTAGTGGTGTGTTTGCCGGCATTCAGTGCTTGCGACAGCGTGCCGGTTTGCGCCAGTGCGGCTGGTATCAGCCGGTTGATCAACGTGCTTTTTCCTGCGCCTGACGGGCCCAGCACCAGTGTGGTTTGGCCAAGCAGGCGTTGCTCCAGTGCCTGGTCCTCCGCAGGTGAGCCATGGGTCAGGGCCAGCGACAGCACGTCGTACCCCATGTCGCGGTAGGGCTGTAGCCGCTCCCAGGCACGCGCAAAGGGCTCTGTCAGGTCGCGCTTGTTGAGCGCAATGAGGGGCGTGATGTGCTGCTCTTCGGCCGCGATCAGCGCACGCGAGAGCTGGCTGGCAGAAAACTCGGGCTCCGCCGCGATCAGGATCAGTACCTGGTCCAGGTTGGCGGCAAACGATTTGGTGCGCACCTCGTCTTGCCGGTACAGCAGATTGCGCCGTGGCTCGATCACCTCGATCGTGCCTTCGTCCTGCGAAGGCAGCCACTGCACCCGGTCGCCCACCACACCCAGGCTTTTCTTGCCACGTGAATGGCAGATGCGGCGCTGACCAGAGGTATCTTCCACCAGAAAGTGGCGACCATAGTTGGCCACAATCAAACCGGGCACCAGCTTGGACATCAACCCGGCTCGAGGCGCGGCGGTGTGGCCCATCAGCGTACGGCGGTCATGCGCGCCAGCCGCTCGGACGCACCGGGGTGCGAGTAATAAAACGACACATAGACCGGGTCCGGGGTCAGCGTGGAGGCGTTGTCTTCGTACAGCTTGAGCAGGGCGGTTGATAAATCTTGCCCGCTGGTCTGACTCACGGCGTAGGCGTCGGCTTCAAATTCGTGCTTGCGCGAGAGCTGCGCCAACAGCGGCGATATAAAAAAAGTGAAGACGGGCAAGGCCAGCATGAACAGCAGCAACGCCAGCGCGTCGTTGAGGCCTGCCGCATTGGGCAGCACGCCCAGCCCGGTGTAAAACCAGCTTTGCTGCGCCATCCAGCCCAGCAAGGCCAGGCCAGCCAGGCTCATGGCAAACATCGCCACGATGCGCTTGATGACATGCTTGTGCTTGAAGTGACCCAGCTCGTGGGCCAGCACCGCGTCCACCTCGGGTGGGCTCAGTTTGGCCAGCAACGTGTCATAAAAAACCACTCGCTTGGCAGCGCCAAAACCAGTGAAGTATGCATTGGCATGGGCGCTGCGCTTGCTGCCGTCCATCACAAACAAGCCTTTGGCGGAAAAGCCGCAGCGCTGCATCAGTGCCGTGACGCGCGCCTTCAGCGCTTCGTCAGCCAGCGGCGTGAATTTGTTGAACATTGGCGCAATCAGCGTCGGATAAATCACCAGCAGCAGCAGGTTGAACCCCATCCAGAACAGCCAGGCCCACAGCCACCACAGGCTGCCGGTGGCGGCCATCATCCACAACACCAGCGCGGCAACTGGCAGCCCAATGGCAGCCCCCATTAGTGTGGACTTGCACAAGTCGATCAGCCACAGCCTGGGTGTCATTTTGTTGAAGCCAAAGCGCTCTTCCAGCACAAAGGTCTGGTACAGCGACAGCGGCAGATCGATCACGCCGTTAATTACCACAAAGGCGACCAGCAACGCCAGCTGCTGCGTCATCCCCGGGCCGATCCAGCTCATCAACAGCTGGTTCAACAATGAGAGGCCGCCCAGCAACGTCCAGCCCAGCAATACGGCGGTGCCAAGCGCCAGCTCGATCGTGCCCAGTCGCATTTTGGCCAGCGTGTAGTCCGCCGCCTTCTGGTGTGCCGCCAGCGAGATGGTTTGGGCAAAGGCCGCAGGAACCTGCGCCCGATGCCGCGCCACATACCGTATCTGGCGCGCATTCAGCCACGCTTTCACCGCCAGACTGATCACCAATGCCAGGGCAAAGGCCAGCGTCAACAGGGCAGAGGGTTCGGACAGATCGGCAAACAAGGCATTCGTGGGCATAGCGGGCAAGTTTAGGCGATCGACGACAATTTGCCGCATGACCGCGTCTTTGAAAACCCTACCAAGCGTCGCGCCAGTGCCTGAGCCAGGCATCTGCGTGTTGGCCAAATCCGACCAGAACCTGGTCTGGCTCGACTGCGAAATGACCGGGCTGAACCCCGAGCATGATCGCATCATTGAAATCGCCGTGATCGTGACTGGTCCGCTGTTGCAAGAGCGCATTGAAGGCCCGGTGCTGGTGCTGCATCAAAGTGATGCCTTGCTCGACGGCATGGACAAATGGAACAAGGGCACGCATGGCAAAAGTGGGCTGATCGACAAGGTCAAAACATCTACCTTGACAGAGGAAGACGCGCAAGAGCAGTTACTGACCTTCATGCGCCAGTACGTGCCCAAGGGAACGTCGCCCATGTGCGGCAATACCATCGGGCAAGACCGCCGTTTTTTGGCCAGGTACATGCCCAAACTGGAAGCCTTTTTTCATTACCGCAATCTGGACGTGAGCACGCTCAAAGAGCTGGCCAAGCGCTGGGCACCGCAGGTGCAGAAAAGCTTCAAGAAGAAGCAGCGTCACACGGCCCTGGCCGACGTGCATGAGTCGATCGACGAGCTGGAACACTACCGAGAGCACTTTATCAAGCTGCCGACTTGAGTGGCGGTATGGATGGTGGAATTCAAATTGTGGTGAGCTGAAAGACATCGACGCACGGCAGGGCGACTGGGTCAGACGCATGCGGTTTTGGGGCGAAAGCACGCGTGAAACGGAAGGCTCAAGTACGCCAGCAAACTCAGGCGCGTGCATATCGCCCCAAAGCCCGTTCCTCTGACCCAGTCGCCGCGCCGTGCGTTGACACCGTCCGCTTACGCTCTGGCCCGGCTCCCCATCGACCCAAGACGAATAGTCGTCATGCCATGTATGCACGCCAGCATTTTGTTTTGGCATCCCACCGTGAATCGCACCTGTTGGTTTAAGTAGAAACCCGAATTCGACTACAATGCGCGGCTTCGCTGGATTCTCCGGCGATCATTTGTACATCTCCCAACATTCACCGGGTTCAATGTCAGGCCGCATTTCGCTGCGCTTGATTCAAAAAGAACCCCTGGCGCTGAATCAACCCATTGACTTGGGGCAGAGCTGGTTCCGTTTGATGGTTGATGTTTTTTAACCATTGACGTGGCCACCCGCACAACGTGCGGCGCTCGTTGAAAGAGAAAATTCATGACTGACGCTACCCTAGCGACAGGCGACCTGTCGTCTGCCGAAAACCTTTCCAATGATCTGCATGTGATCGCCGACGCGGCGCTAGAAACCCCCGCCAACGTTTTCGCCGCTGAACAGGTTGCAGTGGAGCCTGAACCCGAAGTTCCCAACGGCTTCGTCACCCTGGGCCTGGCCCCGGAACTGATTGCTGCTGTCAAGGACCTGGGCTTTACCCAACCGACCACGGTGCAACTAAAGACCATTCCCCTGGCCATGCAAGGCCATGGCGACGGCACGAAAGACTCGCGTTTTGTCGATCTGATGGTCTCCAGCCAGACTGGCAGCGGCAAAACGGCGGCGTTTTTGCTGCCGGTTTTGCACACCTTGCTGGCACAAATGGCGCAGGCTGAAGCCGATGCCAAGTCTGCTTATGAGCGTGCGGTGGCTGAGGCTGTTGCCAAGGGTGAGGCACCTCCGAAGCGTGCCAAGCGCAAAGACCCCACCAACCCGCGTCACTTCACCGCCCCCACCCCGGGCGCGCTGATTGTGTGCCCCACGCGCGAACTGGCGCAGCAAGTCGCCCACGACGCGATCGACCTGGTGCAGCATTGCCGTGGCCTGCGCGTGGCCAACATCGTCGGCGGCATGCCTTATCAGTTGCAAATTGCCAAGCTGCAAAACGCCAATCTGGTGGTGGCTACGCCGGGCCGCTTGCTGGACTTGCAACGCTCGATGCAGATCAAGCTCGACCAGGTGCAGTTTTTGGTGGTGGATGAGGCCGACCGCATGCTGGATTTGGGCTTTGCCGACGACCTGGCCGAGATCAACCAGCTCACCATCGAGCGCAAGCAGACCATGATGTTCAGCGCCACATTTGCGCCGCGCATTCAGCAGCTGGCCGCGCGGGTCATGCGCGAGCCGCAACGTATCACCATCGACAGCCCGCAAGAAAAACACGTCAACATCAAGCAAGTGCTGTTCTGGGCCGACAACGCCCAGCACAAACGTAAGCTGCTGGACCACTGGCTGCGCGACAAAACCATCAACCAGGCGATTGTGTTTGCCAGCACGCAAATTGAATGCGACGGTCTGGCCAACGACCTGCAGCAAGACGGCTTTGACGCGGTGGCGCTGCATGGTGCGCTCAGCCAGGGCCTGCGCAACCGTCGCCTGATGGCGCTGCGCCAGGGCCATGTGCAAATTCTGGTGGCCACCGACGTCGCGGCGCGCGGGCTGGACGTGCCCACCGTCACGCACGTGTTCAACTTTGGCCTGCCGATGAAGGCCGAAGACTACACGCACCGCATTGGCCGCACGGGACGCGCTGGGCGCGATGGTCTCGCTGTGACCTTTGCCGAGTTGCGTGACCGGCGCAAGATTTTTGACATCGAGGCCTACACCCGTCAGCCGCTCAAGGCCGACGTGATCCCCGGTCTGGAGCCTCAGCAGCGCGCACCCGAGTCGCGTGGTGCAAGGGCCCCTGGTGGCTTTGGTGGGCGCGACAGTCGTGGCAGCAACTTCAGCCCGCGCGAGCGCAGCTTTGGTGCGCGTCCGACCAACGGGGGCGGATTTGTTAGTCGTGACGGTCGTCCGGCTTTGGGTGACAAAAATGCCGCTGGCCCCCGTGTGGCGGTCGCTAGCAGCTATCAAAATGATCGTGCTGGCAGCTTTGGCCAGCGTGACGAACGCGGCGGTGCACCCGCCCGCGACGGCTTCAGCTACGAGCGCAAAGGCGGCTTTAACGACCGCTTTGCCGGTGATCGTAACGGCGCTGCGCCGCGTAGCGACTTTGCCCCACGGAGTGATTTCGCTCCCCGCGGCGACTTCGGTGCACGCAAGCCAGCACTTGGCAAGCCGTCCTTTGGAAAACCAGCGTTCTCCAAAACGGCCGGTGGCGGCAAGGTGTTTGTGCCGCGCGACGCACAAAAGCGCTTTACCAGAAACGAGCGGTAAGCCCCAGCACGCTGTTTTGACGCTCCGCAATCAGCCCGCAGGTGTTGAGCCTGTGGGTTTTTTTGCGCCTGCAGCACCCGAGAAAGCGTCTCAAATTGAGATTTTGGGGCCAAAACCGGGTTGCTATCAGGGTTAGTCCTAGGTGGCGAAGCCCGCCAAATCAGAACAATCGCTATGCGCTCATTTTCATAAGAACGGCATTGCATAGGTGTCGTTCGGTAACAACCCACAGGAGACCCTCACATGCAAAAGGTGTTGCACATCAACGCAGACAAATGCACCGGCTGTCTGCAGTGCGAAATGGCCTGTTCTTTCGAGAACTACGGCACGTTCGCCACCGCCAAATCGCGTATCAAGGTGTTCAACTTTCACCATACCGGCAAAAAAGTGCCCTACACCTGCACCCAGTGCGACGAGGCCTGGTGCCTGCACGCCTGCCCGGTCGAAGCCATCACGGTGGACAAGGCGACCGGAGCCAAAGTGGTCAACCAGACCACCTGCGTTGGTTGCAAGGTCTGCACCATTGCCTGCCCGTTTGGCACCATCAACTACGTGCAAGAAACCGGCAAGGTGCAGAAGTGCGACCTGTGCGGCGGCGAACCCGCTTGCGCCGAAGCCTGCCCCACCGGTGCCATCACCTTCATTGATGCCAACTGGACCGGCCTGGGCAAGATGGAACAGTGGGCCGACAAGCTCGGCAATCAACCAACAGCAGCATAAGGAGTAAACATCATGTCATGGGCTGGAAAAATCCTGCGCGTTAATCTGACTGCTGGAACGGTCAAATCAGAACCCCTCAACATGGACTGGGCCCGCGCCTACATTGGCTCGCGTGGCTTGGGTACCAAGTATCTTGTGGAAGAAGTCGATGCCAAGGTAGACCCCTTGAGCGCGGCCAACAAAATCATCTGGGCCACCGGGCCGCTGACCGGCACCATGGCTTCTACAGGTGGCCGTTACACCGTCATCACCAAAGGTCCGCTCACAGGCGCGGTAGCCTGCTCCAATTCGGGCGGCTACTGGGGTGCAGAGCTGAAGATGGCTGGCTGGGACATGGTGATTTTTGAAGGCAAATCGGCCAAGCCGGTCTACCTGTACATCAATGACGATGTGGCCGAACTGCGCGACGCCGCCCACCTGTGGGGTCAAAGCGTGTGGCAGACCGAAGAAATCATCAAGAAAGGCTTGCAAGACCCGCTGGTGCGCGTTTCCAGCATCGGCAAAGCCGGTGAAAACGGCGTGCTGTTTGCGGCGGTAGTCAACGACCTGCACCGTGCCGCAGGCCGCTCGGGCGTGGGCGCGGTCATGGGCAGCAAGAACCTCAAGGCCATTGCCGTGCGTGGCACCAAAGGAGTGGGCAACATCCGCGACCCCCAAGCCTTCATGGCGGCCACCAAAGCCGCCAAAAAGGTGCTGGCCGACAACGGTGTCACCGGCACGGGCCTGCCCGCCATGGGCACGCAAGTGCTGATGAGCGTGATCAACGAAGTGGGTGGCCTACCCACCCGCAACCACCAAGACAACCAGTTTGAAGGTGCCAAAGACATTGGCGCCGAAGCCATGGCCAAACCGCGTGACACCGATGGCAAAAAACACCTGGTGACGAACCAGGCCTGCTTTGGTTGCACCATTGCATGCGGGCGCATCAGCAAGATGGACGAAGGCCACTTCACCATCGAAAACAAACCGCAATACCGCGGTGCCAACGGCGGTCTGGAATACGAAGCCGCCTGGGCGCTGGGCGCGGCCAATGGGGTGAATGACCTGGAATGCCTGCAATACGCCAACCTGCTGTGCAACGAAGAAGGTATCGACCCCATCAGCTTTGGCGCGACGGTCGGCGCGGTAATGGAGTTGTATGGCATGGGTGTGCTGACCAAAGAACAAATCGGCATCGAAGCGCCGTTTGGCTCGGCCCGTGCGCTGGCGTTCCTGGCGGAAGAAACCGTCAACGGTCGTGGCTTTGGCAAAGAAATTGGCCAGGGCTCCAAACGCTTGTGCACCAAATATGGCCACCCGGAATTGAGCATGTCCAGCAAGGGCCAAGAATTTCCGGCCTACGACAGCCGTGCCATTCAAGGCATCGGCCTGGCCTACGCCACCAGCAACCGCGGCGGCTGCCACTTGCGCGGCTACACCATTGCCTCAGAGGTGCTGGGCATTCCGGTCAAGACCGACCCGATGGAAAGCCAGGGCAAGCCTGAGCTGGTGAAAGCCTTCCAGGATGCCACTGCCGCTTTTGATTCGTCGGGCCTGTGCATCTTCACCACCTTTGCCTGGGGCCTGCAAGACCTGGCACCGCAAATGCAGGGCGCATGCGATGAGCAATACACGGTCGAAGAACTGGCACTGATTGGCGAGCGCATCTGGAACATGGAGCGCGAGTTCAACAACCGCGCTGGCTTCACCAACAAGGACGACAGCCTGCCCGCGCGCCTGACCAGCGTTGAGGGCGCGTGCAAGACCGGCCCCATGAAAGGCAAGTTCAACGAACTCGCCACCATGCTGCCCAAGTACTACGAAGCGCGTGGCTGGGACCCCGAGGGCCGCCCCACCGCCGCCACCAGGCAGCGTCTGAGTCTGTAACGACATTTTGAACTTAAGCGTCTGGGCGAATCGGGGCGCAGGTTGTTTGGGGTCGGATCACCGTAGAGAGCGCAGCGAACGAAGCGTGCTCTGACCCCAATCAGCCGGACTACAACGTGATCTGCCCCGAATTGCGCGGACGCTTGGTCATAAAACATCAAACAGGCGGTCTCTGGGGCCGCTTATTTATTTTGGAGAAACACCCATGACCCACCACGTCATCCTCGGTGCCGGCCCGGCCGGTGTGATTGCCGCCGAGACCATCCGCAAGTTGGCACCGCAAGATCAGATCACGCTCATCGGTGATGAGCCCGAACCGTCTTATTCGCGCATGGCCATCCCCTACCTGCTGATGGGCAACATTGCAGAGGCGGGAACTTACCTGCGCAAAGGCCCCGCGCACTTTCAAGATTTAAAGATGAAAGTGCTCCAAGCCCAAGTGCAGTCTGTGCAAGCAGCTACAAAAAAAGTAGTTCTCAAGAGCGGTGAAGCGCTGCACTTTGACACCCTGCTGGTGGCCACGGGGTCGCATCCGGTCAGTCCCCCGATCCCCGGCATCCAATCACCCGGCGTGCACACCTGCTGGACGCTGGCCGATGCACGCGCCATCATGCAACTGGCCCAGCCTGGCGCGCGCGTGCTGCAACTCGGTGCTGGTTTCATTGGCTGCATCATCATGGAAGCGCTGGCTGCGCGCGGCGTGGCATTGAGCGTGGTCGAGATGGGCGACCGTATGGTGCCGCGCATGATGGGCCCCACGGCCGGCGGCATGATCCGCGACTGGGTTGACGCCAAGGGCGTGGAGGTGTTTACCAGTACCAAGGTGGAATCGATTGCGCCAGGCACACCGCTGAATGTCAAACTCTCCAACGGCAAAACGGTGCAGGCCGACCTGGTCATCAGCGCGGCGGGTGTACGCCCGGCCATTGGTTTCCTGAAGGATTCGGGCATCACCTGTTTGCTGGGTGTGTTGACCGACGAGCACCTGCAAACAAACGTGCCCGGTGTGTTTGCGGCGGGCGACTGCGCCGAAGCGTTTGACAAGGTGTCGGGCAAAACCATGGTCAGCGCGATCCAGCCCAACGCGGCTGAACAAGCGCGCATTGCCGGGGCCAACATGGTGGCGTTCGCGCGGGGCCGGGCGGTGCAGGCCGAGCTCAAGGGTGTGACGCAAATCAACGTGCTCGACACCCTGGGCCTGATTTGCAGCAGTTTCGGCGACTGGCAAGGGGTGCCCGGTGGTGAATACGTCGAGCTGACCGACAAGGCAGCAGGCCGACATCTGAGCCTGCAGTTCAAGGGCGACGTGCTGATCGGCTGCAACAGCGTCGGCTGGACCGACCATGTCGGCGTGCTGCGCGGCTTGGTCGAAGGCCAGGTCAGGCTGGGCGAATGGAAAAACCGTCTGCTGCAAGACCCAACCCAATTGATACCGGCCTATCTGGCCTGCGCGCAGGGACAGGGTCAATGGGCAGGGGCACAGGATGCGCGACGCCGTTAAGAGTGTGTTGCAACACGCTCGGCAACTTGGGTCGAATCGTGGGAGAACTGTGTCATAATCCGCCGCTCACGCTTCTGCGGAACTTGAATTTTTAAAACTTTTTGGGTTTTCAGGTAAAGTAGCTAAAAAGCGTGCTAGAATGCGAGGCTTCGCTGATCACGGTGAAGCAAACAAGAAGCGGTGTCA
>PCUV01000003.1 GCA_002786915.1 Comamonadaceae bacterium CG12_big_fil_rev_8_21_14_0_65_59_15 | reverse complement strand
TTGACGATGGTCACATACGGCACGTTGATGGTCTCGGCCATGATGAAGGCCACCGCGCCCATCACCGGCGGCATGATCTGCCCGCCCATGCTGCTGGTGGCTTCCACCCCGCCGGCAAACGCCGGGCTGTAGCCAAAGCGCTTCATCAACGGAATGGTGAACTGCCCGGTGGTGACCACATTGGCCACGCCCGAGCCGTTGATGGTGCCCATCAAGCCGCTGGAAATCACCGACACCTTGGCCGGCCCGCCGCGCGTGTGGCCCACTGTGCCCATGGCAAAGTCGGTGAACAGCGCGATCATGCCGGCCTGCTCTAAAAACGCGCCAAACAGAATGAACAAAAAGATGTAGCTCGACGACACATAGGTGGGCGTGCCATAAATGCCTTCGGTGCCAAAGCCCAGCGTGCTGACAATCTGGTCCAGCCCAAAGCCGCGATGCGCCAGGCTGCCCGGCAGATACTGACCCCACAGCCCATAGGCCAGAAACACCGCGCACACCAGCGGCAGACCCCAGCCCATGGCGCGCCGCGCCGCTTCAAACACCAGCGCCACGCTGACCACGCCGATCACCCAGTCCATCGGGATCAAGTCGCCAGCGCGCTGCGTCAGGTCAGCCTCAAAACGCCAGTGGTACAGACTGAAGACAAAACCGGTCAGCCCCAGCACCCAGCCCAGCACGCGCCCGATACTCGCCCAGCGCGCGCAGTGCGCCAACGGCGGGTAGAGCAAAAAGATCAGCCACAGCACAAACCCCACATGCACCGCGCGCACCACCTGGCTCGACAGGGGGCTGAACGCGGCGGTAACGAGCTGGAAAGTGGAGAACGCAATTGCTATCCAGAAGATAGCTGTTTGCGTTTGATTTGTATGGGCCGGAGCCGAATTTTCCATATAAAAATATGTTCGTTGGCAAACCCCGCTGAATGGGGTCAGAGCCCAATTCGAGGGTGTGCATCGGACCGGTCTGAAGACTTAAGCCCGAATTGGGATCTGACCCCATTCAGCTACCACCAGTGACTAGCGTGCGCTGCGGGTTAAAACTGCCGTCGCAGGCAGCTCCTTATTTCAGCACACCCACTTCACGGTAATACTTTTCCGCGCCCGGGTGCAGCGGCACCGGCATGCCCTTGATGGCGTTTTCGCGTTTGATGGTCTTGGCGGCGTTGTGCGCTGCGTACAGGGTGTCAATGCCTTCGTACATGGTTTTGGCCATTTGGTAGGCCAGCTCGTTGGAAACGCCCGAATGCGTCACCAAAAAGTTGGGGATGGCTGCCGTGGCCACGTCGGCCGTTTGGCCGGTGTAGGTATTGGCCGGAATGGTGGCTGGCTGATAAGCAGCATCGCCCACCTTGGCTACCACGCCAGCAGGCACAGCTACCACCACGATCTTGATGGCCGTGGCCAGGTCACGAATCGACGCCACGCCCAGCCCAGCCGACTGCAAGGTGGCATCCAACTGACGGTTTTTCATCAACTCGACCGACTCGCCAAACGGCAAGTATTCCACCTTGCCTAGGTCGGCGTAAGTCAGACCAGCGGCTTTAAGGATGGCGCGCGCATTGAGCTCAGTGCCTGACTTGGCTGCGCCCACGCTGATGCGCTTGCCTTTCAGGTCCGCCAGCGTCTTGATACCACTGTCGGCGTTGGCCACGATCTGGATGTAGTTGTTGTAGGTGGCAGACAGGCCGCGCAGCTTGTCGAGCTTGGTCTTGAAGCCCGATTCGGTGTCACCCTTCCAGGCGTTGGAGACCGAATCGCCCAGCGCCAGCGCCAGCTCGCCGCGCCCGGCCTGCAACAGGTTGAGGTTTTCCGCGCTGGCCTTGGTGACCTGCGCGGTCGATCGCGTGTTGGGAATGGCCTTGGCATAAATCTGGCTCAAAGCAACGCCCAGCGGGTAATAGACGCCACTTTGACCACCGGTCAGGATGTTGACAAACTGCTGCGACTGGGCGCTGACGGCCGTTGCTGCGACGGCGGCAACCAGGGCAACCGTCGCGCCCCATGTTTTGAATAAACGCATACTGAAGACTCCTGTTGTGTAAAAGGGATGGAAAACCAAGCACGTCAATTTTGCATCAAGTTAGCGCGCTGGTGTCGTTGTTGGTGTGCTGATGTCGCTGCGCAGGCTCAGACCACCGGCTTGACGTTTCTGTTCGCCCAGCGTCGGGCGGGAACCGTTCGAGTTGAAGCGCTCTCTGAGCATTCGCACTTGTGTCTCCAAGGTGTCAGCCTGCGCAATTTGTGCGCGGTAACGGTTCAGCACCAGATAGGCGGTTTCGATCAGCTTGCTGCTCAGGGTCTGTTGGCCTTGCGCAAGCAGCTCCATCACTGCAGCGCCGGGATCGCCGGCCAGCGTTTGCGCCATCGCCACTTCGGCCAGCTTGAGCACCCGGGCATTGGCACCACGAACCTGCTCGGCGTAAGGGGGATGTACCGAGGCTGCATTGGCCAGCAGCTCTGACTGCAACCGGGTGCCGCCAAAGCGCAGCCCCAGCGTATCGACCACGGCCATCACTTCGTCGAGCTGGATCGCTTTTTGTGCCAGTAGCGCCAGCAGCGTCAGCAGGTTGCAGGCTGATTCAAAGTCAAAGTCAAGGTCGCGGATGCGCTGGCAGTGGGTTCGCACCGCATCGAGTGCCCCGCCAAAATCCCCGCGCGAGATCAGCGCCAGTGTTTGCACAATTTCAGATAAGCGTTTCGCGCGCGTGGCGTCAGGGTTGCGTTCGAGCAAACGGGCGAAGTCGTCGGCGCAGCGCTGCAAGCCTTTGTAGTCGCCATTTTCCAGCCGGACGAACGCCAGCAGCACGATGGTCTGGCAATCGAACATCTTGGAATCGAGTCCGAGGCGCACGGTACGGTCGAGGATGGGTTCAGCGGCCTTGCGCTCACCCATAAAAAAAGTCATGAGTGCCAGGTTTTGCAGGCGACTGATCGACGCTGGCGTCATTTGGCTGGCGAGCTGGTAGGTTTGCAGCGCGGCGTCGAGATTGCCTTGTGCAAACTGGGCCCGGCCTAGCACGTCATACGCGTCGGCGTAGTCGGGATCCTCATGGACCAGGTTTTCCAGCGTACTGACGGCTTTGACCGTCTCGCCGCTGTCGAGCTGGGCGCGCGCCACGCCCAGCTTGGCCCACGGCAAGGTCTTGGCCTGCACCACCGCCTGGTACAACTTTTGTGCCTGGTCAAATTGGCCGGTGCGCAGCAGCAGCTCGGCGCCGACGCGCGCGGCGTAAAGCCAGAACAAGCCGCGCGACTCAAAGCGCTGTACACACCGTTGCGCGGCTACCTCAAACTCTTGTGCCTCGATTGCCGTGAAGATGTCTTGCAGTGATGTTTTGCGAATGCGGGCTTGATGCAGTCGCTCGGCCAGTTGCGACGCACGATGCGGTTTAAGCAGGTAGCCGTCCAGCGCTGATTCGGCGGCTTCGGCCACCTTGGCGTAGGTGGCTTCGCCGGTGACCATGATGAGCACCGTGGAAAACGGCAGCAACTGATTGCGTCGCAGGTCGTCGATCAAATCCTGCCCCGACATGGTGTCGCCCTGAAAATGCAGTTCACACAGCACCACGTCAAACTTGCGATATTCCAGTTGCCGTCTGGCGTCTGCCAGACGACTGGCCTGGACGACCGTGCCCATGCCAAAGTCACGCAATTGCGACACCAAGATACCGCGTGAGGTTGGGTTGCCGTCAACAACGAGTGCCGAGCTGGTGGAAAGGTCGTCAGGTTCAAGTGCCATGACGCGCGATTGTTGCACCAATAGGTGGCGTTGCTCTAAACTGCCCGCACTATGCCAACCTCCCAAACCGACTTGTCCGAATTACTCAATCGTGCGTTGACGTCGCAACGTAGCGCCTATTTGGCACACCCGGTACCCACCTTGCAAGAACGTGTGGCTGATCTGCGCACGTTGCAGCGCTTTGTGCGCGATCACCAAGAGGCGCTGTGCGACGCCATCAGCGCCGACTACGGCCACCGTTCGCGTCACGAAACCCTGCTGGCCGAAATTTTTCCGGTGGTGGACGGCATCGACCACATCATCCACCAGTTACGCGGCTGGATGCGGCCGCAACGGCGCAGCGTCGATTGGCGCAGCTTTTTTGGTGCGAGTAACCGCGTGGTGGCGCAACCGCTGGGCGTGGTGGGGGTGATCGTGCCGTGGAACTTTCCGCTCAACTTGAGCCTGATTCCGCTGAGTTACATCTTTGCCGCAGGCAACCGCGCCATGGTCAAGATGAGCGAAAACTCGCGCCACCTGTGCGCTTACCTGCAAGCGCATCTGCAACCCTGCTTTGCACCCGAAAAGTTGCAATTTTTTGACGAAGCGGGCGGTGTCGGCATTGAGTTTTCAAAGCTCAAGTTTGACCATCTGCTGTTTACTGGCTCAGGGCAAACCGGCAAGTCGGTCATGGCTGCCGCCGCTGCCAACCTGTGCCCGGTGACGCTGGAGTTGGGTGGCAAGGCCCCGGCCATTGTGTGTGACGATTTTCCGTTGGCCACCGCAGTGGAGCGGATCATGTTTGTCAAGCTGCTTAACGCGGGGCAAATCTGCACCACGGTGGACCACGCCTGGTTACCAGCGGGCAAGGTGGATGAATTTGTGCGCATGGCGCGTGCGGTGGTGGCGCAGCGCTACCCCAGCATCACATCGACCGACTACACCTCCATCATTGACCAGCGCGCGTTTGACCGCTTGTGTAACGCGCTGGACGAGGCGCGCAGCCGGGGCGCGCAAGTGGTGCAGCTGATCGATGGGCCGGCGTTTGACGAATCCACGCGCAAGGTGGCACCGGTCATTGTGCTTGATGCGCCCGCTGACTGTGCGCTGATGCAGCGCGAGATCTTTGGTCCGATCTTGCCGCTGCGCAGCTACAGCACGCTGGCTGAGGTGGTGACCAGCATCAACGCCGGGCCGCGCCCGCTGGCGATCTATCCGTTTAGCTACAACAGCACGCAGGTGCAGTATTTGATTGACCATGTGATGAGCGGCGGCGTGTCGGTCAACGACGCGCTGTTTCATGTCGGACAGCACGACCTGCCGTTTGGCGGCGTGGGCGACTCGGGCATGGGGCACTATCACGGCCGCGAAGGCTTTGAGACCTTCTCCAAGCTGCGCCCGGTGTTCTACCAGGCGCGCTGGAGTTCACTCAAATTTCTGATGCCACCCTATGGCAAGTTTGCCGAGCGGGTGCTGGCGTTTTTGATTGGAAATAAATAACTTGCGGGACAGATCAGGATTTGCGCAGCAAATCTGCTCTGTCCCCAACCGATCAGCGTATCGCGCTTACGTCCGCCACCGCCAGCGCGGTCATGTTGACAATGCGCCGCACCGTGCTCGACGGGTTCAATACGTGTGCTGTCATGGCCGCACCAAGCAGGATCGGACCGACCGTGACGCCGTTGCCGCCGGTCATCTTGAGCACGTTGAACAGGATATTGGCCGCGTCCAGGTTCGGGCAGATCAGGATGTTGGCTTTGTCGGTCAGCGAGTTGCCAGGCAAGGTGTTGTTGCGGATCGACTCCGACAATGCTGCGTCGCCTTGCAGCTCGCCGTCGCATTCAATGTCGGGGTGGGCGGCCTTGAACAGTTGCGTGGCGCGGCGCATCTTGCGCGCCGAGGCACGTTGCGATGAGCCGTAGTTGGAATGCGACAGGAATGCGACCTTGGCAGGGATGCCAAAGCGGCGCACCTCGTCGGCGGCCATGCGCGCAATCGAGCACAGTTGCTCTGCCGTGGGGTCTTCGTTGACGTAGGTGTCGGCGACAAAAATGCTCTGATGTTCCAGCATCAGCGCGTTCAGGGTGGCAAAAGTTTCGACGCCCGCCTTGCGGCCGATGATGTCGTTGACGTGGTCCAGATGCACGTCAAAGCGGCCATGCAGTCCGCACAGCACGGCGTCGGCGTGGCCGAGCTTGACGCTCAGGGCGGCGATGGTGGTGGTACTGCGGCGCACCGCCGCCTTGGCGGCCTCGGGGCTGACACCGTCGCGCCCCTTGATCTGGTGGTAGGTTTCCCAGTATTGGCGAAAGCGCGGGTCGTCTTCGGGGTTGACCACTTCGACGTCTTTGCCGATTTGCAGGCGCAGGCCGGCTTTGGCAATGCGCGTCTCGATCACCGCCGGGCGGCCGATCAAAATCGGGTGCGCCAGACCGCCTTCAACCACCAGTTGCGCGGCGCGTAGCACGCGTTCGTCTTCGCCTTCGGCGTAGGCAACGCGCTTGGCGGCGGCCGGTGCGTTGCGCGCGGCGTTGAATACCGGCTCCATCAGCATGCCGGTGGAGTAGATAAAGCGCGACAACTCGCGCCGGTAGGCGTCCATGTCCTTGATGGGGCGTTTGGCCACGCCACATTTGGCAGCGGCTTCGGCCACGGCCGGGGCGATGCGCAGAATGAGACGCGAATCAAACGGTTTGGGAATGATGAAGTCGGGACCAAAAACCAGTTCCTGGCCGGCGTAGGCGCTGGCCACTTCTTCGCTGATGTCGGCGCGGGCCAGGTCGGCGATCTGGCGCACACAGGCCAGCTTCATCTCTTCGGTAATCTGCGTGGCACCGCAGTCCAGCGCGCCACGGAAGATATACGGGAAACACAGCACGTTGTTGACCTGGTTGGGGTAGTCGCTGCGCCCGGTGGCGATGATGCAGTCGGGCCGCGCCGCCTTGGCCAGTTCGGGGCGAATTTCAGGCTCGGGGTTGGCCAGCGCCAGGATGATGGGCTTGTCGGCCATGGTCTTGACCATTTCCGGCGTGAGCACGCCCGCCGCCGAGCAGCCCAAAAACACGTCAGCGCCGTTGACCGCGTCGGCCAGTGTGCGTTTGGGCGTGTCTTGCTCAAAGCGTGACTTGGATTTGTCGTAGCCACCGGGGCGACCGGTATAGACCACGCCTTTGGAGTCGCAGAGCAAGACGTTCTTGACCTGCACGCCCAGGCCGACCATCACGTTCAGGCAGGCCAGGGCCGCTGCGCCCGCACCGGAGACCGCGACTTTCACATCGCCGATCTTTTTGCCGACCAGATCGAGCGCGTTGACCAGCGCCGCGCTGCTGATGATGGCGGTGCCGTGCTGGTCGTCATGGAACACCGGGATGCCCATGCGCGCTTTGAGCTTTTCTTCAATGTAGAAGCACTCGGGCGCCTTGATGTCTTCCAGGTTGATGCCGCCCAGGGTGGGTTCCAGGCTGGCGATGATCTCCACCAGCTTGTCGGGGTCGCGCTCGGCCAGTTCGATGTCGAACACATCGACACCGGCAAATTTCTTGAACAGGCAGGCCTTGCCTTCCATCACCGGTTTGCCTGCCAACGGGCCAATATCGCCCAGACCGAGTACCGCCGTGCCGTTGGAAATAACCGCGACCAGGTTGCCGCGACTGGTGTATTCGTAGGCCAGGTCAGGGTTGGCCTGGATTTCCAGGCAGGGGTACGCTACACCGGGTGAGTAAGCCAGCGACAGGTCGCGCTGGTTGATCAGCGGCTTGGTGGCGTTGACCGAGATTTTGCCGCGTGTGGGCAGACGGTGGTATTCGCGGGTGGCGTCGCGCAAGGCGAGTTCTGCGGGTGACAATTCCTGACTCATGGCGTCTCCTAGGGCATTTAAGGTGGGCGCTACTTTACCCCCGCCAAGCTGCGCGCGATAGCCAATGCCGACGCCTTTTTCTGACGCCGGTCAAATAATCTTCACTGCAATGGATGCCTGCCGGATGGCGCGGATTACATCTGGCCTTCGGTCAGCGTGTCGAGTTGGAACATGCCGCTCTTGTGCCACAACCAGGTGTCGGTATAGGTCACACGGCCCAGCCGCACCGGTGCAGGGTAGGGGGCGGCCGCACGCACGGTGCGCTCGATGTCGGCCATCACCTCTGGCGCGTGCCGGGGCGCGCGCATCCAGTTGGTGTTTGTGACATTGCCCCTGCCGTCCACCTCGACCTGTAGCACGCCGACGGCGTACAACAGGGGCGGCATTCTGCCGTGGTAGATGCGGTCAGAGTTTTTGCTGTACAAATGGCGCGCAGCGTCCTGACGGTAATCGCGTGGCGTATGCGCCTGCGACACAAAGGTCGGAGCGGGCACCGTCACAGGTGGTGGAGCCACAACAATCGGCTTGGGGGACGGTTTGGGCGGTGGCGGGGGCGGGGGTGGTGCAGGTGGCAGGGGTGTCGAAGTGCAGGCCGCCAGCAGTGCAGCCACAGTGCTGGCGCACAGCCAGCCAAGTGTTGCCCTGCGCATGGGAATGGATTCAGGTTGCTGCATGGTCGGTACCCTCGCTATATATTTCGGCTTGTCTGTTGGCCAAGCCGTACTGTGCCCCAAAAAGTTTCGTTTGTGCATCCCTAGCACAAAAAAAGCGGTAAAAGTTTGTGACAGCTCGTGTCAAACGTCTGTCTTGTCTGCTTCGGTGGTGAATGCATCCGCAAAGAATTCGTCTGCTGGCAGACCCGCTGCAAGGTAGTCGCGCCGGGCTGAATCCACCACGATGGGTGCGCCACAGGCATACACCTGATGGCCGGACAGATCGGGGGTGTCTTGCAGCACCGCCAGATGCACAAATCCGCTGCGCCCGCTCCAATACTCGTTTGGCAGCGCGTCTGAAATCACCGGCACATAGCGCAGCCACGGCAATTCAGTCAGCTTGCTGCGCACCCAGTTGTCCAGATACAGGTCGGCGGGGTGGCGCCCACCCCAGTACAGCGTGGCAGGGCGCTGGATGCCCGCGTGCTGCATGTGCTCGATCAAGGCCTTGATGGGCGCAAAACCGGTGCCCGAAGCCAGCAAAATGATCGGCTTGGCGCTGTCTTCTCGCAGGTAAAAGCTGCCGTAGGGGCCTTCGATACGCAGGATGTCTTTTTCTTTCAGGGTGCCAAAGACCTGGTCCGTGAATAGGCCGCCTGGCATATGGCGGATGTGCAGCTCCAGCCCCTGATCGACATGGTGCGGCGCGTTGGCCATCGAGTAGCTGCGGCGCTTGCCGTCTTTCAGCAAAAACTCCACGTACTGTCCAGCGCGGTACAAAAAGGCTTCGCTGGCGGGCAATTGCAACTGCACACGCATCACGTCGTCCGACAACTTGTCCATCTGGCGCACGCGCGTGGGCATTTTCTTGACCGGCAGCGCGCCCTCGGGGGTGACCTGGCGCGACTCCAGTGCCACGTCGCTGGCAGCGGTCGCGCAGCAGGTCAGAATGTAGCCTTGTGCCGCTTCATCCGCACTGAGCGCTTTGTCCTGATGGGCACCCAAGGTGACTTGGCCGCTGAGCAACTTGCATTTGCAGGAACCGCAGGCACCATCCTTGCAGCCATAGGGCAGGTTGACGCCCTGGCGAATACCAGCAGCCAGAATGGTTTCGTCGGTCGCGACGGTAAAACTGCGGCCGCTGGGCGCGACGCTGACATGGAAATGAGAGGTGGGTTGATTCATTGCAGCTCGTTGTGGTTATCCTTGGCGTCTTCCAGACATGATGCAAAGGTCGTGATTTTGCCTGCTTCCAGAAGCCCCCATCCGTTGTTGTATGCCAGCCGGCCAGGTGCCTTGCCTGCGCGCTTTCGGCGCGAACGCGTGCTGTTGGTGGGCTGCGGTGATGTCGGTGTGCGTGTGGCTGCGCAGATGCACGGGCGCCTGCGCCTGCTTGCGCTGACTTCCAGTGCCAGCCGGGTCAAAGAGTTGCGCGCGCTGGGGATCACCCCGTTGCAGGGCAACCTGGACCGGCCCGCCAGCCTGACCCGCTTGAGCGGACTGGCTACCCGGGTGGTGCATCTGGCACCACCTCCTGAAAGTGGCGACGGCGACCCGCGTACCCTGGCTTTGGTGCGCACGCTGCGCAGGCGCAGCCCACCCCAGTCGCTGGTGTATGGCTCCACCAGCGGTGTGTATGGCGATTGCGGTGGCGAGTTTGTTACAGAAACAAGAGCTGCTAACGCTCATACCGCAAGGTCTGGAAGGCGAATTGATGCAGAAAACCTGGTGCGTCATCTGGGCCGTGCGGCGCATGTCACCAGCACCGTGCTGCGCATTCCCGGCATTTACGCGCCCAATCGCGTGGGCGGCACGCCGCGTGAGCGGCTGCTCAAAGCCACGCCGGTGTTGCGCGCTGAAGACGACGTGTTCACCAACCATGTGCACGCCGACGACCTGGCGCGTGCGTGCGTGGTCGCGTTGTGGCGCGGCAAGCCGCAGCGCATTTACAACGCCAACGACGACAGTGTGCTGAAGATGGGCGACTACTTTGACCTGGCTGCTGATTTGTACGGCTTGCCGCGCCCCCCGCGCGTGCCGCGTAGCACCGCGCCCCAGCACATGTCATTGCTTTTGCTCAGCTTCATGAGCGAATCACGACGTATGGACAACACACGGCTCAAAAAAGAGCTGCGCCTGGCGCTGCGCTATCCCACGGTGGCGCAAGGCCTGGTTGCGCCGTGATTGAACCCATGGATCCGTTTGCAACTTTGGCTTGACCCGATGTCGGCTTTTATGAACCTAACCGCTCCGGTACGATGATGTCCAAGACCGCTTTACCCCCAGCCGTCGGCAATGACAAGCCCGACCAGAAAAGTCCAGCCAGCCACGAATCTGCGCTGGAACCGCACCCTGGTTCTGTGTTTTGTTGGCCGACGCCACCCTATGCCCTGTATGCCAGCGCGGCGCCATGGACTGACGCGCAACGCTGCGAAATTGAAGGACTCAACGGCGCTGTCAACCACTGTAGTCTGTTGTCAATTTTGCCGACCGATCAGACCATCTCGATTCAAATTGAAAACAGCAAAACTGCGATGACGCTGGCTTTTTCACAGTTTCGGCGTCTAACCCTGAAAGACCCAATCCAGCCACAGGAAGTTGCCAGCACCGAGCCATTTGCCGATATTTTTTCATACCATTCAGCGGTTCAATACCATATTCATCTGGTTGAGGGAAACGAAATATCAGGATTGACCGTTGGCTATGTTGAAACCGATTACGGACTGTTTCTGTTTCCGCCCATCGGCGACCAAGGTTGTGTCGAACGGGTGTTTGTTCCGCGCACGGCATTCTTGTCCGTGAATCTGGGCAATCAGATCGGCGAGATGCTGGTTGAACAAGCGCTCGTCACCTCGTCCCAGGTTGAGCAGGCGGCCCTCGAGCAGCAAGCGCGGCGCCAACGAAAGTTGGGCGACTACCTGGTTGACACCGCCGTGGTGCAAGCAGACCAGCTCATGCTGGCGTTGGATCAGCAGTCCAAAATGCCCATGATCCGGGTTGGTGAGGCGCTCACCCGCCTGGGCTACATCGACCAGGCACAGTTGGGCTTGGCGTTGGAACGGCAAAAAACCGAGCGCTCCGTTCCGCTTGGGCAATTGCTTCTGGATATGGGATTTTTAACCCGCCATGATCTCAATATGGCGCTGGCACGCAAAATGGGTTATCCCGTTGTTGATGTCACCCAGTTCCCGGTGGAAGCCGAGGCATTGAAGAAAATTTCAATGAAGACGGCACAGCGACTCAACATCTTGCCCTTGTTGTTGCGCAACAATTTGACGGTCGTGGCAGCCGTCGATCCAACCCAGCGCAAAATGCTTGAAGAACTTGAGTTTTTGGTGCAAGGCAGGGTCGTTGCCACTTTGGGTGACGCGCTACAAATTGCCGAAACCATTCCGAAAGTTTATGAACGGTTTGGTTTGCACTTCAGTGCGGATGACGTCGATGTGTCAGATTTGAGTGACGCTGTTGCTGATCAGTCCAGTGCCAGTGAACTACTGGAATCGATGGAGCTGTCGGATACTGAGGAAGAGACTGAGCAACAAATTGAGCAGTCCGACAACACGCTGGTGCGGCTGATCAATACCATGATCATCGAAGCCCATGCCCGTGGGGTATCAGATATTCACGTTGAATGTCAACCCAGACGCGCCAAAATCCGCATCCGTTTTCGCAAAGATGGCATCCTGACACCTTACCTGGAGCTGCCCCACACATACCGAGCTGCCTTGGTGGCACGGCTCAAAATCATGGCAGATCTGGACATATCAGAGCGCCGCAAGCCGCAAGACGGGAAAATCAATTTCAGCAAGTTTTCGCACAGACATCGGCTTGAATTGCGCATCGCCACCGTCCCCACGGCCAACGGGCTGGAAGATGTGGTCATGCGTTTGCTGTCTTCCAGCAGACCCATCGCAATGGACAAACTGGGGCTGACCCCCGTCAATTTTGAACAATTGCGGGACGCCGTTAACCGACCCTATGGCATGGTGCTGTGCGTGGGCCCCACCGGTTCCGGCAAAACCACCACGCTGCACTCGGTTCTGGGCTTTCTCAGTACCCCGGAGCGCAAAATCTGGACCGCTGAAGACCCGATTGAAATCACCCAGCCTGAACTGCGCCAGGTGCAAATCAACCCCAAAATCGACTGGACTTTTGCCAAGGCGTTGCGTTCTTTCTTGCGCGCTGACCCCGACATCATCATGGTGGGTGAAATTCGCGACGCTGAAACTGCTCAAATTGCCATTGAAGCCTCTCTGACCGGGCACATGGTGCTATCAACGTTGCATACCAACAGCGCTCCTGAAACGGTCACCAGGCTGGTCGATATGGGGATAGACCCGTTTAATTTTGCCGACTCATTGCTGGCTGTATTGGGGCAACGTCTGGTACGCAAATTTTGTACTGCCTGCCGTACCTGCGAAAGCGCCCCAGAGCCTTATGTGCAAGAGCTGCTGGCCGACTATTTGCATTCTTTTCCGGCCAGCTTGCGCCCCTCGGCAGAGGATGTTTTGCCGCTGTGGATTGATGAGTTTGGCCAGCAAGGTGAGCTGCTTATTTATTCGGCACCAGGCTGTCCACAATGCCTGGGTACCGGCATGACGGGGCGCGTTGGGCTGCACGAGCTGTTGCGCGTCACGCCCGGCATACGCCGACTGATACAAACCGGAGCCCGCTCCGAATTGATTCAGGCTGAGGCTTTTGCCTCAGGACAGTTTCGAACGCTGCGTCAAGACGGCATTCTCAAGGTGCTGTCGGGCCAAACCAGCATTGAAGAAGTGCGCGCTAACAGCAATGTCTGATTCGCCTGCGGTCATGAATCACGCCCAACACCTGAATGGATCACTTCCCGTGCAATGACGTAAAGCAACAGCAGTTCGCGATACGCCGCAAGCGTAAACACGGGGTTGTCTTGGCCTGGCTTTTGGAACATCAACTCTTCAATGAAATACAGGACGTTTTCCGAAGGCCAGAGCACAACGATTTGCGATAGGGCGCTTTGATACGATTCCAGGTCGCGTGACCACTGTCCGAAATCTGAAAATTCGGGAATTTGCGCAACAAAGTTTTGACTGAACTGCTGGCGCACCAGGTCGTAGTCCGGCTCCCGCCCCTGCAGGTGATAGAGCGACAGCAAATCAAGGTAGATCAGGGCAGGAGTGTCGGTTGTTTTGGTAAGGTAATTTTGCAGAATGGCAACGGCCTGATCGTGCTGGTCGAACGAGATGTAGAAGTCTGCCTGCTGCTGGATATCCAGCAGTTCATCCATCTTGACCGCCCGGTTGCTTTCAGTCAGACGGGTTTGAAAATGGGCACCAGCCATGGCGTTCGGCCCGCTTGTGGACGCCCCTGCGGCACGCTCTTGGCCGCTCCCCTCACTCGGCATGGTTGCGGCGGTGTGCAGATTAACCGCTCCGGGTGCCCCACGCGTTGCCGAAGGCGCCATCGGGTTTGTTGTGCGGGCAAGACCGGCGTTCGTTTCAAGCTCGTCGACCGGGTCGCGGCCGGCTTGCCACCAAGGCGGTTGACGCAGATCGCGTCTGGCGCGCCAGAAATAGGCGGCAGCCCCCGCCGCCGCAACCAGCGCAACCAGCAAGCCGAACACGAGAGCACCGCTATAGCGCTCGGTCAGAGCACTCTGCTGGCGCGCTGCCAGGTCGGCAACGGCCGCTTCATTTTTCTGATTCTGCATCTTTAGCGCGGTAGCTTCGGACTGTAGCGACTGAAACTGCCGCACAGTAAGAAGTATGTCTTCGGGGGCCGCGTTGATGGCACGCCACAACGCGGCCGCCTGCGCCCGCTCGGAGGCATCTTGCGTCGGTAGCGTTAACAGTTCGGTTGAACTACGCAAAACAAGCTCACGTTCAACCGTGAATTTCAGGGGGTCGAGCTTCAGGTGTGGCTTGACTCCCAATCGACCCGACCGTTGCGTGCGCACGATGCTCGCCACGACAGGGGCGGACGCGACCGGGGCTGGTGCAACAGCCGCACTTGCGGTGGTTGACTGGTTGGCAAGCCGTGGTGCCGATGGCCTGACTGGATTTTTATGGGTTTTGGTGTCAACCTGGGGCCGGGCGTCAGCCTCTGGCATCGGCGGCAAAATTGCGCCATCGGCAGGAACGTCCGCCAGCAGCACATAGCGACGGGTGACGGGCTGCACGCAGCCAGCTTTCAGAACGATGGTGACGACGGGTTCATCGACCAATGCAGCCGAACGCAGCCGCAGCGACACCTCGTCCGCGGATCCGCCTGGCTCGATACTCAACCGGACCTGTTCGCCGCTGACGCGGGCGTCTGCATGAAACAGGTTCGCCGTAAAACACAGTGCCGCTGCGTCGTCGCCCGGATTGATCTTGATCTGAATGCGCAGATCGATCGGTTGTCCCAGCCAGACGGTACCCTGTGCGGAACCCAGACTGAGCGCGCCGCAACCCAGGGTGACCCCGAGCAGAAAAAATCCAGTCAAAATCTGCCTGAAATTCAAGGCGTGGTGCATGGCTGGGTGGGTTATTGCAGCAGCGCGATGTCGGCTGTGAGTGTGACGACGAAAGACAATGCTGCTCAGCAAAAGGATACCTATTCAATCATTGCCATGTTTGGCGTTGTGCGGGTTGCCATCTGCCATCTGTCCGTGCCATAGATTCCCCTTAACTGTATCTTGTTGCAACTGGCGTGTTGGTGCTTGGCTGATACGATCGAAAAAGTAGAAAAATTCAGCACTGATGATACGACTTGACCGATGGTGGCCGAACAAGGCAAAGAAAAACCCGCTACGCTTGCGAGCGTGCGGGTGATGAAAGGCTATGATGTTCGGTAAGACCATTGTCTTGGTGCCCGGGGCCGGAATCGAACCGGCACGGATTTCTCCGGGGGATTTTGAGTCCCCTGCGTCTACCAATTTCACCACCCGGGCGGGTTGAAAGAGCGCGAATTATGGCACAGTGCGACCTATGAACTATCCAACCATTGAAGACCTGATCGGTAACACGCCGCTGGCGCGATTGCAACGCGTTGGCGCCGAAGCTTGTGCCGCGCACGGCAACGTGATTTTGGGCAAGCTCGAAGGCAACAACCCCGCAGGCTCGGTCAAGGACCGGGCGGCGTTTTCAATGATCGCTCGGGCGCAGGAACGCGGTGACATTCACCCGGGCGACACGCTGATCGAGGCCACCTCTGGCAACACGGGTATCGCGCTGGCGATGGCAGCAGCCGTCAAGGGTTACCGCATGGTGCTGGTGATGCCCGAAGACCTGTCAATTGAGCGCGCACAGACCATGAAGGCCTTTGGCGCTGAGCTGATCCTGACGCCCAAGAGTGGCGGCATGGAGTACGCGCGTGACCTGGCCGATCAGATGGCGCGCGAAGGCAAGGGCTATGTGCTGGACCAGTTTGCAAATGCAGACAACCCGCGCATCCACGTTGAGACCACCGGCCCAGAGATTTGGCAAGCAACCAAGGGCAAGGTGACGCATTTTGTGAGCGCGATGGGGACCACCGGCACCATTACCGGTGTGTCGCAATACCTCAAGAAGAAGAACCCGGCGATCAAGATCATCGGTGTGCAGCCTACCGAGGGTTCGCGCATTCCGGGCATCCGCAAGTGGCCACAGGCCTATCTGCCCAAGATTTACGACCCCAGCCATGTGGATGAACTGCGCTACGTGAGCCAGGAAAATGCCGAAGAGATGTGCCGTCAGCTGGCGCGCGATGAAGGCATTTTTGCCGGCATTTCTGCTGCAGGGGCTTGCTGGGTGGCGCAAGAATTGGCCCAAACCGTACGCAAGGCAACCATTGTTTTCATTGTGTGCGACCGGGGCGACCGCTACCTGTCCACCGGCGTTTTTCCGGCATGATGCCCGCTATTTTTTCAGGACCAGACCATGCAAACCGACAAAGAAATTGACACCAGTGGCTTGAACTGCCCGTTGCCCATCCTTAAGGCCAAAAAGGCGCTCAGCGACATGCAAAGCGGACAAACCCTGAAGGTGATTGCCACCGACGCGGGGTCAGTCAAAGACTTTCAGGCGTTTGCCAAGCAGACCGGCAATGAGCTGCTGGAACAGCAAACCTTTGCCACCAACTACATCCACGTGCTGCGGCGCCGCTGAGTCCACCGGTACCAGCTTATTTAGGGCTGTGCGACACCATGCTCTGGTGTCGTGTCGTGGCACCCCAGGGTAGTTTCTCAGCCCAGCCGTGCCAACTGGTCTTTGACCTTGGCCACGGTAGCTTCAAAGTCCGCCAGGCGTTTGCGCTCTTGTTCGATCACCGCAGCGGGCGCGCGGGCTACAAACGATTCGTTGCCCAGCTTGCCGTTGGCTTTGACGATTTCGCCTTCCAGTCGTGCCAGTTCTTTGCCTAGGCGCAGCTTTTCAGCCCCCACATCAATTTCCATGAACAGGCATACACGCGCCTCGCCCACCACCGCCACCGGGGCAGCTTGTGCGGCGGCGGCCCAGGCGGCCTCGTTGTCAAATACACGCACTTCGCTCAGTTTGGCCAGGGCTTGCAGAACGGGAGCGGCACCCTTGATGAAGGCCGATTCCGCGCTGGAGGCGATCACAAACAAGGGCAGGCGCTGCGCCGGTGAGACCTGCATCTCGCCGCGCAAATTGCGACAGGCATCAACCAATGTTTTGAGCTTGGCGACATGCGCCATGGCGGCGGTGTCAATGCGTTCAGGCTGGCTCACCGGGTAGGCGGCCACTGAGACCGATGGGGCAGCACGCCCCGAAACATCGGCGGTTGCGGGGGCTAGCCGCCCCGCAACAGGCGCAACTTTTTGCCACAACTCTTCGGTCACAAACGGGATGATCGGGTGCGCTAGGCGCAGGATGGTTTCCAGCGTGCGGATCAGCGTGCGGCGGGTGGCGCGTTGCTGCGCCGCGCTGCCGGTGTTGATTTGCACCTTGGCAATTTCAAGATACCAGTCGCAAAACTCGTTCCAGACAAAGTCGTAAATAGTTTGCGCCACGTTGTCCAGGCGGTAGTCGGCAAAGCCTTGTGCTACGGTGGCTTCGGTTTGCTGTAGTAGCGAGACGATCCAGCGGTCGGCTGCGCTGAAGTCCAGGTAGCTTGGGTTTTGGGGGTCAGAGCCCAATAACCCACCGACTTCGCATTCGGCGGCAGTGTGTTCCTTCAAGCCACAGTCTTGCCCCTCGCAGTTCATCAGGACAAAGCGGCTGGCGTTCCAGAGCTTATTGCAGAAATTGCGGTAGCCTTCGCAGCGCTTGCTGTCGAAGTTGATGCTGCGGCCCAGCGAGGCGAGTGACGCAAAGGTGAAGCGCAGGGCATCTGCGCCAAAGGCGGGGATGCCAGTGGGGAATTCTTTCTCGGTATTTTTGCGAACCTGCGGGGCGGTCTCAGGCTTGCGCAGACCCTCACAGCGTTTCACCAGCAGCTCGGGCAGGGCAATGCCGTCAATCAAGTCCACCGGGTCGAGCACGTTGCCCTCACTCTTGCTCATTTTGTGGCCTTGCGCGTCTCGCACCAGGCCGTGGATATAGACGTGTTTGAACGGTACTTTGCCGGTGAAATGGGTCGTCATCATGATCATCCGGGCGACCCAGAAGAAGATGATGTCGTAGCCGGTAACCAGCACGCTGCTGGGCAGGTAGAGGTCGATGTCGTTCAGGCTTGTTTTGGCTTCGGATCCGCTCAGGCCGGAACCCTTGCCGACCGGGCTCAGATGTGCCGCGCTAGCGACATCGCCCGGTTCGCCAAGGGCACCGGTCTGAGCTGCGCTGTTGGGCCATCCCATGGTTGAGAAAGGCACCAAAGCGGAGGAGTACCAGGTATCGAGCACATCTTCGTCACGATTGAGGGCCCCGGTGTAACCTGTTTTTAGTGCTTTGGCCCTTGCCTCTTCTTCACTTCTTGCTACAAAAACAGTACCATCTTCGGTGTACCACGCCGGAATCTGATGCCCCCACCACAGCTGGCGGCTGATGCACCAGTCCTGAATGTTGTTCATCCACTGGTTGTAGGTGTTGACCCAGTTCTCGGGCACAAATTTGACCTGGCCGGATTGAACCGCGTCGATGGCTTTTTGCGTGATGCTTTTGCCAGTGGGGTCTTGTTCAGACACTTTCGACATGGCCACAAACCACTGGTCGGTGAGCATCGGCTCGATGATCTGGCCGGTGCGGGCGCAGCGCGGGACCATCAGCTTGTGTTTTTTGATCTCGACCATGAGCTCCAGAGCCTGCAGGTCTTTGACGATCTGCTTGCGTGCTGCAAAGCGGTCCAGGCCGACATAGGCGCTGGGTGCAGTACTGTCAATTTTGGCATCCAGCGTCAGCACGCAAATCATCGGCAATTTGTGACGTTGGCCTACCGCGTAGTCATTCTGGTCGTGCGCCGGGGTGACTTTGACCACGCCGGTGCCAAAGTCCTTTTCCACATAGTCGTCGGCAATGATCGGGATGCTGCGCCAGGCCGCGCGCGTGTTACCTGACAAGGGCAGCGTGACGTGTTTGCCGATCAGGTTTTTGTAACGCTCGTCATCCGGGTGCACCATGGCAGCCACGTCGCCCAGTAGGGTCTCGGGGCGTGTGGTGGCCACGACCAGGCCGGGGGCCAGTTCACCGTTCACCAACTGCGGGCCGTCGGCAAACGGGTACAGGATGTGCCACAGGCTGCCGTCTTCTTCTTCAGATTCCACTTCCAGGTCACTGACGGCGCTCATCAGCACCGGGTCCCAGTTGACCAGGCGTTTGCCACGGTAGATCAGGCCTTGCTCGTACAGGCGCACAAAGGTTTCGGTCACGGTTTTGGACAGCTTGGGGTCCATGGTGAAGTATTCGCGGCTCCAGTCCACCGTGTCGCCCATACGGCGCATCTGGGTGGTGATGGTGTCTCCACTCTTGGCTTTCCATTCCCAGACTTTGCTCACAAAGTTCTTGCGCGCTTCAGGCGGTGTGGCGCCCATGTCGTGGCGGCTGATGCCCTGGGCTTGCAACTGGCGCTCCACCACAATCTGGGTCGCAATACCGGCGTGGTCGGTGCCCGGAATCCAGGCGGTGTTGAAGCCCGCCATGCGGTGATAGCGCGTCAGGCTGTCCATGATGGTCTGGTTGAACGCGTGCCCCATGTGCAGCGTGCCGGTCACATTGGGCGGCGGCAACTGGATGCAGAAGTTGTCGCCGCGCGCGGCGGCGGAGGCGCTGGGTGCGCCGGTGCCGCGAAAACCGGCCACTCCGTAGCCGCGCTTTTCCCACTCTGGCCCCCAATGCGCCTCTAGCGCGGTGGGCTCAAACGATTTGGACAGGCTGTTCAGGCCAGGTTGTTGCAGGGTATCGGTCATGGGTGTGTGCAGATATTGGCAAACGGCATCCGGGGAGATGGCGTTGTGTGTGTCAAGAGGGAAATTGACCGGATTTTAAGGGGACAGGCCTGAACATCGAGTTTGTCTGCCGCAGGAGGTGTTGATCGTTTCTACAAGCACGTCAGCGCGGCAGATACATGTTGATTGTTGCTTTTCGGTCGAGCACTTAGGGATGCGGAAATCACAAATATCCCATTTCTGGCGGCAATGCCAGGCGCATTGCGTCGTTGCAAATCGTTTGTGCAGCCGAGCTGCACGGCGCGCTTTGCGCCTAGCACTGCCTCCTGTCAGCACTCGCCATAAACGGGACATTTGCACTTTCCGCATCCCTTAGGAGGAAAACACGGTGATCCAGCGGGTCATGTTATTGCGTTTCCGTCACCGGTTGCCCCAGATTGCGCAGCACATCTCGCACCATCTGCGCGCGGTCTTTTGCCTCAGGCAGGGCGCGCTCGATGCGTAATTTTTCGTTGCCCGCGAGTCTGATGTGCTTGTTTTTCTGGATCAACCCGATGATTTTCAGCGCATCAATCGGCGGATTTTTCTTGAACGTGATGCTGATCACGGCTGGCGCGGCATCCACCTTGGTCACGCCGTAGGGTTCGCTGAGCACGCGCAGGCGATGCGTGTCCACTAGCGTTTGCGCTTGCGCGGGCAGTTTGCCAAAGCGGTCGATCAGTTCTTCCATAAGCCGGTCAATGGCGTCGGTGCTTTTGGCTGTGGCCAGTTTTTTGTAAAAGCTCAGGCGCAACTGCACGTCGCCGCAGTAGTCATCAGGTAGCAGGGCGGGGGCATGCAGGTTGATTTCGGTAGTGGCGTGCAGCGGTGCCATCAGGTCGGGCTCGTGGCCGGCTTTGAGGCTGCGCACCGCTTCGGCCAGCATCTCGTTGTAAAGCTGAAAACCCACCTCCATCATGTTGCCGCTCTGGTTGTCGCCCAGTACCTCGCCCGCGCCGCGGATTTCCAGGTCGTGCATGGCCAGGTAAAAACCGCTGCCGAGTTCTTCCATGCTCTGAATCGCGTCCAGGCGCTGTTGCGCCTGCTTGGTCAGGCCTTCCAGGTCGGGCACCAGCAGGTAGGCGTAGGCCTGGTGGTGGCTGCGCCCGACGCGCCCGCGCAACTGGTGCAATTGCGCCAGGCCAAACTTGTCGGCGCGGCTCATCACAATGGTGTTGGCGGTGGGTACGTCGATGCCGGTTTCAATGATGGTCGAGCACAGCAGCAGGTTGCTGCGCTGCGCCACAAAGTCGCGCATCACGGCTTCCAACTGCCGCTCGGCCATCTGTCCGTGCGCCACGGCGATGCGCGCTTCGGGCAATAACTCTTCAAGCTTGGCGCGGCGGTTTTCGATGGTTTCCACCTCATTGTGCAAAAAATAGACCTGCCCGCCGCGCTTGAGCTCGCGCAGCACGGCCTCGCGGATCACGCCGTTGTTTTCGCTGCGCACAAAGGTCTTGATGGCCAGGCGGCGCTGCGGCGCGGTGGCAATCACGGAGAGATCCCGCAGGCCTTCGAGCGCCATGCCCAGTGTGCGCGGGATGGGGGTGGCGGTGAGCGTAAGTACATCGACTTCGGCGCGCAGCGCTTTCATCGCCTCTTTGTGGCGCACGCCAAAGCGGTGTTCCTCGTCGATGATGAGCAAACCCAGGTTCTTGAACTCGGTTTTCTGGCTCAAGAGCTTGTGCGTGCCCACCACAATGTCGACGCTGCCGTCGCCCAGGCCCTTAAGTGCGGAGCTAATTTCCTTGGCCGAGCGGAAGCGGCTCATCTCGGCCACCTTGACCGGCCATTTGGCAAAGCGGTCCACCAGCGTCTGGTAATGCTGCTCGGCCAGCAAGGTGGTCGGTGCCAAGAAGGCGACCTGCTTGCCGCCCAGCACCGCTACAAACGCGGCGCGCAAGGCCACTTCGGTCTTGCCAAAGCCCACGTCGCCGCACACCAAGCGGTCCATCGGGCGCGGGCTGATCATGTCCTGAATCACAGCGTGGATGGCGGCGGCCTGGTCGGGCGTTTCTTCAAAGCCAAAGTCTTTGGCAAAGGCTTCGTAGTCGCCCGGGCTGTACCTGAAGGCATGGCCTTCGCGCGCCGCACGCCGGGCGTAAATGTTGAGCAGCTCAGCGGCGGTGTCGCGCACCTGCTCGGCTGCCTTGCGCTTGGCTTTTTCCCACTGGCCGCTGCCCAGCCTGTGCAAGGGGGCTTCGTCAGAGCTGACGCCGGTGTAGCGGCTGATTAGGTGTAACTGGCTCACCGGCACATAGAGCACCGCTTTGTCTGCATACTCTAGATGAAGAAACTCTTGTATCTCATTTTCACCATTGGGTAATTTATTTCCAATATCAAGATGAACCAAGCCCTGGTAGCGGCCAATGCCGTGCGCGCTGTGCACCACCGGGTCGCCCACTTTCAGCTCGGCCAGGTCTTTGATGAGCGCCTCAACGTCGCTGGTGGCTTCCTGCTTTTTACGCCTGCGCACCGTGGGGCTGGCGGCAAACAGCTCGGCTTCGGTGATCAGGTCGAGGCCGGCTTCAAGCCAGGCAAAACCCTGCGCTAGCGCAGCGGTGGCGATGCCAGCTTTTTCGTCGCTGGCCTGAAACTCGGCCAGCGCATCGAAGCTTGGTACGTCGATGCCGCCGTTGCGCAAAAAGTCGAGCAAGCTGGCGCGCCTGCCATCGCTGTCGGCCAGCACCAGCACACGCTGCTGCGTGTTGCGCATGTGGCGCTTGAGCGCTGCCAGCGGGTCGTCTGCGCCGCGTGTCACCGTCAAGGTTGGCAGCGCCTCAAACTCGGCATAGGCGCCAGGGGGCGGTCGCAGAGCCAGTTGCGCGTGCTGCTTGACGCGCGTGTAAAACTGCTCGGCGCTTAAAAACAGCGCCTCTGGCGGCAGCACCGGGTGTTCCGGTACACCTTGCACCAGCCGATAGCGTTCGCGCGTGTCTTGCCAAAAGTGGCTAAACACGGGTTCCAACTCGCCATGCAACACCACGGTGGCAGCATCACCCAGGTAGTCAAACACGGTGGCTGTGGCTTCAAAAAACAACGGGAGGTAGTACTCGATGCCCGCCGTGGCCACCCCATTGCCCATGTCTTTGTAGATGCGGCTGCGCGTCGGATCGCCTTCAAGCAGCTCGCGCCAGCGGCTTCTAAAGCGTGTTTGCGCGGCCTCGTCCATCGGAAACTCGCGCCCGGGCAGCAGGCGTACCTCGGGCACCGGGTACAGGCTGCGCTGGCTGTCGGGGTCAAAGCTGCGGATCGAGTCGATTTCGTCGTCAAACAGGTCAATGCGGTAGGGTACCGGGCTGCCCATCGGAAACAGGTCGATCAGCCCGCCGCGCACCGCGTATTCGCCGGGGCTCACGACCTGGCTGACGTGGTTGTAGCCCGCCAGTGTGAGTTGCGCCTTGAGCTTGGCGTCGTTCAGGCGCTGCTTGACCTTGAAGTGAAACGTGGTGCCCGCCAGAAAGCTCGGCGACGCCAGCCGGTACAGCGCGGTGGTCGCGGGCACCAGCACCACGTCGGCACCCGTGTCATGGTCATGCTGGCTGATGCGCCACAGCGTGGCCAGCCGTTCGCTGATCAAATCCTGGTGCGGCGAAAACGTGTCGTAGGGCAGCGTTTCCCAGTCCGGAAACAGCACACAGCGCAGCTCAGGGGCAAAAAAAGTCAGCTCGTCTTGCAGGCGTTGCGCATCCAGCGCGTCGGCGCTGACGATGGCGGTAACCCGCCCTGCGGCTTTGTCGCGAACGGCTAAGCGCGCCAGCAGCAAAGCGTCAGCGGAACCCGGCGGCTGGGGTAGGGTGTAGCGCTGGCCAGGGGTCAGTTTGGGTAAATCCATGCGCAGTGGGTGGGCTTGGGGGCAGAGAATTGGAATAAACAGCGAAAACGCCAACACCCTGCTCAAGCATGGGCAGGGTGTGACAGCGTCGATTCTAGAATGCAGCGCAACCATGACCGAACTGACCGACATCTCTCTTGCGCCTGCTGCTTGCCCACGCTGTTGGGCGCTGATCCCCTGCGCCGGTACCGGTTCGCGCGCGGGGGCGGCCGGGCCCAAACAGTACCAGATGCTGGCTGGCCAGCCGATGGTGCTGCACACCTTGCAGGCTTTTGAAGAGGTGGCGCGCATCGACCAGACGCTGGTGGTGGTGTCGCCGCAGGATACGTTTTTTCAGTCGGAACAGGTGCAGAATGCTTCATTTATCGTAGCTGCTTGCGGAGGTTCCACAAGGGCTACAAGCGTTTTTAATGGACTCAATACGTTGCAAGAAGAAGGCGCGGTGGCGCACGACTGGGTGTTGGTGCACGACGCCGCGCGCTGCTTGATCACGCCCGCGCAGATCAACCAGTTGCTGGACGCGTGCCTGGACGACGATGTGGGCGGCTTACTGGCACTGCCACTGCCAGATACCCTGAAGGTGGCCGTCGATGGACGCGTCAGCGCCACCCTGGCGCGCGCCGACAAGTGGCTGGCGCAAACACCGCAAATGTTTCGCCTGGGCAGCTTGCTGGAAGCGCTGGAACTGGCGGGCGAGGGGGTTACCGATGAATCCAGCGCCATTGAAGCCTTAGGGCTGGCGCCCAGACTGGTAGCGGGCAGCGCGCAAAATTTCAAGGTGACGTACCCGGAAGATTTTGAGCTTGCCGCAGCAGTGCTGCTCAGTCGCCAGTTGTAACGCATCCCATAGGACAGCACCATGACATTCAGAATCGGCGAGGGTTGGGACATTCACGCGCTGGTGCCCGGGCGCAAGCTGATGCTGGGTGGCGTCGAAGTGCCTTTTCATTTGGGGCTGGACGGACATTCAGACGCCGATGCACTGTTGCACGCCATTACCGACGCGCTGCTGGGGGCGGCTGCGCTGGGCGACATTGGCACGCATTTTCCGGACACCGACCCCCAGTTCAGGGGCGCCGACTCTGGCGTGTTGCTGCAAGAGGCGGCACGCCGGGTGCGCGCGCGCAGCTTTGAAATTGGCAACGTGGACAGCACCGTGATCGCGCAGGCGCCCAAGCTGATGCCCTACATCACGGCCATGCGCCAGCGTATCGCCGACGTGTTGGGCATCGCCGTGGATCAGGTCAACGTGAAAGCCAAAACGGCTGAAAAAATGGGACCCGTGGGCCAGGGTCAGGCCATGGAAGCGCGCGCGGTGGCGCTTTTGTTCTACAAGTAAAAAATCTGTTCAGCCCTTTATCTGAAAGCGTAAGCAGCTATTTATTTGGGAGTATATGCAGCGGAATGTCGTGCTCGTGCCCCAGGCTGTCCAGCGTGGCGCAGGTCAGTGTTGCCATGAAAGCGGTTACCTGTTGATGGGTGGTTGCTCGTAGCATGGTGGCGGGCCCGTCCCAGGTGACGCCGATCGCCCTGCACAAGGCCTTGGCAAAGTGTGGTTCCAGCGCGGCTAACGCCACGCGGCCGTCGGCGCACGGATAAACACGGTAACCGGCGTGGCCGCCGCCGATGGCGGTGCCGGGCAGGGTCAGACCCCAGGCGCGCGGCTGCGCCAGGTGCGCCGCTGCGTCGGCCAGCGCCACTTCAAAAAAGCGCCCGGTTCCGGTTTGTTTTTGTAGCAGCACCGCCTGCAACACCGCTTCGCTAGCCATCAGCGCTCCGGCCATGTCAGCGTACAGCGTGGCGGGCAAGTCCAGCCCGGTGACCAGGTCGTTTTCTGCCAGGTAGGTCAGGTCGTGGCCAGGCTCTTCGGCGCGCGCCCCGGCTGCACCGACGATCGTCACCAACGACAAGCGCGGATAGCGCTGGTGCAGTTGCGTCCACTCCAGCCCCAACTTGGGTAAGGCACTGGGGCGAAATGAGGTCAGGAGCACGTCGGCCTGCGCCAGTTCGGCGTGCAGTGCGTCTTGACCGGCGTCGGTTTTTAGGTCGGCGCTGCACACGCTGATGCCCTGGTGCAGGGCGTCGTAGGCGGCGCGGCTGTACGCGCTCATCGGGTCGCCGGTGACGCTGCCCGCCGATTGCGTTGGCGATGCGGGTGCAGGTGGTTCGAGCTTGATGCAGCGCGCGCCCATCTTGCAGCACCGAAGAAGCGCAGCGGGCCCGGGTAGGTTCAAGCTCAAGCTCAGGATGTGCACGCCGTCGAGCGCGCCAGGATTTGACAAAGATGTGTTGCGAGCGTTCATATACAGGGTGTTTGTGACAATCAACGTGCAAGCATACAGCGCGGTCATGGGTATTGAGTTCGGCCTTTTGCGACTAGGGGTGCGTGGGTAGAATTCATGCTTCTCGAGGCCATCCTGCCCCGACATTTTTCAAGGTGGTGCATCGTGTGGCAAGCGCCTTGATTGCCAAGGATTTTCATGAAACGTGTGGACGATTTTCGGCTGAAGTTCGGTCATAAAGAATATGTGCCGATCATGGTGGGCGGCATGGGGGTTGATATTTCGACCGCCGAGCTGGCGCTGGAAACGGCCCGACTGGGCGGCATCGGGCACATCTCGGACGCCATGGTCAACGACGTGTCGGACCGGCGTTTTGACACCAGTTTTGTCAAGGACAAAACCAGGTTCTACAAGCACAACATCCTTAACGCCGACAAGTCGCAGGTCAAGTTTGACTTGGACATTCTGGCCGAGGCCACGCGCCGTCATGTAGGCGCCACCATGGAGGCCAAAAAAGGCGATGGCCTGATCTTTGTGAACTGCATGGAAAAGCTCACCATGAACGGCCCGCGTGAGACCTTGCAGGTGCGCATGGCCAGCGCGCTTGACGCCGGCATCGACGGCATCACGCTCAGCGCCGGGCTGCATCTGGGCTCTTTTGGCCTGATTGCCGACCATCCACGGTTTCGGGACGCCAAGCTGGGCATCATCGTCAGCAGTGTGCGCGCGCTGCAACTGTTCCTGCGCAAGAACGCGCGGCTGGAGCGCAAGCCCGACTACGTGGTCGTTGAGGGGCCATTGGCCGGTGGGCATCTGGGTTTTGGCATGGATTGGGCCGACTACGACCTGGTCACCATCGTGGCCGAGGTGATCAAGTTTGTCAAAGACGAACAGCTCGACATTCCGGTCATCGCGGCGGGTGGTATTTTTACCGGCAGCGACGCGGTGTCGTTTCTGGAATCGGGCTCGGCGGCGGTGCAGGTGGCCACGCGCTTTACGGTGGCGCATGAATGCGGTCTGCCGACGGACGTCAAGCAGGACTACTACCGCGCCAATGAAGACGACATCATCGTCAACACCATCTCGCCCACGGGCTACCCGATGCGCATGCTGAAAGGGTCACCGGCCATTGGCGACGGCATTCGCCCAAATTGCGAGTCCTACGGCTATCTGCTCGACGGCAACGGCAACTGCGCCTACGTCACCGCCTACAATCGCGAGCTGGCGTTGCACCCCGACGGCAAAAACATCTCGGTGCTGGACAAGACCTGTCTGTGCACGCAGATGCGCAACTTCAAACTGTGGACTTGTGGTCACTACACCTACCGGCTCAAGGACACCACGCGCAAGAACGCCGACGGCAGCTATCAGTTGCTTAGCGCCGAGCACATCTTTAACGACTATCGGTACAGCGTCGATCACCAGGTGGCGCTGCCGCCGGTTTAATCAGTTGAGGACAGAGCACGCGCACTTCGTGTCGCTTTGATCTGTCCCGCAAGGTTTTAATCAGTTGAGGACAGAGCACGCGCACTTCGTGTCGCTTTGATCTGTCCCGCAAGGTCTCAGAATTGAATACCTGCCGGGTTGCTGGGCGTGGTACGCGGTGTGACTGGCGCGGGGGCGGGCTGTACCGGGGCTGGCGCTGGCGGGATGGTAGCAGCGCTGGGCGCGGTCGCCGTTGGCAGTGCTACCAACGGCTCGGCGGGTGGATTGCGGTAGTTGGCCGGTAATTGGCTGGTCTCAGGGTAACCGGCGACGTCCAAAAATTGTTGCCATTCGGAGGCGGAAAAACCCTTGAGCTGTTGCGCACCCAAGGTTAACAGAGGTAACGCCGTGGAATCAGTCAGGCGCTTGAGTGCCTGGACGTCTTGCGGCTGATCGACGGTTTTTTCGATAAAAGGTACGCCGCGCTCGATGAGCAGCGTACGGCCCTTGTCACACGGCGCGCAGCCACTGGCGCTGTAAAGCGTGACCGGATAATTGGCGACCAATTGGCGCAAGGCCAATGGCAGGTTGGTGTATTGTGGGGTGTTGGCCGGAACGCTGATTCGAATCTGTATCGGCTGGCTGGCTCGGCTGCTGGGGCGATCAGAAAATGTGACCTGTCCGTTGCTAGCGACGCCGCGGTACACCGTTTGTGCCTGGGCACTGGCCAGGCTGGTGAGCGTCATCAGCGCTACGCAGGCGGCGTGCGTTGCTACAGAAAATGGGTTAATTGACATGGTTGACTGGCGTCATGCCTTGGTGTCGCAGCAGAGCCTCCAGTGTAGGCGCTCTGCCGCGAAATGCCTTGAATGATTCCATTGCGGGGCGACTGCCACCGGCTTCCAGTATTTCGCGGCGAAAGCACCGACCGGTTTCCAGTGCGGTTGTAGGGTCGCTCGCGGCCTCTTCAAACGCCGCGTAGGCGTCGGCGCTTAACACCTCGGCCCACTTGTAGCTGTAATAGCCAGCCGCGTAGCCACCGGCAAAAATGTGGCTGAACGTGTGCGCCGTGCGCGACCACGCCGGTGGCTGAATCACTGCCACCTCTTGGCGCACCTGTTGCAGCAGGGCTTGAATGTCGTCACCCGGCGTCTGTGCGGTGTGCAGCAACATGTCAAACAGCGAAAACTCAATTTGACGCAAGGTCTGCATGCCACTCTGAAAGTTCTTGGCCGCCAGCATCTTGTCAAACAGCGCGCGTGGCAGCGGCGCACCCGTGTCCACGTGCGCTGTCATGTGCTGTAGCACGCTGTATTCCCAGCAAAAGTTTTCCATGAACTGGCTCGGCAATTCGACCGCGTCCCATTCAACGCCGCTGATGCCCGACACATCGCGCTCGTCAACCTGTGTCAGCATATGGTGCAGACCATGGCCGAACTCGTGGAACAGCGTGGTGACGTCGTCGTGTGTCAGCAGCGCCGACTTGCCATCCATTGCGCTGGCGAAATTGCACACCAGGTGTGCTACCGGCGTTTGTAGTATCTGTGTATCCGGACGCAGCCAGCGTGCGCGCACGTCGTCCATCCAGGCGCCGCCACGTTTGCCGGTACGCGCGCTCGGGTCCAGGTAAAACTGTCCGACGAGCGCGGGTGTCTGGTCTGGTGACTGGCTGCGTTCGATGCGAAAAAAACGCACACCGTCGGCCCACACGGGTGCCTGGTCTTCGCGGATGGCCACTTCAAACAGGGTTTCGGCGATCTTGAACAAGCCACTGAGCACCTTGGGCAGACCGAAGTACTGTTTGACTTCTTGCTCGTTGAAAGCGTAGCGCGCCTCCTTGAGTTTTTCGCTGATGTAAGGCCAGTCCCAGGGCTGCGGGTCGTCCAGCTTCAAGTGCTCATGTGCAAAGGCGCGCAGGTCGGCCACATCCTGCTCGGCAAACGGGCGTGCGCGTTGTGCCAGGTCGCGTAAAAATTCGATCACCTGCGCCGGGTTGTTGGCCATTTTTGGCGCCAGCGACAGTTCGCCAAAATTGGCAAAACCCAGCAACGCAGCTTCTTCCTCGCGCAGCGCCAGCAGCTCGTGCATGATGGCGGTGTTGTCAAACGCGCGCCCGGTACTGTCTGCCTGGTCCGAGGCACGCGTGACGTAAGCGCGGTACATCGTTTCGCGCAAGCAGCGGTTGTGCGCAAACTGCATCACCGGCAGGTAGCACGGCAGCTTGAGCGTGAGTCGATACCCCGTTTGTCCGGCTTGGCTGGCCGCTTCGCGCGCGGCGGCAGCAATATCTGCCGGAATGCCCGCCATCTCAGCGTCGCTGGCCAAATAGGTAAAGGCGTCAGTGGCGTCGAGCGCGTTTTCGCTGAACTTCTGGCTCAAGGCAGCCTGGCGCTCCTGGATCTCGGCAAAACGCTGGCGCGGCTGGCCTTGCAGTTCGGCCCCGCCGAGCACAAAGTTGCGCAGTGCGTTGCGCTGCGCCTGGCGCTGCGCGGGTGTGAGCGTGGCTGGGCCGATGGCCTTGTATTTGGCGTACAGCGCTTCGTCGGCGCCCATGCGGGTGTAGAACGCGGTCACCTTGGGCAGTGCGGCGTTGAAGGCGGCGCGCAGTTCGGGCGTGTCGGCCACGGCGTTGAGGTGGTTCACCGTGCCCCAGGCGCAAGACAAACGTTCCACAGCGACGTCCAACTCACGCGCGATGGCGCTCCAGCTGGCCTCAAAGCCGGGTTGGGTCACGGTGTGCAACGCCGCTTCGGCCTGTGCCAACAGGGCGTCGATGGCGGGTTCAACATGGCAAGCCTGCACCGCGTCAAAACGCGGCAGACCTTCAAAAGCGAGTAAAGGGTTGTTCATCAAGCGCTACGCTCAGCAGATTCCAGGGTATTCACTAGCAACATGGTAATGGTCATGGGGCCAACCCCACCCGGCACGGGGGTGATGTAGCTTGCCACCTGGCGTACACCTTCAAAATCTACATCGCCGCAGAGCTTGCCCTCAGGGTTGCGGTTCATGCCCACATCCAGCACTACGGCGCCGGGCTTGACCATGTCGGCGGTGAGCACGTTGCGCTTGCCCACAGCGGCCACAATCACGTCGGCCTGCAGGGTGAGGGCTTTCAGGTCGCGCGTGGCGCTGTGGCAGATGGTGACGGTGGCATTTTTTTGCAGCAGCAGCAGCGCCATGGGCTTGCCCACAATGTTGCTGCGGCCGATCACCACTGCGTGTTTGCCGCGCAAGTCGTAGCCAATCGATTCCAGCATCTTCATGCAGCCATACGGCGTGCACGGCACAAAGCCGGACATACCGGTCATCAGCGCGCCCGCGCTGGCGATGTGAAAGCCATCGACATCCTTGGCCGGGGAAATGGCTTCGATGACCTTGTTGGCGTCGATGTGTTTGGGCACCGGCAGCTGCACCAGAATGCCGTGGATGGCGGGGTCGCGGTTGAGCGCGTCGATGCGCGCCAGCAGGGCGGCCTCGGTCAGGTCGGCGTCGTACTTCTCCAACACCGAATGAAAGCCGCAGTCTTCGCAACCCTTGACCTTGTTGCGTACATACACCTGGCTGGCCGGGTTTTCGCCTACCAGAATGACCGCCAAGCCGGGCGTGATGCCGCGTGCCTTGAGTGCCTGCACGCGCTGTGTGACATCAGCGCGCAACTGTTTGGACAGCGCAAGGCCGTCGATGATCTGAGCTGGGGAGGTGTGAGATGTCATGGTGTTTGCTTCAAAAAAATGGCCCGCAAGTATTGGCTGGCGGGCCGGGTGGTTTGCCAGGTGCGCCCGGCAGGCGTGAGTTAGCTCTTGGCGTTGGGGCCGAGCGCAATCTTGAGCAGATCGGCCACCGTGTTGGCGCTGAGTTTTTCCATGATGTTGGCGCGGTGTGCCTCCACCGTCTTGATGCTGATGCCTAGGTCGTCGGCAATCTGCTTGTTCAGTCGGCCCGCCACGATGCGCTCAAGCACCTGCGATTCACGCAGCGTCAGACGAGCCATCAGCGCATCACGGTTCAGAGCACTCTGATAGTCGGCAAAGGCGGCATTGGCCTGTTCGAGCATGCGTTCGACCAGTGGTACCAACTTGGCTTCGTTAAAAGGTTTCTGGATGAAATCCATGGCGCCTTTTTTCATGGTCTCGACCGCCATCGGCACATCACCGTGGCCGGTAATAAAAGCCAGTGGCAGAGGCGAATGGGTTTCAAGCAAGCGGTCTTGCAGCTCCAGCCCGGTCATGCCGGCCATGCGGATGTCAACAATCAGGCAGGCGACTTCTTCGGCATCAAAACGGCTTAGAAAAGACTCGGCCGAATCAAAGCATCGCACGCGGTAGTCTTTGCCCTCAAGCATCCATTGCAGTGAATCGCGCACAGCGTCGTCGTCGTCAACGACATACACCGTGCCTTTTTTGGGAATCAAACTCATGGCGAAACCTGAAGTTTTTGTGGTTCGGAACGTGCACTGGAGAAAGAGGCTGGTGCACTTTGCCTGGGTATCCAGAAGTCGAAGCAGCAGCCTGTTATCTCCTGCGCCCCATTGTAAATGTTCTGTGCTTTCATCCGGCCCTTGTGCGACTCGACAATCGAGCGGCACAGACTCAGCCCGATGCCCATGCCGTCGGTCTTGGTGGAATAGAACGCCTCGTACAGCCGATCCATCACGTCGGGGGCGATGCCTGCGCCTGAGTCGGTGACGGAAAACTCGATCACCGGCTTGCCTTCGACCAGGGCCGGTACCACCCGCAATTTGACCAGCCGTTGAGCGGTCGGGCGCTGCGCGGCGTCGATGGCCTCGGCCGCGTTCTTGAGCAGATTGAGCACCACCTGCTCGATCAGGATCGGGTCCACCAGCACACTGGGCAGGTTAGGGGCTATGTACTGGGTGAGGCGCACGTTGTGCCTGCGCATTTCGATCTCGGCTAGTTCTACAGCATCATTGACAATAGTGATGACGCTCGTCACGGCGCGATTGGGCTCGCTGCGCTTCACGAAGGAGCGGATGCGTTGAATGATCTGCCCTGCGCGGCTGGCCTGACGCGAGGTTTTCTCAAGTGCGCCAAGCAATTCTCCGTTGGTGATCTGACCCGCCTGAATGCGCGACACCATGCCGTTGCAGTAGTTGCTGATGGCTGTGAGCGGCTGGTTGAGTTCGTGCGCCACGCTGGAGGCCATTTCACCCATGGTGATCAGGCGGCTGGAGGTCTGCGCGCGTTCGGCCTGCACTTGCGACTGTTCTTCGGCTTCACGCCTGGCGGTGATGTCGGTGGCGATGACCATTTGCGCCAGACGTCCATCGACCCAACTCAGGTAACGCGTGCGCACCTCTAGCCAGCGCCCCAGGCTGCCCAGATAGATTTCTGCGCTTTCGGTTTCCTTGTCAGGCAGTTCGTCGGTGGGCAAACCGGCAAAAACGTCCACCGTGTCCTGCGACTCGTCACGCGCCACGGGTGCTGGTACGCCGGCTTCGGCGATCAATTGCAGATGCCCCTGCACATCGCCGCCAAACCATAGGCGATACAGCTTGTTGGCAAACAGCAGTTCGTTGTTGCCCAGAGGTGCTACTGAAATAGAAGCGTCGAGTGCTTCCAGGACGGCGGTAAAGCGCTCGTGGGACGCGGCCAGTTGTTCGCGCACCCGATTCGGTTCGGTGATGTCGGTCATCGACGTCATCCAGCCGGTCTGCTGGCCAAAGGCGTCGATCAGTGGCGACACGTACAGGCGTGCGTCCATCAAGGTGCCGTTTTTGCGCTTGACGCGAAATTGGATGCCGCTGGGTTCCACGCGGCCGGTCAATTCTTCGCTCAGACGGTTTTTCAGGAGCTCATGGTCTTCATCGGGCCAGTACGGGAAAGGGGCGGTTTTGCCAATCAGCTCGTCTTCCCGCCAGCCGGTCATGCTGCAAAACGCAGCGTTCACATAGGTGATCATGCCGGTCATGTCCAGCGCGCGCATACCGGTGAGCATGGAATTTTCCATGGCGCGTCGAAACGCAGTTTCTTGCACCAGCGCGTCTTGTGCCTGGATGCGCTTGCGCGTGTGACGCCAGTTGGCTAGCAGCAGCCAGGCGGTGATCGCACTGAGCACCATGACCAGCCAAAACAGCGCACTTCCAATCACGCCATGCGAGGTACGGTACGCCTGACCGCGCAGGGTCAAACCGTTTCCCACAGGCGATATGGGCAGTTCGTAGCCATTCACCGGGTTAGACCAGGGCAGCAGGTTTCGCGTGAGCGTTTTTTCGGACAGGGTGCTGCCTGCCAGCACCTTGCCGTCTGCGTCGTGGAACGACATCGCGTACTTGGCGCTGATTTCATCCGGAATGCCATAGCGGAACACGGCGTCGATCGGATAGACCACCAGCAACACGCCTTTGAACTTGGTCTTGTCGATCAGGGGTAGATGCAGTTGCAATTGGGCGGGTGCATCGACCTGCTTGCTTGGTGTGGAATACACCGGCAACAGCAGGTCGCGCGCCAAACGGTAGTTCTGCTGGAATTCGGTGGTTTGCTCCTTCATGGGGTCGCTCTGCAATCGGCTGAAGTCGTCGCGCGGGTCATAGCGCACGCGCACGCGCAACTTGTCGTCCACCCAGGTTAGGCTGCGCATTTCGGGGAATTGGTTGGTCAACGCTTCGGCACGTGTCATGAAATCAGTGGCACTGATTTCGCGGCTGGCGACCTCATGCGCAAAGCGCATGAACTGCTCCTGCTGTTCCAGCAGACGCAGGCGCAGGCGTTGCTGGGTGTATTCCACGTCCCGGTGAATGGCCTCGCGCTCGCGCGCAATTTCCTCAAAGCGCAGGTAAGCAAAAGAGGTCAGGATGGCAGCAAAAAACAGCAACACGGCTGCCAGGGGTGCCAGCATGGCATAGCGGTCCTGGCGCTGCGGCGGCTGCGACTTCCACCATTGGTTCAGGCTGCGCAAGGGCGCCAGCGGCGCGCTGCGCGTGACTTGGATGGCCTGGGTCGTTGACATGGGGCGAGTGTAGGGTTTCTACCGTCGCACTGAAGTCAGTGTAATTTCATTATATAAAATATATAAACACTATTTGAAAAAATAACAATATTTCTATAAAATTTGATCTGCGACAAAACGTGGCAATTCAACTAACATCCTTCGCATCAATAACAGGAGACAAGCATGCAAGCACAGCCCGCGCCCGACAGCGCCCGCGCCACCCCCGATCTCGACACCCAGGAAACCCGTGAATGGATGGACGCGCTAAGCGCCGTCATTGACCAAGAAGGTCCCGAGCGCGCGCACTATTTGCTGGAGCAGTTGCTTGAGCACGCACGGCAAAACAGCCTGGACATGCCGTTTTCGGCCAACACCGGTTACGTCAACACCCTGGAGCCGGACCAAGAGGAGCGCTGCCCCGGCAACATCGAGATTGAAGAACGTCTGCGCGCCTACATGCGCTGGAACGCCATGGCGATGGTGGTCAAGGCCAACCGCCACCACCCAGAGGACGGTGGCGACCTGGGCGGCCACATTGGTAGCTTTGCCAGTCTGGCGCACATGTTTGGTGCCGGTTTCAACCACTTCTGGCACGCCGAAAGCGCTGACCACGGTGGCGACTGCATCTATATCCAGGGCCACGTGGCCCCCGGTGTCTATGCCCGCGCTTACCTGGAAGGCCGTTTGACCGAAGAGCAACTGCTGCATTTCCGTCAGGAAACCGGTGGCAAGGGCTTGTCAAGCTACCCGCACCCCAAGCTGATGCCCGAGTTCTGGCAGTTCCCCACTGTGTCGATGGGTCTGGGCCCGCTGATGGCGATCTACCAGGCGCGGTTCTTGAAGTACCTGCACGCCCGTGGCATTGCCAACACCGCCAACCGCAAGGTCTGGGTGTTTTGTGGCGACGGCGAAATGGACGAAGTTGAAAGCCTGGGCGCGATTGGTCTGGCCGCACGTGAAAAGCTCGACAACCTGGTGTTTGTCATCAACTGCAACCTGCAGCGCCTGGACGGCCCGGTGCGTGGCAACGGCAAGATCATTCAAGAGCTGGAAGGTACCTTCCGCGGTGCAGGCTGGAACGTGATCAAGCTGCTGTGGGGCAGCAACTGGGATCCGCTGCTGGCACGCGACAAAGACGGCGCGCTGAAAAAAGTGATGATGGACACGCTGGACGGCGACTACCAGGCCTTCAAGGCCAACGATGGTGCGTTTGTGCGCAAGAACTTCTTTGGCCGCTCGCCAGAGACCGCCAAAATGGTCGAGAAAATGAGCGACGACGACATCTGGCAACTGCGCCGCGGTGGCCACGACCCGCAAAAGGTCTATGCCGCCTACCACGCCGCCGTTAACCACACCGGCCAGCCCAGCGTGTTGCTGATCAAAACCGTCAAGGGCTTTGGCATGGGCAAGAGCGGCGAGGGCAAAAACAACGTGCACCAGACCAAAAAGCTCACCGACGACGACATCAAGACGTTCCGCGACCGCTTCAACATTCCAATTCCTGACAGCCAGATCAAGGACATTCCGTTCTACAAACCGGCCGACGACACCCCTGAAATGCGCTACCTGCACGAGCGCCGACAAGCACTCGGCGGCTACCTGCCGCACCGCCGCACCAAGGCCGACGAGCATTTCACCGTGCCGTCCATCGACACCTTCAAGGCGGTGCTGGAACCAACGCCCGAGGGGCGCGAAATTTCCACCACCCAAGCCTACGTGCGCTTCATCACGCAGCTGCTGCGCGACCAGGCGCTGGGCCAGCGCGTGGTGCCGATTCTGGTGGACGAAGCCCGTACCTTCGGCATGGAAGGCTTGTTCCGCCAGATCGGCATTTACAACCCGGCCGGCCAAAACTACACCCCGGTGGACAAAGACCAGGTGATGTATTACAAGGAAGACAAAAAAGGCCAGATTTTGCAAGAAGGCATCAACGAAGCCGGGGGCATGGCGAGCTGGATTGCGGCTGCCACCAGCTACAGCACCAGCAACCGCATCATGGTGCCGTTTTACGTCTATTACTCGATGTTCGGCTTTCAGCGCATTGGTGACCTGGCCTGGGCTGCGGGTGACATGCAGGCACGCGGCTTCTTGCTGGGCGGCACCTCCGGGCGCACCACGCTCAACGGCGAAGGCCTGCAGCACGAAGACGGCCACAGCCACATTCTGGCGGGCACCATCCCCAACTGCGTTTCATACGATCCGACCTTTGCGCACGAAGTGGGCGTGATCCTGCACCATGGCTTGAAACGCATGGTGGAGAAGCAAGACAACGTCTTCTATTACCTGACCTTGCTGAACGAAAACTACGCCATGCCCGGCCTGACCCCGGGCACCGAAGAGCAGATCATCAAGGGCATGTACCTGTGCAAACCGGGTGCAGACGGCGCTGCGGGCCCGCGCGTGCAGTTGCTGGGTAGCGGCACGATTTTGCGCGAGAGCTTTGTGGCGCAAAAACTGCTGGCCGTGGACTGGGGTGTGACCGCTGACGTGTGGAGTTGCCCGAGCTTCAACGAACTGGCGCGCGACGGCCAGGCCTGCGAGCGCGACAACCTGCTCAACTCCGGTGCAGCGGCCAAAGTGCCGTTTGTGACACAGCAACTGGCTGGGCATGACGGCCCGGTGGTGGCCTCCACGGATTACATCAAGTCGTATGCTGAGCAAATCCGCGCCTTCATTCCGAAAGGCCGCACTTACAAAGTGCTGGGCACCGACGGCTTTGGTCGCAGCGACTTCCGCAGCAAGTTGCGCGAGCACTTTGAGATCAACCGCCATTTCATCGTGATTGCCGCGTTGAAGGCGCTGAGTGAAGACGGCAAACTGCCGGTGAGCAAGGTCAGTGAAGCGATCGCCAAGTACGGCATCAATACCGACAAAGTGAACCCGCTGTACGCGTAATTAAAAAACTTTGGGGTCAGACCACTTTGCGAAGAAGTCTGGAGCGTTGGGGTCAGATCACTTTGCGCAGCAAATGTGCTCTGACCCCAGCTGACCAGATAGATCAGAGACTAGACAAAACGAATAGAAAGAAAATCATGGCGATCATTGAAATCAAAGTCCCCGACATTGGCGACTTCAAGGACGTGGCAGTGATCGAACTGCTGGTCAAACCCGGTGACACGGTCAAGGCCGAGCAAAGCCTGCTGACGGTGGAATCGGACAAGGCCTCGATGGAAATCCCCTCCAGCCACGCTGGCGTGGTGAAAGAGCTCAAGGTGGCGCTGGGCGACAAGGTCAGCGAAGGCAGCCTGGTACTGATGCTGGAAGTGGCCGGTGAGGCTTCTGTATCAAATCAGGCTCCAGCCCCCGTCCAGCAAGCGCTAGCAGCTACTGAAACAGCAGTAACGCCGGTGCCGGCAACGGTGGCTACAGTGCCCGTAGCATCCGGCCCGGTAGAAGTGCGCGTGCCTGACATTGGCGACTTCAAGGACGTGGCGGTGATCGAGGTCATGGTCAAGGTGGGCGACACGGTGAAAGCCGAGCAAAGTTTGATCACGGTCGAATCCGACAAGGCGTCGATGGAAATTCCGTCCAGCGCCGCCGGGGTCATCCAGGAGCTCAAGGTCAAGCTCGGTGACAAGGTCAACATGGGTGACTTGCTGGCCGTGCTGCAAGGCAGTGCCGCAGCCGCACCGCAGGCCAGCGCCGCGGCTGCTGGAGCCAGCCCAAGTTCTGCATCAAATGCGGCTCCAGTCCAGGTAGAACAAGCGCAAGCAGCTACTGGTTCGGTAGCGGTCGCGGCAACGGCAGTGGCTGTGCCCGCACACAACCCGACCACGCCCCCGCTGGGCTTGCCGCACGCCAGCCCGTCGGTGCGCAAGTTCGCCCGCGAACTGGGTGTGCCGCTCAATGAGGTTAAAGGCACCGGCCTCAAAGGCCGCATCACCGACCACGACGTGCAGGCTTTTACCCGCTCGGTGATGAGTGGTGCGGTACAAACCCAGGCGGCGCAAGCCAACGCCAAGCCTGCAGCAACGGGCAACAACGGCGCGGGCCTGGGTCTGATCCCCTGGCCAGTGGTGGACTTCACCAAATTTGGCCCAACCGAGCGCAAAGAGCTCAGCCGCATCAAGAAGATCAGCGGTGCCAACCTGCTGCGCAACGCCATCATGATTCCGGCCGTCACCAACCATGACGACTGCGACATCACCGACCTGGAAGCGTTCCGCGTCAGCACCAACAAAGAAAACGAGAAGAGCGGCGTGAAAGTCACCATGCTGGCTTTTCTGATCAAAGCCTGCGTGGCCGCGCTCAAGAAATACCCCGAGTTCAACAGCAGCCTGGATGGCGACGCGCTGATCTACAAGCAGTATTACCACATCGGTTTTGCCGCAGACACGCCCAACGGCCTGATGGTGCCGGTGATCAAGGATGCTGACAAAAAAGGCATCTTCCAGATCAGCACCGAAATGGGCGAGCTGGCGAAAAAAGCGCGCGACGGCAAGCTCGGCCCGGCTGAGATGACCGGTGCCAGCTTCACCATCAGCAGCCTGGGCGGCATTGGCGGACGTTACTTCACGCCCATCATCAACGCGCCCGAGGTGGCCATTTTGGGTGTCTGTCGCTCGACGATGGAACCCATCTGGGACGGTAAGGCGTTCCAGCCGCGGCTGATGCTGCCGCTGTCGCTCACTTGGGATCACCGCGTGATCGACGGCGCGGCCGCGGCACGCTTTAACGTGTACCTCGGTCAAATCCTGGGCGATTTCCGCCGGGTGCTGCTTTAAGAGGCATCCTGCCAATGTTGGCACTCCATTACCGACTAGCCGCGTGCGTTGGGTATCTGACGCAGCGTGGACTTGGGGTTTTGCCAAATAAAGGAGGAGGCTAGGGGCGTAGCCCGTAGCCGGGGGACATTCGCGGAGTCGGATGCCCCGCGCGCGCGGCGGGTTCAACCCCAAGCGCGTACACCTCGCACAGTAAGTTAAAAATTGAGGAAGAACAAATGGCACAAATCGACATCAAAGTCCCCGACATCGGCGACTTCAAAGACGTGGCAGTGATCGAACTGCTGGTGAAACCCGGCGACAGCGTCAAGGCAGATCAAAGCCTGATCACCGTTGAGAGCGACAAAGCCTCGATGGAAATCCCCTGCAGCCACAGCGGCGTGGTGAAAGAACTCAAGATCAAACTGGGCGACAAAGTTTCTGAAGGCTCGCTGCTGCTGACGCTGGAGGCCGCAGGTGACGCTGCGCAGCCTGCCGCAACCCCAGCTCAAGATTCCAAGCAAAATCAGCCTCCAGCCCAGGTACAGCAAGCGCAAAAAGCTCCACAATCTGTAGCGCTTTCAGCAGCTGCACCGGCCCCCAACGCAGCCAGCTTTGGTGGCACAGCCGACCTGGACTGCGACCTGCTGGTGCTGGGCGGCGGCCCGGGTGGCTACAGCGCCGCCTTCCGCGCCGCTGACCTTGGTCTGAAGGTGGTACTGGTAGAGCGCTACGCCACGCTGGGCGGTGTTTGCCTGAACGTCGGCTGCATCCCCAGCAAAGCGCTGCTGCACGTGGCCAGCGTTATCGACGAGGTAAGCCACCTGGCCGCGTTGGGCGTGGAATTTGGCAAACCGGTGGTCAACATCGACACCTTGCGTAGCCACAAAGAAAAGGTCATTGGCAAACTCACCGGCGGCCTGGGCGCCATGGCCAAGATGCGCAAGGTCACCATCGTGCGCGGCTACGGTGCGTTTGTCGGCGCCAACCACGTCGAGGTAGAAGAAACCAGCGGCACGGCGCAAGAGAAAACTGGCACCAAGAAGATCATTGCATTCAAGAAGGCCATCATTGCCGCCGGCTCACAGGCGGTGCGCCTGCCCTTCATGCCCAACGACCCACGCGTGGTCGATTCAACCGGCGCTTTGGCCCTGAAAGAAGTCCCCAAACGCATGCTGATTCTGGGCGGCGGCATCATCGGCCTGGAAATGGGCACCGTCTACAGCACACTCGGCGCAAGGCTGGACGTGGTCGAAATGCTCGACGGCCTGATGCAGGGCGCGGACCGTGATTTGGTCAAAATCTGGCAAAAAATGAACGCGCCACGGTTTGACAACATCATGCTCAAAACCAAAACCGTCGCGGCCGAAGCCACACCAGAAGGCATCAAGGTCACGTTTGCACCGGCAGAGGAGGGCGGCACTTGTCCCGAGCCGCAAACCTACGACCTGGTGCTGCAAGCTGTCGGCCGCACCCCCAACGGCAAGAAAATCGCCGCTGACAAGGCGGGCGTGGCCGTCACTGACCGGGGTTTCATCAACGTCGACATCCAGATGCGCACCAACGTGCCGCACATCTTCGCCATTGGCGACATCGTCGGCCAGCCCATGCTGGCGCACAAGGCGGTGCATGAGGCGCATGTGGCGGCAGAAGTGATTGCCGGTGAACTGCTAGGCAACAAGGAATTGGCCTCTGCAGCCTTCAACGCCCGCGTCATCCCCAGCGTGGCCTACACCGACCCCGAAGTGGCCTGGGTGGGCTTGACCGAAGACCAAGCCAAGGCCCAGGGCATCAAGGTCAAGAAGGGCCTGTTCCCGTGGAACGCGTCCGGCCGCGCCATTGCCAACGGCCGCGATGAAGGCGTCACCAAGCTGCTATTCGACGACAGCGAAGAAGCGCACGGTCACGGCAAGATTCTGGGCGGCGGCATGGTCGGCACCCATGCGGGCGACATGATTGGCGAGGTGGCGCTGGCCATCGAGATGGGCGCCGATGCCATCGACATTGGAAAGACCATCCACCCACACCCCACGCTGGGCGAAAGCATCGGCATGGCGGCAGAGATTGCGCACGGCAGCTGCACGGATGTTCCACCGGCGCGCAAGTAGATTTTGTTGCTGCGATCTCGCAGTACAACACCTCTGTTCTGGCGCGCAGGGCGAACCTGTGAAAGTGTGTCTATGCATCCGGCTTGTTCTTCAAACTTAGCCACGAATGCACCGGCCAGTCATTGCGGTTTTGGTTTTGTGTGCCGCCAAACACCACACCCCCGCCAGACACCGCTGAGGGGTGATGCGCTGCAAAGGTTTTCAGCCCTTTGAAGTAATCCGGGTTCACCGTGGCCCCCGCTTTGATTTCGATGGCGTGCATCTTGCCCCCTG
>PCUV01000061.1 GCA_002786915.1 Comamonadaceae bacterium CG12_big_fil_rev_8_21_14_0_65_59_15 | reverse complement strand
CGTTGGCGGCGCCAACTTGCCCCAAGGTGCCACGGCCGCGCGCATTGATTACGGTGTGGCCGGTTGGGGCGGTGTTTGCCCACCACAACGCGACAAACCGCATCGCTACATTTTTACGGTTCATGCCCTGAAAGATAAGCTGACAGTGCCACCAGATGCCACGGCGGCGCTCACCGGCTACATGATCAACGGCAACAGTTTGGCTAAGGCCAGCTTCAGCGCCAAGTACGGTCGAGCGAAGGCCAAATAGCAGGGCTGGCGGCCTGGCTTTGTTTTATCCGGTTGGCGGGGTGTCTCTGAATTTTTGTAATCTGACCATCAAGCCTGTCCATGCCGACTCAAATTTGACTTCTGTGCCGACTTTTCACTGACTTCCATTGACCCGCTTGGAGAGCTATCCTGCGTCTAGAAATGGTTGTAAGAACATCATGTAGGGTCACACCAAATCGGCAGCGTGGTTCAGTTTGACGTGGGCGCTAACACAAGTCCCTTCAGGCGCGATTGCTGGCCAAGTGGCGTGCAAAGTAGCGTGTGAGTTGATATGATGTCAACATTGATTCATAATTGACGCATGGAAACCAACTTCAAACGGCCGTTTGCTCAGTACGTCAAAAAGGCACACAAGCCTTTGCAATTGGCAATTGAAGATGAAGTGGGCGTCGTCTGCAGCGATCCTGAAATTGGTGAGCTAAAGGTTGGAGACCTGGCTGGAATCCGAGTGCACAAGTTTCGCTTCAGTCGGCAGGAATATTTAATTGCTTATCGCGCTCCAATAGACGATGTGCCCGTGGAGTTTTTAGTGATTGATTTTTATCAAGTTGGTGCTCACGAGAATTTTTACGCAGAGTTAAAGCAATACCTACGACAGGAAAAATCCAAAGGAACCTCCAAATGACCCACGCATTGACCGCACAAGATATCTTCTCTGAGATGAAGCGCATGCCTTCAACTGAGCGGATCAAATTCTTTTCGCTCCTGGCAAACCAGGCGTTTCGGGATGATGACTTCACGCATGAGCAAGTGTTCGGGCACTTGCAACATGAGCCTTTATCGGCGTTTGAGGCGGCTGAATATCTAGAGGTGTCGTTGCCAACTCTGCGGCGCTATGTGCAGGCGAATAAATTGCGGCCCTGTCACACGGTGGGACGCAACCAGATGTTTTCTGCCGAAGATCTTCGGGCCTACAAACGAGCTCGGCGGTAGAGACTATTTGTCTGGTCTGTGAAGTTTGGTGTTCGGATCGAAGTTTCACCATCCGAAATGGACAATCCCTGTAAATAGGGGACAAGTAACGTAAGCTTGCCCTACGGTGCGCTACCATGACGCAATGTGCAGCCACTACCAAGCCATCAAGGAGCGCGATCGCTATGCCCGCCACTTTGGTGTGGAGCCACCTGTTGACACCGGCAAGCACGATGTCTGGCCTTGCTACCCGGCCACGTTCATACGCAGACCAAAAGAAGCTGATGTTGGTGATGAAGCCGTGCCTGAGCGTGAAGCCTTGCCAGGACTGTTTGGCCTGATCCCGCACTGGGCAACCGATGCCAATATCGGCCGTCAAACCTACAACGCGCGCAGTGAGACGGTGGCTACCAAACCCAGCTTTCGGGATGTGTGGAAGAACGCGCAGCATTGCATCATCCCGGTGGACGCCTTTTTTGAGCCGGATTGGCGCAGCGGCAAAGCCATTCCGACACGCATTTCGTCAACTAACGGCGACCCCTTGGGTATTGCCGGTCTTTGGTCATCGTGGAAATCGCCCAAAGGCGTTGTGCACAGTTTCACCATGCTGACCATCAACGCCGACGGCCATGATCTGATGTGCCAGTTTCACAATCCCGTGGACGAAAAGCGGATGGTGGTGATCTTGTCGCCGGACAGTTATGACCATTGGTTGAAAGCCACACCGCAGCAGAGCATGGACTTCATGCGGCAGTACCCGGCAGAGCGGCTGGTTGCGGGTGCAGAGTCACCTGCACAGCGCTCGATGCTTGCCTGATCCTTCTGCCCTGACTCAGGGGGGCACCACAAAGGGGTTTGTGACGCGCAAACTGTGACCTACAGCCGTCATGGTGCTGGCCAGCAGATTGGCATCTTCTTTGCGGCCTACTGCGGAAAGCGCCCCTACCAATCTGCCAGCGATAGTGGTGGAGCCGTCTGCAAGCACCAACCTCATCAACGCATTGAGATCAGCGCGGCGCAGGGCAATCTGTGCCATCTCGGGTCGAAGCTCGTAGAACGCTGCCGGGAGCTTGAACAAACACTCCTCCAATGGCAGAAGGCGCAGGCCATTGCCATTGACGACGACCTGCTTGCTAAGGGCATCTGGCTTGACCTTGTACAAGAACAGCGAACACCTGTGGGGCAACTGAATGACGTCGTTGCAGGATTTGGGGAATGAATCTGGATCTGGTGGGCGACTGTCGTTTCACCAGATTGGATCACCAGCGATTGATCGGGCGCAAGCTGCCAGGCACTGCCAAACCGAAAGTTGGCGTAGGCCGCAACAAACGCCTCCATGTTGGCGTACCAAGAGGTCGAATCACCGCTTTGCTCATCCGGACGTGAGGGCAGATACCAGCCAGGCATGGCGGGCTTGATGAAGACAGCAGCCTGTAGCCTCTCACGATGCACCCTCGTCAAAGCCTTGTGCTCGGAGGCCTTGATGACCCGCACGCCCTGATCCTGGATGGATTTCAGGATGGCTAAAGAGAGAGCCAGTTTTTGGTGGGCAGTGGCCATGGCATTGGGAAGGACGTGTCAGATCACTGGTTTGCTGAAGCAACAATTGCATATTGCAGTGCTGCTGCAGCTTACTACTAAAGCGTCGTAGTAAATTACTACCATATGGTGAAAATTGAGAGTCGACTGATGGATTCCCAGTTTCGGGTGTGGCGGCTTTCCGTCAAGCATCGGCCAAGCGTGAAGAGAAAGTGGTGGTCGAGTCGAGTCATTGCACGCGTCAACAAACGCGAGTAAAGTGGGGGCATTCAGAAGCACACTTGGGTCTGTGGGTGCCGAAGTCACAGGGTTCTTTGTTGTCGGCGGTGACCAAAGGTCACTTTCCGGGGTCAGGACTGCGAGGTTTCAAAGGGATTTGAATGGGCTCGCGTGATCCATTTTGCGTTTATGACATATCGGCATCCGCATACCAAACTGGTTTGGCCCGCTGTCATAAACTGGTCACTATAGATTGTTAATTTTATTGATGTTTTTTTGCGCGATCCCAAAGCCCTAAGCTAAAAGTTGAAGTGCTGCAGTGAAACTCAGTCGGCTCATAACCCAGGTCGGAGGTTCAAATTCTTCTCGCGCAGCCAATAAAATCAAGCACTTAGGGCTCGCAAAGCAACAGCTTGTACTTTTACCTAGCCATCTTTGGGCGCTTTGCGCCTAGCACTGCCTCCCAAATCTGGCCGCCAAAATGCATAACTTATTACTTTACAAGCCCTTAGCTTGAATAAACGCCCACTTCAAGTGGGCGTTTTGCTTTCTAGCCAAAAAATAGCCAAACCGTAGCCCGTTTGTAGCCATGGATCTTTTGCCAAGAGTCAAAATAGACCATTGGGGCTTTAGACATGCAGAAGCAGTTTTTGCGACCATTGGGCGACTTTTCTCAGACAGTATCAAAACAATTCGGCCTCATCAGATAAACCGAGAAAGTTCATGCCCACCTCCCGCTGCCTCACCGAAACCCAGGTGGCCCTGCACCTGCCGCTGCTGCGCGGCGCGCGGCGCTTGCGCATCGCGCTGGTTGGGCTGCCAGGCGCTGGCAAGACCACGCTGTTTGACGCGGTTTCCAGCACCGCACCGCTCAAGGGTCGGCTCACCGACACGCAGCAGGAATACCGCGCCTGCACGGTGCAGGTGGGGCTCGATGAAGCCAGCGTGGTGGACCTGCCCAGTTTGAGTTCGGTCTATCACGTGCAGCACGACGAGCTCGGCGCGCTCAAATACCTGCTGTGGGGCAACGACCGCCCGCCGGTCACCGCGCATGAGGCCGATGCACCGCCCGCACCGTTTGAGCCGCCCGACCTGATCGTGCAGGTGGTCGATGCCAGCAACCTGCAAAGCCATCTGGAGCTGACGCTGGAGCTCAGCCAACTCGGTCGCCCGGTGGTGCTGGCGCTCAATCAGATGGACCGGGTGCACCGCAAGGGCCAGCACATCAACCTGAAAGCCCTGTCCGAGCAACTGGGCATGCCGGTGGTGGCCACGGTGGCCACCATGGGCCAAGGCATCGCCGAGCTGTTCAAAGCGGCGGTGCAAACCGCACGTCAGGACCTGTGCCCGCTGCCGCAGCCGCCCAGCGCACACATTGTGCGGGCGCTGGAGTCGCTGGGGCAAGCGCTCAAGCAGCCGGACATTGAGGCGGCCTTTCGCGTGCCGCACCAGTTGCTGCTGACGCTGTTTGCCGGCGGCCACGCTTATTTTGAAGATGAATTGCGCGAACACTTTGGGCCGCAATTGCCCGCCTTGCAAGCCTTGCGTGCGGCGGCGGAGGAACGCTTGCCGCGCGCGTTGGCCGAAGAAATCCACGCCGACGGCCACCACCGTGCCGCCACCATTTACGAAGCGGCGTTGCGCCCGGGGCCGTTGCAAACCAGCCGTGGCTGGCGCTACTGGCTGGACGAATTCATGCTGCACCCGCAATGGGGCTTGCTGGGAAGCCTGGCGTTGTTTGCCGGGGTGCTGTTTGTGGTGTTTGAAGTCAGCGGCTGGATCGACGCGCAGACCACCCAGCGCCTGATTGAAGCCGCCAGTGGCTGGCAGCCTCAGGGCACGGTGGCGGTGGTCGCGCGTGCGGTGATGGACGGCTTTATTGGCCTGATTGGCATTGTGGTGCCCTACATGCTGCCGCTGCTCTTGATGCTCATAGCGCTTGAAGAAATGGGCCTGATGCAGCGCATGGCTTTTGTGGTGGACCGTGGCTTTCACAAGATTGGCCTGCACGGCGGCGTGGCGGTGCCGTTTTTGCTGGGCCTGGGCTGCAACGTGCCGGCCATTGCAGCAGTGGCGCGCACCAGTAGCGGGCGCGAGCGTGTGATCGCTTCGGTGTTGATCACCTTTGTGCCGTGCTCGGCGCGTTCAGCCATCATCCTGGCGGTGGCGGGCAAGTACCTGGGTGTGGGCGGCGTGATTGGCATTTACGCGCTGACGCTGGTGTTGATTGCGCTGCTGGGCCGCCTGCTGTCGCGCCAGAAGCGTGAGGTGGGGCCCGGTCAGGTGCAAGACATTCCGCACTACCGCTGGCCCGACTGGCGCGCGCTGCTGCGCGAAACCTGGCTGCGCTCCAGCGACGTGCTGACCATCGTCACGCCGCTGCTGGTGGGTGGCAGCGTGGTGCTGGCGCTGCTGGGGCATTGGGGCGCGGATGCCGCCATCAACACGCTGCTGACACCGTTGACCAGCTGGTGGCTGGGGTTGCCGCTGGTGCTGGGTCTGCCGCTGCTGTTTGGCGTGTTGCGCAAAGAGCTGTCGCTGTTGATGATCTTTCAGGCGCTGGGCACGCAAGCCATCGACAGTGTGCTGGGGCCGGTGCAGATCACCACCCTGCTGGTGTTTCTGACCTTTTATGTGCCGTGTGTATCCACCTTTGCCGTGATGCACAAGACGCTGGGGAGCAAAGAGGCGTGGGTGTCGGTGCTGCTGTCGGTGGGTGTGGCAATGCTGCTCAGCGGTGTGGTGCGGCTGGTGTTGACGCTGGGGCAGGTGATGCTGGGCTGAAACACGAGCCTGCCACGGCCTGCGCGGTTGTCGGCAATTTCATCGTCAGTGTGGTCAGACCGGTCGCTAAACTGGCCCTGTTTCGGAGAGAACAAATTCACGGTGGCTCACAAGAAGGCTGTGTTTTGACTCAATAGACGATCGGTCTAAAATAGTCGAATGCAACAGCCGAATCTGACGCCAAGTCGACGCGGACATCGACCGAGACGGCCAGCCAACCTTGTGGACTCGCGTGAACTGCTGTTGCGCTCCGGGCTAGAAGTTCTGACCGAAAAGGGGTTCTCGGCCACCGGCATCGATGAAATCCTTGGACGTGTGGCTGTTCCAAAGGGCTCGTTCTATTACTACTTCACCAGTAAAGAAGCTTTTGGGCTGGCGCTGATTGATCGCTATGCCGACTTCTTTGCGCACAAGATCGATCGTCACCTGAACAACACCCAACTTGCGCCTGTTGAGCGTTTGCGTTCCTTTGTGGGCGACGCCATGACGTCAATGGCACGATTTGATTTCCGTCGCGGTTGTCTGATCGGCAATCTGGGTCAGGAAATGGGCGCGTTACCCGAGAGCTTTCGCGCCAGGTTGCAAGAAGTCCTCGGGGACTGGCAAGCGCGATTTGCCGTCTGTTTGGCCCAGGCCCAGGAAGCGGGAGCCCTCTCCAAATCAGTCGATGTGAACCAAGTTGCCGCCTTTTTCTGGATTGGCTGGGAAGGTGCTGTACTGCGTGCCAAACTGGAGCACAGTCCAGCACCATTGGAACTGTTTGCGGATTTTTTCTTTGCCGGGTTTACCTCTGGCTGAGCTTTTTACCACTGACTAGCCGATGAGTCTAATAAAGAAAGGAATGTGATGTTCAAAGCAATCTTGATCGAGAAAGACGACAACGGGTACCGTGCTGCCATTCAGGAGCTTGATGAGGCCATGTTGCCAGCCGGTGATGTCACCGTCCTGGTGAGCCATTCAACGGTCAACTACAAGGACGGGCTGGCGATCACGGGCAAAGGCCCGGTGGTGCGCAAGTTCCCCATGGTTCCTGGTATCGACCTAGTGGGTATCGTCGATGAAAGCTCTCACCCTGACTTCAAAGCGGGCGACTCCGTGCTGCTCAACGGCTGGGGTGTGGGTGAAGTTCATTGGGGCGGCCTGGCCCAGCGGGCGCGCTTGAAAGGCGACTGGTTGATACCGTTGCCAGCCCAGTTCACAGCGCAGCAGGCCATGTCGATTGGCACGGCCGGCTACACCGCCATGTTGTGCGTGATGGCGCTGGAAAAGCAGGGTGTGAAGCCCTCCGATGGCGAGATCGTTGTCACCGGTGCGGCCGGTGGCGTTGGCAGTGTGGCGATCGCCGTATTGAGCAAGCTTGGCTACCAAGTGGTGGCAGTGACGGGGCGCACGGCGGATGCCGACTACCTGAAGAGCCTCGGGGCCATGGAAATCCTGGATCGCTCCCAGTTCAATGCGCCCGGTAAGCCCCTGGCCAAGGAGCGCTGGGCCGGTGCTGTCGATGTTGTTGGCAGCCACACACTGGCCAACATCTGTGCCTCCACCAAATACCGCGGCGTTGTGACAGCTTGCGGCTTGGCGGCGGGGATGGACTTCCCTGCAACGGTGGCACCGTTCATTCTGCGTGGTGTGACGCTGGTGGGTGTGGACAGCGTGATGTGTCCGCGCCCTGAGCGCATCCAGGCCTGGCGCAGGCTGACCACTGATTTGGATGTCGGGAAACTCGAGGCCATCAGCACTGAAATTGGTCTGGCTCAGGCCATTCCCATGGCGGCACGGTTGCTCAACGGAGAAGTGCGTGGCCGCGTCGTCGTGGATGTGAACCAGTAGACGCTGTACCAGCGCAGAAAACTGGCAGGAATTTTTGCCGCACCCCGTCAACTCTGAAAGGAAATTGTCATGTCACAAGTCACCCCGGCCATCAGTCGTTTTCCGGTCCCCGAACTCAAGGACCTGCCTGAAGACATCCGCACGCGCATTCTGGCGGTGCAGGAGAAGTCTGGTTTTGTACCCAACGTGTTTCTGGTGTTGGCGCATCGGCCTGATGAATTCCGTGCCTTTTTCGCGTACCACGATGCCTTGATGGAGAAGAAGGGCAATCTGACCAAGGCCGAGCGCGAAATGATTGTGGTGACCACCAGCAACGCCAACCATTGCCAATATTGCGTGGTGGCACACGGAGCCATCTTGCGCATCCGAGCCAAGAACCCGCTCATCGCAGACCAAGTGGCCATCAACTACCGCAAGGCCGATATCACGCCGCGTCAAGCAGCCATGCTGGACTTTGCCATGAAAGTCGCCCTCCAGGCCCACGCCGTTGGCGACGCAGACTTTGAAACGCTGCGCAAGCACGGCTTTGATATGGAAGATGTCTGGGACATTGCCGGTATTGCAGCTTTCTTCGGGCTGTCCAACCGCATGGCCAATGTCACCAGCATGCGGCCCAACGACGAGTTCTACAAACTGGGTCGCTGATGCCGCAAGCCAGGCGACGCAGGTGTCGCGCCCCGGCCTTCACCGTTGATCAGGGCAATCAATGCAACGGCGAACCGATCTGGGACAAGGAGGCACGCAAGGTGGGAACGCCAATAGTTGGCAGCAGCCAGGCTGTTCCAGAGGGTGATGGCTTATTGCGGATTGGCGTTGCGTAGGGCGTCACCTGCGGCACGTCAACCGGACGGGGCAGGTCAGACAAGTTGACGTTCAAGGTCTCGCCGGTGCTCCAGACCAGTTTGATCCCCCAATCCAAGTGCACGCGTGCCCGTTTCAGTTCCACAAAGAGCAACCTCCGGTCGATCGGATCCAGCTCTGCCATGTCGCATTCCGTCAAAACCTCGGCTGCTGCCTGACCCTTGAAGCAACGAGCGACCGCGCATGTAGATCACGGTCACGTCAGCCAGACTGAATCCGTGCTGAAGATAACGCTCTCAGTAATACGCTGGCTCGTGGTGTAAGGCCGCTAAACGCGTGCACATTGACTATCATGGCAGGTTTCCGCAAGCCTGCGGCAATCTAATCACACAAGGTTTAACTTGAACAGCCTATCCGACGGCGTGCGCCAGGCAGCCATCAGCGTGCGCGGTGCCCGCACGCACAATTTGAAGAACATTGACCTGGACATCCCGCGCAACCAGTTGGTGGTGATCACCGGCTTGAGCGGTTCGGGCAAGTCCAGTCTGGCGTTTGACACGCTGTACGCTGAGGGGCAACGCCGCTACGTGGAAAGCCTGTCCACCTACGCGCGTCAGTTTTTGCAGCTCATGGACAAGCCCGACGTGGACCTGATCGAAGGCCTGTCGCCGGCCATCGCCATCGAGCAAAAAGCCACCAGCCATAACCCGCGTTCAACGGTGGGGACCGTGACCGAAATTCACGACTACCTGCGCTTGCTGTTTGCGCGCGCGGGCACACCCTATTGCCCCGAGCACGGCGTGCCGCTGCAAATGCAAAGCGTCAGCCAGATGGTCGATGCCACGCTGGCCTTGCCGCCCGACACGCGCCTGATGGTGCTGGCGCCGGTGGCGCGCGCCAAAAAAGGCGAATTTGCCGAGCTGTTTGCCGACATGCAGGCGCAGGGCTACGTGCGTTTTCGCATCAATGGCCAGGTGGTCGAGTTTGATCAGTTGCCGATTCTCAAAAAAACCGAAAAACACGATGTCGATGTGGTCATTGACCGGCTGCGCGTGCGCCATGCGCCGACCGACCTGCACGCCGACCGCAGTGACTTTGACCACCTCAAACAGCGCCTGGCCGAGAGCTTTGAGGCGGCGCTGAAGCTGGCCAACGGGCGCACAGTTGTACTTGAAATTGATAGTGAAGTAGGTAATGAAGGTAAGGGCCAGAAGCCAAAAGAGCACTTGTTCAACGCGCGCTTTGCGTGCCCGGTGTGCAGCCATTCGATCGGTGAATTGGAGCCGCGCCTGTTTTCCTTCAACTCGCCGCTGGGGGCTTGCCCGAGCTGCGATGGCCTGGGCGTGCATGAATTTTTTGACCCGGCGCGCGTGGTCGCCTTCCCCAGCCTGAGCCTGGCCAGTGGCGCCATCAAGGGCTGGGACCGGCGAAACGCCAGTTACTTTGCGCTGCTGCAAAGCCTGGCGACACACTACCAGTTTGACCTGGAGCAGCCGTTTGAAGACTTGCCGCCAACCGTGCAACAGGTGCTGCTGAACGGCTCCGGCCCGGACGTGATTGCCTTTAACTACGCGCTGGACGGCGGCAAACGCGTGATCAAGAAGCACCCGTTTGAGGGCGTTCTGCCCAACATGCAACGGCGCTGGCGCGAGACCGACTCGGCGGTGGTGCGCGAAGAGCTGGCGCGCCAGCGCAGCGTGCAGCCGTGCCCGGACTGCGGCGGCAGCCGCTTGCGCAGCGAGGCGCGCCATGTGAAAGTGGGTGAGGCCGACCAGGCACGAACCATTTTCGAGCTCAGTCACCTGACGCTGGCCGAATGCCTGACGTACTTTGGCAGCTTGCAGATGCACGGCGCCAAGGGCGACATCGCCGCCAAGATCGTGCGTGAAATCCGCTTGCGCCTGAAGTTTTTGAACGATGTGGGCCTGACCTACCTCAGCCTGGGGCGCAGCGCCGAAACCCTGAGCGGCGGCGAAAGCCAGCGCATCCGGCTGGCCAGCCAGATTGGCAGCGGCCTGACCGGTGTGATGTACGTGCTGGACGAGCCCAGCATCGGCCTGCACCAGCGCGACAACGACCGCCTGATTGATACCTTGAAGCACCTGCGCGACATCGGCAACAGCGTGCTGGTGGTGGAACACGACGAAGACATGATGCGCGCGGCCGACCAGATCATCGACCTGGGGCCCGGTGCCGGCGTGCACGGCGGGCGCGTCATGGCGCAGGGCACGTTTGATGAAATCAAGGCCCATGCCGAGTCACTCACCGGCCAGTACCTCAGCGGCGCGCGCAGCATTGCGCTGCCGCTACGCCGCACCGCCTGGCTGCCCACGCAGGCCCCTACGCCGTTCAACGGTGGCAAAGCCAGCCGTTTGGCACCCAGTGCAGCGGCGCTGCGGCGCGCAGAGCGCCAGGCGCAGCACGACGCCACGCAAGGTGAGTTGCAGGCGCTGCGAGTCAACGGTGCCAGCGGCAACAACCTCAAAAATGTGGATGTGGCATTTCCGGTGGGGCTGTTCACCTGCGTCACCGGCGTGTCGGGCTCGGGCAAATCAACGCTGGTCAACGACACGCTGTACAAGGCGGTGGCGCGCACCCTGTACCGCGCGCACGACGAACCCGCCGCGCACGTCAGCATCGACGGCATTGAGTACTTTGACAAGGTCATCAACGTCGATCAGAGCCCGATTGGGCGCACGCCACGCTCCAACCCGGCCACCTACACCGGCTTGTTTACTCCGATCCGTGAACTGATGGCCGAAGTGCCAACCGCGCGCGAACGCGGTTACGGCGCCGGGCGCTTCAGCTTTAACGTGGCCGGTGGCCGCTGCGAAGCCTGCCAGGGCGACGGCATGGTCAAGGTGGAGATGCACTTTTTGCCCGACGTGTACGTGCCGTGTGACTTGTGCGCGGGCAAACGCTACAACCGTGAAACGCTAGAGGTGCTGTACAAGGGCAAAAACATCGCGCAGGTGCTGGACCTGACGGTGGAAGCGGCGTATGAGTTTTTTAAGGCTGTGCCCAGCATCGAGCGCAAGCTGCGTACGCTGCTGGACGTGGGCCTGTCGTACATCCGTCTCGGGCAGGCCGCCACCACCTTGTCGGGCGGCGAGGCGCAGCGCGTCAAGCTGGCGCTGGAGCTCTCCAAACGCGACACCGGGCGCACGCTTTACATCTTGGATGAACCCACCACCGGCCTGCACTTTGCCGATATCGACCTGCTGCTCAAAGTGCTGCACCAGTTGCGCGACGCAGGCAACACCATTGTGGTGATCGAACACAACCTGGACGTGATCAAAACCGCCGATTGGCTGATCGACATGGGGCCAGAAGGTGGCAGTGGCGGCGGCAGCGTGGTGGCGCAAGGCACGCCAGAGCAGGTGGCGGCGTGTGAGGCCAGCCACACGGGGCGCTATCTGGCGCGGCTGCTCAAAGGCGCTGGCTGCCCAACCCCTTAATGCCCTGCCGCTACACACGCCGCATTAAGCACATCACGGGTTTTGATCGCCTCGTGGCGCGCAGCGGCGGCAAAGTCGTCGTTGGGCGACGCGTACAGGATGGCGCGAGACGAATTGACGATCACTGGCGCCGTGGTGTTGCGACGCCCGTCGGGGTCGATGCTGCCGCGCCAGCCGGCCCGGATGGTGGCCACGGCGTCGCCGCCTTGTGCGCCTACGCCGGGGATCAGCAGCGGCAACGTCGGCGCGAGCTGGCGCACGCGTTCGATTTCTGCCGGGTAGGTGGCACCCACGACCAGGCCGAGCTGGCCGTTAAGGTTCCAGGGCCCCTGCGCCAGACCGGCCAGGTATTCAAACAGCGTCGGCTGCCCGAGCACGTCGGCCAGATGCTGTGCTTGCAAGTCTGCGCCGCCTGGATTGGAAGTGCGGCACAACAAAAATGCGCCTTTGTTATGCCGTTTCAGGTAGGGTTCGATCGAGTCTTGTCCCATAAACGGCGACAGCGTCACCGCGTCGGCGCCGTAGCGTTCAAAGGCTTCCACAGCGTACAGCTCGGCGGTGCTGCCAATGTCGCCGCGTTTGGCGTCCAGAATCACTGGCACTGAAGCCGCCGTGCGCCGGATGTGGGCCATCAGTTTTTCAAGCTGGTCTTCGGCCCGGTAGGCGGCAAAGTAGGCAATTTGTGGCTTGAAGGCAAGCGCCAGATCGTGCGTCGCATCGACCATGGCGGCGCAAAAGTCGAAAATCTTGTTGGTGTCGTTCTTGAAATGCCCCGGAAAGCGCGCTGGGTCTGGGTCCAGTCCCACACACAGCAATGAATTGTTTTGGCGTTCAGAAAGGCGTAACAAGTCAAGAAATTTCATGCCTGCATTTTAGAAATGTAAATCTGCGAAACTCTGGCCCATGATGAAAGTTGTCATTGTTGATGACGTGCAGCTCAACGTGAGCTTGCTCAAGGCGCTGGTGTCGAAATTGCCCGACGTCGAACCGGTGTGTTTTACCGAACCGCAACAAGCGCTGGAATGGTGTCTGGCCAACGACCCCGATTTGCTGATTGTTGATTTCATGATGCCAGGTTTGAGTGGCACCGAGTTGACGCAACGCTTTCGCCAGCGTTACCCCGACACGCCGGTGCTGATGGTGACGGCCAATCACGAGCTCGAGTTGCGTTACGACGCGCTTAACAAAGGTGTCACCGACTTCCTGAACAAGCCCATCAATAGCACCGAACTGCTGGCGCGTGCCAAAAACATGCTTGCGCTCAATCGCAGCCACAAGCATCTGGCCGACGAAGTGCGCAAGGCCACGGCGCAGATCGTGGCGCAAGAGCGTGAAACCATTTTTTGCCTGGCCAAGGCCGCCGAGTACCGCGACCCGGAAACCGGTGCGCACATTTTGCGCATGGCGCACTACTCGCGACTGATTGCGAGCCGGTTGGGGGTGTCTGAGGAACAACAGGACATCTTGCTACAGGCTGCACCGATGCACGACATTGGCAAAGTGGGCACGCCGGACATGATCTTGCTCAAGCCGGGCCGATTGACGCCGCCAGAATTTGAGGTAATGAAGCAGCACGCGACCATTGGCTACGAAATTCTCAATGCCAACAGCTCGCCGCTGCTCAAGGTGGCCGCTGAAATAGCCTACACGCACCATGAAAAATTTGACGGCAGTGGTTATCCGCGCGGTTTGCGTGGTGACGCCATACCGTTGTTTGGACGCATCGTCGCGGTGGCCGACGTGTTTGACGCGCTGACTTCGGAGCGACCGTACAAAAAAGCCTGGAGCCTGCCAGACGCCAGCAAGCTGCTGCGTGACGGTGCGGGCAACCACTTTGACCCGGCCTGCGTGCAAGCCTTTTTTGCCGCCTGGGACGAGGTGCTAAAAATCCGTCAAATTTATCAGGATGAAGCCGATGAGCAGCGTGGTCTCTGATGGGTATCGTCGCCGAATACGCTCGCGCGAGCTGTTTTATGCGCTGCTGTTGCTGGCGTTGCTGTTGGCCGCCTGGGCCGCTTGGCAGATGCTGGGCGCGCGCGCTGCCAAGCGCGGCGTTGTCACAGACACAGCGCCGACTTTGCTGCGCCCACCGTTCAGCGCTGACGTTGCCCAGCCCTTGCCCGAGCGGGTCGAGCTGGACGCGCGTCGTGTTGCCTTGGGCCAGCAACTTTTTCACGACGTGCGCCTGTCTGCCGACGATAGCGTCAGTTGCGCCAGTTGTCATGCGCTGGCTGCGGGCGGGGTGGATCATCGGGCGCGTTCGGTGGGTATCCGTGGCGGTGTCGGGTCGGTGAATGCACCCACAGTGTTCAACAGTGGCTTCAACTTGGCCCAGTTCTGGGACGGGCGCGCCCCCACACTCGAGGCGCAAATCGACGGCCCGGTGCAGCACCCGCTGGAGATGGGTAGCACCTGGGGTCAGGTGCTGAGCAAGCTGCGTGCCGACGCCGCACTGGTGCAGCGCTTTGTCGACCTCTATCCCAAGGGGCTGGATGTGGAAAGCATCAAGGACGCCATCGCCACTTTTGAACGCTCGCTGATCACGCCTAATTCCCGTTTTGACCATTTTTTGCGCGGCGACAAGGCTGCGCTGAGCCCGCCCGAGCAGCACGGCTGGGTGCTGTTTCAGTCTTACGGCTGTGCATCCTGTCACCAGGGCATCAATCTGGGCGGCAATATGTACGAAAAAATGGGCGTGATGGGCGACTATTTTGCCCACCGTGGGAATGTCACCGAGGCTGACAAGGGGCGCTACAACGTCACGCACGACGCACAAAACCTGCATGAATTCCGTGTGCCGACGTTGCGCAATGTGGCCTTGACCGCGCCCTATTTTCATGATGGCAGCGCAGGCACGCTGGAACAGGCCGTAGCGGTGATGGCGCGCTACCAACTGGGGCGCGAACTGCCTGAAACTGACCTCCATGATGTCACTGCATTTTTGCGCAGCCTCACCGGTGCCAGCCTGGAAGTAAAGACACCGTGAAGGTTTTGGGCTTACGTGGCTTTGTCATCGCCGGGGTACTGGTCAGCCTGGGCTGGCTTTACCAGCAGTCAGCGCAGGTAGATGCCGACGCGCACGTGCGACTGGTGGGTCACTTTGAGCAATTGCGCCAGCAAGATGCCCGCCTGGGTCAATACGTTCTGCAAGCGCGCTACGGGTTGTTGCGCAACTACGATCCGTTGGTGACCTCTGCGCATGAAATCAACCAATTGCTGCTGGCGCTGGCGCAAGAAGCCGGGTCGGACTTTGCCAACGCCCAAAGCCCGCTGGGTCAGGCCTACGAGCGCCTGAAAAAACTTTACGCCGACAAGTTCACCCTGTTGGAAGCGTTCAAGTCGCACGCCTCGGTGTTGCGCAATTCCAGGGCCTATTTGCCGCTGGGCGTGCGCCAGATGGTGGCCCAACCCGGGCTGACCGAACCCACGCGTGAGGCCTTGCACAACTTGCTTGAAAGCGTGCTGGCGCTCGATGAAAACCACGCCGTGGAAGCGTCCTCGCACATTCAGGACTTGATACAACAAATAGAGCACGTTATGCCCGCCAAATATGCCTCAGAATGGCATTCGCTGGTTGCGCATGTGAAACTTGTGCTGGAGTATCAGGCTGAAGTCAATCGCTACACCCGGGACATTATCTTGTCGGCCACTGATACCGAAGGCAGTGCCATGTTCAACGCTTATGGAGCTCAGTTTACCCAGCGCCAGGTGCGTGCTGACCGCTACCGCCTGGCGCTGGCGACGCTGGCTGCCGCTTTGCTGTTGTACGTGGCGTGGGCGCTGTTGGCGCTACAGCGCGCGCGGCGCACCCTGACCGATTCGCTGCGCGAGCTGGAATTTCAAAAATACGCGCTAGACCAGCATTCCATCGTCAGCGTGGCCGACCGCAGCGGCAAGATCATCGACATCAACGCCAAATTTACCGAGATCAGTCAGTACAGTCGCCAGGAACTCGTCGGGCAGGATCATCGCATTCTGAATTCGGGTTACCACTCGGCTGAATTTTTCAGAACCATGTGGTCCACGATTGGCCACGGTCAGGTCTGGCGCGGTCTGGTGCGCAATCGCTGCAAGGACGGCAGCCACTATTGGGTGGACTCCACCATCGTGCCGTTTCGGGATGACGCCGGCAAAGTGGTGCGCTATGTGTCGATTCGCACCGACGTTACCGACAAGGTGCAAGCCGACGCCCGGCTGGCCGACCAGCGTGCGTTTTACGAGCAAATTACTGAAACGCTGGGCGAAGGTCTGTACGTGCAAGACGGGCATGGCTGCTGTGTTTATCTGAATGCAGAGGCAGAGCGCTTGCTGGGCTGGCCGCGCGAGCAGCTGATAGGCAAGCGCCTGCACCCGGTGATCCATCAGCAACGCCCGGATGGCAGCCTCTTGGCAGAGGCCGACTGCCCGATCTCGCATGCCGTGCTGGCGCATGGGCACGCCATGCTCGATGACCAGGTGTTTGTGCGGCGCGACGGGACCGCGTTTCCGGTGGCACTGTCGTGCCGGGCTGTGCGCAATGAGACCGGGCGCGTCGCATCTGTCGTGGTTGCTTTTACTGATATTTCGGTGCGCAAGCAGACCGAGCAGCAGATGCAGCAAGCGCGTGAAACGGCCGAACGCGCGGCGCAGGTCAAGAGCGATTTTCTGGCCAACATGAGCCATGAACTCCGTACCCCCATGAACGGCATCATTGGCATGACGCAGCTGGCCCTGGAGACCAACCTCACGTCCGACCAGCGTGAATACGTCGGGTTGGTCAAATCCTCCGCCGACGCCTTGCTGACCATCATCAACGACATTCTGGACTTTTCCAAGATCGAGTCGGGCAAATTGTCGATTGAGGTGATCGCGTTTTCGCTTGAGTCGATGTTGCGCGACACCATGAAGGCGCTGGCCACGCGCGCCCACGACAAGGGGCTTGAATTGCTGCTGCACATTGCCCCTGATGTGCCCGATCGGGTCATGGGCGACCCCGGGCGCTTGCGCCAGGTGATGGTCAACCTGTTGGGCAACGCCATCAAGTTCACCGAGCGTGGTGAGGTCGAGCTGTCGGTGCGTTGTGAAGCGTCCGCGACGGCTGCCGCGACGCGACTGCGCTTTGCCGTGCGCGACACCGGTATTGGGATTGCGCCAGACAAGTTCGACGCTATTTTTGAATCCTTTTCACAGGCCGACACCAGCACCACGCGCCAATACGGTGGTACCGGGCTGGGCTTGACCATTTCGGCCCAGTTGGTCAGCCTGATGGGGGGCAAGATTTTGCTCAACAGCGCGTCGGGTCAGGGCAGCGAGTTTTATTTCAGCCTGGAGCTGCCGCTGGCCAAGGGCGTGGATGTGCAGAGCTACCGCAAAGACGGGTGCATTGTCGGCCTGCCAGTACTGGCGGTGGACGACAATGAAACCAACCGCCATCTGCTGGTGGAATTGTTGCAGCACTGGCGAATGCGCCCGGTGGCGGTGGCCAGTGCAGAACAGGCGCTGCTGGAGATCAACCGTGCCGCGCAAGCTGGCCAGCCATTTGCGCTGGCGTTGCTCGACGTCCAGATGCCAGACATGGATGGCTTCACGCTGGCGCAAAAAATGAAGCAACAAGCCATTGGCGTGGCCCCCATCATGATGCTCACATCACAAGCTCAGCGTGGTGACGTGCAGCGCTGTCGTGATCTTGGCTTGGCGGCGTACCTGACCAAGCCGGTGGTGGCCTCTGATTTGCTGGACGCCATCATGACCACGTTGGGGGCACCCGGCGACACGACCGACGTTTTGACGCGGCATACCTTGCGTGAAGACCGCCAGCAACAGGTTCCTGCGCAACGGCCGTTGAGCCTGTTGCTGGCCGAAGACAACGCCGTCAATCAACGTCTGGCCAGCATCCTATTGGGCAAGCAGGGGCATCAATTACAGATTGCCAACAATGGCCAGGAGGCTGTGCAACTGTGGCAGCAACAGCGCTTTGACGCCGTGTTGATGGACGTGGACATGCCGCTCATGAACGGCTATGAGGCGACAGCGCAGATTCGCGCTCTGGAAAAAGACCGTGGCGGTCATACGCCCATCATCGCCATGACGGCGCACGCGATGGCGGGCGCGCGCGAGGAATGCCTGGCGCACGGTATGGACGGTTATGTGTCCAAACCCTTGGCGCTGGCCGCGCTGTGGCATGAGCTGCAGTTGGTGTTGCCGCAAGATGCAGCGCTTGCATCAGCCACCCCGGCATCGGTGGCGCCATCGCTGCCAGTGGCAGACTTTGACGCGCTGCGCCAGACCATTGGTGACGACCGCGCCTTGTACGACGAACTGGTGGGCCTATACCAGTCGGACGCGCCGCAGCAATTACAGCGCATCCGCGACGCCCTGGTCAATAAAGATGCCCTGGCGCTGCGTCGGGCCGCGCACGCCTTGCGTGGCATGGTGGGTGTGTTTGGTGCCGCACGCACGATGGCCATAGCCCAGCAACTGGAAGACAGTTCTGACGACAGTGCGCTGTGTGTTGCGCTAGCCGATGACCTTGAACGCTACCTGCTCGAGCTGACATCTGCCTTGGACGCACGCCAGTGGTAAGCTGCCATCATGAACCCACCTGATTTCCGCGAAGACAGCGAAGACACCGCCTACACCGTGGCCGAGCGCGCGCACGCCGCTGCGCGCAGCACCTGGGTCAGCGTAGGTGTCAACGTGGTGTTGTCCAGCGCGCAGATTGCGGTGGGGGTGCTGAGCAAATCGCAGGCGCTGATTGCCGACGGCATCCATTCGCTGTCCGACCTGGTGGCCGACTTTGTGGTGTTGCTGGCCAACCGGCACAGCCAAAAAGATGCCGATCAGGATCACCCCTACGGGCATCAGCGTTACGAGACAGCGGCCTCGCTGGTGCTGGGCTTGTTGCTGTTGGCGGTGGGCCTGGGCATGTTGTGGGCGGCGGCGCACAAGTTGCAGGCACCCGAGCTGATACCCACCGTGCATGTGACCGCCCTGTGGGTGGCGGGGGTTGCGCTGGTGGCCAAAGAACTGTTGTTCCGCTACATGCTGACGGTGGCCAAAAAAGTCAAGAGCAGCATGCTGGTGGCCAACGCCTGGCACGCGCGCTCTGACGCCGCATCGTCGCTGGTGGTGGGGGTGGGCATCATCGGCAACCTGCTGGGCTACCCCATTCTGGACCCAATTGCGGCGGCCATTGTGGGCTTCATGATCACCCGCATGGGCTGGAGCTTTGGCTGGGACGCGATGCACGACCTGATGGACCGTGCGGTGGACGACGCCGAGGTGCAGGCGATCCGCGCCACACTGTTGGGCACACCGGGTGTGAGCGGTGTGCACGACGTGCGCACGCGCAAGATGGGCGACATGATCGTGGTTGATGCGCACCTGGAAGTGCCCGCCGACCTGAGCGTGGAGCAGGGTCACGACATTGCCGTGCTGGCGCGCCAGCGCGTGATGCAGCACCACCGGGTGCTTAACCTGATGACGCACGTGGACCCGTACAAACGCCCGGACCTGGATCACCTGGCGGTGACAAAGCCCTGAACGCAGCGGTTCAGTGGGCGGGCAATTTGCCCTGCGCCACGTCGGCGGCCAGGCACAGGTCTTCCCAGGCGCGTGCCTTGTCCTGTGGGTTGAGTAGCAGGTAAGACGGCGGGTACGAAACCACCACCGGCACCCCCTGGTAATGCCACACCCGCCCGCGCAGCTTGCCCAGCGGCAGTTTCAGGCCCTGTGGATGATCTTCACTGAGTAACACCTGCATGGCTTGGCGCCCCATGGAAACGATCACCTTGGGCTTGACCAAGGCAATTTCCTGGCGCAGATAGTGTGCGCAGGTATCCAGCGCGTCACGCTGCGGGGCCGCAGGCAAGGCGGGGCGGCATTTAAGTGCCAGCGCCAGGTGAGCGCAGGTGGCGGGGTCTGCTTGCACGTCAGGCTGGCAGCGCCGCACCCCCACCGCCTTGAGCATGTTGTCGAGCAACAGGCCGACGTCGCCCACAAAGGCCGCGCCTGCGCGTTCCTGCGCGTCGTCTGGGCTGTCACCCACCACCATCCAATCGGCTTGCTGGCCGGGTGTCAGGCAGGGCAACACTGCGGCCTTGCGCCCCCGGCCCTGCGCGCAGGCCTGGCATGCCGCGATGGCTTCGCGCAGGGCACTTGCATCCGTCCCGTCCTGACAGACGGCAATGGACGCGGGTGCCAGGGCGGGGCTTGTTGCAAGGGCAAGCGTATGCGCTGGCACCTGTAGGCCAGCAGCGGTTTGCGCAGGACGCGCTGGTTGTGCGGGCGCGTTCAAAACCGTGGTTGTTGCTACTGCGGCTGATGTTGACGCAGCCGTTGGTCCGCCCGATGCGTCAGTTGCAGCGCGCGCAACCGTCAGCGGTGCAGCGTCATCTACCGCGGCGGGCATCCACACGCGCACGCCCATCTCGGCCAGCATGGCGCGTTGACGGGGGTCCAGATTAAGGCTCATAGTGCCATTCTCACAGCTTGCAGCACATCATCACGGCGTCCTCACGCGCGCCGTTGTCAGTGGGGTAATAGCCCTTGCGCAGACTCACATGGCGAAATCCGTGCGCCTTGTACACGTGGATGGCGCGCGTGTTGCTGGCGCGTGCTTCCAGCCAGATCCATTGCATGCCCTGGCCACGCGCCCAGATCTGCAAGGCGTCGAGCAGCACCTGCGCCCAGCCGTGGCGCTGGTAATTGGGCGCCACCGCCAGATTCAGCAGATGTACCTCTTCGAACCCTTTCATCGCCACAAAATAGCCCAGCAAAATGTCACCGGCCATCAGCAACTGCGCCTGGTAACCACTGGCTAGACAGTCGCTGAAATGCTGGCGTTGCCAGGGGTGCGGGTAGGCCTGGTTTTCGACCGCCAGCACGGCATCCAGCGCCGCTTCAGTCATGGGCTCAAATGTGGCTTCGATGGTTTGCAGGCGGGCGTTCATGGCTGGAGAGCGTTTTTCAGTGCCTGGCGCTCGGCCGTGGTTTGCGCCACTTTGTCACGCACGTAATGCGGCAGCGCCTGCGCCGCTGGCACTGCGCTACCCGCCGCCAGCAACGCGGGAGCCAGGCGTAGCAGGGCGGCTGCGGTGGGCAGCGCCACGCATGGCTGTGCGCCTGTGCTGGGCAGGCGCTTGGCATAGCTGGTGAACACGTTGCCAGCCAGCGTACTGCGTCCATCCCACACCAATTCTTCAGGCTTTATCAGCTTATAGCCCTTGATCTGCTTCCATAGTTCACTCTCATAAAAATAGCTCGCAGCGTACAGTTCGTCCATGCGCGCGTCCAGCAGCGCCGTCACCGCCAGTGGCCCGTTGCTGGCCAGCCGGTGGCGTGCGTCTTCGGCCACGGCCAGTAAGGTGTCCACCGGCAACACCGGCACGCCCGCACCAAACGCCAGCCCCTGCGCCACCGCGCAGGCGGTGCGCAGCCCGGTAAAGGCGCCCGGGCCGGCGCCAAAAACAATCGCGTCAAGCTGGTCAAAGCGCAGGTCGGCTTGCGCCATCAGGCGTTGAATGGACGGGATCAGTTGCGTGGAGCTTTGCGCGCCACCCACACCGTCAAACTGCCACGGCGTGACTACACCACAGCGCTGCAGCGCGATCAACATGTGTTCGGTACTGGTGTCAAAGGCCAGCAAGTTCATGATGCAACCTTCAGCACAGCCTGACGGGGTACTGCGGCCAGTACGCCAAACAGAATGCCACCGGTGACCGCCAGCAGGCCAAAGGCCAGGTTCCATTGCATCGGTTCACCCAGCAGCCACACCGCGCCCAGCGCCGACAGGCCCGGCACCAGCGCGGTGATCATGGTCGAGCGTACCGGGCCAAAGTAGCGAATCATCTGCGTGAAGGTGATGCCAGAGATCACCACCGAGCCCCAGCCCTGAAACGCCGCCTGCCACAACAGGTCGCGCCAGGGTGCTTGCAGCAGCTTGGACTGCACCAGCCCCAGGCTGGCCAGCAGCGTGTAGCCGGGCAGATAGGTGAGCGCGGCAAAGGTGGTGATGGCGATGGTGGCACGCACCGCGTCCAGCGCGTGGTGGCGCGCTAGCACGCTGTAGCTGGCCCAGCTCATGGCACCTGCCATGAACAACAGGTCGCCCTGCCAGACCGTGCCGCCGTCAAAAGCGCGCAGCAAGCTGGCCCCGCCCACCAGCGCGTCGCCCAGCACGATCAGCGCCAGACCGGCCAGGCGCGCCGACGTGATGCGCTCACCCAGCAGCCACCACGCCAGCAGCGCCGTCCACAGCGGCAGGCTGCCTGGCAGCAACACGCTGGCGTGTAGCGCCGGGGCGTGGGCAAAGCCGCTGTACACCAGCGTGGCGTAAAGCAGTCCGCCAAAAAAACCGGTACGCACCGTGATGTGCATAGGCAGCGGCGACACGCCCAGCCACGAAGCGTCGTGCCGCCCTTGTGCGCGGTCGCGGCGCACCAGCCACGCGCCCCACGGCAGCAGGATCAGCGCCGCGCCGACGATGCGGCAAAAAGCAATGTCAAACGGGGTCAGCGTGGGCGCGCGCGCAGGGTCGGCGCTGGCCCGGGCAATCAGGATAAACGACGTCCAGATCAGCACCGTCACCCCGGCCGCGGCCAGCCCGACGGTGCGTGGGGAAAAGCGGTGGAAAAAAGGGCGAGGTCCGGTGGGCATCAGGCGATTATCCGTGCGCTGGTCGGCAGATGGCGCGCACTTACGTTGACCGACAAAGCGAGCCTGCCGGTGTGTTCATGCTGACTCCATGATTTGAGTTGTGCGCATGCTGCCTCCAACACCCAACGTCCGATGGGTACGATCAATCCACTTTCTTCTGCCAATGGAATGAATTGCGAATCGCGCCCCAGCAGCGCGGTGATCTTGTAACAACGCTCGGTTGTGTGCATGGCATCTCCCTGGGGGATGCCGTTGGATTCTCAAATGATGTTGCGGCTGCGTAGACCGGCCATTTGCTGGGCATCCAGCCCCAATTCTGCCAGCACCTCGTCGGTGTGCTCGCCCAAAGTGGGTGGAGCGCGGCGCAGCACCGGCGGAGTGGATTGCAGGCGCAGTGGGCTGGCCACGGTGCGCACCACGGTGGACACTGTAGCGGGTTGAACCTTGGTCTGGTTTGCTTCAAAACGTGTAACTGTTTGCATTTGCCCTACGGGCGCTGCATCCCTATTGGGCTGATAAGAGGTCTGCGTCACCACCAGTTCGCGTGCCGCCACCTGAGGTTCGGCAAAGGCCTGGGCCAAGTCGTTGATCGGTCCGCAGGGCACGGCTTTGTCTTCCAGCAGCGTGACCCAATGCGCGGTAGGTTGGCTGCACGTCACACCCTCCAGCAGCGCGGCCAATTCAGCGCGGTGTTGCACGCGCAGAGTGTTGCTGGCAAAGCGCGCGTCTGCCGCCCAGCCGCTCTGGCCCAGCGCCGCGCACAGGCGCGCAAACTGACCGTTGTTGCCCACGGCCAGCAGCATTTGGCCGTCAAGCGTTGCCAGCGTCTGGTACGGTGCCAGGCTGGGGTGGGTGTTGCCCTGGCGCTGCGGCACTTTGCCGGTATTGAGGTAGCCCGCCGCCTGATTGGCCAGCGCCGCCATGGCCACGTCCAGCAGTGCCATGTCAATGTGTTGGCCGCAGCCGGTGTGGTGGCGCGCTTCCACCGCCGCCAGGATGGCGCTACAGGCGTACAAGCCGGTCAGCACGTCGATCAGCGCCACCCCCATGCGCAGCGGGCCGCCGCCGGGCTGGCTGTCGGCGTGGCCGGTGATGCTCATCAGTCCGCTCATGGCCTGCATCATCAGGTCGTAACCGGCGCGCTCGGCGTACGGGCCGCTGTGGCCAAAGCCGGTGACCGAGCAGTAGATCAGGCGCGGGTTGATGGCTTTGAGGCTTTCAAAATCCAGCCCGTAGGCCTTCAGGCCACCGACCTTGAAGTTTTCCACCAGCACGTCAGACTGTACGGCCAGTTGTTTGATCAGCGCCTGGCCTTCGGGCTGGGCGATGTCCAGCGTGATGGCGCGTTTGTTGCGGTTGCAGGCGGTGAAGTAGGTGGCCTGATCGGTGTTGTTGCCGTCGGCATCCTGCAAGAAGGGTGGGCCCCAACTGCGCGTGTCATCGCCTGCGCCGGGGCGCTCGACCTTGATCACGTCCGCGCCCAGGTCGGCCAGCATTTGCGTGGCCCAGGGGCCAGCCAGCACACGCGAGAGGTCGAGCACCTTGAGGTGGGAGAGGGCGGCGGGTGGGGTGGACGGGTGTGTCATGGTGGGAAATCAAAGGAGCTTAGTCAGCCTTGGCCCAGCGCAGCAGCGCGTGGGTGGGACTCAAAATCGTCAGGCCGGTGATCGACGGCAGGCTCAGCAGGTCATCGTCTCCGCTCACCAACCAAGATGCTTGTGCTGCCAGCGCGGTCCGAATGAAGGCATCGTCGTCTGCGTCGCGGCTCCAATGCTGTGTCGCCAAGTCTGGTGCGATATCCACCCACAGCGCGGCGGCGCGTGCGTCGCGCAGGATGGCATGGCGCACGTCCAGGCTCAGGTAACGGTCAAACTTGGGTTTCCACAGCCGGGTCTGCAACTCGGCAAACGTGGCGTCGCTGAACACCGCCACGCCTTGCAGCAGCACCCGCTGTACCACCTGCGCCGGAGCGCCTTGCGGCGAGAGCGCAGCACTGAGCCAGACATTGGTGTCGAGCACAACGCGCAGCAGGGGTAAGGTGGGCATAGGGCGCGGTCAGGATTGCACCTCACGACTTAAGCTATTCAGCTTCCGTCGGCCAGCAGGCGGTTGACATCCGCTTCGGTCAACCCAAGCGCTGCGGCTTGGCTGGCGTTTTGCGTCAGTGTGCTTTGCAAGCGGTTGGCGTAAAAGTTGCGCATGGCGGCATAGTCTTGCGCACTGACCATCACACCTACCACGCGATCGCGTTTGAGCACCTGCACGGGCTCACGCTGAACCTGATCCAGAAATTCGCCAAAGCGGGTTTTGGCTTGGTTGGCGGTGTAGGCAAGCATGGGCGGCTCCGGTTGGGTTGGCTTTCGAGGCGCTTAATTATCGCGTGAATCGTTCGATTAGATTGTTTCAATCGGAATGCGCGATTAGCAAAATGCCTGAATGCCCGTTTGAGCGCGCCCAAGAATCAGCGCGTGGATGTCGTGCGTGCCTTCGTAGGTGTTGACCACTTCCAGATTGACCAGGTGGCGCGCCACACCAAACTCGTCGCTGATGCCGTTGCCGCCCATCATGTCGCGCGCCAGGCGTGCCACGTCCAGCGCCTTGCCGCAACTGTTGCGTTTCAGGATACTGGTGATTTCCACCGCAGCCGTGCCTTCGTCTTTCATGCGGCCCAAGCGCAGGCAGCCTTGCAGGCCCAGCGCGATTTCGGTCTGCATATCCGCCAGCTTTTTCTGGATCAACTGGTTGGCGGCCAATGGGCGGCCAAACTGGATGCGGTCGAGCACGTACTGGCGCGCGCGCAGCCAGCAGTCTTCGGCCGCACCCAGTGTGCCCCAGGCAATGCCGTAGCGCGCTGAATCCAGACAGGTGAACGGGCCCTTCAAGCCACGCACTTCAGGGAAGGCGTTTTCTTCCGGGCAAAACACGCCGTCCATGACGATTTCGCCGGTGATGGAAGCGCGCAGCCCCACCTTGCCGTGGATCGCCGGGGCGCTTAAGCCGACTGCGCCCTTGTCCAGCACAAAGCCACGGATCTGGCCGACCTTGCCATCGGCCGTGACCTCTTTGGCCCAGACCACAAACACGTCGGCAATCGGGCTGTTGCTGATCCACATCTTGTTGCCGGTCAGCTTGTAGCCGCCGGGCACCTTGACGGCGCGGCTGAGCATGCTGGCCGGGTCGCTGCCGTGGTTGGGCTCGGTCAGGCCAAAGCAGCCGATCCACTCGCCGGTGGCCAGTTTGGGCAGATACTTCTGGCGTGTCGCCTCGTTGCCAAACTGAAAAATGGGCAACATCACCAGCGAGCTTTGCACGCTCATCATGCTGCGGTAACCGCTATCGACACGCTCAACCTCGCGCGCAATCAGCCCGTAGGCGATGTAGTTCAGGCCGGGGCCGCCGTATTGCTCTGGGATGGTGGGGCCGAGCAGGCCCAGTGCGCCCATTTCGCGAAAGATGGAGGGGTCGGTGCTTTCCGTGCGAAAAGCTTGCGTGACCCGCTTGGCCAGCTTGTCCTGGCAGTAGGCGGCGGCGGCTTCTTTGATGGCGCGCTCGTCGCCGGTGAGCTGTTGCTCCAGCAGAAAAGGGTCTTGCCAGTTGAATGCGGCGTGGGCCATGATGGGGTCTCCAAAACAGTTGAGGGTTGGGCGCATCGTAGCGCGCCAAGGGGCCTGCCTGCAAACGATTTGTTTGCACTCAGTTATGATATTAAGTCACTTATAAAAAATTACGAAGACTTGAAAAATAAGTATAAGAAAGCTATTTGTCCTTTTTATTCATACATAATTAGCTTCGTAATATGTAGCAATAAGAAATGTCTTATGGTATTGTTATCTGCATATTTTGCATATCATCATGCGCCGCAAAATCCCCTCCCTGCAAGCCCTGCTGTGTTTTGACGCGGCCGCCCGTCACCAGAGCTACACGCGCGCCGCGCAAGAGCTGGCGCTGACCCAAGGCGCGGTGTCGCGCCAACTCACCGCGTTGGAGGCGTTGGTGGGCGTAGCGCTGTTCAAGCGCACGCGCCACGGCGTGAGTCTGACCGAGCGCGGTCACGACTACGCCGCCCAGGTGGCCATCCGCCTGGCCGCGCTGGAGCAAGACACGCTCGACGTAATGAGCACGCAGGGCGGCGCGCGCGTGTTGCACTTGGCCAGCGTGCCCACGTTTGCTGCACGCTGGCTCATTCCGCGCTTGGCCAGTCTGAAAGCGCAACAGCCCGAGTTGACGCTGCATATCGACACCCGCACCCGACCGTTCATGTTTGCCGACACGCCGTTTGACTGCGCGCTGATTGCCGCCACGCCCGAGCAAATGGCGCAGTGGGCAGGCACACAAGCTTTTCACCTGCTCGACGAAAGGGTGCTGCCGGTCGGCGCGCCCGGCCTGTTGCAAGGCGCACCCAGCCTGAGCCCTGATCGCATGACCACCTTGCCGCTGTTGCAGCAAAGCACCCGGCCCGAAGCCTGGCGCGCCTGGTTTGACGCGCAAGGGGTGCGCGCGCCCAACGCTTTGAGCGGCGCGCGTTTTGAGCAGTTTTCCATGACTGCTGCCGCAGCCATGCACGGCTTGGGCGTGGCGTTGGTGCCTGAGCTGTTGATTGAGCAGGAGCTCGCGCGCGGAGAGCTGGTGGTGCTGTGCAACCGGCCGCTGGCCAACACCCGCGCGTACTACTTGGTGCGCCCCGAAGGCGTCGAGCCGCCTGCGGCGTTGCAAGCATTTCAAGGTTGGCTGGCACAAACCGTCGCGCTGGATGCCGCGACTGCCCCTGCCGCACCACAAGATCAGCCTGCCCCGTGAGGCAGGGCTTCATCATCATGCTATGGCGCGCTGGAGTGCGCACCTTGCGCAAGCGTGACAGAGCGGCCGATGGTGTGACCGGTCTTGAAAACCGGCCAAGGATCACGCCAGCGGTTGCAGCGACGACTCGTCGGCAAGGCGCTGGAACGTTAATTTAAAAACGGCCGAGCTCAAGCCTCTGGGGTGGCGGGTTGCTTGAAAATGGGTATTTTCCGGGTCAGCTCAATCAGACTCTGTTTAATATCAAGCCCGGATGTGTCCACTGTTGCATCGGCTTTTCGGTACATTGGTTCGCGCCCGATCAAGATGCGTTCGAGGTCTTGCATGGCTTCCCGGTCGTCCCCCATGGGGCGTCGGTCTCCCTGCGCAATGACCCGCGCCATGTGTTCGGCTGGATCTGTCTTGAGCCATACCGTATAACAGGATGTCAATAACTCACTAAAAGTAGCCGGTTCGGTGGAGATACTTCCCCCGGTGGCCAATACAAAGCTGTCATGATTCTCAATGAGCCAGTCCAATGCACGTCTCTCATAGCGGCGGTACGCTGCTTGCCCATAGAGGGAGAAGATCTCGGATATGCTCGCACCCGCAACGCGCTCAATGACCTCGTCGAGCTCGATAAAAGGAATCTGAAGATGCGCGGCGAGCATTTGCCCCAAGCTACTCTTGCCCGCTCCACGCAAACCGATCAAAGCGATTCGTTTGGAACGATTCCTGTTTTCGAACGAGTTCCTCAAAAGAGTCTGCGCCTCAGTCAACTGTGCTGGCGACAAGCGTGACAGAAACTGACCAAGTAGCGTGAGCTCAGGCGCCCGCTCTGGCCCAACTCGGACGATGTCTTCCAACGGAATGGCCATCGCTTGCGCAACCTGTCGCAAGCGAAGGATTGAAATGTTACCTTCCCCGCTTTCCAATTGAGCCAGGTAGCGTATGGATACGCCTGAGTCGCGCGCCAAAATAGCCCTTGTCATCCCTCTTCGTACCCGAAGATCACGGATGTGTTCGCCCAACCTGTGCAAGTAGTCGCCATCTCCATCCCGCAGTTCTGACGGGGCAGGATGTTCAATTTTTTGGTTACTCATTTTTAATGGCCTTACATTTGCGCATCGTAGCTTGATAAGTTGTCCTGACCCCGCAAGCGTAAATCCAGCTCCAAAGCGACCTGCACCACGACAAAAGCCAGCTTAAATCCGCGTGCAAGCGTCGGCGCTGGTGCCGGTCGCTACCCCAGCTGACTCAACCCGGATCGCCATGGCTGACGCATTCGGGTGGCAAACCAGATCGAACAACCCCTGTGACGGCCAAGTCCATGACCCACAGCAACGCCTCGTTGGCAAGCAAAGCGAAAAAAAGCAAAGGCAGCGGCGAGCGTAACAGATCAGTGGTAACCCAAACGAAATAGGTGCAATTTGATGCCAAAAATTTCCACTTTTATGTTGCTATCCGAGTGATGTCTGCACTATACTGCCACAATGGTAACGGGTACGTATCTCAATCGACATGGTTGGAAATGGCCAGAATATTGCCTTGGAGCACTTGTTCGTGATGGCCGACGCGATGACGACGCCATAGCAGTCTGCGTTTGGGCAAACACGACCCATGAGCCAGGTCGAACCGGTTTTTGACGAAGTCCAGCACGGCAAACTAAATCGTCGCGTCGTCCGCACTCCCGATTTCAATTCACCAGGAACAAAACAAAATGACACTCCATTGGCTGCGCCGTGACAACGAACTGAAAGACCATGCTCTGCTGGGCGAAGAGCATTTCGGTACCGCAGCACCTTCGGTCATCTATGAACGACGTCCGATCACCGATCCGCAAGGCAACATCGTTACGGGCTTGTTCACGTCCTGGATCATTCTCAACAATCCGGCCCAGTACAACTCGTACACCACCGACATGGTGAAGGCGGTGATTGCGGGCTTTCAGCGCGCCTCCAGCGACCGCGCGGTTGTGGCTGTGGTGTTCACGGCGGTCGGGGACAAGGCGTTTTGCAGCGGCGGCAACACCGCCGAATACGCGGCCTATTATTCGAAGCGCCCCAATGAGTACGGCGAGTACATGGACTTGTTCAACGCCATGGTGGACGGCATCCTCAATTGCAAGAAACCGACCCTTTGCCGCGTCAATGGTATGCGTGTGGCGGGTGGCCAGGAAATCGGCATGGCCACCGACCTGACCGTGTCTTCGGACATGGCCATCTTCGGGCAGGCTGGCCCCAAGCACGGCAGTGCGCCGGACGGCGGCTCGACCGATTTCCTGCCCTGGATGCTCAACCTGGAAGACGCGATGTACAACTGCATCTCGTGCGAGACCTGGAGCGCTTACAAAATGCGGGCCAAGAACCTGATTACCAAGGTGGTGCCGGTCCTGAAGAAGGACGGTCAGTGGGTACGGAATCCCTTGGTGCGTACCGATACCTACGTTGATGACGGCGAACTCGTCTATGGCGAGGCCGTGGCCGCTGATCAGGTCAAGGCAGCAAAGGAGTTGATCGCCCAATGCACGGTAGACTTCAGCAAACTTGACGCAGCAGTTAATGAACTGGTCTGGAAGTTTACCAACCTGTTCCCGCATTGCCTGATCAAGTCAATCGACGGTATTCGCGGCAAAAAGAAATTTTTCTGGGATCAGTTCAAGCTGGTTAACCGCCATTGGCTGGCGGCCAACATGAATCACGAGGCTTATCTCGGCTTCAATGCCTTCGATGCCAAGAAAGCGACTGGGAAAGACGTGATTGATTTCGTCAAATACCGGCAACTGGTGGCCCAAGGCGCCCCATTCGACGACAAGTTCGCGCAACAGGTTCTGGCTCAGCCAAAGGGGTGACAGCATGCAGCTCAAGAATCGTATTGCTATCGTGACCGGCGCCGGACAGGGCATCGGAGCCGCCGTGGCGATGGCCTATGCCCGCGAGGGCGCCAAGGTGGCGGTCATCGACATGAACAGTGCGGCGGCGCAAGAGGTGGCCAATGGCATCAACGCTGCCGGTGGAACGGCCCTGGCCGTGGCCTGCAACGTTGCGCTGCGTGCGCAGGTTGACGCCATGGCCGCACAGGTCACGCAAGCCTGGGGGCGGGTGGACATCTTGGTGAACAATGCCGGCATCACCCGCACCGCCATGTTGCACAAAATGACGCAGGATCAGTGGCAGGATGTGCTGGCCGTGCACCTGAGCGGCAGCTTCAACTGCTTGCAGGCGGTGGTCGGCGGGATGATGGAGCGCCGTTATGGCCGTATCATCTTTGTCACCTCGGCCGCCGGGGTATTGGGCACCATTGGGCAAATCAACTACAGCGCCGCCAAGGCGGGGGTGCTTGGCATGACCAAAAGTGCCGCCAAGGAGTTGGCACGCTACAACATCACCGCCAATGCCATCGCCCCTGGCGCTGCCACCCCCATGACAGAAACGATTCGGACTGACGAGCGGTTCAAGGACAAATACCTGGACCGCATCCCGTTGGGGCGCTGGGCTGAACCGCAAGAAATCGCACCGGTGTTTCTATTTTTCGCATCTGACGCGTCGTCGTACGTCACCGGGCAGATTGTGGCCGCCGACGGCGGCATGACGATCCATTAAGCCGTCAGGATGATGCACTTCCGCATGCTTGAGAAAACACCTCGAAGGCGACCCGTCCCAACCAGGTACCCCCGATGACTTCTATCAAAAACTGCATGACACATGACCATCGCCGCTGCGACGCTGGCTTTGCGCAGGTCGAACAGGCGGTTGCAGCGCAGCAATGGGATCGCGCCAGCGCCGCCTTGAACAGCTTTGCCAGCGTCATGCGGCAGCATTTTGCGGCAGAGGAAGAGCTGCTTTTCCCCGCATTCGAACAGAAAAGCGGGATGACGATGGGGCCGACACAGGTGATGCGCGTTGAGCACGAGCAGATGCGCGAACTGCTATCGGCAGCGCAGTCGGCTTTGTCGGCGCAGGACGCTGACGACTATGCGGGCAATGCCGAAACGCTGCTGATCATGATGCAACAACACAACATGAAGGAAGAGAACGTTCTCTACCCCCTGTGTGATGATCATCTGGTCGATCAGGTTGATGTGTTGTTGACGCAATTGCAGCTCAGGCTGAAGTAGCCAATCAAAGTGGTCTTATGCGTCAAGTCGAGACCGTCAAGACCATCGATGCCCGCGGGCTTGAGCCGCCAGAGCCTTTTGAGTTGACCATGGCCGCACTCGAGACCTGCGCTGCGTCGCAGTCGGTGCTGCTGTTGTTGTCGCGTGAGCCCTATCCGCTCTATCGGGCGCTGGAGCTCAATGGCTATTGCCGGGAAACCCGACATCGGCTCGACGGAACTGTCGAAATTCTGATCTGGCGAGAATTTTCATAATGTCGGCGCTGTTGTCATTTGATCAGGCGCCAACGTTGAGCGCACCCCTGCGTTACTTTCTGACAGCGCCCCTGTTTGCGACGCTGGCCGGGGTCTTGATACTGTACAGCGGGCCGGATCTTTTTGCCTCGCGCTGGACGCCGACGGCACTGGCGCTGACCCATCTGATCACGGTCGGCTTTATGCTGCAGGTCGTGGTGGGCGCCATGCAGCAATTGTTACCGGTTGTGGTCGGCGCCAATTTTCCACGACCGCTCTTGACCGCAACACTGGTTCACGCAAGCATCACGCTCGGAGCACTTTTTCTGGCCGCTGCTTTTCTGACGTATGCCCCCCTGCTGTTTGACGCGGCTGTTGTCTGTCTGGCGGCGGGTGTGAGCCTTTTTATCGTAGCGGCGGTCAGCGCCCTGCGTGGCATGGCTTGGAGCAACCCGACGGTATTGGGCTTCAAGCTCTCCCTGATTGGCTTGGGCGTGACAGTGCTGATCGGGGTTGTGTTGGCAGTTTCGCTGCGGCTACAGCTTGATTGGCCTATGCTTACTTTGACAAATCTTCATTTGGGCTGGGGTTTTATGGTGTGGGCGTGCACCCTGATCGCCACCGTTGCCTACGTGACGGTACCCATGTTTCAACTCACGCCCGAGTATCCAGCCTGGTTTTCGCGTCACTTTGCGCTGTCGGTGCTGGCATCTGTTGCCCTGTGGACTGTGGCCGAACTGGCGGGCTTGACGCTGACGGCGACGCTACTGACCGTGGTGATCGTTGTCTTGTCTGGCGGGTTCACCCTATTGACGTTGCGTCTGCTGGCTCAAAGCAAGCATGCCAAACCCGACGCCTCCCACGTCTTCTGGATCGTCTCCATGGTCTCAGCCTTGGCCGCGTGTGGTTTATGGTTGGCGGCCCGTGTGATCGACCTGCTCGGGCATTGGCAAGGCTGGCCGCCACTGTTTGGCGTACTCTTGCTGATGGGCTGTTTCATGTCGGTCATGGTTGGCATGCTCTACAAAATTGTTCCTTTTCTGGTCTGGCTGCATCTGCAAAATCTAGGCCGTGGTCTGGTCAAAGCGCCGAACATGAAAAAGGTTTTGCCGCAGGTACGAATCGAGCGTCAGATGCTGGCCCACCTGTTGGCGTTGGCGCTGTTGCTGTTAGCGGTAGTCTGGCCAGGTTGGTTTGTTTATCCGGCCGGACTGGCGCTGATCTGCGCCAGTGGGTGGTTGTGGCTGAACCTGCTTTGCGCCACGGCGGTGTATCGAAACCAACGGCACAAAATTGCAATCGCGATGGCCAGTGCAGATAGGAAACTAAACGGAGGTTGAAGGAGCCGGTGAACGTGAAAGAACGTCGCCGAAATTTGAAATTGGCCCGTCATTGCGAACGCAGTGAAGCAATCCATGACTTTTGAAGACATGGATTGCCACGGCCTGCGGCCTCGCAATGACGACAGGCTTTCATCATCTGGGGCGTCGGCCTGCGTTCACGACAGTTGACGCGCTAGATGTTAGGCGCTGCTTGGCCCCGCAGGCGCGCCGCATGGAGTCGCGCCTCGGTATAGCGGACCAGCGCGCGCGTTGCGCGCTCGCTGGAGCGAAAGACGCAAACGCCTTGTTCCATCAGCTTGTCGGCCATCGGGTCGAACAGCGCTCCGCCGTCAATGAAGCTGACGATGGGCTTTGGGCAAGAGGCGACTAGCCCCGGAAGCGTCTGGGCGATGCTCTGCGGGCTGTCGATGTCGTAGCCCTCACGCGCGCTTTTCTTGAGCGACCTGACCACGGGTGAGGTCGGATCGAGTCCGACCACGACGGCGTCAACGTCCGGATCGGCGGCCATGGCCTCGGTGCAGAGCAGGTGAACCTCGTCGTCCGCCGCTGGATTGATGTCGAACGGGTTCCTGACTTCCATCAGCGCATCGAGCTTCTTGGCCTTCAGGATCGCAACCAGTCGTTCCCGGGTCGATGCTCCGATCGTGGCTAGAGACATGGAGAAATCGCCGACCTGGATGCTGTCGCCAATGGCCACGGTGTCGTAACCCGCGCCGGCCAGGGCGCCGAGTCGCTTGCCACCGACAATTTTCTTGCTCATGCAGTCTGCAAGGTAGAACAGGTCGCTGAATTCGCTGACGTCACAGGCGATCAGCGCACCAGCTTGCGTGAGTACGGACAGAGCGACTTCGTAGTCGCCCGCGATCGAAGCGGTGTGGCCCATCGCGGCCTGCTTGCCGGCGACGGACTGCCCGGCCTTGTAAATCACAACCTGTTTGCCGGCCAGGGTGGCCTGGCGCACGGCTCGTGCCAGCGCCAGCCCGTCAAGGTCCTTGAATCCCTCGACGTAGGTGCCGATCACATGGATGTCCGGGTTGGCTGCGAAGTTCTCGACCATGTCGCCGTGCGTGATGTCGTTCTGGTTGCCCAGGGCGACCATGTAGGCCGGGTCGAGCCATGCGTTCTTGCTCAGTCGCGTGACCAGAAAGGCGCCACTTTGGCTGATCAGTGCCGAAGTGCGTTGTGCCTTCTTCTGGGTTCTCGGCAGACGTTCTGCGGGAATGAACCATGAATCGTAGTTGCCGGGGTGCGAGATGATGCCCAGGCAGTTGCCGCCGACGAAAACCGGACCGACTCCCGCGCGTCGGGCGTTGTCGATCGTCTCCAGCATGCGCCGGGCCGGCTCCCGGCTCGCCTCGGTTTCACCCATGCCACCGGGGATTAACAGCACCGATTCTGCGGCATCGGTCTTGATGATCTCGTCGATGATGCCGAAGGCAACATCGGCACCTACCGCCAGAATCAGCAGGTCGAGCTTGCGTTCCAGCGCCCCCAGGTTCGGTGCGCAGCGCACGCCATCGACTTGCTGGCCGTCGGGATTGATGACGCACAGCTTTGAGGGCTCGTACCCGGATGCGATGATGTTCTTCAGGGTGATCCGGCCGAAGTTCATGCGCGTGGCGGAGGCACCGATGATGCCGATCGAAGTCGGGTGCAGCAGCTTGTTGATCTTGGCCTGGGGCCGCGGCGGGCGGACCACTTGCGGCCGACCGAAGCGGCATAAACCGTCGAGCGCGACCAGCGCGCCCGCCGCGCAGGTGAAGGGGTTGACCTCCAGTTCCTCGATGGCGAAGTCGGTCTCGGGGTTGCCCGCCGAGCAATCGTTGGCGAGTCGGATGAAGGCAGCAAAACAGTGCAGCAGGGCAACGTCTGTCACGAGCCGGCTGCCTCCCCGCGTCAGTCCGGCGATCTTGCGGTAGGCCAGCGTCGGTTTGAACAGTTCGAGGAATTCCTCGGCCGTGGTCAGCGCGGTCGAAGCCGACACCACCGCCTGTCCGCGGCGGGCGCTGGCGGCAAAAAGTTCGGTGTCGATGCCGCCGATCCCGGCGCTGATGATCATGCCGAACTCGCGCGTGTTGCGGATGCCGACCAGCAGCTCGCGGCCGGCACCCGTCGCATCTGATTCAATGAACTCGGTCAGCATCACGCCCGCGACGTCCTGCCCTGACAGCTTGGCGAGCATGCTTTTGCAGGCGGCTCGTATGGCCGCTGGCTGATTGGGCACGACGGCGACACCGCCCACGTCCGACTTGTGGGCAATGCTGCCCGAGACGATCTTCACAACCACCCGGCTGGCGGTGAACGACGCTAACAGTTCATCCGTCGGATCAATCCCTTTGGCGAGCACCTCGTGTCGGGGCGCCCTTGCGATATCGGCCGCAGCGAGCAGCCGATAGACCTCATGTTCGAACAGTGTGGAGCGCTCGTCGCTGTGTGCTTTTTGAAAGATGTCGTTGATCAGTTGTTTGCTCATGGTGGTCCTGTTTTGTGTATGAAGATTCTTGATGAAGGACGGATTCAGCGAGGATGTTTGAGATGCTCGGTATACAGCCTGGCTTCGACGTAGCGCACCAGCGCTTGAGTGCCACGCGCACAGTTCCTGAAAACGCAAACGCCCTGGTCCATCAGCGCTGCGCTCATGGCATCGTAGAGTTCACCGCCATCGATAATGCCAATGACCGGTTTGTCGTTGCACTGAACCAGCGCTGGCATCAGGTGTACCGTACTCTTGGGGTCACTGATGTCAAAGCCAGGCCGCAACTTGCTCGTTTGCAAGGCCCGCACCGACGGCGCTGTTGGGTCAAGCCCGACCACCACCGCGTCGATGTTCGGGTCTTTCAGGAAGGCTTGCACAATCTGTAAGTGGGCTTCGTCATCGGCGCCTGGATTGATGTCGATCGGATTTCTAACTTCGACCAGCGTGTTGAGTTTTTTGGCCAATAGAATTTCTTCCACTCGGCCAACCGTGTTTGGCTCGAGTGCACCCATCTCCATCGAAAAACTGTCTGACTCAATGGCGTCAGCCATGCCAACGGCCTCAAAGCCAGCGCCGCTGATGGCACCGAGTCGGCGGCCACCGATTTTCTTCTCGTGCAACGCACCCGCGATGTAAAACAGATCGTCGAAGGCGTTGAAGTCTGGCGCCACAATCGCGCCGGCCTGGCGTAGTACCGACTCGAACAGGGTTGCGTCGCCAGCGATCGACGCGGTATGACCCATCACGCCGCCCTTGCCGGGGGCCGACTTTCCGGCTTTGTAAACCACTACCTGCTTGCCATTGAGAACGGCCGTGCGCACGGCTTTGGCAAAGCTCAGTCCGTCCAGGTCCTTGAAGCCCTCGATATAGACGCCAAGGGTATCAATTTCCGCCAGACCGGCGAAATAGGTCAACATGTCACCGTGGGTCAAATCGGTCTGGTTGCCCAAAGCCAGCATGTAACGCGGGTCGAGCCAGGGGTTCTGACTGAGCCGCGTGATCATGAACGCCCCACTCTGGCTCAACATGACCGAGTTGCGCTCCGGTTTTTTTGGGGGTTTTGGCAGACGCTCCAGCGGAATGAACCAGGAGTCGTAGGAGCCGGGATGCGAGACCACGCCCAGGCAGTTGGCGCCGAGAAAGATTGGGCCCCCACCGGGTTGAGCATGGGCCGCGTTGATGCGTTCAGCCAGGGCTGCCGAGGGCTCCCGGCTGGCCTGGGTTTCGCCCAAGCCGCCGGGAATCAGCATGACCGATTCGACCGCGTCGGTTCTGATGATTTCATCGACCAGCGCGTAAACCGCACTGGCTGCCACGGCCACAATCAGCAGATCAAGTTTGTGCTCGAGCGCTTCCAGACTCGCCACACACTTGACGCCATCAATTTCGGATTCGCCCGGGCGAATGATGGTCATGCGCTCCTTGCTGTAGCCACTGCCCAGCAGGTTTTTCAGAATGATCCGGCCAAAATTCATGCTGGTCGAGGAAACCCCGATGATGCCGATGCTGGCAGGATGAATCAGTTTGTCGATCTTGTGAATGGGGCGCGGCAGACGGTCTGGTAACGGCGCATCAAACTCACAATGGGCGGCTTGAACGCTCAACTCAGAACCCACCTGCACCGGGTTGAGTACCAGTTTTCGAAGTCTGAATGAGGCCTGGGGTTGACCCGGGGAAAAGTGCTTGGCCAGGGCTAAAAGTTGCGCAAAGCCGGCTTGCAACTGCGCATCTGGCACGCTGGCAGCGCTGCGGCTGGCAATTGTTGCGAGCTTTTGATAGGCCAGGGTTCGTCTGAAAAGAACCAGGAAATCGGTGGCATCTGTCAGCTCGGTTGCGGCGTACACCGTGGCCCGGCCTTTTCTGAAATTGCCATCGGCCAGAGCCGCGTCGAGACCGCCTATCCCGGCGCTGATGACCATGCCAAACTCTCTGGTGCAGTTCAGGCCAAGCCCCAGTTCGACCGGGGGGTGTGTCTGGACGAGCGCACCATTCGGGTTAAAAACCATCCCCAGGCTCGCCACCAGCATGCTCAGTTCGGTGTGGTTCAGGGTGTCACGTCCAGCGGCTGCGGCCTGCTCGAAGAGCGTCTGCGCCAGCGTGCTGGGGTCAGCGACTTTGGTTTCAATGGAAGTGCCGCAGTTCATGGTTGTCATTCCTTTTCATTTTGTACTGGGGTTGGCCGCGCCCGAGTCGGCTACTGGCCAAGCGCTGGCCCGCCGTGGCTCCGAGCGGGTCACGCCTGACAAGGGGAAACGCTTGAACACCTTGGTTGCGTGAAAACACTTGTCGTCAAAATGTTTTGGCGCACCCTGGTTGCTGCTGGCGACGTCCGATTCAGCCTGTTGCACCGTGCCACCGCTCAACCGCCGGCGATAACGGGAACCAGCAGCACCCGGTCGCCACTGGCAATGGGCACCGATGCTTCACCCGAGAGCACCATGTTGCCGTTAACCGCCATGTTCCAGGTGCTGTCGTTGAGGTCATTGGCAGCCTCGGGCAGCTTGCGCAGCAGCGCCGCGCGCAGGGCGGTCAGATCGCTCACGTTCTCGTCGATGATCACCACCTTCTCCGGCGCGCCGGGCAGCGCACGCGGCAACTCCACCCGCACGGCAAAGCCGGAGATCAGGCGCGACAGTTTTTCATGCCACTCAACCGCCGGGGTGCCTTCGGCGTTCAGACCGGTCAGGTGATAAAAACGGTCTTTCATCCCATCAAACTCGGCCCGGTCAACCTTCTCGCCGGCGAACGGGCCTTCGGTCAGCGCTTCCTCAAACCAGCGCCGCGGCAGGGTGTCGTCCTTGGCGCGCAAGCCGAAGCGGAAATTGAGCATGCGCTCAATCCCGGTCACATTGCGACCCACCTCGTCGAGCTCCTCCTCGGCGAAAGTCTGGCCCGTCAGTGCGCCGATCTGCGTGGCAAAGTCGTTCAGGTCGGGCAGGCTCGGGGAGTTGAATAACTTGGTGTTGAAGCGGCACATACCCACCGAATCACCCACCGCATAATTGTTCTCGCATTTGCGCACGGCGTATTCCTTGCCTGCATAGCTGTTCGGCGCGGCCGAGACGGGGCCGTTGTACAACGCGGTCTTGAACGCCGCGTCGTCGTTGATGCGGGCGTTGATCTCCAGCGTGACGCGGTTGCGCAGGTGATCCATGCCACGGGTTGCCACCGACAGTCCAAGGGCGAACGCCTTGAGGATGCGTGCATCGTGCGGGTCAGACTGGAACAGGCCTTTGACGGTCATGCGGTAGTCAAGGGCTTGCGCCGGGTATTTGCCGCGTTCCACCGCACGTGCCGAGTCGGCGATGGTGTCGCCGAAGCCTTCGCGTTTGGCGGTCATGAACAGCAGTTGTTCGATCACCGGGTAATTGCCCCAGGTCAGATCGAGACCGCCGGTTTCCTTTTGCGTGATGATTGAGCGCTGGTACAGCTCCATGGCCCAGGCAATTGAGCTACCGGTGGAGGCCGAGTCGAGGCCCAGGTCGTTGAGGATGTTGTTCAGGCGCAGCACCTGCTCGGGTTCCTGGATGCCAATCATCGGGCCAAATTTGCCCAAGGTGACGTACTCGGGACCATCGCCCTTGTCGTACTTGTCATACTGCCCGTCGTTGTGAATGCCGTTGTAGCTGCGCTGTTTGCCGTGTTCGACCGACGCCTGCTCCTTGTCGTAGCTGGCGTTGCCGGTCAGGCCCTTGAGCGCCGAGGCCCCCCAGCCGACCTGGGCTTCAGGCGTCAGGTCGTTCTGGTTGCGGCAATGCACCGGGCACAGGTAGCAGCCGTCCATGCCAGGCCGGTAGGGGTCAAAGTTGTCGGCATCGAGCGTCGGTTTCCAACTGGTTTCCTGGTTATTTTTGGTGCCCAGGGCGCACAGGACGCGGCTCGGTTTGTACAAAAACGGCGTACCCACCATCTTCAGTGCATTCTTGATCACGCTGGTGGAGATGATTTTCTTGCCGATGACCTTGTTGTACTTGACCATGGGTTGCAGTGGCTGCAGGTCTTTGGGGGCGCCGTGGATCATGATCGCCTTGACGCGCAAAGACCCCATCTTGGCACCGCCACCACCCCGCGCCCAGATCGACTTGACACCACCCATGATGCCGCTGCACAACACCTGGTTTTCACCTGACGTGGTGATCCGGGCCAGTGCCATGTCCTCGCGCTCGACACAATTGAAGTCGCGCGCGATGGCGGCGGCCATGTCCAGGTTGTTCAGGCCCACGTAGGGTGTGGCATCGACCAGCTCCGCCGTCTCATAGGAAAGCCGCAGCATGGTCCAGCTTGGTGAGCGCCCGAACAAGACGACATGGTCGTAGCCGTGGCAACGCAGGAACGACGGAAAGTAGTCGCCGGCGTTGGCGTCGAGAATGGCGTAGCTGTCAGGTGACTTGCTGGTAATGTTGCCGCGCGTGGCCGATGGCATGCTGCTGGTGAGTACGCCGGTGCCGAAGATCAGGGGAATTTCGGGATCAAGCGCATCGCGTTCTGCTTCCACCAGGTTGTAGAGCAACCACATGTTGGCGCCACGTCCACCCAGAAAGTTGCGCAAGACCTCCAGCGGCAAATACTTCTTGACGAAGGTGCGCTGCTCCAAGTCAACGAACAGTACCGCACCTTGCGCGTTGTACTGTGGCGTGTCGTGCATGCGGGCGACGAGTCGCGCCAGTTTTTCTCTGATAGCCATGTCCTGAGCTCCTTGAATTTCCAGACGGATCAGGCCGCTTTTAGCGCCTGAAGATGATCGTATTTGGCTTTTAGCTCGTCCTTGCTTTCGCGGTGCGCCGGGTCGGGAACGATGGCGCGAACCGGGCAAACCTTGACGCATTGGGAGATCGCGTGGTGCCCGACGCATTCGGTGCACTTGGCCGGGTCAATATAAAAAATGTCTTCGCCGGCGCTGATCGCCTTGTTTGGACAGGGCGCTAGACAGACATCACAGGTGATGCATAAGTCAGTGATAAGCATGGCCATTTGTGTTCTCCTCGATGGGCTATGGGTCTATAAATATCTCAACGGACAGCAGGACAGCCTGGCGCTGGTTCATTCCTGGCTCAGCGGTGGATCCGGGTCCTCGCTGGCCTTCGAATCGGCTGCACTGCATTCGGCCAGGCAGGACTCTAGCCACGCACTGTGTTCACGCTCTTCCTGCGCAAACTGGCGCGCCAGGGCGATGACCTCAGGGGCATGTGCCGAGTTGGCGACGTCCGTATAAAACTGTGTCGCGCGGCGCTCGTGCTCCAGTGCCAGCAGCACGGCGTCGCGCACCGACAACTGATAGTGCACCCGGCCAAGATCGATGGTCTCCGGGCACTCCTTGCTGCGCCATTTGAAATCCCAGGGGGCATAGTGCGGCAGCTCGACGCCCTTGCACAGGGCGGTGAGATCCGCCAGGTGCTGTTTTTCAGCGACTTCGAGGCGCCGGAACAGCGTCGCCACCGCCGTTTTGCGATGCATCTCCATCTGGTCAGCGAGTTCACCATAGCGCTCGCTGGCCTCGGTCTCCATTGCCAGCGCGTGCGCCAGAAGTTGCGGCACGGTTTGAACTTCGGTACCGTCGGTCGGCGTTTTGTTCATAACATAAACCTCGATTCCAGATCAGCGATGGAGCCACTTGAAGGTTCAAATTCAGGGCGATAGGGCGCGCGCGAACCTTTAAAAAGAACCTTGCCCACGTTAAAGCCGTCATCGGTCATCAGGCGCCGCGCAGCGCGGGCCGCATCGTCCGTACAATCGACCTCGGCGGTGCGAACAAAGTCGCGCCATACGGCTTGATCCGGGCGGAAGGTGACGCAGGGGCTGAGCACCTGAACCAGCGAAAACCCGGGGTGACGCACGGCTTCGACAATGATCTGCGCCATGTTGA
>PCUV01000085.1 GCA_002786915.1 Comamonadaceae bacterium CG12_big_fil_rev_8_21_14_0_65_59_15 | reverse complement strand
CACCTAATCACGCACCAATGCAAGATAGGCGCCAAAGAAAGCGCGGTGGTAGCGCTGCGTGTTCCAACCACCGCGTCAGCGGTTTAGTTCAACAGGACCATTTCCAAGGAGAAGTTTTATGAAGAACAGCAATTCAGTCAAATTCCCGTCCTTGATGCACGCCATGAATGGCCTGCCTGCACCAAGAATGTCTCGCTTGCCAGCGTCTGAAGTGCAGGTATTGCGCCAGGTCATGATCAAGGCCTGTGATTTGCCATCGGGCTCAGCCCTGGAGCGCTTTGTCAGGGATGCCCTGGCGGATGCCGAGGTGGTGGAGTCCTATTTCTTCCCGCGCATTTCAAGACAGTCGGTGAATGCTGCACCTCAACAGACGCAGATGCTGCTGCCGATCAATCAGGCGCTGCGGGCAGCCCGGCAGGCCAAGGCTTTTGTTGATCTTTTGCCGCATGAGCGGTCTGTGGCCTTTGTGGCAGCTTTGCTGTATTCCTGTGGTGTGTTTCATTGCACCCATCCCCTGTTTCGTCCATCCGGGCGCAATGGGGCACCGAGTCGCTCGTATGCCAAGAAGCTGATGGGTCTGTTGCTGGAGGATGCACTGCACAACTTGCAGCGTGCTGATGCGGGTCTGGGCCAGACCCTGGCTGCCGTGCTGGGGATGGGCGATGCGCAGGACTGCCAGCCTGATCAGGTGGCACGTATTGGCACGGCGGTGTATCTGGCCAATGTGGCGGTGATGCAGGTGGGGTTGGGGGTTTAGGTGGCCAGGGGTCGTGTCAAACCAAGAAACCAACCGAGAAAATTGCAATTCAATGCAAGGATCGATAGAAGCAAGGATGAAATCGCAAAACATCTTGGCCACAAATGACGATGGGCCCTAAAGAGCCCATCGTTGAGTTCGCAACTTTGCTGCGAAGTCTATTTTTTGGCAGCAGGTTTGGCGGCCTTCTTGGCAACTGGCGCTTTAGGGGCGGCCTTGGGTGCTGCTGCCGGTGCAGCGGCTGGTGCAGCTTTCAGTGCAGTGCGCTGATCACGCAGGGCATTGATTTCTGCGTTGATCTTGTCTTTGCGCTCGGTCAGCTTGGCAATGTTGGCACTGAGCTTGGCGATGGCTTTGGCTGCCTTTGAAACAGGCGCTTTCTTCGCGGGCGCTTTTGCAGCCACCTTGGCCACGGGCTTGGATGCCTTGGCTGGTGTTGCTACCTTTGCGACCTTCTTGGGAGTTGCTGCAGCCTTGGGCGCAGTCTTCTTTGCAGTTGCCATTGAGTTGTGTGTCCTTGTTGTTTGCTGACGTGAAGATTTTGTCAGTGGCTTATTGTCGCAAGAAATAGTGTGAGTGGTTTGATTGGAATGGTGCTGTGCATTATGAGCAATGCCTCTGAAGATTTTGAGAGTTGCCACAAGTCGCTGCGGACATGACGTGCATGATCTGGGTGCAGTGATCAGCCACGCATAGACGATTGTGATAGATTCAACGCGGGGATAAACCCCCCTCGTTTTTCCTCCCTGAACGAGGCCCGCAAGGGTTCAGTCCCGGCCACCGTGCCGGGCTTTTTCTTAGATTTCCAATCTCCCCGTGCCTCAAGTCTTTCCCATCCAATACATCAACCCGGTCTTTCGCCCACCCAGTGAAGCGCAGTCTCTGATCCTGCCTGTGACCAACGGTTGTTCATGGAACAAGTGCACCTACTGTGAGATGTACACCGCACCGCAAAAGAAGTTTCATGCAGGCGATGAACAAGTTCTGCTGGATGCCATCAGGCGCTGTGGTGAGCAGTTCGCATCCGATGTGCAACGGGTCTTTCTGGGTGATGGTGATGCACTGGTGCTGTCAACACGCCGGTTGATGAGTTTGTTGGAAGCCATCAAAGTCCATCTTCCAAAAGTCAGACGGATTTCAAGTTACTGCCTGCCCCGCAATCTGCGTCATAAGACCGTTCAGGAACTGATTGAGCTGCGCGAGGCGGGTTTGTCACTGGTTTACGTCGGTGCAGAGTCCGGTGATGACCAGGTGCTGCTGCATGTCAACAAAGGCGAAACATTCGAGACAACGCGTGATGCATTGGATAAGTTGGGTGCAGCTGGCATTTCCCGCTCGGTCATGCTGCTCAATGGACTGGGTGGTCAAATACTTTCACAGCAGCATGCAGCCAACTCTGCGCGTCTGATCAATTTGACCCAACCTGAATTTCTGGCCACTCTGGTGGTGAGCTTCCCCCAGGGGGAAGACCGGTTTCGCCAAGCCTTCCCGCAGTGGGAACCGCTCAACCAGCAAGAACTGTTTGTCGAGATGGCGCAATTCCTCCAAGCACTGGAGCTAAAACGCACCGTGTTTCGAAGTGACCATGCCTCGAACTGGTTGGTCCTCAAAGGTGTGCTGGGTGCGGAGAAAGATCGGCTGATGCAGGAAGTTCAAAACGCCATCGACCATCCTGAAGACAGCAGACTGCGATCGCAGTGGCAGCGGGGTCTTTGAACAGGGACTTCGATCTGTGACCGCACGCTACCAGCGATGAAGCTCACCACGTGACCCTGCGACCAGCCTATTCGCACTGAATCGACTGGTTGAAATCACAGCTTGGCAGGTGCACGTCTTGACCCTGGCCAGGTTCAAACTTCTCCCTCCAAACCTCAAGGAGAAGTGCCATGATTGAACCCACCGTCTTGCTGTCCCCCGTGAAGTCCGCTGTTCCCGCTGAGGGCGGTGTCATTGAAGTCATGGTTCGCGTTCAGGCACCGGATCAACCCGAAACCAGCAAAGCCAAGATCACCGCCAAACGACTGGCACTAGTCGTCGACCGCTCTGGCAGCATGGACGGTCAACCCCTGCATGAAGCCCTGCGTTGCGTGAGTCACATCGCGGGTTGCATGACACCCGCAGATCAACTCGCGGTGGTGGTCTATGACAACCAAGTCGATGTGTTGATGCCTTTGGCTCCCGTGAAATCGGCCGATTCGGTTCGCCGGGCTATTGCAGGCGTTCAGAGTGGCGGCAACACCAACCTGTTTGGCGGCTGGGAGGCTGGTGCCAAACAGCTTGAAGGCGGCATCGATGCCAGCATTTCCCGTGTCATTCTGTTGTCGGATGGCCAGGCCAACAACGGTTTGTGCGACATCGCCCCTATCGAGAAGCATTGCAGTGAGTGGCTGGCCAAGGGTGTCACCACCACCACGGTGGGTTTGGGTCGCGGCTTCAATGAAGACTTGATGATCGCCATGGCACGCGCCGGCGGTGGCCAGCAGTATTACGGCCAGACCGCAGAAGACCTGTATGACAGCTTTGACGAAGAGTTTCAGCTTCTGCAGTCCTTGTGCTTGCGCGGTCTTCACATCAAACTCATCCCCGCACCGGGTGTGATCATCGAACCGGTGGGTCTGGTTCAGCAAGCCACGGACGGCACTTATCACCTGAGTGACTTGGCATGGGGAGCTGAGTCCTGGATGATGCTGCGCCTGCATGTCAGCCCCACCGCCGTCAACCAAACCCGCGACCTGTTGGCGGCATCACTGCAAGCCACCACCCTGGAAGGTGAAACTGTCACCGCCCATGCCGCGATGTTGAGCTTGCCAGCGCTTGAAGCGGCAGCATTTGCAGCATTACCCGCAGACCAGGCGGTGCATGACCGCCTGCAAGAAGTTGAATTTGCCCATGCCAGCCAAGCATTACGTGCCTTGGTGCAGCAGGGTGACACCCAAGGCGCGCGCAAGATAATGAAGCAGTTGCAAACCCGCTTTGGCGCTCACCCCTGGTTGCAAGACAAATTGCAGCAATTGCGAGAGCTTGCCGAGCGTGACCCCGACATGATGGTCAAAGAGGTGCGTTTTAGTGCCATGCGCATGTCCACCCGGTTGTCTTCCAAGTCCGAAGCACGCTACAGCGGCGACGAGACCAGTGATGCCATTCCTGCGTTCCTGCGCAAAAAGTCACAAGAAGGCAGGGGCAAGCAAAAACCGGCCAATCCAACAGTCTGAGGCCAACCAAAGCCATTGCCACCATCACATCACGATCACGCTGTCACACAGAGTGAACTCAGGGGACGGCTCCATGGGGACAAATCGAGGCTTGGGTACACCTACAAGCCCAATCCCAAGCCCTGTGGAGCCCTTTATTTGTGCGGACTTGCGCTATGATTTGCATGAATAACAAGAAGCCCAAAAAGCCAATCGTCATGCAAAGGGAGAACTGATGAGCGAGCTTGTGCGTCTGTACCGTTTCAAAAGCCTGTTGAGCAGTCGTACAGCCGTATCCGCACAGAACCTCATGGCCACGCTGGAGGTCTCCAAAGCCACCCTGCGGCGCGACATTGCCAAGCTGCGCGACCAACTCCATGTTCCCATTGAATTCGACCGCGACTTGGGTGGCTACACCCTGGACAAGAGTCATGGTGAAAGTGAACTGCCTGGTTTGTGGTTTACCCAGGAAGAAATCCTGTCTTTGGTCACCATTCAGCATTTGCTGGAGCAGTTGGAGCCTGGCCTGCTGGGCGCCAAACTCAAACCCCTTCAGATTCGCTTGACCCAACTGATGGGCAAACACGGCCTGGCCAGCCAGGACGTGGCCAAGCGCATCCGCATCGTTCATGCCGGCAAACGCATCGTGATTGCCAAATCATTCGAGTTGGTCGCTACCGCCACCATGGAGCGCAAGCGCCTCAAAATCTGGCATTTCAACCGGCAAAACGGCATCACCACTGAACGTGAAGTCTCACCCCAGCGCCTGGTGCACTACCGTGACAACTGGTACCTGGATGCCTGGTGCCACTTGCGTGACGATGTGCGCAACTTCAGTGTCGATGCCATCACCCATCTCGAAGTGCTCGATACAAACGCCAAAGAGGTCAGCGACAAAGCCATTGACCAGTCGCTGGGCAACAGTTATGGCATCTTTAATGGTGCGGCCCAAGCCTGGGCCAAGCTGAAATTCACACCTGAGCGGGCACGCTGGGTGGCAGGGGAGACCTGGCACCCGATGCAAGAGAGTGCGTTTGATGACGATGGCAGCTATGTGTTGTCGTTTCCGTATGCGGACGATAGGGAACTGATTGGCGACATCATGCGGTATGGGGCCGATGTGCAGGTGCTGGCACCGCCCGCATTGCGATCAAAAGTGCAAAAAAGCTTTTTGCAAGCGGCATCAAACTATGTCGAGTGAGCCACTGGCATGACCGTGTTCAACGCAGAAATCTCCGCAGGTTCTCTGCTCGCGTTGGAGAGCAAGCGCATTGCCAAACTGCTCTTGACAGCGCCTGATGTCACCACTTGGCAACAAGCCATCGAAGTGGACAACCTGTTGCAAAAGAAAACTCCTGCCACCGCACGCAGGCAGGCCACACTGATTCGCAAACGTCTCACCACATTGGACAAAGTGGCCTGGCAAATGATTGCCGAGCGTGAAGGCGAAGTCGTCAACCAATTGCTGTTGGCTGCAGCAGTCAAGCACAGTCAGTTGTTGGGTAACTTCATGCGCTTGGTGTACGCCAACCGCCAACGCCGTCTGGAACCCAGCTTGACGCCCCTGGACTGGCAAGATTTTTTAACCGAATGCGCGCACCATGACGCTGCGGTGGCAGACTGGTCAGCCTCCACCAAAGCCAAGTTGTTTCAGGTTATTGTCCGCATCTTGTCTGAGAGCAAATACCTTGAAAACGCCCGCACCATGAAGCTAACACCGCCACACCTGCACCCCGAGGTGCATCGCTACTTGTTGCACCACCATGAAATTTATGTCCTTGATTGTATGGAGCGCACCCCATGACGCTGAGCCTTGAAGAGCGTTTGAACCAGATATTGCCCCGCATCACCTCGCGTGATTTTCTGGACAGCAAGGGTCTGGGCAATGAGATCGGTTTCTGGGTCTTTGACTATCCCGCAGAGCGCGAGCTTGATGTGCGGGACTTTTTTGCTGGCACCATACTTCCCGCGTTGTCCAAACATGTGCCACCCATCCAGACCGGTACGGTCGATTTGCTGCAACTGGTCACAGGTTTGCTTGAAGAGCGCAAGCTTTTGGACAAAACCTTAGCTATGCAGCAAACCAAGGGCGATGACAGCACGCTGGCGGCCCTGCGTTCGGTACTCAAAGAAGACAAATTGGCGCAAAAAGTTGCCAGTCAATTCGACATTGCTGCACTTGATTTACTGATTCTGACTGGCGTGGGCGCGGTTTACCCCATGCTGCGCACCCATACCTTGCTTTCAGCCTTGCACCCCATCATGGGCAATACGCCATTACTGATGTTCTTTCCGGGGCGTTACGACGGTCACTCTCTGCGCTTGTTCAACATGCTGGCAGAAGACCACTATTACCGCGCATTCAGACTGGTACCCGAGACAGCATGAATCAACAGCCTTCGTCACCAGGGCTCAACTCAAACAACTCAATTCAGTCATGAACATCAGCGAACTCTTCATCAAGCCGATCAATCGGCCCATTAACGGCGTGGTCAAGGCCGATCAGATGGACGCTGCCAGCGTCTGGCAAGAGCTGGAAGAGTATGTAGTTACCAAGCAAATCAGTGACTATCTGCGCAAATTTTTTGATGCCTATCTGGCTGCCATCGACCGCCCGCATGATGCCGCCATCACCGACCGCATGGGCGTGTGGGTGTCCGGCTTCTTTGGTTCGGGCAAGTCGCACTTCATCAAAATCTTGTCGTATTTGCTGGAAGACATTGAGGCACACAGCCCGCAAACGGGCGTACAGCGCAACGCGGCCGCATTCTTTGACCAACAAAAAATCAAAGATGCCATGCTGCTGGCCGACATTCATCGCGCCGTGTCGGGTACTGCCGATGTCATCCTTTTCAACATTGATGCCAAAGCCAACAAGGCCGCTGCCGACCCCATTCTGGATGTCTTTCTGCATGTTTTCAACAACAAGTTGGGCTATTCGGGAGACATGCCGCACATTGCAGAGATGGAGCGCTATCTGGAGTCCAAAGGCGCGTTCGATGCATTCAAAGCAGCGTTTGCGCAATCCAATGGCAGCACATGGGCGCAAGAACGCGATGCTGTTGATTTTTTACGCGATGACATCGTGCACGCGCTCGCCCAAGCCCTCAAAATGACCACCGAGTCAGCCAGCAAATGGTTTGACAGTGCTCGTGAAAGCTACTCCAGCAGCATCGAATCGTTCGCCAAGCTGGTCAATGAATACTTGGCTACAAAAGCTGCCAACCATAAAGTCATCTTTCTGGTTGATGAGGCGGGTCAGTTCATTGGCAACAATTCCCACCTGATGCTCAGCCTGCAAACCATCACCGAGCAACTCGGTACCCGTTGCAAGGGCCGCGCTTGGGTCATCGTCACCAGTCAGGCAGATATTGATGCCGCCATTGGTGATGCCAATTTGGCCCGCAGCCAAGACTTTTCCAAGATTCAGGGCCGTTTTCACACCCGTTTGTCACTGGCCAGCAGCAATACTGACGAAGTCATCAGCGAGCGCCTACTGTCCAAAACCGAAGCCGCTCACGTTTTACTGCGAGATGTATTTGCCAGCAAAAGTGACGTAATCAACAACCAACTCAGTTTTGTTGGCAACGCGGTCAGCCTGCGTGGGTACAAAGATGCTGCTGAGTTTGAAGCAACCTATCCCTTTGCGCCCTACCAGTTCACGCTATTGCAGAAGATTTTTGAATCCATTCGCAAGGTAGGCGCCACCGGCAAGCACCTGTCGCAAGGCGAGCGCTCCTTGCTGGATGCCTTTCAAGCCGCAGCGGTCAACAATGCCAACAAGAGCACGGATGCCTTGGTGCCTTTGTATGACTTTTATTCGTCGATCGAAAGCTTCATTGATGGCGCAGCCAAGCGCTCGATTGACCAGGCACCGGATAACGTGTTGCTCCAGCCCTACGACTGTGAGCTGCTCAAGGCGATGTTCCTCATCCGCTACATCCCCGACATTGTCAAACCCAACATCGACAACCTGGCCACGCTGTGCATCGACCAGATTGATGCCGACAAGCTGGTCCTCAAACGCAAAATCCAGGAAAGCCTGGCGCGCCTAGAACAACAACGCCTGGTCAGCCGCAATGGCGACCTGTGGTTCTTTTTAACCAACGAAGAGCGCGATGTGGCCCGTGAAATTGGCCATGTCGAAGTCTCGGCCGCAGAAAAGTCCCGATTGCTGGCTGAAATCATTTTTGATGAAATCTTCAGCGGCCAAACCAAGGTGCGCCACCGCGACACCAAGGGCGACTACGAATTCAACCGCCTGCTCGACGGTGCGCCCTGGCGCCAAGCCAGTCACGCCCTCAGTTTTGAAGTGCTCACCCCGCTGGGTGATGACTACGACAAGCTGCAAGCCGCCAAATGTATTTTGCGCAGCGCCGAGGGCCATGGCAAAGCCATCGTTCGTCTGGCCGAGGGTGACCGGCTTGACATTGAACTGGCGCTCTACCAGCAGATAGAAAAATACATCGTCAGCCCCAAAGCCGATCAAGCCACGCCATCGCTCAAACGCATCCTGGCCGACCGCAAGGACGAAAACCGTGAACGCCGCGTTCGCTTGGTCAGTCAGCTCAGTGAACTCATCACCACCGGCGAATTCTTTGCCCTGGGCCAGGTGGTGCCCATCAAAGCCGCTGGCCCCGACAAGGTGCTCGACGACTTGCTCAACTACCTCATCACCAACACCTACAGCAAGCTGCCTTTCCTGAAAGTGCGTCAGGCCGATCCGCAAGCCGAAATCAAAGCCGTGCTCAGCGCGGACAGCCTCAGCACGCCTGGTCTGGACTTGAATGGTGATGAAGGCAACGCCCTGGCTATCAAAGAACTGCGCGACTACCTCAACTTGGCTGCCAGCCAAACCCGCGTGCTTTTGTCTGATGTGGTGGACCGCTTTGCCGGTATCCCCTGGGGGTGGAAACCCGAGTGGGAAACCGTGTTGCTGATTGCCCGCCTGTTCATGGCCGGTGAAATCAAGCTGATGCTCGAAGGCAATGACCTGGACCCAGCCAGTGCCATTGAGCCGCTCACCAAGTCCAATCGCTTCAAGCAAGTCTCTATCCTCAAGCGCAAGGTGGCCGACGCCAGCAGCCTCAAGCGCGCCCGTGAGCTTTACAAAGACCTGTTTCAAAAATTGGGCCGCGACGAAGAAGACGCGTTGGTGGCCGACTTTCGTGCCCGCCTGACCGAATGGCAGACCGAGCTCAAAGGCTATGTTCTAACGGCCAACACCGCGCACCACCCCGGCAAGGCCGACATTGACGCCGCCTTGGCACGCATCGCCCAGCAGCTCAGCACGCGTGACAGCTTTGCATTTATCGAAGCCTTGTTGTCGGCCAAAGACGACTGGCTGGACGCGGCAGAAGACATTCATAACCTGGTCAACTTTTACAAAACCCAGATCACCGCCTGGCGCAAGCTGCTGGATGGTCTGCGTGTGTTTTCTGACAACTTTGAGGCTCTTAAAAAAGTGCCCCAAGCCGCAGCAGCCTTGACTGATCTGGAAAAAATCCGCGACAACCCCAAACCCTTTGGCCAAGTCAACCGCATCGAGCCGCTGCTGGCCACGGTGACTAGCGCCAACGAAGCGCTGGCTGCTGAAAAGCGCGAACGCGCGCTGTTGTCCATCGACAGCAAAATTACCGAAGTGAAAACCAAACTCAGCGCGGTAGCTGCCACACCCGATGTCAGTAACCAGGCGCTGCATGTGCTGCAACAGCTCAAAACCCGCATTGCCAGCCAAACCAGCATCGCCCAAATCTTGTACCTGCAAGCCCAAGGCGGCGATGCCATGGACGAGGCCATCACCCTGATCGAAGCCGCCGCAGCCAAGGCGGCCCATCAGGTAGCCGATAAAGGCGATACCTCCAAACCCGTGCAAACCGGCCATATCAACGTGCCGCCGCCCGCCAGCAAGCCCACCAAAGTCATCCGTGCCGCCGACTTCTCAGCCAAGAGCTACCTGGAAACCGAGGCCGATGTTGAGGCATTTGTCACCAAACTCAGGGCAGAGTTGATGAGTGCAGTGCGAGCGGGTCAAAAGGCACGGTTGCAATGAAGCCGACCTTAATTCATACACGTCACCCCTATGGTCTGTGGATTTGTTGCCAATAAGATTGCGTAAAGTATTGTTTACTAATACATTACACAAATCAAATGGATAATTACCCGTGCAAAGTCCTCTAGCCAATCTGTTGGATGCGTCAGAGCGCAGCGGCAAGCTCAACCTGCGCACCGCAGATATCGCCCAGGCCTTGCCCGGCGTCAGCGCCGATGCCCTGCGCCAGGCGCTGCGGCGCCAGCAGCGCAAAGGGCGCATTGCGCGCACTTCGCGTGGTTCAAAGCATTGGGTGATCGTTCCGCTGCAAGATGCATCCGCAGGCGCACCGCCGCTGGAGACCTGGCTGGATGCGTATTTGTCAAAAACGCTGGGCTTGCCTTATTACGTTGGCCTGCTGAGTGCTGCCGAGGTCTATGGTGCGTCACCGCAAGCCGTTATGGTCACGCAAGTGATCACTTCCAAAACCCGCCTGCCCGTGCAAGTGGGCCGACACCGGCTGGTTTTTTTCAAAAGCTCGCGCATGGCAAATCTGCCGACCCGCTGGCACAGCACCCCCAATGGTCGCTACAAGGTCAGCACACCGGAGCTGACCGCCCTAGACCTGGTTGCCCGCCAGCAAGTGGCCGGTGGCATGGACCGCGTGACCGAAGTGCTGCAAAGCCTGGCGCCCGACCTAAGCTCTGATGGGCTAACCGTCGCACTTAACGCCGCCAGTGAACCCCCAACCGCGCAACGATTGGGCGTTTTGCTGTCCCAACTTGATCAACCCCAGCTTGCAGACATGGTGGCCAACTGGCTTGCCAACAAACGCACCCGCAGAATTCCCCTCACACCTGGGCAAGATGCGCCGCCGGAAAGCACCCTCGATACCCGCTTTAAAGTGAACGTGCCCGCTGCACTACAACCCGCCAACACCTGATGCAACACGCCCACCTTACCGCCTGGCAAACCAATGCGCCATGGCCCAAACGCAGCCAGATCGAGCAAGACCTGCGCCTGTCCAGGGGCGTGGCAGCCCTGTTCACCGACGAAGTGCTTTGCCGTCACCTGGCCATGCGTGGCGGCACCGTGCTGCACAAAGCCCACCTGGCTCCGGCAGCACGCTATTCCGAAGACATCGATCTGGTGCTTACCAAGCCCATGGCGACCGCCACTCTTGAAAAGCACCTGCTGCGGGTATTGACTCCCATTCTTGGCACACCTGCACCATCGATTTTTCAGGATGCCTGGCTGGCACTGCGCAATGCCAGCAAGCGCTCCAAAATTTTGTCCATCAAATTCAAATTTATCCCGGTAGGCCTCAGCCGGCACGAGACCATCAAGGTGGACATCAACTTGAACGAACACCAGGCGCTTTACCCGCTGGTGAATGTGAACTTTCAGAGCCTGGACGATGACGGCGATCTGGTCACCGCGCAGGCCATCTCCTACGACATCAACGAAATGCTGGGCACCAAGACCCGCGCCCTGATGCAACGCCAGCAGGGGCGCGACCTGTTTGACCTGTGGTTTGCCTGGCGCCAAAGCCAGGCCGGGGCCACACCCTACACCGTGGATGGCAAGCGCGCCATGCAGGCTTTTGAGTGGTACCTGACGAATGAGGGCACGTCCATGGGTCTTGCCGAAGCCAACCAACTGCTGGACCAGCGCCTGCGCAACCCCGCCTTTCGCCAAGACATGGACACCTTGCTACGCCCCGACCTACCCAGGTTTGATGTGGATGTGGCCGCGCTGGTGGTGCGAAGCGTTTTTCTGGCGGAACTGACCGCACCGTAATGATCGCCATCATTGCTGCCAATTTGCTGCACATTAAATAGCTGCTCACGCACGTACCATAAGCGATAAAGCCCAATTCCTTATATAAGCCCCCATGAACAAAGCCGCCCTCAAGTCCTGCGCCCCGCAAGCCCGCAAGGACTTTATATTGGCGGTCACCGCCCGCGCCAACCTGCTTGGCCTATCTGAAAAAGCCGGTGCGCTGGACGTGGCCCCAGCCCAGCCGCAGGGCGATGTGGTGCTGATTGCCGGCCAGCCCTGGCCGCTCAAGGTGCAGGCGCAACGCGCGCAACTGGTCAAGCGCATCTGCAAAGTCGGGCTCGATCACACCCTGGAAGCCGACCACGCCAGTCAGATTGCACGTATTCAATAAAGGAGAAAATTTTCATGAAAGCTGAAAAGCCAACGAGCGCAAGAGAATTAAAAAATGCACAGAAAACGTGGGCACTACTTTTGGAGGATGGTCGTATTGCGATGACGCCCAAGCGGGTTGCCAAGCTATTTGCTGATGCCGGACTTGGCAATCGCTTTGAGTTGCCGTTGAACAAACATATGCATCTGATTGGGCCATATCCAAAATTGCTAAATCTTCATTCGGCACGTCTTCCATACTGTACATACTATGAACAAAACGCATTTCCGGAAGATTTTGCATTACTGGAAACCACCGGAGAGACCCCACCAGCCGAACTGCACTTGATCAATGATGAGAATTTAGAGGAGCTATATTTTCCTGCAAATGCTCTGTCCGGCCCCAACTACATCGCATTGGATAATCTTCCAAATCTCAAAAAAATAACCATTACTAGAAATATTGAAACTGGCGATTATCCAGTTCGAAACAAGTTGCTAACTGCGCTAGATGACGGCGGTGGAATCGGACTGAAGTGGTTGTACTGCAAGAACTTACCAAACCTTGAAACCATCGAAATAGAAGGAGGTTTACTTTGGCTTCGGGTGCAAAATGCGCCTAAGTTGATAAACATGAACCTAGCAAATGCCAATAAATTGTTCTATTTGCATATTGAACACGCTCCCAAACTTAACAAATTACGCGTGGATCAATGTATAAAACTAGCGAAAGTGGATGGATTGGGGCCGGTGCAGCTTCGAAAACTGGGTGTTGAGAATGCAATTAATAGAATACAAAAATCAAAATCAAGATTCGATGGGGCAATATATAAAAATATGACAATTTCGGATGTTTACTTTGTGTTGGATATTATAAATAAAGGTTGGGCGCAGGCGGCGATCTGTGATTTATTGGGGGATGAGTATGAATATGATACTGAAATTTTTAAGAAAATTCCTGGTTTTACGAAATGGAGTTTTAAAATTTTAAATCCACTATGTCTAGTTAGCACCCGTGGAACGGGAATGACGGCTACGTTTGAAGTTCTTGAACGAGACTTTGATAATAAAAATATGTTTTGCTATCGATCAGAGGGCGAAGTTTCTCCGGAGAATTGTCTTGATTATATTTTGTATGCCTTGGTTAATTCTAAACTTGCAAAAAAATTCAATACATCCGAAAAAATGTTGGGAAAACTAAAAACACTCATTCAGTAAGTATTTGCTCAGTCATGCTGTGCACGCACTACTTCAGTTTTTCCAATAGAACCCCATGAACAAAGCCGCCCTCAAGTCCTGCGCCCCGCAAGCCCGCAAGCCCGCAAGGACTTTATATTGGCGGTCACCGTCCGCGCCAACCTGCTTATAGCCTATCTGAAAAAGCCGGTGCGCTGGACGTGGCACAGCCGCAAGGCGACGTGGTGGTGATAGCCGGGCAGGCTTGGCCTTTCACGGTATTAGGGCGCATCTAAGAGCACCTTCAGGCTTGTATACACTTCAATCAAGGAGAAAACACATGAGTGACGACGAATACTGTGTACAAATATCTGGCCAAAACGACGTCGAAATTAAAAATATTCCTGATATGTCGATACCAGACTGGCCGCTTCAGGTAAATATTTTCGAGATGGAGAATCTGAATCTAATTGAACTTAATGATCAGAATAGTTTTATTTGGCTGAATTTGACTAATCTACCAAGTTTAGAAAAGGTAATAATCTCTGGAAATGTAAAGAGAATCATTATTTCATCAGCAAAAAAGCTAACTTTTGTTGACTTGAATGGATGTATTGAGTTGGAAGAGCTCATCGTCAGTGAAGCACCCAAGCTTGCAGTGCTCAAGATTGACGGTTGTAGAAGTCTTGGGCACGTTGGTGGTTTCGATGAAAAATCAAAAACGCAATTGAGCATCCAGACGCAAATAGAAGCTGCACAGACCCAGTCAAGAAACGACGGATCAATCTATCCATCGATGACCGCCAAAGACTTTTACGATGTTCTGGAGCGTATCAATTCAGGCGTGAGATTTGCGAAGGAGATCGGACTCTATGTCGATGTAGATTATTTGGAGGACAGGGAAGCTGAATCCTTCCCAATCCAATTTTCGATAGCACTGAGTCCACATGGCTTTCTCGATTCGACTGGCACGGGTGAGACTTTCATTTATAAGTTTGTGGCGTTTACGGATTCAAATGATCCCAGAGTGTGGCGAAGTGAAATTCACAGTGCGGGGCTTTGGAAACGTGAAGACGGATTAACAACGGCGCTCGATTGGCTGTGTAGCACCGAATGTTTGAGCATTCCTGATGGGGTTGGTACAGAGCAAAGCAGAGTTCTTTCGCTATTGAATCGCTTACATGAAATGTCCAAATTGGCTGCTGTTTTGCCCCTTGCACAAAGCCCAGGCATCAAGGGCGGCGTTGGTAAATTGGTAGAGACGGCCTTGCGGATTGGCAACGATCCATCCATGCGAGGTTTGTCACATCTTCAAAATTCTGTATGGTGGAATCACTCAAGCCTTTGGCAGAGGTTAGGTGAATGCCACTACTGCGATGTGGTGTTGGCAGAACTTTCGTCCGAAGCAATTAGGCAGCTAAAGGCGAAAGTAGCCCCATTGGCGAATCATGTTCCACAAAAGGCGACGACAGTGCACCCAGTTCCGATGCAGCCTAGTGAACAACAATCTTACTCAGAGCAGCAGACCATCACTATGGGAGAAAGGACGACTCGCACCAAAAGTGAGTTCGAAGAGATGGCAACGAGCGGCAACTTGTCTTTTCGGTTGACTGCCGCCTCAAGCACTGATGCACCAAAGAAAGTCCTTGAACTTCTAGCCAAGGACAAAAACGCGATTGTTCGGTGCCGAGTTGCTGAAAATGACTCCACGCCATTGCCAATTCTCGACCAATTGGCTTGCGATAAGGATGCCTTTGTTCGTAGTAATGTCGCAAATAGTGCACGCGTTTCCAAAGGAATATTAGAGCGCCTATCGACTGACAAAAACGTGAATGTTCGCAGTGCAGTAGCTTTGAACGAACGGACACCCAAACATGTTCTTGGGATGATGAGTAAGGACTCAAGCATAGCGGTTGTCAGTGCAGTTGCAAGTAACCCTACATTGGCTACCCCTGTCCGCATCGCACTATCGAAACATAAGTCTGTGAAAGTGCGTCGCGCAGTCGCCAAGTGCAGCGCTCTGCCGGTTGAGGTACTTACCCACCTAGCTGGTGACAAAGATGAAATCGTACGCATGCATGTCGCTAGCGATTGCAATACGCCTAGAGAAATCCTGGAAACTCTGTCTAAAGACATTGGGGTCGAAGTGAGAAAGATGGTTGCCATGAATCCAAATGCATCCCCAAATCTATTGAAGGTACTTAGCCTTGACAAATCTGAGGCGATAAGGATCGGCGTTGCATCAAATTCTTCAACGAGTCGCACGCTCCTATCTCAACTCGCTGTTGACAAAAGTAGCAACGTACGTTGTTCTGTTGCAGTTAACGCCAACACTCCAAGAATTGCCTTGCTTAGGTTGTCATTGGATTCCGATGGGGGTGTCAATTACCGTGCCGCTAAAGCACTGGAGCAAGTAACGCAGGGCGAATCTGAGAGCAATGACAGTGAGGCATTAGCAGTCGACTCCGATATTTTTACAAACTTGCAAATAGCGTCAGACCCGCTAGCGTCTACAAGCGACCTTTCCCGATTGGCAAGTTCAGAAACAGAAGCTTGGTTCGTACGTGCTGCGGCATTGAGCAATCCAGCGTTTCCCAAAAAACTTCGTGCCGAAGCCAAAGCCGCACTAGAGAAGTCGGTACTCCACGCGTTGAGTGATCAAGTGCAAGAGGAGCTCCAGTTCAGTCCAATGAGTGAGGAGGAATTTGAGAACCTTATACGTATTCTTGCCAAAGTCCTAGAGAGAATGAGCAAACTCGATATGCGCCGATACATCCTTTCCAGCGACGGCTCTGAACGCGCTTGTACTGTTTGTACCGAATCCGTTGCACCCGGTCTATTGAAATTAATGCTAAATGACACCGATCAAGTTGTTCGCAGTATTGCTGCAGTTCGAATGGCGCATGATGAATACGAGGTCCATTTTTAATCAACGAACAACATGCCTAAAGCCAGTATGGAGTGGTGAATGTGTCAAAAAAATACTACACATTCAATAGCTGCTAACGCAAGCTCCATAAGCGCTAAAGCCCTATTTCTTATATAAATCTCATGAACAAAGCCGCTCTCAAGTCCTACGCCCCGCAAGCCCGCAAGGACTTCATTGCGGCGGTGACCGCCCGCGCCAACCTGCTTGGCCTGTCTGAAAAAGCCGGTGTGCTGGACGTGGCCCCGGCCCTGCCGCAGGGCGATGTGGTGCTGATTGCCGGCCAGCCCTGGCCGCTCAAAGTGCAGGCGCAGCGTGAGCAACTGATCAAGCGCATCCGCAAAGACGGGCTGAATCACACCCTGGAAACCGTGGCCTACACCTGGTTCAACCGCTTTGCAGCACTCAGGTACATGGAGCTGCACGACTACCTGGGTCACGGCCACCGGGCGCTGTCTTGCAGCACAGCCAGCGCAGGCGGCCTGCCCGACATCCTGACCCATGCCGCCGACCTGGCCGACCCGCAAGCCGCCAATGCCGCGATGGGCTTGCCCGGCCTGAACCACACCAAGGTGCTGGAACTCAAGCTCGCCGGCAACCGCGATGGCGAGCTGTACCGCATGCTGCTGGTGGCCCAGTGCAACGCACTGAGTTCCGCCATGCCGTTTTTGTTTGAGCGCATCGACGACGACACCGAGCTGCTGCTACCTGACAATCTGCTGCGTAGCGACTCCGTGATTGTCAAGTTGGTCGAAACAATACCGGAAGAAGACTGGGCCGAGGTCGAAATCATTGGCTGGCTGTACCAGTTCTACATCAGCGAGAAAAAGGACCAGGTGATTGGCAAGGTGGTCAAAAGCGAAGACATCCCCGCCGCCACCCAGCTCTTCACGCCCAACTGGATCGTGCAATACCTGGTGCAAAACAGCGTCGGCCGCCTGTGGCTCATGGCCAACCCGCAAAGCACCTTGGCCAGCGAGTGGCCGTACTACATCACCCCCGCCGAGCAAACGCCCGAGGTGCAAGCCCAGCTTGATGCCCTGATCCAGACCCGTGTGCGCGAAGACGGCGACACCCTCAATCCTGAGTCGATCACCGTGCTGGACCCGGCCTGTGGGTCTGGCCATATTCTGGTGGTGGCCTACGACGTGCTCAAGGCCATCTACCTGGAGCGCGGCTACAGAATCAGGGACATCCCGCGCCTGATCCTGGAGAAGAACCTGTACGGCCTGGACATTGACGACCGCGCCGCCCAGATGGCCGGTTTTGCCCTGCTGATGAAAGCCCGCGCCGACGACCGCCGCCTGTTCACCGCCACGGATGATGCCGGCAACCTGCAGCCTTGCAGCCTCAATGTGCTGAGCCTGCAAGAGAGCAAGGGCCTGAGTGTGGATGAACTTGCCAACCACCTGGCCCCGTTCCAGGTGCAGCGCGCCACCATCACCGCGCTGGTGGAAACCTTTGAGCACGCCAAGACCTTTGGCTCGCTGATTCAGATTCCCTATGCACTCAAGACGCACCTGGCCGTGTTGCCGCAGGTGCTGGCATTGATCAAGCAAAGTGGTGATATGTATGCCAGTGCGGCTGCGGATGATTTGCTGCCGCTGGTGGAGCAGGCGCAAGTGCTTGCGATGCAGTTTGATGCGGTTGTAGCGAATCCGCCTTATATGGGCGGCAAGGGAATGAGCATTGTGCTCAAGGAGTTTGCAAAAGAGGTTTATCCAGACGGCAAAGCAGATCTGTTCTCTATGTTCATGGAGCGCTGCCTCCACTTCGGAAAAGAAACTGCTGAGCTTGGTTTTTTGACTCCATTTGTTTGGATGTTTATATCAACATACGAAAGCATCAGGTCAAGGCTTGTTAGCGAGGCGGCAATTCAAACGTTGGTTCAATTAGAGTACAACGCGTTCGAGCCCGCCTGTGTTCCCGTATGTGCATTTGTGCTGGGTAAAAAAAGCATGCCCTTATTCAAAGGTGGCTACATAAGACTATCTGATTTTCGTGGTCATGAAAGTCAAGCGCCAAAAACTCTTGAGGCGATTCAAGACAGAAATTGTGGGTGGTTTTATTACGCACAGCCAAATGATTTCAAGAAAATACCTGGAAATCCAATTGTTTATTGGGCATCCGGTGTCATAGGAGGTATTTTTGAAGGATGTGAAAATATAAATTCAGTTTCTGATTTTACGGGTTCTCAAAATAAAACAGGCGATAATAATAAGTATTTAAGGTATTTTTGGGAAATTGATTTTCAAAGATTTAAAACGGATTGGATACCTTATTCAAAAGGTGGTGCGTATAGAAAATGGTATGGAAATATTGAGCATGTAATAGATTGGACGGAGGCTGCAAGAGGTTTTTATAAAAACAATTTGACATCCAACTTATTGAATGAGAAATATTGGTTTAGAAATGGCTTGTGCTATTCATGTCTTACATCAAGTGACTATTCAGCACGATACCTTCCTGAAGGATGCGTTTATGACATGATGGGGCCAGCATTTCATTTGCCGGACGATGATTTGATTCTGGTGCAGAGTATTTTAAATACAAAAATAGGCACGTACATTTTTAAAATGTTGAACCCAACGCTCGCCCTTCAGGTTAGAGATGTTAAAAATTTCCCTCTGGTTAGACCGGATGCGTTGAATTTTTCGAAAGTTAAATCCAATCATCAGTTTTTGATAAAAGCCACAAAAGAAGATTGGGATAATTATGAAACATCATGGGAATATTCATGTAATCCATTAGTGCAAAAAAGCGAATTTTCTCTAACTAAAGACTATTTACATTGGCAAGATTGCAATATTGAGAAAATTATTGATGTTAAAAACATTGAAGAGAATAATAATAGATTATTCATAGAGCTATATGGGCTTACCAGTGAGCTCAGTTACGAAGTCCCCGAATCCCAAATCACCCTAACCCGCGCCGACCGCGAAAAAGACAGCCAGCGCCTGATCTCCTACGCCATCGGCTGCATGATGGGCCGCTACAGCCTCGACGAGCCCGGCCTGATCTATGCCCACGCAGGTAACGTCGGGTTTGATGCTAGCCGCTACCTCAAATTCCCCGCAGATGCCGACGGCATCGTTCCCATCACCGACGAACTCTGGTTTGCCGACGATGCCCGCAGCCGCATCCGCGAATTCCTGCGCGCTGTCTGGGGGCCAGACACCCTGGAAGAAAACATGGCCTGGCTGGCCGAGAGTTTAGGTGCCAAGCCCGCTGAAACCCCAGACGAGACCATCCGCCGCTACCTGGCCGACAAGTTCTTCAAAGACCACCTGCAAACCTACAAAAAGCGCCCCATCTACTGGCTCTTCAGCAGCGGCAAACAAGGCGCCTTCCAGGCCCTGGTCTATCTGCACCGCTACCACGCGGGCACCCTGGCCCGCCTGCGCGCCGAATACGTCGTGCCCCTCACCGGCAAAATCCAAAACCGCATCGACATGCTGTTCAAGGATGCCGCAGCCGCCAGCAGCACCGCCGCGCGCAACAAGCTGGCCAAAGAAATCGACAATCTCAAAAAGAAACACGCCGAGCTACTGGCCTACGACGAGCAACTGCGCCACTACGCTGACATGCGCATCACCCTGGACCTGGATGACGGCGTGAAGGTGAACTATGGCAAGTTTGGGGATTTGCTCGACAGCGTGAAAATTGTCACCGGAGGTGCTTCCGATGATTAAGTCAGTTCGTGTGGTCAATTTCAAGTCGCTTGCTGGACTGGAAATCCTACTTGGACATTTCAACTGCCTGATTGCACCATTTTGTACCTGATTTTTCGAGATAAATGTACGTCCTTTGATAATTAAATTATTTTCAAATACCACGTAAACTTGAGGAGGTCTAATAATGAATACTGAATTTAATAAGCATAAGAACAATAATTTAACCAGCACGAAAATTCTTAGCATTGCCGCAACAGACAGCGCACCACAGGAAATACTTGTTTTAAAGGACGATATTAAATCAGCACTTGGAACATTAAGTCTAAAAGTAGCGAAGAAATTTTGGAAAAAGAAATTATTTGGACCAGCTCAATGGCCATATTTAAGTTCGGCTGCACAAATAGATGTATTTGGACTGACGTCGATTTTTGAGAAGCTAAATAAATCTTCTAAAGATGCTATTTTGCTGCCAAATGATATTTTGATGCAAATGGCTATGGATAAAGATTATGATATACGTGTATCAGTAGCTGCTAATCCCGCTGCAACAAGTGTAATATTGAAAATACTTGCAAAAGATAAAGATTATCATGTGCGTGAAGCTGTAGCTAAAAATAAATTGACTGACTGTGAGACGCTGGAGCAGATGTATGTTGATGCTAACGAGAAGGGAGTAAAAACTTACCATGCCACCCCAATCATTGAGCGCATTTCCTCGAACCCATCGACACCAAAATACATCCTTGGAAAGTTGGCAAATCAGAATAAAGATATTGGTAATTGGTCGAAAAATATTGATAGCTGGTCAATTCTAAATAATCTCGCTGGGAATCCATCAACACCTTCTGAAGCTCTAGATTTATTAATAAGCTATTCTAATAAAGATATTCGAGTAACAACTTCAATGAATCCATCTTTGTCTATTGATGTCTTAACTCGATCGGCGCTTGACAATAATTACTATATGAGAGCTGGCGTTGCTAGAAATACATCTACTCCAGACAGCGTACTATCGGGTTTGGCTAAAGATGTTAATACTAATGTGATAAATGGTGTGGCAGGCAATATATCTACCCCTGCAGACGTTCTTGAGGACTTGGCAAATTCAAATCAAAAAGAAACTGTTAATTTATTTGGTAGCAAAGTGATAATTGCTACTCGTACATGTGTTGCAAGAAATAAGTCTACTCCGCTTCAAACATTGTCACGATTGGCGAACGACGCCGATAAAGAAGTAAGGATGGCAGTTGCCGGAAATCCTAGTACCCCGGTTGAAGTATTAAGGCAACTGGTAGTTGATAAAGATTCAAATGTATCAATTGCTTGTATTTTTAATCCAAAACTGTCAGATGATCAGCGCTTATCACTGCTTAGTATTTTAAATATTAATCCTGATGTACTTATTGAAATGGCAATTGATAAAGATTGCTCAAATGAATTTATCCATGAATTATGCATTCAATTATGGTGGGTTTCATTAATTAATATTAGCAAATTATCTAATTCAAAAAAGACAGATATTTTTACGCAAAAGGATATTACATATTCAGACTTGCTCAAAATGTATGGCACGGAGGTTAATGTTCTAAAAGAGGATGCGAGGCATAGCTTGCTTGCCCAATGTATGGGTCTTGAAGCTGAAGTTGATGTCCTAGACGTTAGCTGGTCCAGAAAACCGCCGACTGGGGTTGATGAGCTTCCAACTGCGTTGCAGCGCTTGTGGCTTACTGACCCGATTTCTTCTGCGCCCAAGAAACCCGAGAAGGTTTCGGTCAATGTTTCGAGATCCGAAGAAGTCAAATCGCAATTAAAGAGAGTTCAGGCTCTGCAGAAAAAAATTGCTGACGAACTACTTCTAAGGTCATCTAATTTGGAATCTTCTAACCAGAAGGATTTAGCTCAATCAAATTTGGAGCGACAGATTGAAATGAGTGCGGAGTCCTTTAATGTGAAATTCGAAAGTCAATCTTTCAAGGTTGTTGATAGAGCTGTCTCGATGTTGTCAGGTCCGTTTTTTACGAGCATGGCCTATCCAGCGCCGGTAGCTATGTATCCGATAGTCCAACTGGATCTGCGCATTGCGTCAGCAATTGTTGGTACGGCGCTTGGCGACGGCTTGCTTCAACTTTGGTATGACAGCGAAGACTGTCGAGCCCTAATTCAGGTAATTCCACGCGCAGAAGTGGACACTTCGGACACGACGACGTTTAACGTGACCGCCTCTGGGGATGATGGCCAATTTCCTTTGCCATTTTTTTGGGATTCGGATCCTAACGGCGATGTCAAGATTTTTGCCGGGTATGAGTCAACTGGATGGACGTCGCAGGGTGTGATCACAGACTTGCTTATGGAAAACCTTGAGAAGTCGAATAAGACTGCAAGTTTCGTCAAGTTAATTGAAAAATTCAACAAGGAAACCAAAAACACAACCAAGGAAATGGTTCATTTGTTTGGATCTTTTTATCCGATTCAATATTCAGCTTCTGACATTGGGAAAAAATGTCTGGTTGCAATAAATAACTGGGGTTCTGATGGGAATTCCCAGATATTTTATGAAATTCATGAAACTGGATCCGTTTCATTTGAGTTCATGGAAAGCGTGAGATGACACTCTTTTTATTGCTCTTTAGCCTTTGCCGCCGAGGAACCTTCCAGGCTCTGTGCGACCTGTGCGACCTGTGCGACCATGTCGAAATGCGCATCACCCTGGATCTGGATGATGGCGTGAAGGTGAACTATTGCAAGTTTGGGGATTTGCTGGCTGAGGTGAAGGCGATTACGGGTGGGGCTAGTGATGACTGAAACGACATTTACCGTACCCGGATGGAGCGACTGGTTGTTGAAAAGCTCTTTTGTGGCTTCGAAAATTGGGGTCGTTGAAGAAAAAAACGTTCGTGATTACTTTGGGCGCGTGCATGCAGCAACCGAAGCTTTGCTCAGACAGGTTTTGTTTGTTGGCTTTCGATTGAATCGTGCTAGATACGAGGATGCTAATAACTGGCTCTATCACAACGACGTAACGCCTGATCGACAGAAATTTCCTGCTTTATTCAATATTCTCTATTTAGGACAGGGGATGAAGTGGGATGAAGTGATCCAATCACAGCCGGACCTCAATGAGGTATGGGCTTTGTGGCTGGACTATGCAAAGGTGATTAGAAACCACATCCAGCATGGCATTCGGAACCATACCGACAGTGCCCTTCTAAATGCAACTCTTATTGATAAAGCTCTTTTGATGAGTTTGGATGCAGCGCTATTTCCTGTGATTGGTGGCCGTATTGCTGGGGTGCTTACAGGACTAAGCCCAAGACTTCCAAGAGGTGCGTCAGGTCTTGACCTTACCAAGTTGGCGGGCTTTAAGAAGTCTGGAAAGCGGCCCACCCCTGCTGCTGACGTTCTGCAAAAAATGAGTGTTATCACTTTGTTTGAGGCAATGAGTGTTAAGGACGAAAATGAAAATTAGAGCTTTGTATTTTGAAGATGTTGGCCCGTTGGGCTCTCAGAGCATCGACTTGCTGAATGACTGGGACGACCAGATTGAGTCGCGTACCCTGCTGTCCGGCCCCAACGGCTGTGGCAAATCGACGGTTTTGCGCGCCGTGGCCATGTTGTGGGACGCTTTGGGTTACTGGCTGGATCAGCGCAAAGCCTTGCCCAGGAACCACGCAGCCCGTGAATGGTTGCAGCGCTGGGGTGGGTGCGCGGTTGTGCTCAGCGACGCACCCAAAGACGGCCAGGTTGTTGGGCTGATTTTTGGAGATTTGGCATGGGTTGATGCCATGCGCACCCAACATTCGGATGTGACCTGGTTGGGTGAAGGCATTGCCCGCACCGGTAAGCCGGGCAATCCAAAGCGGGAAGTTTTCATGCCATCCGAGCCATGGGTTCAGGAATGGGCCGAGGCACGCAAAAAGATGATTTTGTCGTTTGACAAGGTGGAAGTGCCCAATGTGGTGTTTCTGGATGCTGAAGAGCGCCGCTGGGTGGCCGCGCGCCGCAATGTAGGCGAGCACACAGCCGAGTTGCCTGGCAGGCGCTGGCTGCCCAAATACCAGGCCAGCGAAGACTGGAAGGACCAGTTGGAAGCCTCACTCATCACGCTGAAAACCACGCAACTGCACAAATACCACGAGGTCATTCGGCTGCTGAATACCTTTTTGTCCGGTAAGGAGATTGACCCGGACATTCAGCCCGGTGAAAATCGACTGCGCGTCAAGCTCAAAGGCAAACGGGGTCAATCGCACGGTTTGGATGACCTGAGCGCGGGTGAACATCAGGTGTTGATCTTGCTGTACCTGCTGGCACGCTGGGCTGAACAGGGGGCAGTGGTGTTGATCGACGAGCCGGATTTGTACTTGCACCCGTCTTTGGTCAATGGCTTGTTGTCCAGCCTTGAAAAGCTGGTGGCAGATATTGGCGGGCAACTCATCATCACATCCCACCAACCTGACATTTGGCAGCGTTACGAGGCATCTGGTAAGCGCATTGAGCTGGGGAGCGCCGCATGAGTACGCTGGAAGAGCGCATAGAGCAGATCAAGACACAGTTCATCGGCAAGACTGGTCTGCGCGTTTTGTTGGTAGAGGGGCTAGATGATGTCGATGCGTTTCGCATTTTTCTGGGGCGCAAGTTTCCGCAATGGGAAAGGACATGGCTATTGGCCGCTGCTGGCAACAAGTCAGATGTTGTCAAGATGCTAAAGATAGAGCCCCGTTGGTTGGGTTTGGTGGACCGTGATGAGTGGACCGAGCCTGAAGTTGTCAAGCAATGCGCTGCCTGCCTCAATTTGTTGGTCTTGCCGCGCTTTTGTCTTGAAAGTTACTTGATTGATCCGGCGGAGCTTTGGGCGGCTTTTCCACCTAAACAGCAGGCAAAAATTGTGGGTGGCGAGGCACAGTTCCGCAACGAATTATTGGCTGATTTGTCGGGTTGGTTACGGCACGCGGCCCTGTGGCATGGCGTGCGTCCACTGTGGCAACAACTTCGACAAGTGGGTTTCCCTGATTCGGTGCTTGGCAACCCGCCCATGCCGGACGATGCAGCCCTGCGCGTCAAGTTCAAGGCGTGGCATTCAACTCTGGATGCTGATGCTGTTTTGGCCCGTGTTCATGCCTTGGAGGCCCAGTTGGCGTCTGAAGAAGTGAGCCAGCTTTGCACACAATGGATTTATGCGAAAAACTTCTATCCCCAAGTGGTGCACCATGTACTAAACCGTCTGCTGGGTCAAAAGCCGGCCAAAGAACGCCGTCTTGCCATTTTGCGTACCCGTGCGATGCCCACTGATCTGGATGCATTGTGGCGTGCCATGGGCTTACTGGCGTGAGTTGGATCGGCCATTTTTTGATTCAATATAGGGCTATGCTGGTGCTCAAAAGTGCTATTAATTGTGGAGCTTTTTACGCATACCAGACGGGCGCTAGAGGCACTTTTCGTTTATAAAAAACACACATGATGACCATTGACCAACTCCTGAGCCTGCCCGAAGGCAAAACGCTGGAGTTCAAGCGCGACCTATCCAGCCCCAAGCCTTTCCTGAAAACGCTTGTGGCTTTTGCCAATACCGCAGGTGGCCGGTTGGTGATAGGCGTGGATGACCAGCGCAAGGTGCTTGGTGTGGTCAACGCACTGGATGATGAAGAGCGCCTGTGCAACCTGATTGCCGACAGCATTGCGCCGCGCCTGGTGCCCAATGTGGAATTGATCACCGTGCAGGGCCAGACGCTGTTGGTTGTGGAAGTGTTTGTCAGCAGCTCGCGCCCGCACTGGCTCAAGGCAGAGGGACCGGAGCATGGCGTTTATGTGCGCTTGGGTTCTACCAGTCGTCAAGCCGACCAAGCGCTGATTGACGAACTGCGCCGCACGGCTGAAGGGGTGGCTTTTGATGAACTGCCCATGCCCGAATTGAGTGTGGATGACTTGGACATGTTGGCGGCCAGAAAGCTGTTTCAAGGCATCAATTCCTTGGACGACCAAGCGCTGCGCACACTCAAGCTGGTCACAGCCTATCAGGGCAGACAGGTGCCAACCAAAGGTGCAGTGCTGTTGTTTGGCAAGGAGCGCGCGCTGCATTTCTCTGATGCGTGGGTGCAGTGCGGCCGTTTTATCGGCACCGACAAGGCCGCCATTTTTGACCACATCGACATCCATGACCCGCTGCCGCAGGCGGTGGACAGCATCATGCTGTTCCTCAAAAAGCACGCAATGCGAGGGGCTGATTTTTCTGAAACCCGGCGCAAAGATGTCTGGAGCATTCCGCTGACCTTATTGCGTGAGGCAGTGATCAACGCGCTGGTGCACACCGACTATTCGCAGCGTGGCGCGCCAATTCGGGTGACATTTTTCGACGACCGCATCGAGATCGAAAACCCCGGCATCTTGCTGCCCGGCATGACGGTAGAGGACATGCGCCAGGGAGTCTCCAAAATTCGCAACCATGTGATTGCCCGTGTGTTCAAAGAGCTGAACCTCATTGAGCAATGGGGCAGCGGTGTGCGCCGCATTTTTCGAGAAGCCCAAGAACTGGGCCTGCCTGAGCCGCAAATTGTGGAGCTGGGCATGCGCGTGCGGGTGGTGGTGCGGCTAGCTGAGGTCGTGCCGGTGGTGCAAATTTCCGAACAAGTAACCGAACAAGTAACCGAACAAGTAGGCCGTTTTCTTGAGTGCTTGAAAGTGAGTCCTTTGAGTGCTCGTGATGCGATGAAATACCTGGTACTCGTTCACCGCCCCACATTTCTATATGACTACGCACAGCCAGCCTTAAAAGCAGGTTTGGTTGAAATGACGCAGCCCAACTCACCAAAAAGTCCATCTCAAAAATACCGCCTGACCGACTTGGGCCGTGAGCAACTGAGCAAACCATGACCCAACAACGCATCCTTGAGAGCCTAAACACCCTGTTCGCCACCCACCCGGTGGTGTTCTGGCATGACGCAGAGGGCGAATTTGCCATCACGGTGGCTTGTTTGCAGCTTGATGGCGTGCACTTGGTGCACTTGGACGACACACCCGCACTGCGAATCAAGCTCGACATTGACCGCAACCCCGACCAGCGCTGGCTGATTTACAGCGCCAAGCCAGAGCCAGAGCCCACCAAAGACTGGCTGCTGGATGTGCGCCTGCGCAGCAAGTCGTTCCGGGCCGACTCCACGTCCATCCTTTTGGAAGACCTGGGCCTGCTGACGCAAAGCTTGCGCCAGCACCTGAAAGACCGCGCCAAGTTCCTACGCGCCAAAGACCGGCTGGATCGCCTCAAGCGCTTGGTGATGCCAACCGACACGGCTGTCGACCTCGATGCCAAGATGTTGGCGGTGCTGACGCGTGCCGACCAGCCCGAGCTGTTTGCCATGTTGCAAAAGTTGTATGCGGGCATGGTGGTGGATGGTGTGGCTGACTTGAATGCGCAGCCCAAAGCCTGGCAAGACATTGCAGCCAATGACCTGCTGCCAGCCTTTTGGGCACTGGTGCAGGCACAACTGGGCTACCAGGATGCCAAACCCAGTTTGCGTGATTTGCTGTTGCGCGTTTTGGTGACCGACTTTTGCCGCAGCCTGGCCGGTGATACCCCGCGCCAGTTGGCGCATTTGGTGTTACCGCAGCCCAATCTGGCGGCCAATGCGTCGGTGTTTGTGGGGCGGTGGCGCTCAGACATTGCGCAGTTTGCCAACTACAACGCGCTGGCCCAGGCGGTGGCGGACGAACTGAATTTAGTGAGTTTGATGACCAGCCTGTCTGCAGAGCAGTTGGTGGACTGCATGACCTTTGAAGACGTCGAGCTGCGGGTGGTGCAAGACCTTAAAACCCGCATTGTTGCGGGTGCTGGTGCCAACATGGACGTGGTGCGCAGCCTGATGGCGCGCCGCCGCGATGGCCATTGGGCTAATGCGCTGCTGGCCAGTGCCAATGAGCGCACCCGTGCCCTGGCCGCGTGCTACGACGCGTTGACTGCTGCGGCTGACTTTTTTGCCCTGAAAGCGGTGCATGCCGCAGGCTTTAGTTTTGTCGATGCGGGCAGCGCCTATGCCCAGTACCGCGATGAGTTGTTCCGCTTTGACCAGTTGTACCGCCACTTTCACACTGCCGCCGATGCAGTCGAACCCATGGGTTGGGCAGTGTTGCATGAACTGCGTGCCAGTATTGAGAATGTGTACTCGGGGTGGTACATCCCGCAACTCAGCCTGGCATGGGCCAAGGTGTTGGAAGGGTCGCAGGGCTTGCTGTCCACCTGGCGGCTGCCTGAGGTGACACCGCAGCAGCAGTTTTTTGACCTCCGTGTGTTGCCGCTGTTTGACGGCAATGTGAAACGGGTGTTTGTGTTGATTTCCGATGCGTTTCGGTATGAAGTGGCGCAAGAGCTTGCACAACACATCAACAGCAAAAACCGCTTCAAAGCCAAGCTGGACAGCATGTTGGGTGTATTGCCCAGCTACACCGCGTTGGGCATGGCGGCATTGTTGCCGCATCAAAGCCTGGCCTACAAAGAAGGTGCCAATCTGGATGTGCTGGCCGACGGGCATTTGGTGGCGTCCCTTGAGCAGCGCAGCGACCACCTCAAAGCCTTTGGTGGTTTGGCCGTGAAGGCCGAAGAACTGATGGCTTTGGGCAAAGAAAAAGGCCGCGAGCTGGTGCGTGACCAGCGCCTGATCTACATCTACCACGATCGCATTGACATGATTGGCGACAAACAATCCTCGGAGACTAAAACCTTTGAGGCAGCGGCACAAACGGTGCAAGAGCTGGCCCAGGTGCTGGGCTTTGTGATCAATTCACTCAATGGATCGACAGTGTTGGTCACGGCTGACCACGGTTTTATGTACCAGGAGTCTGCGCTGGATGTGGCTGACAAGGCGAGTCTGGACGACAAGCCAGCAGGCACCATCACCGCCAAAAAGCGTTATCTGTTGGGGCGTGATTTGGGCACCAGCGCCAAGGCTTGGTCGGGCAACACGTCGGTGACGGCAGGCACCAGTGATGACGGCAGTCTGGATTTTTGGGTTCCCAAGGGCGCTAGCCGCTTTCACTTTGCCGGTGGTGCGCGTTTTGTGCACGGCAGCGCCATGCCCCAAGAGGTGGTGGTGCCGGTACTGACCGTGGGCGTGAGTGAGGCAGATTACACCAAGACCAAACAGGTGGGCATCAGCTTGCTAGGCTCGGTCAACAAGGTGGTGACCAACACCCAGCGCTTTGAATTTATTCAGACCGATGCGGTGTCTGAGCGGGTGCTGCCCCGCACAGTGACCGTGTCATTGCGTGATAGTCAGGCTGGTGACAAACCCATCAGCGATGTGCAAGCTATCACATTTGATAGCACCTCGCACATGCTGGACGAGCGCAAGCGGTCGATTTTGCTCACCGTGTTGGCAGGCGCGCACGATCCAGCCAAGCGTTATGACCTGGTGATGCGCGATGCGGTATCGAACATAGAAGTGCTGCGTTTGCCGATCAAGGTGGATTTGGCGTTTGGCAATGATTTTTGAAAATTGAAATGATGATGACTCCAACCACAACCCCCGAAACGCTGCCAGACACCAGCCTGGACACCCTGCTGAACACCTACTTTGCCGGCAAGGTGGTCCGCAAAGACCTGACCAAGCTGATCAAAGAGGGTGCGAATGTGCCGGTGTACGTGCTGGAGTACCTGCTGGGCATGTACTGCGCCAGTGATGACGAGGCGGTGATACAGAACGGTTTGGTCAATGTCAAACGCATCCTGAGCGAAAACTATGTGCGCCCGGACGAGGCCGAGAAGGTCAAGTCCAAAGTGCGCGAGAGTGGCACTTACAAGGTCATCGACAAAATCACCGTCAAGCTCAACGAAAAGCGCGACGTGTACGAGGCCTTGTTGTCCAACCTGGGCGTCAAAAATGCCGAGATTTCCGACAGCTACGTGCGCCAGTTCGAGAAGCTACTGGTGGGCGGCATCTGGTGCATCGTCACCCTGAAATATCACTTTGAAGAGGACCAGAAGGGTTCACCTTTCTCGGTAACAGATCTCAAACCGATCCAGATGCCCAACATGGACATGGCAGCCTTGTTCGAGGCACGCAAGGCATTCACCGATGAGCAGTGGATTGACGCCCTGATTCGTTCCACCGGCATGGAGCCCAGTCATTTCAAGGAGCGGGTCAAGTGGCACCTGCTGGCCCGCATGGTGCCGCTGGTTGAAAACAACTACAACTTTTGCGAACTGGGGCCGCGCGGCACTGGCAAAAGTCACATCTACAAAGAAATCAGCCCCAACAGCATTCTGGTATCGGGCGGGCAAACAACGGTAGCCAACTTGTTTTACAACATGGGCGCGCGCAAGGTGGGCCTGGTTGGGTTGTGGGACGTGGTGGCCTTTGACGAGGTGGCAGGCATCAACTTCAAAGACCATGACGGCGTGCAGATCATGAAAGATTACATGGCGTCAGGCTCGTTCAGCCGGGGGCGTGAGTCGATCAATGCCAGCGCTGCCATGGTGTTTGTTGGCAACATCAATCAGAGCGTCGAGTCCATGGTGAAAACCTCGCACTTGCTGGCGCCGTTCCCGGAAGCCATGATTGACTCGGCCTTTTTTGACCGTTTTCACGCCTACGTGCCGGGCTGGGAAATCCCCAAAATGCGCCCTGAGTTTTTCACGAACCAGTATGGTTTGATTGTGGATTACCTGGCCGAGTACCTGCGTGAGATGCGCAAGCAGAGCTTTGCCGACGCCATCGACAAATGGTTCAAGCTGGGCAACAACCTGAACCAGCGCGACACCATCGCGGTACGGCGCACCACGTCGGGCCTGCTCAAGCTGGTTTGCCCCAATGGTGAATACACCAAGGAGTCCGTGCGCAAGTGCCTGGAGTACGCGCTTGAAGTGCGGCGTCGTATCAAGGAGCAGCTCAAGAAAATTGGCGGCATGGAGTTTTACGACGTTCACTTCAGCTACATCGATCTTGAAGATGGCGTAGAGCGCTTTGTGACTGTGCCCGAGCAATCCAGCGGAGCCCTGGTGCCAGAAGGCCGCTTGAACCCCGGCACGCTGCACACCATCAGCATGGGCTCAAGCGAGATGCCTGGCATCTACCGGCTTGAGATTCAGTCCATTCCCGGCACCGGCAAAGCGAATGTGTCAGGCGTGGCCCCGCGTGAGGCGGTGCGGGTGGCGTTTGATTATTTCAAGGCCAATTCCAGCCGGGTCAGTGCATCCATCAAGCCAGGGGAGCGAGATTTTCATACGCATCTGGTGGAGTTGCAGCACACCGGTGCACCGCAAGCCTTTACCCTGGCCAGCTTTATTGCCTTTTGCTCAGCCGCACTTGGCAAACCGGTTCAATCCCAACTGGCGGTGATGGGTGATATGAGTTTGGGCGGCACGGTGGTGCAAGTGCGCAACTTGGCAGAGTGCATGCAGGTGGCTTTTGACGCTGGTGCCAAACGCATCCTGCTGCCTATGTCCAGCGTGACCGACATCGCCACTGTGCCAGGCGAATTGTTTGCAAAGTTTCAGACTGGGTTTTACTCGGATCCGGTGGACGCGGTGTTTAAGGCGCTGGGCGTGGAATAGATCTTTTGTGTCTGTCATGAAATTGACCCCAACGCCAGGATCACCACGTGATCCTGGCAATCCACAAATTCACAAGAATTGCTGGGTTTACATACAGCTTGGCAGGCTTACGCCATAAGACTGGCGCATCTGAAACTCATGCCAATCCAATTCATTGACCAATAGACAGCCAATGCATGGACAACCTCAACTGAAAGGTCAGCGTCATGTTTCTTGAAGACTTGGTCGAAGCTGCAAATGGATTGTTTGCAAATTTTTGGACGGTAGTGATTGTGCTATTGCCGTTCATTTTGATACTGGGCTGGATCATCAAGTGGTTTGAATAACGGAGGTTAACGAATGTCCCGTACAGCCACTCTACGCAACCTGATTCTGAAAGCCAAACACGCGTACTACTACAGCAACGAACCAGTGATGTCCGACGCTGAGTACGATGCACTTGAGGACGAGCTCAAGCTTCTTGACCCCAATGATCCTGTCCTGGGGTTGGTAGGGTCGCCCGTGCCGCCAGACACCATGCTGACTAAAGCTCGCCATGCCATGCCCATGGGCAGTCAAAGCAAGGTCAATTCCGAAGACGAGTTTCGGGCTTGGTGCGTTAAAAATGAGGTTAAAGCCATTCATGCCAGCCTGAAAGGTGACGGAGCCAGTGCCGCCGCCTATTACCGTGATGGACGTTTGGTGCAGGCCATTTCGCGTGGCGATGGCACTATTGGTGAAGACATCACCGCCAATGCCTTGAGGTTCAAAGGTTTGCCTGCGTGGGTGGGCAGTCAGGATGCTGGCTTTAGCGGTTCCGTGCGCTTCGAGGTCATTCTGACGGTTGAAGACTGGACCAAGCTTGACCCAGCTCGCAGCAAGAACCCTCGCAACGCGGGCACTGGCATCATGGGGCGCAAAAACGGCCAGCAGTCTGACTGCTTGACCATCTTCGCCTTTGATCTGGATGAAACCATTGATGGCCGCTCTGTCGAGTTCCAAACCGAATCGCAAAAATCATTGCGCTTGGCCGAACTGGGCTTCAACGTCATTGCGCACCAAATTTTCGAGAGTGCAGACGGTGCAATTGAGTATTTTCAGCAAATTGCAAAAACCCGTGATGCCTTGCCGATCTGGATCGATGGCGTTGTCATGAAAGTTGACGACATCACCAAACAACGTGACTTGGGTGTAACAGCAGGCAGGCCCAAGGGCCAAGTCGCCTGGAAGTTTGATTCGTCTGGTGCTGAAACGGTGTTGGAGGGCGTGGTGGTCAGTGGCGGCCACACCGGCGGTTTGTATCCCACGGCGCAATTGCAACCGGTTGACATTGGCGGCACCACCGTCAGCAATGCCTCTTTGGCCAACTACGACGAAATAGCGCGCTTGGATGTCGCCATTGGCGACTCGGTTTGGGTAGTCAAGGCCAACGACATCATCCCAAAAATCATTCGCGTTACTGATCGTCCGCCAACACGACAGGCGATTGTGGTGCCCAGCACATGCCCGTTTTGCGGCGGTGAAGTTGGCAGAAGACGAATTTCCGGAGGCGACGAAGGCGTGATCATTGAATGCCGCAACCCAGAATGCTCAAAGAAGTCCACCGGCAAGATTCGCCGCTGGATCAACAGTCTCAATATTTTGGGCATTGGCGACGTGGTGCTGGAGGCCATGATCGAGAGCTTTGACATGGCCGATGCGGCAGACCTGTACACACTTCGGGCGCGGTCAGAGGAAATGTACGACATGGTGATAAATACGGAGAAGGACTTGCGCTTGGGCGAATTGCGGTCGGACTCAATACTGGAAGCAATCGACGCCACACGCGATCTCACACTTGCGCAGTTTCTTGGTTCACTCGGGCTGGACCATCTGGGCAAACGCCGGGTTGAACTGATGATGAAATCGGCGAACGGCGAACTGAATAGCCTGGCCGATTGGAGATCGGGCAAGTTGCGTGATGCTGAAATTGCCGTGAAAGCCGGAGTGCCCAACATCGGCGGCCAGATTCAGGATGGCATTGATTCGATGGGTGTCGTCATCGACAAATTGTTGGCCAATGGTGTCAATGTGCGGGCTACCTTACCCAGTGAGCTACCTGTCGATCGGGATCGGTCTGAAAAAACCGTGTGCATCAGCGGGAAACTTACCAGCGGCAAAAAGAAGGCAGATTACGAGGCACCACTGAAGGCCGCTGGATATTCGCTGATGGATGATGTCGTTAAGGGACTCACTTATTTGGTGCTGGCTGATCCGGCTTCTAACAGCAGTAAGGCTGTCAAGGCGCGCAAGCTCGGCGTGGCAGTGATATCAGAAGCTGAATTGATCACCATTGCTGGGTCTGTTTAAGTATTAACTTCAATTTGTAATAGGGGAAATCATGACTAAGGGTTCCACATTAACCGGCATCGCTGATGATCAATTTCGGCGGCTTGAATTCACCGATGAAAAATCATCCAAGTTCTGGGAAATCAGGATTACTGCCGAGGGTACAGAGGTGCGCTACGGCAAGATTGGTACCGCCGGACAGACACAAGTCAAGCCTTTTGAGTCGCCTGATTTGGCGCAAAAGAGCGCGGACAAGTTGGTGGCTGCGAAACTTATGAAGGGTTACAGCGAAGTGCGGCTAGCTGACTCTGTGGCTGGAACCCAATCGAAGAAGATCAAACCTGCTGTAGTCCAGGCACGGTCTAACTTTCAGAAGACGGCAAGCAAAATGCGACCTGATCTGATTGCGGTCAAACCCAAAATCTCATCAAAGGGGCATCGACAACTCCGGTATTTGTCTGAAGTCAGGTCAAGATTAATGGGCTTGCGGGAGTCCATTGACACGGCTCTTCAAAGCAGAGGTCTGCCGAATAATATCGATGTAATACAGAATGCATTAATTGCGCTTGATAGTGGAAACGGCAAACTTGAATTACCACGCCTAATAACTCCACTGGAGTTAGTGTTGATTTGGGGCAATCCACAAGCTCAATGGATTACTAGCATCACACTCAAGGGCTTGGAAATGAAATTCAACCCAGATGATTTTAAAATACCTAGGGAGAGATTTTTTGATATGTACGGGACCGATTGTCCGGATGGATTTCTTAAAACCTATGACCTATTTTCAAAAATTGATAAGTTTATTGGCGAGAACTCGGTTTTGGATTCGATATCATTTAATAATTTTGGATTGTCATGTTATTTATTCCGAGAAAATGATCCACCTCCCAATGCATTAATCCTCCATAAGTATGGTCATCATGAGTTAAATTATGTTCCCTATGCGGCATATGGATCAGATGCAGTAACATATGGTTTGATGTATGACTATTATCAAAGAGCATTTTTTACGACTGTTTATCATGGCGATGGAGATGTTTCGCCATACAACAACCCATTGGAACCAGTCATAGATAAAATTTGCAATTCCGCCTCTATTGATGAATTAGGGCATTACTATAATAGAATGGGCGATGATGAGTTAATCAATATCTTGACAAATCCAGAAGATCTTGAATATGGACACGATGAACTTAAGTTTCACACGATTTCTTACTTTGTTGGGAACTTTTTCGTTGAAAATCCAACACTAAAGTATACGATTCCAGTAAATGACAAAGGTCGCTATGCAAAGTTCTTCGGGGAAAAGGAGCGGGAAGAGTTGCAACGAAAATTTCCTTCGTCATATTTATTTTCTGAAACATTTCCTGTAACCCCTATTGCGTTAGATCGATTTGGAGGCGCTGACAAAATTGCAATAAATAATTTTGTTGAATTTGTTACTTATACAGTTAAACTGCATAGAGAAATTAATAAAAAAAATAGACTTAGTGAATATTTTAGTGATGATTATTATCAAGATTTGCGAGCATTCTTAATTAAGAAGCCATCATCATTAATGCTTGAATGTGACGATTTAAGCGCATATTTAATTAATACAAAAAAATACAAGAAAAAAGATCGGACTGCTTTATTCACATTGTTGGATAATGTGATCCGAAATATTAATTCTCTTGCTTTGGATTTGATTCGGAATGGAGTCGATGGCTATGGCTTCGTAGTTGCGATGATTTTTTGGTCGAATTGTATGGATGGGGAGCTTTCCAAATTCTCTTCTAATTTACTCAATTCATTGAGTGAGTCTGCCTGCCCTTCATTCATTAAAAAAACAGCGGCACTCCATTCTGTATGCAGACACGATAGTTCAATTCCAACGTAAATTGGTACATGACTAATCCCCAAAAATTGACTGTTGACGCTGTTCGTTATTGGATCGCATCAATTCTTTCCAAAAATAATTTGCTTCAACCGGATGGACGGCGGTTGTTTTCATACGATTTGGACGCGTTACAGCCAACATTGCAGGTACAGTGAATGCATAAGTTACAAGCCTGTTGAAAAATAAGCGACTGAAACGATAAGACGAAAAGACGACAAGCTTGTGATCGCGTAATTGGGAGCCAACTTTGAAATTCATCCACACCGCAGACATCCACCTCGACAGCCCGCTGTCTGGCCTAGCAGCCTACAAAGATGCCCCCGCCGATCTGCTGCGCACTGTCACCCGCGATGCATTCACGCGCCTGATTGATCTGGCCATTGAGGAATCGGTAGATTTCATGGTTATTGCTGGTGATTTGTACGACGGCACCTGGAAGGACTACAACACCGGCCACTTTTTCTGCCGTGAAATGGGGCGCTTGAACAAGGCCGGCATTCCGGTCTATCTGCTCTACGGCAATCACGATGCCGAAAGTGAGATGACCAAGAAGTTGACGCTACCCGCCAATGTTCACACCTTTGAGTCGCGCAAGGCCAATACTTTCCGCATAGATGCTTTGAAGGTGGCCCTGCACGGTCGCAGCTACAAAGAAGCGGCCACTTTAGACAATCTGGCCGCCAGTTATCCGGCGCCCGTTGCTGGCTGGCTCAATATTGGGGTGCTGCATACCGCACTGGGTGGCTATGCGGCGCACGCCAACTATGCGCCTTGCACACTGGCTGAACTGACGGCCAAGTCTTATCAATATTGGGCCTTGGGCCATGTGCATGAACACGCCATTTTGCAAAAAGACCCGTGGGTGGTGTTCCCTGGCAATCTGCAAGGTCGCCACATCCGCGAAACCGGCACGCGTGGTGCCATGCTGGTCACTGCCGATGAAACTGGCATTCAATCGGTTGAACGTGTGCTAGTGGATGCCTTGCGTTGGCATAAGGCAGAGGTGGATGTCAGCAGTGCTGCCACTCTGCCCGAGGTGTCGCGCCTAGTAGGGCAAGCTTTTGAGCAGTTGATGAATGACACGCCACAGAATATTTACCTCTGTGTGCGGGTGTGCATTCAGGGCAAGACCGCAGCACACGGAGAGTTGTTTGGTTTGGAAAAACAATTGCGTGAAGACATTCTGGGTCAAGCTGCCGCACTTGGCATGGATCGACTCTGGGTTGAAAAAGTTTGCCTGGAAACCGAACCCCGCGTAGATGCAGCCCAAATGGCAACCCGCTCGGACGCAATAGCCGACTTGCAGAAATTTTTGGTTGATGCCCCTAGTGATCCAGCCTTGTTAGCTTCATTGCTGGAAGACCTGCGCCCGCTGGTTGACAAGATGCCCATAGAGGTGGTGCATGGTGTGCCAGAACTCCATGCCATTCGCAATGGTGATGTGGCGGGCATTGTCAAATCTGTCACGCCGGGTTTGTTGGCGTATTTGGCCACGTCGAACTAGGGGCACAGCATGCGCATCAACCGTCTTGACCTGCTGCGGTATGGCAAATTTACCGACAAATCAGTCACTCTGCCCAAATCCGACAAAGACTTTCATCTGATCGTCGGACCCAACGAGGCTGGCAAATCCACCTTGCGCAACGCCATACTGGATTTGCTGTTTGGCATTGAAACCCGTTCACGCTACAACTTTTTGCATGCCCACGCTGACATGCGTCTGGGTGCGGCCATTGAACAAGGCGATACCGCACTTGATTTCATTCGCACCAAAGCCCGAAGCAAAACTCTGCAAAACGTCACAGGCGGTGCTTTACCTGATGGGGCACTGATTCCCTTTCTGGGTCAGGTTGATCGTGACTTCTTCGACCAGATGTTTGGTCTGAACCACGAGAGACTGGTGCAGGGTGGCCAAGACATTCTGAACGCGTCCAACGACATCGGCCAAATTCTTTTTCAAGCGGCTGCCGGGGTTGGAAGCCTGGGGCAAGTTCGAGACCAATTTGAAGCCGAAGCGAGTTCGCTGTGGGCCAAGCGCAAGTCAGGCGATCGCGAGTATTACGCGGCAGCGGCTGAACTTGAACAGGCGGAAGCGGCACTCAAGGCCGCCACCGTGCGCACCAAGGATTGGCAAGAAGCCAGCTCATCGGTCCATCAGATCGGTGAAGAGCTTGAAAAGGCCCGTCAGTTTTATAGGCAACTAGAGCAGGACCGCATCCGCTTGGAGCGCATTCGCCGCACTGCGCCCATGCTCAATACGCTCAAGGAACTGGAGGACCGTCAAGCAGAGTTAGGGGCAGTCGTCACCTTGCCGCAAGATGCATCTGAGTGTCTGACCCGCGCTGAGCGCGACATCGCCATCGCCACTCAATCGGCGCAATCACTGGAAGATCAGCGTACTGAAATTGCCAGAAAAATAGCCGAGCTGCATCCAGATGCATCCATGCTGGGTCGCAGTGCCGACATTGAAGCCTTGTTTGCGCTGCGCCAAGAACTTCGCTCTGTTGATACCGACATTGCCAAACGTGAGGGGGAAGTTCAGTTGCTGTGGCAAGAAGTGCAAGAGTGTGTGCGCCAGTTAAATTGGCCGCAAGAAGATGAAGAAGCGATCTCAAAACGATTGCCAGGCACCTTGCTCAAATCCACGCTGGGCAAGCTGATTCGCCGTCATGAGGCTTTGGTACAGGCGCTGGGTACGAGCGTTGAAACCCGGCACCAGCGCGAGGAAGAACTCAAGACCCTTGACCTGCAAATTGAAGCACTGCCACAAACTGCAGTCCCTGTAGCCTTGCATGATGCTTTATCCGCCGCACGAGCGCTAGGTGATGTGGTGACGCAAGAAAAGCAGTTGGATGCTCAGATTGACCGCCTGCAACGTGATCTGGAGTCCGCCAACCGCGCCTTGAGCCCATGGAACCATGACCCAGTTGCTTTGCAAGCATTGAACCCTCCCAGTCAGGATGAAATTACTGCACTGATCAAACGCCGCAATGATCTGGAGGCCAAAGAGACCTTGGCAGCGCAACGTGTGACAGAACATCAGGCAGACATGGATGCCCTGAAACTGGAAATTTCTCAGTACCAGGCGGCTCACCAACCGGTAACCCTGGCCGATGTCCAGCAGGTTCGCGGAGATCGGGACGAGACATGGAAGTCCATCAAGAGTGGGGGCATCGCTTTGCAGGAAGGCGCATCTGGCTATGAAAGACAGGTAGCGCAGTCAGATGAACTGTCAGACCAACGCCACGATAAGGCACAGGCGGAGACAGAGTTTCAATTGAAATTGGATCAGCTTGAGCGTCTGCGGCTGCAATTGACCGAGCAAACTGCGAGACACCAGCAATCTACCGAGTCGCTACTGAAATTTGATCAGGCGTGGGTTGAACAGATCAGTGCCATGGGGCTGGGTGGCATGCCCCTACTCAAGGTCAACAGCTGGAACGCGTCTCGGGACAAGGTGCTAGCTGCGGCGGTCGCATTGGCTGAAGCGCTGTCTGCGCAAGGCAGTTTGCTTGAACGTGCATCGCAAGCCAGCACGACTTTGGCCGACGTACTGCAATCCATGCACGCCAAAACTGAGACATTGAAATTGTCTGGCTTGATTTTGCTGGCGGATGACTGGGTAAAAAGCGCAACCAGATACCAAGAGCGACGTGAGGCGCTGCTTGAGCAAAAAATTGGCGCCCAGTCCTCGATGGCAGATTTGATCAGCCGACAAGAGAGAGCGCAGGCAGCTGTGAGGGATTGGCAGGTCGATTTCCAGAAGAATCTGGCGTTAGCCCATCTTCCGGAATCAACCCCTGTGGAGGTTGCACAGGATGCACTGGACCTGATTGACCGTATGCATGGGCAGCTGCAAAAGATTCGGGATATTCGCGTTAACCGCATCGGTGCCATGCGCCTGGCGTTGAAAGACTTTGACCAGCAAGCCCAAGCCTTGTCAGAGACTCTTGCGCCTGATTTGGCAAGCGAGTCAGCTGGTCAGTTGGCACTGGCGTTGAGTCAGCGTTTGAAAGAAGCCCAGTCCAGTTCTCAGGAGTTGAACCGACTGACAATTGAATTGACGGATGTTTCATCCAAACTTTTCTCAGCCAATGAGCAAATAGCCAGTGCGCAAGCCAGTCTGAAACCATTGCTCCAGCTTTCTACAACGGCAGACTTTGAAAATTTGCGCGTGGCCATTTCCAATTCAGACCGACTCAGAACAATCACCTCGCAGATTGAGCTCACGCTGAATCAACTGACCAGTGTCGGCGATGGTTTGCCTCGCGACGTGTTGGAGAGCGAACTGGATGCGACTGATGTCGGATTGATCTCTGTTGTGCTCACCGATCTCCAACAGCAAATTGATGATGTGGTCGACAAGCAAAATGCTTACTCTGGTGCTCTCAATGCCGCCAACACCATTCTTGCGAAAATCGCAGGTCAAGCCGATGCTGCAAAAGCAGAAGCCCAAAGGCAGGAAGCTTTGGCGCGTATGACAAATGCGGTAGATCGGTTTATCAAAGTGCACACCGCAGCAAAACTGTTACGTTGGTCAATTGAGCGGTTTCGTGAGAGCAAACAGGGTCCCATGTTGAGCCGTGCCAGCGATATCTTTATGGCATTGACTCAAGGTGCATTTTGCAAATTGTCAGTTGATTATGAGAGTGACCCATTAAAACTGTCTGGCCAGCGTGTCAGTGGTGAACTGGTGGAGATCGAAGGTATGAGCGAAGGCACGCGAGATCAGTTGTATCTGGCATTGCGCCTGGCGGCACTGGAACTCCATCTTCAGAAAACCATTGCCCTGCCGTTTATCGCAGATGACTTGTTCATCAATTACGACGATGGCCGCGCCAAAGCTGGCTTGCAGGCTCTGGCTCAGTTATCCGAATCCACCCAAGTGATTTTCTTGACGCACCATGAGCACCTGGTGCCAGTGGCACAGTCGGTGTTTGGCGACGGATTGAATGTGGTGAATCTTGGGTAAGGTATTTTGAAATATCGCGAGTGACTGCTTGACCATTCATTGCAGTCGTTCAAGAAGATATCCTTGGCTGACAGCTATGGGCACCATGCCGTAAGCCATGACCGGCTGCTGAACGGGGTTGAACTGAACCACCAGATAGCGGACTGACGCGAGCACCCGCATTCAGCCTATGCAGCCAAAGGTCGTGCCGTCTAACCTCAGGCGAGTCGGCGATGACAAATTGCAATACCATCCACGCTTGATAACGCCGTGTCGTTCGGCCTATTTGATGAAAGAAAAACTATGCAAACACTACTAGAAGCTGCAAGTCATATTGCTCAGGAAATTGAGCGCACTCGCCAGCGTCTTACGAATCTGGAGCAGGCGTTGGATGGACTGAAACCGCTTATCTCATTCGAGTCGTCAGCAACGGCACTACCACCCTTTGTCAAGTCCTCTCCAAGCCAAGCAGTGGACGACGTCTTCATCGTGATGCCTGTTGAGTCCGATGTTGCGGTGGTTCAGCCAAAGACGACTATCAAGGCCAAATCTTCGAAAGCCAAGCCACCAAAAATAGCAGTGAGTGCAAAGGTTGAAGTGAAGCCAACCAGATCAGCGAAACCGGCCAAGTCAGCTCAACCTGTTGAAATCCCATCGACCGGCGGGAAATTTTGGCTCAGTTGCCTCGGGCGCAAAAAGCTCACCACCAACGAATTGATTGACACTGCGGTCGTCAAACTTGGCCTCGACGAATCCGCAAGAGTCGTTATTGCCAATCGTGCACGTGCGTGGCTCAACGCAGCTGCTAAAGCAGGGGTGGTCGTTTCAAGTGGAGAGCGCGATGGTCTCAAGGTTTTCGGCAAAGCTGTCGCCAAGTAAGCTGAGAAATCTGGATGGCAGCTACTTCTGGTGAGGAAATCCAAAGGCAGTGACTGCGATGGCACAAACCAATGAGCGACTCGATCGTCTTGTTCTTGAGGTGCGACGTAGCGCCGAACAAAGGGAACGGGGCTACCGGGCGCAAGCTTTGAAGCTGTTTCCCTGGGTCTGCGCACGCTGTGCACGCACCTTTGATCATGCCAATCTGGCATTGCTGGAAGTGCACCACAAGAACAGCAACCACGACGACAACCCGTCTGATGGAAGCAATTGGGAACTGCTGTGCACGTACTGTCACGAAAAC
>PCUV01000087.1 GCA_002786915.1 Comamonadaceae bacterium CG12_big_fil_rev_8_21_14_0_65_59_15 | reverse complement strand
CGGGCAAACCATCAGTGGCATAGCTATTGGCAAAAAATTTCAAGCAGCGTAGATGATCAATTCACCACATCAGTTTGAATCGCACCCTTGACAAGGTCAAGCAGCGACTATCCGGTCTGCCTTGCCTAACAGCGCCTCCCGCCGTTGACCTGGTATCCCTGACCCACGCCAAAGTGATGCCCATGGTCAATGGACTGTTTACCGAGGATGAACGCCCCACCATCATGACGGCACTTGAGAAGTCCGTTGTGTTTTTGACTCCAGACAGCATTGAGTCTGTTTTACGCACAGCGACTTGGCTCAGTACCAGCTGGGATCTGGCCAATATGTACCTTCTGGAATGCCAAGCCAATCCGCTGTCACCGGATGCGCCTGAAATCGTGGGCTTAAGCGAAGAGACCACCTGCTACCTGGGTCTGGACTATTTGCGAAACTGGCGTGACGACGGGTTCGAAGACTACCTGGTGCATGAAGCAGCCCACATTTTTCACAACTGCAGGCGGGTCACCCTTGGCCTCAGTGAAACAAGCACTCAAAAGTGTTTGCTCACTATTGACTTTTCAAAGCGTGAGTTGTTTGCCTACGCATGTGAAGCTTATAGCCGCTTGCTGGTCTTGGCAGATTCTCCAAAAGACAGACGTGCCGCCTTGTCAAAACATGCCGAAGGGCCCTTGCCAGGCAAGGATGCCATGAACCAGCAGGAATATTTGGACATTTTGGCGCAAGCAGTGATCGCCAAAAATGGCTGGAAGCGCATTTTGCAAGCTTGTACACCCGCAACCAAATCACGACTCACAGCCGCTGCATAAATCAGATCAACACCTCCATGGCCAAACTCTGCCCAAGCCTTGCGCCCCATGTAGCTACCTGTGCTGGTGACTACGCTGAACTAGAACTGCTGCAAACACTGGAGCGTGGCCTGTCTGATGCCTACACCCTGTTTCACAGTGTTGACTGGTCACGTGGCGACGGTGAATATGTGCAGCATGGCGAGATCGACATCGTCGTCGTCAACCAGGCCGGTGATGTGCTGTTGCTGGAAGTAAAGGCTGGCAATGTTGACTTTCTGCCTGATGGCATATTCAAGACGTACGACGGCAAACCAAAGAACATCTCGCGCCAGATGCGCCTGCAAAAGAGTGCCATGTCGTCCCGGCTTGCCAGCGCAAATTTGCAAGTTCACCTGCATCACCTCTTGGTGCTACCGAATTTTCAGGTGCAATCTGAAACTGCCCAATGGCCCAGAGAGCAAATCATTGACAGTGATGACATTGGCAACATCGTCAGCCGTATTTCCCAACAACTCGGTGTCGGATTGCCTAATCCTGACGTGTACGCCAGGGTGCTGTCGTTTCTGGAAAACCGTTTCAAGGTGGCCCTGGATGTGTCTGCCTTGGCGGGGAATCTTCAGCAAGTTACCCGACGGCTTTCAGCGGGGCTGGCGACCTGGGTCCCGCGCATTGACACCGCATCCGGACTCATTCGGGTAATCGGCACGGCGGGTTCTGGAAAAACCCAATTGGCACTGCGCCTGCTGCGTGATGCAGACGCTGCTGGTCAGAGAGTCGCCTACCTCTGCTTCAACCGTGCGCTCGCTGACCATATCGCAACGGTAGCCCCGGTGAAGATGCCGGCTGAAACCTTTCATGAGTTCGCCTTGCATGTGGTTCGTCGCGCCGGGCATGTTGTGGACTTCAAGCAGCCACAGGCCTTTGCCACCATGGTCGCCCAATGCATGGCCTTGCTTGAACAACGCGCGCCAGATCTGGACCTGATCGTTATCGATGAAATGCAGGACATGCAGCCTGAATGGGTGCTGGCCTTATTGTCTCGGCTCAAAGCGAATGGCAAAGCTTTTTTGCTGGAAGATCCGGAACAACAACTCTACAAAGACCGAGTCGAGTTTGATTTGCCAGACGCGGTCAGCATCACTTCGCATGAAAATTTCAGGACACCGCGCGCGCTGGTGCGACTCATCAACTTGTACCAGTTGACGAACACCGAGGTTGAAGCCCTGTCACCCTACGAGGGAGAAATCCCGGACCCTATCGTTTATGACGCCCCTGAAAAAATCGTTTCCCGCACAGTGCAGGCGGTCAAGCGTTGTCTGCAACAAGGGTTCAGCCTGAACGAGATTGCGGTGGTCAGTATGCGTGGCCGGGAAAAATCTGCCCTGTTGAATCTGAACACGCTGGGCGCTTGGACCCTGAACCGATTCACTGGTGGATTTGACGAAGGCGGTGGTGCCATTTGGAGCACGGGCGGGCAATTGTTGATTGAATCTGTTCGGCGCTTCAAGGGTCAGGCAGCCGCCGCTGTGGTGTTGACGGAATGCGACATGGCAGAACTGGATGCCGTAAATAAGCGACTGCTGTTTGTGGGGCTGACGCGGGCGCGGGTGCATTTGGAGTGGGTGATTTCCTCCAGGATGGCGCAGATCCTTGCTCAAGTGATTGAGAGCTAGGCATTCAGCTGCTTGTATGAATTTTGGAAAGCAAAAAAGTCCATGCTCCGCCTCACACAAGCTCCCAATTTGGTCATGGCCACGCTTTGGGTAGATTGGCTGCGTGCCAAAGGCATCAATGCCAGCGTGCAGCGTGAATACCTGAGAAGTGCCGCTGGCGAACTTCCTCCAGATCAATGTCTGCCCGAGGTGTGGATTGATGACCCGAGCCAGGAAATGCAGGCTCGTGATCTTTTGCGCATTTTGAGGCGAACCAGACAGCGCCGGTGGCAATGCACCTGCGGTGAACTTGTCGAGGGTGGGTTTGAAGAGTGTTGGAAATGCGGAAAAATGATGCCGTCCGTCGGCTGAGTTGACGCACTATCCTGGTCAAAATGGCCACACTTTTGTGCACCTCTACAGGCACCCGCTTGTATGCCATGATCGCCTTGATGCGCAAGGTCTCATTGAAGGCCCCTTGGTGGTTTTAGAAGCACTTGAGTTGTCGGTCGTATTAAATGTACAGACGCACAACTGCATAAAGGGTCGTTAGATGCTCTACCGCAGTAAACGCAAGGCTCGTAATACAGCTTTTCATCAACTTGCAACTGAGGGGGCGTACTTCGTGAGTCAAAGTAAAAAGGGTTAAATCGATAAAGAACTTCGCCAGGCACAAGATAGTTGTTGACCTGAGCTGCAATATTTGACCTCATTACCAAATCGCCTTGCTCATGCAGAGCGCCATCTTCAGTAGCGTCATGCACGGTCGTTGTGGTCTTCCAACCATTTCCACCAGAAGGAAGCTGTAACGCGAACTCCAAGTCATGTACCTCCGCCTCAGCCAACCCACGCATGTTGAGGGAGCGTGCCTTTGCAACGAGCACCAAATTATCATCAATGATCACATCCAACTGAAGACGCTCCTTGAATGGGGCTGCCTTCCTGTCGACATTCACGACCAGATTTGCCAGAGTCCTTCTTTTATCATCAGGCATTACCTTGGGGCCTGCTCTGTGCGGAGAAACCAATTGAAATTTTCCGTGCCCGTCTGTGGGGTCCACGCAGTAAACGGTAAAACTATCTTTGCAGACTAAACCTTCGATAGGCATTTCCAACCCTGCATTGAGAAGCGGCATGTACGAATTGCGGGCAAGTGTTAGCTCAACATTTTTAGCCAAATGAAGCCTTGCTTTGTCGTACGCAACCCAAGCTGCGCCTTCAGAAATCAGTGATGAACTTCGCTCGGAGACATGGACGCGCTGTGGCCCAAACAACTCGTGCAATCGCGCCTTTACCAAAGGCATATTCACGATACCACCTGTAGCAAGACACAGGGAAACCGAGGCTGTGGAATAGCCTTCGCGTGCCAAAAGGCTTTCAATTCGACCGATCCCCTTGACAACAAGGCTCCCCACCATCCCCTCAAGGTCATCGCGCGAGAGCGTTAGATCAAGTGCAGGATCGTCAAGCTCATGAAAAAACGTCTGAACAAAGATGTTGGCGTTACTACGACCACTCAGGTCAATTTTCACTCTCTCGCACTCGTGCATCAAACGCGTCCGAGCATCTTCATGCACCTGAACATCGCCTGCATGATTTAACTTCGCACGAACACGCTTTTCGACTTCATTGCGAATTTCTTCGTCAAAAAGGTCTCCGCCCACGTCGTCTGTTCCATCATTTCCGACCTGGACCAACATGCCATCAACAACCCTGCACAGCGTCAAGTCCAAAGTACCACCGCCCCAATCGAACACCAAGACTAGCTTCCGGTCAAATTTGCGAATAGTTGCCGCGATATCCACTTGCGACCTCAAGTAACCATAAAGAGCAGCTAGTGGTTCATGGACGAACTGCACAATACTTATTCCAGCTGCACGGAAGGCGTCACGCAAAAGAGACCGACGCTTGCCTTCCATGTTCACCGGAATAGTCACGACAGCATGGTCCGCTTGAAGATTCTTCACAGTTCTTGTTCGCATGGCCTCCTGCCGAACAAACTGCACAACGTCCCTAACAATGTCGACCGGGTTGCGTTCGTTGCCGCCAACGTAAACGCTCTCTTTCCCCAGAAGTGTCTTGGGCGACCGAACCAGGTTTCCCTGTACGCCAAGTCCAGCCTTATTCATACGCTCGCGAGCTTGTCGACCTACAACAGTCTTTGAACCCTCGTAAGAGACCACAGATGGTATTGGTAGACCTTGCTCATCGTTAAAGCTGATTACACGGTCACCTTGGACAATTGAAATGAGACTATTTGTCGTCCCGAAGTCAAACCCTACAACTACCATAAATCTATCCCTCCCTAAGTTTATTTATCTCTTTTTGAAGTTCATCAACGACTCTTTCGAGCCTGTCGCGTACGACGTGAACTTTTGGTTCTGAGCCCTGAATAGCAGATAAACCAATACCCAGCTTTTCCACGTTTTCAACCAACCGCCGGAGAACTCGACTCCTCAGTTGTTCAAAGTCATCTCTAAGATGCGCAGCCTGAGTTTCAGCAGATTGGTGTAAGGTAGCAATCTCCTCGGTGGCCTTCAGCTGTAGCTTCTCAAGCGCATTCTTTGTTTCATCAAGCTCACTGCGTATTTGCTCTAGCTCGAGTTGCGTCTCTTGATGCTCTGTACGCAGCCTAGCGGCCTCAGCGCTTGCGCGAACTGCTTCATCTGCTTGGGCTACAGCGCGCCGCTTGTACTGCTCACAAGCCAATCCCACACCTTCAACCTTTTCAATGCTCGTCAAGGCGCGTAGTTTGGTGATATCACTGTCCGCGCCGCAGCCAGCGGGTGTCCAAACTGCCACGTTCAAAGCATCCGCAACATCCTCAAGCGCTAGATTCCTTGTCACTGCGAACCAAACCGCCAAGCAGTTCGTTGCGTTTACCTTCATTTCCTCTGCAGCAACCAACTTTTTAGCAGTCTTTTCCCCATCTTTCTTTTCACCAGCTTTTTCTTCAAGTTCTTCCTTCTCAAAGATCTCCTCCATAACCAACTTCAATGCCGCGTGGGGTAGTGGCGCATTTTCTAGATTTCGAATGGCCGAAGTTACTTTAGGATTTTTGAAGGCTGGATGTGAAAGCATCACCTCCATGACAAACTTTCGCAACGCCTCCTTGATTAAGGGGTAGCCCTCGATCTCACGTGATGCCAAAAGAATTTGACGAGGAACGCAAAACTGCCTGTCGGCATTGACCAATTTTTGCAGCTCGACCAACCCTTCAACGGGGATAGACAGGCTTGATGAGATATCCTGCAAAACTTTCTTTTTAAGAGCAACCCGGCGTCCCTTAAGCCCATAAGCATGGAACAGAAATTGCTCAAACGTGGAAATTTCTTGCTTCGACTTGGCCTTTGGGTTATCACCTTCGGTGCCCAATGCCTCCCCTGCAATCGACTCAACTTTGTTAGATTGATCTAACTTCACTGCGACAATTTGCTCTGCCATAGGTGGTGGACTTGAGCTTGCCATCTCGGTCAAGGGAATTGACTCACTCGGAACGTTCCGCCGGACTGGTTCAGAAAACCGAATTGCCCCAGTGGCTTTGTCTTGTATTGGGATGCGTTTATCGTCATTCATCGCTAATTTTCCGTTTAGGCAGTCTGGCAACAAGCGCCTCAGCCCAAGCTTGAGTCCTTTGGTTGCTCATAAGTTCTCGCGCAGCTCGTCGCGCACCATCAGCATCATCCTTGAACACCAAGGCCTCTGCCACCAGAATCTGTATTTTGAATTTATCGTAACCGGCAATATCCCTTTTCAGTTGCCCTTGCAGGTCGTCAAGGCAGTTGGCTAGCTCCTTTGCCCCAAGCTCGGTCCATCTCAGAATACGCAGTGTTTCGTGGTCTGTAAGCAGGTCAGTCAACGTACTGCTGTTGAACTCTCTGCGTTCAAGTTGCCATGGAAAACCTTCAAGAAGCCCAGAAAACAACACTGCTGCGTGCTCAATCTGCCCAACTGGAGCTTGTCTCTGAGCGTCTTCAAAGTGATTGAAATTGAAGGCAACAAGCGCCCGAATAATTTGCGCAAGGGAGCGCTCGTACGTCTGCAGTTCGTCTACTGCCCTGGTAAATCGATTGGGATATTCATCGAAGCTCAAAGCGGAATCTGGCGCTCGCTCTTTCGCCAGTACACCATAGAGGTACTGGCAAATTCCGTCACAGTAAAGGCTAGCCGTTTCGAACGGCTTGCAATCCTCAATGAAGCCGTCAATTGCTCGGATGGTTAAGGTACAGAACTTGGCCATCTTGAGGAAGGCAGCCTCAACTCCAGCAAGATGTTCTTCCTTGGCGATTCGAATAAGAAACTCGAATGTGGAACTCGCACCTTCGTTTGTCAATACCACTGTGACTCGGTCGTTGGTTGTGTCGGACAGTAATCGTGGCAGCTTTGATAGTGAAATTGCCACACCATTAACTGTGGCAGAGGTTACCTTGTCTGTCTGAATGTCTGTAGGTGACAGCGGTCGAGTGATTTGGAGCGTCGTCTTACCGACTTCAACTTCTCTCACAAACATCAGTGGACGCATAAACCTATGCTTCTCAAGCCGATGACTGCGCAGCTCATCTATGGATGGAAAAAACTCATTGCAAAATTGACAGGTGAAACGAATTGGTGTGGGCGCATAGACCCATTCCGTCCCAGCCGGTTCATGAAACTCCATGTAACCCGTATGCCAAAATCCCATACAACCTCCTTGTGCCGCGAGTCTATTGTTGGGATACCAGTGGACTTGACGGAACGGCGAATACGTCAATTCCAGTCTCCCGAACACGTCGATTTGCGGGGCGATGCGCCGCCAAGCCTGTGGCCGGCTTGTAGAGATCCAGACCTCGTCCAAGCTTGAAGACAACCCCGTGTCCCAGAATCAAATAGCGATCATGGAGCCCTTCAGCGCGGGTGACCGAGAGCGAAACACCATAGTTCTGAAAGAGGTCCTTTGTGTAGACATCAATGGCTCGGTCCTGATTCGATATCAAATCCAAGGAACAAAAGCCAGTTATGACTTCGATTTGTTTTGGCCTGCACACCTCTGCGATATGCAGCAGAAACTCTTTAAGGTTTCTTATCTGGTGCGACTGGGCAAGAAACGGGTCAATTAAGCAGAGTCTGAGTGCACCCTTAATCCACTTTTCATGAAATATTTTCTCGTATGGCCAGCCCGTTGCACCATCAGCCAAGCAAATTCTATTTACCGTTACCGTCGCTTCACTCTGGACTCGCTCAAACCAATTTCTATCGTCGACAGACTGGTCGAGTGGTACAAATCCGCTTTTAGTCATCGGAGACTTAGGCTCGCTATCGGGCCCCTCTAAATCGGCATCCTTTGATAGCTCAACTTTTTGCACTCTCAAAGACTGTGGTTCTTGCGCAGGCACCATGACTACTTCCCCGAGTTTCATGGACTGGTCAATGACGATGTTTTCAACTTGCAAGAGCTCCTCGGCTTGGACCAAAACATCCTTGAAGTCATTCACAATTGCAGCCACCAGCGTTTGAGCAAACTCTTTTTGACCTGCTATCAGAGCAGTAGCGGCTGCCCTAATGTTGTCTGTTGCCTGCTCAAGCAGTAAGTGGACCTCATCCAAGGCATCTCTCGGAGCGCCTTCGGCTTCAATTACAAGAAAACCACTAAAGTCAGCTGCCCGACCACGTAAATGCTCTTCCAATGCTTCGGCAAGTAAACCTTTGACTTCACGATAAAAGTCACGTACCTCTGAATCCTGTGACTTGGTTGTGCCCGTCCCCCATATGTCAGCGACCTTCTTGCGCCGCTCATCAATGCGCTCGGAAACATCATCGGTAACAAAATCTTCAAGCAATGCGCTGACTCGTAACTCCTCGGTCGAAATCAACTCCTGAGCACTTTGCAGTGAGCGTTCTAAGGATTCATGCAGTTTGGCTGTGACATCAAACGGCAATGAGGCACCAATTTGCAGGGACTCAGAAATCTGAGCTCCTTCTTTCGAAAGTGTATTGAGGTGCACTTCAAAACTTTTTGTGAAATCCGCGAAGGACTCCGTGTACTCTCCCAACATCTGCTGCACCTTGGGAAATATCCTGTTGGCGACCTTGTTCTGGAAATCATGCATGTACCCCCAGTACCCAGAACGACGTGACCGCCAATGACGACCGACATCGTTGAGCTCAAAGTAACCAATCTGCTGCTCTGCGAGCAAAGCGATGTTTTCAATCAAAGTCCCGTGTTGTGCACGTCTTTGCTCCAAACGGTCTCCGAGAAGCGTCACTTGCTGTTTGACGGAGCCCTCAAACCGTACGCTAGCCGCTCCAAATTCTTCACGAAAGGTGCTGAGCTTTTGCTCGGCCACCTCCTTGTCCTTAATGTCCCGGATTGCAATTAATTTGGTCTGAAGCACAGACTGCAAGTCAAGCAAATTGCTTCGAGCGCCAAGAGAAATGTTTTGAGCAGTGAGCGCCAGACGGGACTCGGTAGAAAGCAGCCGCAACAATTGGGTTTTGAGCTTTTCAACACCGCCTGGGTCACCAGCGTCAATTGCATACGGCACAGGTTTGTTTGCCTTCCAGTCTCTATGCAGTACGGCAGACGTGAATGCAATCTCCACATTGCCAAGTTGCTCCCTGTAGCGTCGCATTGCGGGCGAGTCGTCCTGACTGAGGTCATTCAGGGTTGCTGAGACCTCCCGTGCAATACGAACTCTCTCACGCTCAATTCGTTTTACAAGCGTCTCGGGCTCTTCGTCATTATCTTCAGCCGTGCGAACGTGCTTACCGTAGGTCAAATCAACCTGCGTGATGACAACAATCAACTGCTTGACTGTTCCTTTGCGCAATAGAGAAAGCAGGAAGTCTTTCTCTGACTGTCCATAGGCTTCACCGGACTGTGTAAGGAAAAGAACTGCGTCCACGTCCTCAACCGTCTTTTCTGTCAGGCTAACCCTGAAACGCTCGGTGTCGTCCAGCCCGGGGGTGTCAATGAGCAGAACTCCCTCATCAAGAATTTCGGCTGGGGACGAAATTTCAATGGTTTGAACCAAGCAATGGTGAGGCTTGGCCCCCGACGTGAATTCCTTCAATTTCCGGCGAAATTCCGTCTCGGATTTTTTCGTCCCATCAGCAACCAGTTCGATTTCAAGATTGAAGCCGCCGGGCCTTACATACTTTTGTTCAATCGCCTTGAGATCAAATGCTTCCTCAAAGGTGCCATCTTTTGCTTTTTTGGGTTTCCCGAAACTCTCCCACAACTTCACCCGGTGGGCATCAATGTGTTTCGGGTCTTCAGCGTATAAGTTCTTGAGCTTTGCCCAGTTCTCCTGCGCCGTGAAATGTACAGTGGCAACAACCTTGGTGCCATGCTTGAACGTGGTAATCGCGGCTGTTTCAGGGTTGGTGTCCTCGTTCGCCAACTTGGCGCCAAGAAGCTCATTGACGAAGGAAGACTTGCCTGTCTTGAAGCGTCCAACGACCGCTACTTTGTAGTCATTTGGAAGTTCTTGCGTTTTCAGTAGGTCCCCAATTGAATCGGCAGTTCTTTTGCATTCCTTACCAATTTGGGCAATCTCTACGTCTGACCGCTTCAGCAAAACCTCCCTGACTTGCGTTAGATGTCGCGAAAGTTCTCGAATGTCATCTCTAAGTTGCTTAGGTTTCTTCATTCCCCCCCCTTTTTTTTAAACGGACACCTGTTGGAATCGGCATAGCGACCAACATTTTCGGCTATGTCTCCCGCTGAATTCTGTTCTTGTCTGACATGCCATCACCGCAGACAGCTGCATGCTGTGACGCAGCCATAAGCTTGAACAGTCCATCGATGATCTCCCAATTACCAACTTCAACTCGCCATGAAGCCTTCCAGTTGGCTGCGAAGACTGACTTTGCTCCATCCCATTCAAGTGGTAATCATTTTACAACGCATAATGCATCTTTTAAAGTAATTTAAATTATTTTAGTGCAACTCATATACTATGCGCAATAATGCCGACAGACCACTAGCCGTACGAACTAGCCATCAGAATGTTGAACGACCAAATTGCCAAGTTAACCCAGCCACAGCGTGACCGGCTCGCCTTTGTGGAACTGCGTGTGCACTTTATCGGCGAGATTCGCCGACAGGATCTAGTGTCACGTTTTGGCATACAGTCTGCAGCAGCAACAAGGGACCTGGCGCTCTACAAAGAGATCGCTCCCGGCAACATTGATTACGACTCTAAAGGAAAATCCTACGTCACCGGCAACGACTTCCAGCCGGTGTTTAATTACCCACCTGAGCGTGTGCTGGCATGGCTATCCCAGGGCTTTGGCGATGGAGAGCCATCCAAACTAAAAGCTTGGATTGCGAGCGATATTCCTTCGCGCCTATCGCAACCAGATCTGACAACACTCGGCTTTGTGACCCGGGCTATACATCAGCAATGCCCGCTGCGTGTCCAGTACCACTCGATCTCCAACGGCCTATCAGACCGGGAGCTCATCCCTTTTGCGCTCATTGATAACGGTCTGCGCTGGCATGTCCGAGGGTTTGACCGCAAGTCACAGGAATTTCGCGACTTCGTCATCACCAGGATCAAACATCCAATCGTTTTAAAAGGTGCGCCAGTTCACGCACAGGAACGTTGCGACAAAGACATACAGTGGACTCGCATCGTGGAGTTGGAATTGGTACCGCACCCAGATCAACCCCGTCCAGAGATCACGGAGATGGACTACAACATGGACGGCGGCGTCTTGAAAGTAAATCTGCGGGCAGCCACTGCTGGTTACATCTTGCGTCAGTGGAGTGTTGACTGCTCACCCGACCACAGCCTGCGTGGTCATGAGCATCGGCTCTGGTTAAGAGATCACCTGGCCCTTTACGGCGTGAAAAACGCACTGCTAGCGCCCGGATATCGGCAGCCAGAAAAAGATAAGGGAGAGCAATAAAGTGGAATACAACGCAAAACGCGCTCTGGAACTGCTTCGGATCGGCTCAGGGCGAGCCGATGCGACCTTCCGCGAGGGTCAAGAAGAGGCAATCCGCCATATTGTTGCGGGAAAAGGGCGTTTGCTCGTTGTTCAAAAAACAGGCTGGGGTAAAAGCTTCGTTTACTTTGTTGCCACTAAACTCTTGCGTGAAGACGGCCATGGCCCCGCGCTGTTGATATCGCCGTTGCTCGCACTAATGCGAAATCAAATTGCAGCGGCACAAAGGATGGGAGTCCGCGCTGCCACGATCAATTCCGACAACGTGGACGACTGGACACAAGTTGAGACCAAGCTCGCCAACGGAGAAATCGATATTCTCTTGATCTCTCCTGAGCGACTTGCAAACGAACGCTTTCGCACGCAGGTCCTGGCAGGCATTGCCGAAAAGATTTCGATGCTGGTTATTGACGAGGCGCATTGCATTTCCGACTGGGGTCATGACTTCCGCCCCCACTATCGCCTGCTGGAACGGATTGTCAAAACACTTCCACCGAATCTGAGACTTCTCGCCACCACGGCAACAGCAAACAACAGAGTGATGGAAGATCTTGCGGTCGTGCTCGGTCCTAAGCTGGATGTCTCGCGTGGGGATTTAAATCGAACAACCCTTTCTTTGCAGACCATCAGGATGCCCAGCCAAGCAGAACGATTGGCATGGATTGCAGAGCAACTGGAAAATCTTCAAGGCCATGGCATCATTTACACGTTGACCGTTCGCGATGCCAACCAAGTCGCTGAATGGCTCAAGATCCGTGGCTTCAACGTCGAGGCCTATACAGGTGAAACTGGTGACCGCCGAGAAGCGCTGGAGCAAGCGCTACTCAACAACGAGGTCAAGGCTCTGGTCGCGACAACCGCGTTGGGCATGGGTTATGACAAGCCTGACCTGGCGTTCGTCATCCATTACCAAATGCCTGGTTCCGTCGTCGCCTACTACCAGCAAGTCGGTCGCGCCGGACGCGCACTGGAGTCTGCCTATGGTGTGCTACTCAGCGGCCAGGAAGAGCAAGACATTACCGATTGGTTTATTCGAAGTGCATTCCCCACCCGACAGGAAGTTGCTGAAGTTTTAGGTGCTCTTGAAGCAGAAGCAAACGGCTTGTCCGTCCCTGAATTGCTCAGTCGCGTTAACCTGAGCAAGGGACGCATCGAGAAGACCATTGCGCTTCTGTCTCTTGAAGCACCTGCGCCGATTGCAAAACAAGGAACCAAGTGGCAGCTCACAGCAGCCACACTAAGCGAAGGCTTCTGGGAACGAGCAGAACGACTCACTGCTTTACGGAGAGATGAACATCAACAGATGCAGGATTACGTCAGACTGCCCTTTGGTGATCACATGGGCTTTCTTATAGGTGCACTTGATGGTGATCCGACAGTTGTCACACCACCACTTCTTCCACCACTTCCTACCAGTGTGAACGATGCGTTGGTTCTGGATGCAATCGCATTTCTGCGGCGTACCAGTCTGCCCATCGAACCTCGAAAGAAGTGGCCTGACGGGGGAATGCCTCACTATGGCGTTAAGGGACCCATTCCCGTAACCCACCAAGCGCAACCCGGCAAAGCCCTGTGCGTTTGGGGCGACGCTGGCTGGGGCGGCTTGGTCAGGCAGGGCAAGTATCACGATGGCAAGTTTGCGGACGACCTGGTCGGGGCATGCGTAAAGATGATTCGCGAATGGAGCCCTCTGCCAAAGCCGACCTGGGTGACATGCGTACCATCCCTACGGCATCCCGATCTCGTGCCTAATTTCTCGAAACGTTTAGCGGCCGCTCTGGGGTTGCCGTTTCATTTGGTAATTGAAAAAACAGACGATCGACCCGAGCAGAAAACAATGGCGAACAGTACACAGCAGGCGCGCAACATCGACGGCTCGCTTGCCCTCAACGGTCATCCGGTACCGCATGGTCCGGTGATCTTGGTCGACGACATGGTGGACTCACGCTGGACACTCACTGTTGCCGCTTGGCTCTTGCGAAAAAGCGGTAGCGGCGAAGTCTGGCCGATGGCCTTGTCCCAAACAGGGCACGACGAATGATGCCTTCCTTGTCACAGAACACCCAAGCGATCCTGCTTTTAACGGCACCATTGATTGCTGGACGCGGTAGTTCGTCCTCGGAACTGTTGACTCCAGGCGAATACAAGCGACTTGCTCGCCATTTGCGTGAAATTCAGCGTCAGCCAGCAGATCTCATTGCACCAGATGCATCCGAACTTTTGCGAGCCTGTCAGCCAGTTATTGAAGAAGCCAGGTTGCAACGCCTACTGGGACGAGGCTTCCTTTTGAGCCAAGTCATCGAACGGTGGCAAGCGCGCGCCATTTGGGTGATTAGCCGTGCAGATGAGCAATATCCCCGACGCTTGAAGGCGCGTCTGCGGGAAGATTCACCTGCTGTGCTCTATGGTTGTGGCGACATCGGTTTGCTTGACTCCGGGGGAATGGCCGTCGTTGGGTCGCGTCATGTGGACGAATCGCTGATCGACTACACCATGGCCGTGGGCAAACTTGCCGCGCGAGCACACAGGACATTAGTCTCTGGTGGTGCTAAAGGTATCGACCAAGCAGCAATGCGTGGCGCGCTGGAGGCTGGTGGCAAGGTCAGTGGCGTACTCGCAGATAGCCTTGAAAGGGCAACCATGAATCGCGAGAACCGTAACTTGCTGCTCGATGGTCAGTTGGTGTTGATTTCACCCTACGACCCCAGCGCTGGTTTCAACGTTGGCAACGCCATGCAGCGAAACAAGCTCATCTATGCGCTGGCGGATGCATCTCTGGTTGTCAGCTCTGACCTGAACAAAGGGGGCACTTGGACTGGCGCGGTAGAACAGCTCGACAAGCTCAAGTTCGTGCCCGTTTATGTGCGATCGACGGGAGAGTCGTCAGTGGGTCTGGATGCTCTGCGCGGCAAGGGAGCAATTCCATGGCCAAACCCTCAAGACGCTGACGCGTTTGAAGGCGTGTTCGACGCGGGGGCACCTGTTCCAGCGCAAGCACCAAAGCCAGAGCCATCGCTATTTTCTGGTGATGCTCCGACCGAAGCCGTGAAGACGCCCCCCGTTGCCGCCGACAATCCTCCAGCAATTGATGTGGCAAATGAGCCAACGCAGCCACAAGTTTCTGCACCCGATGCCGAGCCGGTTGAGTGCGTAACTGAGACAGTACCAACGGTTGCTGAAACGCCCGAGGCCAAGCCCCAAGATACCGACCCGCTAGTTGCACAAGCATCAACACCTGCAGATACGCTGTTTGCAGCAGTCCGCGATGTGATACTGCTGCTACTCAAGGTCCCAATGAAAGACGCCGAGGTGGCAACTGCGCTGGACATCTCCAATGCACAAGCCAAAGCGTGGTTGTTGCGTCTCCTCGACGAAGGTGTCATTGAGAAGCAAAAGAAGCCTGCGGGTTACATCCTCAAGCAGTCCAGCCTTTTTGAGTGACCACGATGACGTATTGGCGCTTTGAACTTGTGCGGCTCCCTTTTAATTGCTCTTTGAGCGGGGAGCGCGCATGATCGAAAAATTGGAGCGGATAGTTGATGAAGTTGGGGCACTGCACAGCAAACTCATCTTGATCATCGGTGAGCCGGGTACCGGTAAGACGGGGTTGCTGCGCGCTCTGGCAAAAAACCGGGGCGTCACGGTGCTAAGCGTCGGCTCCGAATTAGGTAATCAGCTCTCGGTAGTTCCCCAAAGACAGCGTCATTTGCAAACCACGACGATCCTGCGTGAACTGGCAGAGCAACATGCCAATGGCGATTTGCTTTTGATGGACAACATTGAACTCTTATTTGACCGTTCGCTCCAGCTCGATCCAATCGACCTGTTGAAAAGGCACGCGCATGTCAAGCGCGTGGTGGCTGTCTGGCCTGGCGACTTACGCGATGGTCGGCTCACTTATGCGGAAATGGGGCATCCAGAGCATCAGGACTACGGCCTCGCAGGCTTGGTCCCCTTTGTAATTTAGTATTTTGTAACAGGGAGGAAAGAAAAATATGCGCTACAGCGATCTCATCCAATTCGAACCAATCGAATCTGTCATTCAACTGCTGGACGCCAACAGGCCAGACGAGGCCAAAAAGCTGGTGGCCACCTATGTCATGTCAGACGACATGGCCGAGCGGATCGCCAAGCAGATGATCCCGCAGCTCTCCTTTGACGAATCAGTCGACCACATGGGCGTTCTGGTGGTCGGCAACTATGGCACGGGTAAGTCCCATTTGATGTCGGTCTTGTCACTGGTGGCTGAAGACGCGGCTTACTTGCCAATGATCCGTCATCCCAAGGTTGCGACGGCGGCAGAAAAAATCGCTGGCAAATTCAAGGTTCACCGCATCGAAATCTCCAGCCAGATGTCGCTGCGGGACATTATTACCCAGGAACTTGAAGGCTTCCTTGAAAAACAAGGCGTGAACTACTCGTTTCCGGCTGCGGACAAGGTGGTCAACAACAAGGCTGCGTTCGAGGAAATGATGGCTGCGTTCGCTGAGGTTCACCCCAACCACGGCGTACTGTTGGTGGTTGACGAGTTTCTGGATTACCTGCGGTCTCGCAAAGATCACGATCTGGTGCTGGACCTGTCTTTCCTGCGTGAAATCGGCGAGGTCACCAAGCATCTGCGGTTCCGCTTTGTGGCGGGTGTCCAAGAGGCCATCTTCGACAGCAACCGTTTCCAGCATGTCACCGACAGCCTGCGACGTGTCAAAGATCGATTCACGCAAGTATTGCTGGCCCGGCAGGACGTCAGTTTCGTGGTCGCAGAACGCCTGCTTAAAAAGACTGCCGACCAGCAGAACAAGATTCGCACTTACCTGACCAAGTATGCCAAGTTCTACAGCTCAATGAACGAGCGCATGGACGAGTACGTTCGTCTGTTTCCGGTGCACCCCGAGTACATCGGCACTTTCGAACGACTGATCTTTACCGAAAAACGCGGTGCGCTGGTGACCTTGCGCGACCAAATTCAAGCTGTCTTGAATGACGAAGTCCCTAATGACCGCCCAGGCCTCATCGGCTATGACAAGTTTTGGGAGACAGTGACCTCAAATTCAGTGCTCCGCTCAGACCCCAGCATTGGACCGGTCTTAAAGGTGTCGGAGGTGTTGACCGAGCGCGTCCTCAAAGCGTTCTCTCGCCCACCCTATAAAGCCATGGCGCAGCGCGTGATCGCAGGGCTTTCTGTTCACCGACTCACCACCGGTGGTGACATCTACGTGCCAGTCGGGCCAACAGCCGCAGAATTGCGTGACACCCTCTGCCTGTACCAACCTGGCATTGAAGAGTTGGGTGGCGATCCTGCAGATGATCTGCTCACCGCCGTTCAGACCACCTTGCGGGAGATCGTCAAGACGGTCAACGGCCAGTTCATCTCCAAAGCGCCGGACACCGAGCAGTATTACCTCGACCTCAAGAAAGATGTCGACTACGACGCTCAGATCGAAAAGCGCGCTGAAGCCCTGTCCGACGATGCGCTGGACCGCGCCTACTACGGTGCCATCAAGCAGCTGATGGAGCGCACCGACGAGAGCACCTACGTTACCGGGCATCAGATTTGGCAGTACCAGATCGAGTGGCAAGACCGCCGCGTCGAACGCAACGGCTACCTATTCTTCGGTGCGCCAAACGATCGGCCCACCGCCCAGCCTGAGCGCGACTTTTACGTTTACTTCATTCAGCCGTTCGAGCCACCTCGTTTCCGCGATGAGAACAAGTCGGATGAGGTATTCATCCGGCTCAAGGGCCTAGACGACGCAATCAAGCGCCATCTCGCTTTTTACGCGGCGGCGCAAGACCTTGCTTCGACGGCCAGCGGCGGTGCAAAGGCGACGTACATCGATAAAACCAAGGAAGCCTTGAAAGACATGAGCAAGTGGCTCCAGGAAAAGCAGATGACTGCCTTTGAGGTCACGTACCAGGGCAAATCCAAAACACTGCAGGACTGGGCCAAAGGGGTCAACATCCGAGACCGACTGCGTTTGGGATCTGATGAGCGCGCGAACTTTCGCGACATCGTCAACGTCGTCTCCGGCCTTGCACTCAATCAACAGTTCGCCGAAGTTTCTCCGGAATATCCGACATTTACTGTGCTAGTGACAGAGTCAAACCGCAAGCTATTAATTGGCAACGCGCTGAAGGCATTGGCTGGTGGTACACGAACCAAAGACGCAAGCGCGGTGCTCGACGCCCTGGAAATGTTGGATGGCGACCGCATAGAGCCAGGCCGGTCACGGTACGCACAAGAGGTTCTGAGTCGACTGAAATCGAAGGGCCACGGCCAGGTTTTAAACCGCGTTGAGCTCTTAAATGGCCAAACCGATGTGGAATATTTCAACCCGGTGAAGTTCCGGCTTGAGCCGGACCTCTTGGTCGCGGTACTGGGCGGTTTGGTTTATTCCGGCGATATCGTGCTCGCGATCACCGGGGACCGAATCGACTCCGGCAAGATCACTCTGCTGGCGGAACGTAACCTTGAAGACCTCAAGCAGTTCAAGCACGTGGAGGCCCCAAAGGAAATCAATGTTGCCGTTCTGCGCTCTTTGTTTGAGCTGCTGGGCTTGTCCCCTGGCCTGGCACAACTGGCAACCCAAGGCTCGGAAGAGCCGGTCAAACAGTTGCTCGAGGCAGTTTCAAAGCTGGTCAACCGCGTCCTGGCTGCTGGGACCGACCTGCAAAACAAACTCTCATTCTGGGGCAAGCCTCTGCTCACAGATGATGAAATTCAAAATTGGCGAACCCGTCTTGAAACTCTCAAAACTTTCACAGAGGGACTGACACCCTACAACACGGTCGGTAAACTGAAAAACCTGCGCATCGGGTCGGATGACATTGATGCCCAGAAAAAGAACCTCGAAGTTCTTGCGGCAGTAGAAAAGTTGCTTGAACTGATCACCGAACTGGGTGCGACTGCCTCGTATCTGTCCCAGGCTGAGTTGGTTCTGGCAAGCGATCATGCTTGGGTCAAGCAGGCGCAAAACGCCCGCATAGACATGCTGGAAAAACTGGCGCGAGACCGCACCGCCCAGCACGCCGCTGAGTACCGGCAGACCCTTACACAGCTCAAAAAAGACTTCGTCAAAGCCTACATCGCCCAACACAGCAAGGCACGCCTCGGTGTGGCAGAAGACAAAACCAAATCTGCACTCCGCAAAGATTCTCGACTTGTCGCTATGCGGGCCTTGGCTGGGATTTCCCTCATGCCCACTAGCCAACTGACGGCCTTCGATGACAAACTGGACAAACTCAAGAGTTGCGCATCCCTGGTGGACTCTGAACTTGCCTCCAGCCCCTACTGCCCGCATTGCAGCTTCCGCCCGGCCAACGAACAAGGCGACTTCCTTCCGGCTGCCAACGTTTTGAACCAATTGGATCAAGAGTTGGACGGACTGTTGGATGGCTGGCAACAGACTCTGCTAGAAAACCTGGACGACCCTTTCATCAAGGCCAACCTTGACTTGCTCAAAGCTGCCGCACGCGATTTAATCAAGAAATTTGTCTCGTCTAAGAAACTGCCGGATCCCGTGCCACCCGACTTTGTGAGTGCGGTCCAGGAAGCGCTTTCTGGGTTGGAGAAAATTGGCGTGTCTGCCGACGACATCAAAAAGGCATTGCTGCAAGGCGGGTCGCCTGCCTCCCCGGATGAACTTCGCAAACGATTCGAGTCATTTTTGATGGACCGATGCAAAGGCAAGGACTCGGACAAGCTGCGCTTTGTGGTGGATTAAGCCCATGGCTGCATCCACTGCACCCAAACGCCTGCAAAGCTGGATCCCACCGGATTTTGCGTGGACGGTATCGCCGGATGTCTTTTGCATCGACGTGCCACTCAGCGACCCAGATGTCATTGAGTTCGTGTCGACTGGAGTTCTCGAAGTCACTGTCTATGGAACCAAGGTCATAGCGCGCTTAACAGCTCGAATTCGAAGCGGTGACGGTCTCAAACTCAGGGGGCAACTGGAACAAGCCGTTTGGTCCCAAGCCAAGCTCAAACCCACCAGTGTGCGTATCAAGGGCAGCACCAAGGTTGTAGCCTATTGCCACGGCGTGTTCTTGCTGCCGGATGGAAAGAATTTGTGCGTGGTGGTGGGGCGATCAAAACCCGTTGCTCCGTCTGCTTGGATATCGTCTGTGCTTAAGGCCGAAGCAGATGCGATGTTGGCGGCACACCGGTTGAAAGTCGCCGAATTTGACGAAAGCATCAGGCTTAAGAAGCAGGACAACGATGACTTTTACACGCGCCACAACGACTTGAAGAAGTTCGAAGGGTTGGCCAATGCGCAGGTGGCGATGGAGAGTTTCTATCAGCGTCCAGTTGTTACCGCTGAGCCGCTGTTGCAATTGTTGCCACACGCAGTGACGTTTGGTGTGCAATCTTCTAGCCCGCCAGAAAAGGTCGCACGGTCGGCGGTAGCGGCAATCGCCGGTTCTGGATGCTTGCCCTCTCGTGATGGGACCTATTCAGGCATTCTGACCGGTCCTCAAGGTCGCAACGCCCAGGTAATCGTCACATGGGAACCCCACCTTGGCCCACCTTCTTACCCAGAGATCAGATGGGCTGCTCAACGTCGCTTGCCAAGCGCCTTTGCCTCACCAAGATCGGAAGTGCCTGGGCGACCAGAGTTTGAACATCAAGTTCAGTCCTCTGGAGATTCTGCTCAAGTTGAATTGGGATCCCCAGGCGCATGGGATTTTGCCGAAGCCTTCGACGGCATGGAGATCTTTCCTTTTGACTTTCAGGAACGCGTCAAGGAAAGCCGCAAAGACAGGAAGACGCATGGCTTCGAAGCCATTGCATGGTATCAACCGTACCACGTATGGACTGAAGAGACATGGGGCATCTACTTTGATGCAAAGAAGCTGGATGACCTTGCATGCAGCCTCATTGATGATTTCAAGACGAATCGCGTACATGGTGGTTCACATAGCCTTGCCGCACTGCTCGCCTTTGGCCTAGTCTACGCACACGAACTGTTCCACGCCAAGGTTGAGGCTGCTCTGTCGTGGCAAGAAATCAACGCCCTGCAACCACGGCACCAACGGTATAACAAAAACGTGTACCAGGCCCTGCGAGAGACACCTGAATGGCTAGAAGAAGCCCTTGCCAACTGGTCTGCGTGGGACTGGTTCAAAACACAAGACATCCAAGCGGTGATCAATCGCATGTCGTCCAACGCAGATTGTTTGGACCGGGTTGTCGAGGCATCGCTGGACCTTTCGCCGCCTGGGTACCAGGAATGGCGCCTGGGCCGTCAGCCGGGCACTTGGCGCGCGTTTGCCAACCAACTTAGCAGCGGCAAACCCAAGATCTCTCCACCAGGCATTGGAATGCCGATTGAAAGTGTGCTTACGGGTCCTCTGTCGTACGATTTTCTGGCGACAGACATACCAGTGCGTTTTGCTGGCCAGGGCATCATCGCGGACCGCCTGCAAAGCCACCCAGCCACCTTCAATGTGCCCCAACGCCGTGAAATGGAACGCGCCCTTAGGCACTTTAGGCATAGCCTGGATGCCTCAGGTGGTAAAGGTGGCCACCAGAAATGGACGGGGCCGGACCATCGTGCCTTCATTCTTCCAACGCGAGATCCCGTGAGTCCTGGCGTCTTCAAGACTTTCCTGCACCATGTGGGAATCGATAAGGCAACCTACGTGCGACAAGTGCGCCCAAACCTCTAATCATCGGATACGACCTTATGACAGACCTCTTTTCCAGATCTCAGCAAGCGTTAGGGCCAGTTGAATGCCTGGGCATAAAGTTCCCAAACGATCTCGCTAGACGTGATCATTTCGCTAAGTTACTAGCTGAAAAACTCAAAGACACCTCATTTCGAAAGCTCAAAGGTTTTCCTGCTGGAACGGATAAAGACATCTTGGCACTGTCCGATCCACCGTACTACACAGCATGTCCAAATCCATTTATTGCTGACTTCGTTCGCTTTTTTGGAAAGCCATACGACCCTTCAGTTACTTATGCCAAAGAGCCATTCGCAGCTGACGTTAGTGAGGGGAAAAACGACCCGATCTACAACGCGCATAGCTATCACACCAAGGTGCCGCACAAAGCCATCATGCGATACGTTGAACACTACACCAAAGCTGGTGACGTGATTCTGGATGGATTCTGTGGTACCGGAATGACCGGTGTGGCAACCGCACACCTTGGACATGGCAGAAGCGCCGTACTGATTGACCTGTCCCCGATAGCAACGTTTATCGCACGAAACTTAAATGGATCGCTTGATGCCATTGCATTTTCTGACGCGGCGAAAAAACTTGTAACGAATCTTCAGGCAACAAAGGGGAACATATATCGCACAAATCACACAGGATGGAAAGTACGAGATCGAAAGTCAGTTGCCCATAAGCAATACAGAAACTCAGGACCGGCAAGCGGTGAAGTTGAATTTGTACTTTACTCTGACGTTGTTGTGTGCCCAAACTGTGGTTCACAGCATCCCTTCTATTCGATTGCGGTTGATGAAATAGAGGACTCGCTTCGCACATCAATTAAGTGCCCATCATGTGGCCTCGTAGCCAAAGAATCAGCTTGGGAAGCTAGCTACGAGACATTGATGGATCCCCTCCTCAAAGTGCCCCACAAGCAGGCCAAGGCAGTTCCTGTATTAATCAATTACACAGTCGGAACAAGCAGATTTGAGAAATTGCCTGACGATGACGATCTAGCGGCAATTCGAGATGCAAGCGAAAAGATGAGCGAAGTAAATTTTCCGCTTGCACCACTGATTCAGGGGAAGGAAACCCAGCGCAACGTCCCAAGGGGAATAACTCACCTACATCATTTTTTCACTCCGAGAGAGATGTATTCGGTCGCACTGCTTCTGGATGGCATTAGAGAAATTGCCAACCCCTCAATAAAAGATGCATTGCTTTTCTCATTAACGGCATGTTTACCATACGCCTCCAGAATGAGAAGATTTCGGGCCGACCGCAAGGGCGGAGGACCTTTATCGGGCACTCTATACGTTGGATCGCTTATTACGCCTCCAAATGTTTTTAAGTCATTTCTTCGTAACGCGGAGACGATCGCGTCAAGCTTGTCTTACCAAAGAACAACTCCTAGAAACAACGTAATCTCCACACAGAGTTCGACTGAACTACACGGCATCCCCGACAAATCAATTGACTATGTATTTGTAGACCCGCCATTCGGTAGCAACTTTGACTACTCGGAACTCAATTTCTTTTGGGAAGCGTTGCTCCAGGTAATTACAAGCCAATCAGCTGAGGCAATCGTAAGTTCAGTACAGGACAAAGCCCTTGATGAGTATCGAGGTCTGCTTACACAGAGTTTCAAGGACTTCTTTCGTGTATTGAAACCTGGCCGATGGATGACTGTTGAGTTTTCAAACACCCAGGCTTCGGTCTGGAACTCCATTCAATCTGCGCTGCAAGAAGCTGGGTTCGTTGTTGCCAACGTATCGGCGCTTGACAAAAAACAGGGAAGCTTCAAGGCGGTTATGACCACGACAGCGGTCAAACAGGATCTCGTTATATCAGCGTATAAACCGAATGGTGGCCTTGAAGACCGTTTCAAGAACTCCGGTGGAAATGAAGATTCCGCGTGGGATTTCGTCAGAACACACCTTAGCTATTTACCTACTGTAAAGATGAAACTCTCGTCTTTAGAGTTTATTGCAGAGCGTGACCCTCGAATAATCTTTGACCGAATGGTTTCATGGTTCGTACGTCACAGCGTTCCGGTTCCAATGTCCACTCAAGAATTTCAAGCTGGCTTATCGCAGCGATTCGTTGAAAGAGATGGAATGATTTTCTTGCCAGAACAAGTAGCTGCATACGACAAGAAACGCGCTTCGGTGGAACAGGCGCCACAAATGGAGATGTTTGTTTCTGATGAACGAAGCGCAATCGATTGGTTGGCAGATTTCCTTAAGCATCGACCTTCGACGTATCAGGAAATTCATCCGGAGTTCATAAGTCAACTTGGAGCAGGTTGGAAGAAACATGAGTCGAGACCTGAGCTTTCGTCCCTACTTGAAAACAACTTCCTGCAGTACAACGGCACTGGAGATGTGCCAAGTCAAATCCATAGCTATTTGTCAAGCAACCACAAGGATCTTCGAAGTCTTGAAAAGGGCAATCCACAACTTGTGGCAAAGGCCATGGACAGGTGGTACACACCAGACCCAAATAAGGCGCAAGACTTGGAAAAGAAGCGAGAAAAGGCACTGCTTAAGGAATTCGAGGGATATCAATCATCGTCCAACAGAAAGCTAAAAGAGTTTCGGTTGGAGGTACTGCGTGCTGGCTTCAAGTCTGCGTGGAGTGCCAAAGACTACAAGTCTATTATTGCAATTGCGCAGAAGATCCCAGAAGAAGCACTTCAAGAAGACGAGAAGTTGCTACTCTGGTATGACCAGGCGTTAACACGCACGGAGGCCGGAGCCTGATGGAGGAATTCGGCCACACTTTAGCTGGTCATTCCGTCGGTGCCTGGTGCTGGCATGCCCGTCACTCTACGCCCTGCCGCGTGGTGGACAGGCAAGACATGTGGGGCGAGACCACATATCGGGTTTGGCTGCCGACCAAAGATGCTGTCGTGCGTGCACGGTCGCAAGACCTAACTCGGCTGGACAGTATTCAGCCTTCAGCAGATAGTGTTCTTCACACCGCTGCTGCTGCAAAGCTGCTGGACGCGATGCAAGACAACTTGTTGCTGGCACCTATTCAGTCCACCGTGGTCCCGTTGCCCCATCAGCTCTACGCGCTCAACCGAGCCATGAGCCAGCATCGCATTCGCTACCTGCTGGCAGATGAAGTGGGCTTGGGAAAAACGATCGAAGCGGGATTGATCCTTCGTGAACTAAAGCTTCGAGGCATGGCCCGACGGGTGCTGGTGGTTGCGCCGAAGGGCTTGGTTCGCCAATGGCAGGCGGAAATGCGACTGCACTTCGGCGAGAAGCTGCAATATATTGACCCGGCAGAGCTTGCTGCGTTTCGGCAATGGCGCAACGATGAAGAAAACCTCTGGCGCCTGCACGACCAGGTGATCTGTTCACTGGATTCGGTGAAGCCAATCGAAAGCCGGAAAGGTTGGAGCCTGGAGCAACTGAGCAACTACAACCGGGAACGTTTTGAAGATCTGATTTCAGCTTCATGGGACTTGGTGATCATTGACGAGTCGCACCGCATGGGCGGCAGTACTGATCAGGTGGCTCGCTACAAATTGGGTGCGGCCCTGGCCGAGGCGGCACCCTACCTGCTGTTGCTATCAGCTACGCCGCACCAGGGCAAGACGGATCAGTTTTTGCGCCTGATGCAGTTGATTGACCGGGACTCCTTCCCTGATGAGGGCAGCGTGAGCCGAGATCGGGTACGACCATTCGTCATCCGCACAGAGAAGCGCAATGCCATAGATGCCGAAGGGCAACCGCTGTTCAAGCCTCGGATTACGAGGCTTCAACCCGTCGCCTGGCAGTCTCGCCACGGGGCCCAGCAACGCTTGTACGAGGCCGTCACCGACTATGTGCGGAACGGATACAACCAGGCGCTGGCAGCCAAGCAGCGCCACATCGGCTTTTTGATGATACTGATGCAGCGGCTTGTCACGTCCAGCACCGCTGCTATACGGACAACCTTGGAGAAGCGACAAGCGTTGCTCAACGAACCCCAGCCACAAATGCCGCTGTTCGACGCACCCGATATGGACGAGTGGGCGGAATTGGACGGTCAGACACAAGTGGACATCGCAGTCCAGTCTTCCGGCTGGGTTCAGGAAAAGGCTGAGGTGGACCTATTGTTAACCCTGGCCCGAGAGACTGAGGCCCAAGGCACCGATGCAAAGGCTGAGGCCTTGCTGGAACTGATTTACAAGCTGCAGCAGGAAGAAAACGACCCTGCCATGAAGGTCTTGATCTTCACGGAGTTCGTTCCCACACAGGCCATGCTGGCAGGTTTCCTAGAAAGCCGTGGTTTTTCCGTAGCGCTGCTCAACGGCAGCATGGATTTAGATACCCGCGCAAAAGCACAGCAGGCTTTTTCGCAGGAAGTCCGTGTGCTGGTCTCGACGGATGCTGGGGGCGAAGGCTTGAATCTGCAGTTCTGCCACGTGATAGTCAACTTCGACATGCCATGGAACCCCATGCGCATCGAGCAGCGTATTGGCCGCGTGGACCGCATCGGACAGCGCCATGTGGTGCGCGCCATCAATTTTGTACTTGAAGACACGGTGGAACACCGCGTCCGGGAGGTCCTGGAGACCAAGCTAGAGGTCATTGCGCAGGAGTTCGGTGTTGATAAGGCATCGGACGTGATGGACTCGGTCGAAGCAGAGGCGATGTTCGATGATGTGTTTGTTCAGGGTCTGCAAGACCCTGGTTCGATCGACAAGGCTGTCGATGCGGTCATGAATCAGGTCCGCGACAAGGTTGCCGACGAACGAAAGAACAGTGACCTGCTGGCGGATGCCCACGCGCTGGATGCCGATGCCGCCCGCAAATGGCGTGATCACCCTGCGCAGTATTGGCTGGAACGGGCCATAACCACTGGCCTGCCTGCGCGAGGTGGCAGTGCCTTGAAGGCTGGGGATGCCTGGCGCGTTAAGTGGACGGATGGCAGTGAGTCGTCTCAGGTTTGCTTTGATGCCAGAACTGCCGAGCAGAACCCAAGTTTGGAGTGGGTCACGCTAGAGGACCCGCGTGCAAGGGCTGTAATCAGCGAACTATCCCGCTGCGTGTCGGGCCAGCCCTTACCTGCAATCCAAATCAGCGGTCTCCCCGATACTGTGCTTGGAGTCTGGTCCTTGTGGGAGATCAGTTTGTCGGCCGAGGGCTTCAATCGCAGGCGGTTCTTGCCGGTATTTGCGACAGATGACGGCCGCACGTTCGTACCCACAGCCAAGCGCATTTGGGACCTATTGCTGACCGAAACAATCGAAGTTAAAGGGACGACGACTGCAGAAATGGCTGCGAGCTGGTTTGATACATCTATGGCCGCCGCCAAGACCCAAGGTGAGCGACTATTTGCAGACATGCTCAGTGAACACCGCGCGGGGCTTAAAGAAGAACGAGAGCGTGCGATGTATGCCTTCGATGCACGGAACAAGGCCATCGGGCGAATTGGGTTGCCCGCCGTGCGCGAGCACCGCCGCAAGCGACTCAACGCGGAGCACCAAGCTCGCCTTGCGACGCTGGACGATGCCGAGGCCAGCGTACCTGACCTGAACGCGGTGATGATGATTCGCGTGGGCCCACCATGAGCGAGTGGATTGACCGCATCCTGAAGGAGTTTCCCGAAGACATCGCGCGTTTGTGGGTTGCCGCTGATCCCGATGACGTTTTGCTGGATGAACACGTGCTCGCCAGGTTGCGGGAATGGGGCTTTGAGTTGATGATGTTTGAAGATTCAGTCGCCTTCCGGGCTGAGTATGAAAATCGTTATCGGCGTGCCTGGGATGATGGGAAGGCAGGACCGGCCAAGGCCCTGGTATTGCACTTGCGCGGCAGCAATACCGGTGAACTGCCGTGGGATTACCTGAGCCAGGCAAGGCATGTCAGTCTGAGCTTGGCCAACGTATTCCACAAGCTCAGCTACCCCGTCATACGCCAGATTGGCGCTGAGTATCTCGAAGCGCTTTTTGCGGCGCAGGGAAGGCACGCAACTCAGGTACTCGGCGAATCCGCGACCAAAGAGTTCATCTTGACGCACATTTTCAGGATCAGCCCACATCTGATCTCGAGGTCGGAGGATTTGTGGCGCGAGCTTTTACGCTTGCACTATCGAGGCTCGGGCCTGCCGGTGGTTCTTGCGGATCATGTGGCCCACGTGTTGGCTGATCAGACAGTGTTCAAAGGACTGCCAGTTGCGGAGCTTTTCTCATCGAAAGGCGTATTTCTCCGACTGGTTCAAGACGCATGGTACCGATACCTATCGCGCCTGGGCATCCATGGAACTCGGGTCGGAGAAGAAACGCCTGCTGACCATAAGGTTAAAGCAGACGTTCCATTTGAGCATCCTGACGTGCGGGCAATCATCGACTCGATGTTTTTGGACGGACTGCTCCATCCACTCGCCATTCAAATTCCGCCGACCAACGTCCCAGAGTGGGCGCGCGTGGGTATTGTTCAAGATCCACTGGCCTTGCGCAATCTGGTTGCGGATGGCATCAAGGGCATCCTCCAGGCACTTCCAACGCTAGAGACTTCTTACCGGGACTGGGCCAGCTTGGCACGCCGCCTCAGTGAGGTGATTGCAAGGTTCCATGCCTTGGACACTGTTCGCGCCGAAGGGCTGAAGGTCGCCATCGCCGAGCTGCAGACTGCCACTGACGAACGCCTACGGGAATGGATAGCGAAGCACTACGCTGATCTGCCTTCACTTCCGGTGGCCAGAGGCCCGGTCATGGTTCACCATGTACCGCGTTATCTGTCGATGCGACGGAATGCGGGCGAGTCGAAACTTGCATTGCTTGTATTTGATGGGCTTGCCCTTGACCAGTGGGTTTTGATTCGCGAGACCTTGGCACGACGAGCCCCTAAATTTGGATTTGACGAAGGCGCATGCTTTGCTTGGCTGCCGACATTGACATCGGTTTCCCGACAGGCACTTTTTTCCGGGCTCAAACCCAGGGAGTTTGCAGACACCATCGAAACCACTTCGCCTGAGCCGACCCAGTGGTCACGGTTTTGGCAAGATCAAGGGTTGCGCTCCAATGAGGTTTACTACCGCAAAGGAATCAAACGCAACGATCAATTGGCTGAACTGGAAGCTGCCTTATCTGGACCCTCGATCAAGGTCGCTGGCATTGTGGTGGATACCGTGGACGAAATCGTGCACGGCGCTGTACTCGGCAAACGTGGCATAGCGTCACAAATTGAAGGCTGGTGTGAAACAGGGTTTGTGGATCGGCTGTTCACTCTACTTATCGACAAGGGCTTCCACGTCTACCTAACAGCTGATCACGGAAATGTCGAAGCAGTTGGCCAAGGTCGCCCCAATCAAGGGGTGGCGCCGGAAATGCGTGGAGAACGCGTTCGCACATACCGTAGCGAGACGTTGGTGGCGGAGTCTGCCGCAGCTAACCCGAACACCTTTCGGATGGATATCGCTGGACTGCCAGCAAACTTCATGGCCCTATTCGCGGGTGGACGCGCCGCTTTCTTGCCTCAGGGAGAACCAGCCGTCGTACATGGAGGCATCTCCGTTGAAGAGCTGATGGTGCCATTTGTGAAAGTGACAAGGACTTAAATTGAGCCATAACAAAAATCGATTTCTTATTGGGTTTGATCGCTATGTGCAATTGAACTGGTGTGCCGCTGCGCTTGAAGTGGCAACCGGTGTGAAAACTGTTGAGCAAGCGAAGGAAGAAATTGCCAGCGTTCTGACTGGCCTCGACTCCAGAAGAAAAACATTTGATATTTTGAAGCGGCTATGGATTTCGCCTTTACCAGAATATTCGAATTTTGTTGAACGCGGCCTTGAACTGTTTAAACATTATGGCCAGAGGTCGGTGACCCCTTTGAACTGGGGTTGCGCGATGGTGACGTATCCATTTTTTGGACACACGTCAGAAATTACCGGACGATTGATTTCCATGCAGGGTGACTGCACTATCAAAGAGATTCAACGACGAATGGCAGAGATTTACGGTGACAGAGACGGTGTTAGTCGTGCTGTGTCACGCGTGCTGCAGTCACAAGAGAGTTGGGGCGTGCTTGAGCGTGTGGAGAACGGGAAACGTTTGATTCGAAAACAAGACATGAGCATCGGCAATGAAAAAGTGGCCTTGTGGCTGGTCGAAGCTGCGCTGAGGTTTCATGGCAAAGCGATCGCGACCCCCACGTTGCCGACGCTGTCTGTGCTGTACCCCTTTTCATTCGACCAATCGTTGGCCTACATCGTTTCAAAAAGCCCCATGCTGGAACTTCGGTCAGAGGGTGCGAGTCAGCAATTTGTTGCGCTGCGGGATGTAAATTGAGCAAGTATCCCGGCTCTGCCGGGGGCTTTGAATTGTGAGTCGCTCAAGGCGACTAAAGAGGTCGCTATCGGCCACCTTTCAATCGCTCGTGCTCAACCTACTGAAGGTAAATCCACTTTCGTAGAGTCCCCCGTCAGCCAAACCGCCCCCCTAAATGCCGGGTGCGACCTGCCCTCCCGACTGCCAGGCTTGGCAAGCATCTTGATCAAATCACAGTTCCCCGAAAGCGCATCTGCGCTGGCCAAATAGAACGCCTCGGGTGTGCGTGGGGGACGCAAACCCACCCAGTCCTGTGCATGACAGGCATTGATGGCGTGGTACACCGCCATCACCTGTGCTTCGTCCGGTGCATCTTGCGCCTGCACCACCTCTCGGGCGGCAGCCATCCACTCGAGCGTGCTCAGCCGATGGCCGATCAATGCACCACGCTCTGACAGCTTGCAGGCGTTGAAGCGCTTGCTCAATACGTACTCATCAGCCTTGCCCAGATCATGCAGGAGAGCTGCCATCAACAAGACATCAACATCAACCAATGGATCATCTTGCGCCGCACGCAAGGCCCGTTCCACACAGTCCACGCTGTGAATGAACAAGCCATGCTTGCGCGCATGGTGAAACCCGATTGATGCGGGTCCCATCAAAAACCGCTCCAAGCGACCCGGCTGATGCCAGAACAGGGCGTTGAACCACGCTCTCATGGGGCGGGAGAGTTGTCCCCAGAGCCGCCGAAAGGACTGCACCACATGATCGCCTGATCCTGATGCGGGTGGCAACCAGACGGTCGAAACGGTGTCAATCAGATTCACGTCCGGGTTCACCACTGATGCAAGCGTCAGACCGCGCACCAGCAAGACATTGTCATCAAACTCCAGGTGTTCGAGCCAATCGCATTGCACCATCTGCCCCACCTCTATTGCCATGTGTTCATCACATGTCCACCAACAGACGTGGCAAATATTGGTATCAGCACAAATCGTTGCCTGCACCCGGCGCCAGGTTCCATACGAAATCACATCCAGTTGAAGGACTCGCTGCACATTGGGGCTGTTCATCATCAAAGTGTGCTTTGCCGCTTCGGGGGTAGGTGCAGAGTGGTTTGTCATCGTTTTATTCATCATGTTCATTTCATTCCCCTTGGTCGTTGAGCATGGGTTTCGTGGTGACGGCCATTGAGTCTTGCGGTAGCTTGCAGGCCGATGCCATCTGACGGATGCAGTGCAATCGCCATAGCCGCTTGGGTGCATCGGGTATGAGCACTGCCTTTGTCGGCCACGCCTCTTCCTGCTGCACACTGAATATTCCGGGATCGATGCGATGGCGCAGATGAATGCTGTGTCCATTGCAGACACTGGCAAACTGGAAGGTCTGCTGGGGCTTGTAGGTGAAAGCTTCTTTCGACAGTACGTTGAAGGTGCGATGGTTAAGGTTGGCTTTGTTGCGTTTCATGAGCGTGTCCTTTGACTGGTTATTTCGTTTTCTTTGGATTTTTTGGGCAAAGCGTTCCCATTGCCCTGCCTCGCATTTCGCAAGAACAGGGGTCAGGTGCTTTACCGGAGGTTCAAGGTTTGTTACGGCGCATCGATCCCCCCGCCCTGCCAGGACTGGGCCATGCTGGCCCAGGTGATGGGTGCAGGCGCAATGCGTGGTATCAGCTTGGGCGTTGCGTTTTCCGATTGGCGTGGCGCTGCTGAAGGAACAGCAGGTGGAACGACCGTGGTCTTGGTGTCGACGCACTTGACCGGGTCGATACGAGGTTCACTCCGCTGGACATTTCTCACGTTCGACTTTGCGGCGAACGCTGGCTTTGCTGGCGTGTAGATTTCCCGTGCAGTTTCATCCGTCTTGTGTGCAATCAGGGGAAGTTGTGTCAACTGACTTGCCAGCAGGCGCTCCATGGCTGAACCGTCCTGGCGTGTCAGGTTGGGAACATAGCGGCTGTAGACCCTGAACAGCATTTCAGTGCTGGTGTGGCCCAACTGTCGTGCGATCCACTCTGGCGCTTCACCACTGGCCAACCACAGTGTGGCTGCGGTATGGCGCATCTGGTAAGGACGGCGCTTGGCAAGGCCAAGGTTTCGCAGCAAGGGATACCAGACCCTGTCCGAGAAATTCTTGTTATCGAGCGGCTGACCTGCCATATTGCAAAACACGTAGTCCGAGAGCTGGCCAGTTGCTTCAAACTGTGTTTTGAGCGCATCAAAGACAGGCTGACTCATCTGGATGTCGCGTTGACTGCCATCGGTCTTGGTGTATTCGTCTTCTCCAAGGACGAAGGTTTCGCGCACCCGGATGATGCGCAGATCAAAGTCGACGTACTTCCACTTCAGGCCATGGACTTCGCCGGTGCGCATGCCCGTCAAGAAGCGTGTGATGAAATAGTTTTTGAAGTCGGCACGAACGGTCGAAATGATGTTTTGCACATCCGTCAACGTGAACGGGTCCACATCAGTTTTGCGCTGGCGCAACTTTTTGATGTTGAGCATCGGCGAGGTAAACTCGAATCGGTCGGCGGCTTCGTTCAAGATTTGACGCAGCAGACCCATGATTTCATTGATCCGCTTGTTTGAAAGCCCTTCTTGCGCTCCGCGACCTTTAACTTTGGCGAGTGTGGCGCGGAATTCAAGAACGTCGGACTTGGTGATACTGCCGACCACCTTCTCCCCGAAGTGGGGAACCAGGTGACCGTTCAAGGTCGAGATCAAAGACCGAATGTGGCTTCGCCGCCATTCGATTGAGCGTTCGTCAAACCACTGGGCGGCGAAGTCTTTGAAGAGGGGGCCTGCTGCCACGATCTCTTCTGCCAAACCTTTGACGACCTGCTCAGAAGCCACTGAGGTTTCAGTCTTGGCCAGATTTCCAGGTCCCAACTTTGCAAGCCGTTTGAGGGCTTTGCTGCCGGGAAAGTAGTTGGCGTAGACGAACGTTCCGGCGGCAATCTCGGACTCGATCTTGTCGAGAATTTTTTGCAGAGCTTTGCGATTTGTTTGGTTATCCGGTAGAGACGAGTACTCACGAAATCTACCGATTCCATACCGAAAGTCCAGAAAGAGACTTCCTGTTGTGTCCGACAAACGAATGCTACCCATGGAGCACTCTCCCGTTTGCCATAGGAATTCCGGAACTGCGCATTGTCTGAGACGGTATTGCCATAACCATGTCTCGTTGAATCTCACTCCACCGGTACAAAATCTTCCGGCCACCGAACGGCCTGAAGTAGTGCACCCCCTCCAAAAGCACACTATCTTTCAGATGCTCCCTGATGGTTCTTGCATCGTATTTGATGCGAGCCGACAGTTCATCGGTCGTGAGCAGTTCACTCTCAGTTTTCATTTCCATTTTTTTCTCCTTGTATGTCAGCTTTATTGCTAGACGTCTTTATTGTATGTCTTTTTGCAAATTTGTAAAGGTGTCTAGCAATAAATTTTTGTAACAGTGTAAAATCGCAACACAATTGAGTGAAACATGAGCCGTAACCAACTAAACATTCGAGTGAGCGACGAACTTGAGTCGCTGATCGACAAGAAGCGCATCGACCTTGCGTCAACGATGAAGGTCATCCCGACACGTTCGGATGTTGTACGGTATGCGCTTGAAAGCTATCTAGGCATCACAATGAGTGAGACTGATCAGGATCGCCGCACTTCAGACAAGCTGAAGAAGGGCGCAGTGGCGCGACCAGCCAAATAGACCGTCCAATTTCCATCCGACAGCTTGCAGATTGGCGCCACAGCATGTCGGTGCCCTTTACCACTGGGGGCGGCTTTATGGTGGCCAGATTGAGCGCCTGAATTTTGTGTAACGACCAATTGCAGTCTTAGCGGACGTCGATTTTGACTTCAGTTAGCTGACATTCGTTGGTTTATGCAACCACGCCACCGATGCTCGCTTCAAGCAGACCATTCCGCACGAACTAGATAAATGGACAGACACCAGAGAGTCCGAAGGACTCTTGGTTGCCACGGCAGGCCCGTCCGCCTAGAACATTCGAATTAACACTTTCATTTCCTGTTTTTAAGCGTAATACTTGAAGTTGTGTTTCCACTTGTCTGACGGCAAACCGGGATTGGCAAGCAGAATTTCCCCCACCCGGTCGGAGTATTTGACCGTAATGGGTTGTCCCTCTCCCAACTGGCAGGAGTTGTAGTTCAGCTTGGTGAGACCCAAGATGTCTCTGGCGACCTGCACTAAGTCGCCGTCGCCATGCTGAACCGTAATCGCCAGGGGAACGGGGACCTCGAATCCGTCATAAGTTGCAATCCTGGGCTTGAATCCGTTGGTAAACAGAAGCCCGTGGCGTGCTGAGCGTTGCCAGAAGACGCCTCGCTGTACAGGGTGTTGGCCGCGCTTAGCCACGTTGGGGTGTTCATCGTATCGGTAGAGGCGCAGTCCACCGCGGTCTTGGCGTACACGGATGGCAACCAAGTTGACATCCGGTGGACATGCACGTTTGAAGCCCTCATATTCATCTGCATCTATCCCCGAGCGCGCATGCAAGAATATTTCTTTCAACGGCCGCCCATCTTCCTGCTTGTAGGTCGCGATGGTTCCTCGCAACAGGGCCTCAGCCTTGTCGGGAGGCAAGTGGAATTCCCCTCGCTCTGTGGAGTACCACGGACCGAACTCGCCGATGAAGACCACGCCATCGCCACTGTCGAGAAACATCTGTGCAGCGCAGCATGCATTTCGACAGTCTTCGGTAAGCTTGTAGGCGAGTCCGACATAGCAGACTCCCTCCCTGGCCCACGGAGTCTTCCAAGGTTTAGCACCACATTTGTAAAAAACAGCTGTGCCGAAGTTCCAGAGTCGGTCAGACAGAGGATTCGTACCGGGCTCTCCATTCCGTACCTGTGGAGGGATACGCAACGTGGATTCTTTGATGATTTGAACTGGCAATTCAAAGGCCATCATCCGAGCCTTCAGCTGTCGGCGGAAGTCTGGTGACAAGCCTCTGGCAGCCTCAAAATCATCCAACTCCTCAAGTTTTTCCGTGACGGACGCATCCTCGTCATCAAACATCCGCCATTGCCCGCTATTTCGATCATCGATAGCCTGCTTGATGAACTTCACTTCATTTTTTGAGCGAGTGGCATCGCTTCGTTGGGAGAAAACCACCGATGATTTAGGCCTGCAATTGTCGTAGACCTCGTCAGGAACGACCACTATGGCCAACGCTGGCCGAGCGTCCATTTTTGACACGCGATCAAGCGACCCCATGTAGAGGTTTGCAACTGCAAAGGCGCGCTCAAATCGATCGGCTTTACGCGACGCATCTGAGAGATGAGCGGTTTCTACTTGGTAACTCCGCGTTGGGCTGGGCCACTTTGCTCCGAAAGCGACGTCATAGCCAGGAAACGGTGGCCAGGCTCGATGACGCGACGGATCGACACACGCCGCCGGTGCATTCAGGGCCGCGCACCAATCCTTCCAAAGTTCAATGCCTTGTGCCGTGCCGATAACGATGTTGTCCGGCATTTGTGAGCGCGGCTCAGCGGGTCCAAAAAGTGCCAGACCATCATGTGGATCTTCGGCGGTTTGACCAAGCCCAAACTGCAGCAGAGGTTCGCCGAGAAAGTGAAATGTGTCTGTCATGCGCCTGGTGCTCCTTTTAAAGCAGAGGATGCTTCGTCACTCTCGTCATCGTCCTCATCGCGGACGCGGTATTGCGCTATCTCCTCTCCGATGTCAGACATACCGGACAGTGCAGAGACATCGAGACCTACCGGGCAATTCCAATTTAGCGGCTTGCTCAGCATCGATACGGTTCGGGCACCTTCGCCAATCTCAATCCGGCCTTCGGCGGTCTGAAGGGCTTGCACTACTCCCAGTAAACGCGCGAGCCACTCCTTGTTCCACCAGCTCTTGCTAACAATCTTTCTACGCCTGCCAATTTCCTTGCCCTCGAACATTGCGCCCTCAGGAGTCGTAACGCGTATGTAGACGTTGACCAACATACTCCAAGAACCATCTGCATCACGTTGAGGTCGAAATTTGGGTGCAAGTTGGTACAAAAATAGAGAGGCACGATCACCCCATCCCTTTGTGCGCTCACCGGTGAGCTGCACAGTAGTTGAGCGACCATCAACATGTCGAATCGGTTGATTCCACTCGCCCGTTTCGCGCTGGGGGAAATATAGGACTCGCCTATCACTGCAGAACTTCAATCCTTTTTGCGCGCATACGACTTCAAGACTACGCCAGGCAAGCTCTTTGGCAATGTCCATGGTTCTTTTTCCATCCCTATGCGAAATGTCTTCCCAAAGAAATTCAGGAGTGCGCTCGACAGTCACCAAGGAAATGGTCTGTCGTGGCGGTGGCATGAAAGCGATGAGGCGATATGCGCCCAACTCGACAAACGCCCATTGCTTGCGAACTTCAAGTGTTTCAGTGTCCGTTAACGACTTCTGTAGGTCGAAGACGAGCATGGTCTTTGGCAATTGAATCGGGAAAACATTAGCAAAAACGGGCTCGGGTTTTGCCACCGTAACTCGTGTAGGCAGGTAGTCCCTGAGAGCAATTTGTCTCCCACGGTCAGGCTCAAGCGATGGCTTGATGCCCAATGCGCTCAGCCGTTCCAGTACCTGGTTCAAGCCGGTGTTCCATGAGCTGTCGAAGTCTGCTGGTTCTAACTTGGCGAGTCGCGACGGCATGCGCGCATCTGGGGTTGCGGTCGATTTGCAGGGAAGCACGAAATCCTCCCTGGTTGCGGCGATGGTGCAACGTTCCAGAAACACACCGTCAGCCAGGCTGGCGGTGGAACAGAAAGGTAGATAGTGGTTTGCGCGAGCGTCGAGCAGCTTGCGTACAGTTTCGTCTGCGTTCTCCCCTGCAATCGGAGCGGTTCCCTGACACCAAGTCCGAAATCCCGCTATCGAGAGGCGACGGGCTAGCCAAGTGGCTACTGCATGGTCGGCTGCAACGTGATCTATCAGAACCGTATCTCGACATTCAGCGATTGACTGACCACCGCGTTGTGGGAAGAAAGGCGGCGTGAAGATACTTGGGTGCTGTGCAACTAGGTGTCGCTGAGGTCCGACGAGTTGCACCCTCAACCTCTCAATGTCAAACAGGTCGAGTGTCCAGTGATACTTTTCGGTGACGAACTTGTGCGCGAAGTCCTTCTCCGATGCTGTCAGGGCCTCGGTGCAAACAAAGACGAAGATATCGGGGGAATGGTCCTTTTCGTGGACCCGCTTGCAGTCACTCGCTAGCTTGACGCGCCAATCTGATCGAACCGTATAGGCGAAACCAATCTTTCGCCCTTCTTCGTCATTTCGGATAATGGCGTCCCGTCCCTCGTCACCTGTTCCACCTAGTGGGTCGATGCCGGGATAGCCAGCGCTGGCGAGAAGGGCTGAACAGAACCGCTCGAAGTCCCGATAGTCGGAAACTCGTTCGAGGCAATAAGTAATGGCGTCAGCAGACATAGTTAAGCAACGAAACCATTGAATATCGACACGGCGATAGAGCAGTATTGTTTTTCGTCCATGAAAGGTGCATAACAGTCAGTCCTCGAACTTTTTACCTAGATCGCTGAACACCTGGGTCAAGTCGTCCCGATCAAGGTGCCAGCCTAGCATTGCGCTTTCGGTCAATGTGATGTTTAGACCGAGCCATCACGGAGTTGGGTTTGCGTCTTGAGGTCGCGGGGTTTTTTAACAAATGCCTCTGCACTCATCAGAGTTTCCGTGTCGAGGCAATGATGAACTAGCAAGTTCTGAATATGCGGGAAAGACAGATCATTGAAGTTAATCGTCTGGAAGGACTTGAAGAACTCCCGCACTGCGCGAGCGAATCTAGTAAGCTCCTTTTCTCGCATTACCCCTACAGGAATACGAAAAGCAGATGCACTGCTCACTGCACTGGCGGGGTGGATTTCACTGAACTACCACCTACTGAAGTAGGTGGGTTCGCGCGGTTCGCAGAGGACTGGAAGTCCACCCGATACGCGAACCGCGCTGAATACCTCGTCCTCGCGTTTTTACGGATATTCCCGAACCCCAAGAAGCAGCGTGGCTGAAGCTGACCGGCTGGAAGCCGGTGGTTTTAACCCTGTGATTGAAAATAAACTTTGCCGTGGCACCAGGGTAGTGTTTTTCAAACCATGCAGCTGAACTATTCATTTGATCTGCCTCGTACTTACTGATTTCGGCGCGATCAATACTCACTTCATTCTTGGCCTCCCACACAATGTAGTTAGTCGCATCCAATGCCCATAGGTTATCGGGGCCTTCCTTCCACTGCTTGTCTGGGCGCTCGCAGGGATATCCCAGTGCGCGACCGAGTTCATGCAGTGCACGTTCGAATCTTTCCGCCTTCACTCCAAATGCAAGTCTTCCCAAGATATCCGAAAGCTGAACATCAAGTTGCGCATAGTCACCATGCTGCGCAATCCATTTAGAGATGCGTTCAACGCGGCCCTGACTAATTCCATTCAGCCTCGCGACTGTCATTCCCTGCGGTGGCCGCATCAACATTCTGTTCATATTATGGGCGGCGAGTTGGAGGCGCTGCGACTCCGCCCGGTTGCCAGGATAGTTATACCTCGCCATCAATTGCAAATACCAGCCCACATCGTCTGCCGACATCGAATTGGTATCATCTAAAAGCCTCTGTAATCGTGCAGACGCTTTTGCGTAGTCGCCACGGACGTATAACTCCTCAGCCTCAAGCTCCGCCGCATATAGGTTCAGTATTTCACTATTAGAGCTTTTCGGCTTCACATTCTCCATCTGCTCGATATAAAACGCCTTCCAGCCCTCGTCACGTTGCAAGCACTGCCCGATTAGGCCATTCAATGCTGCAAGAGGTTCTGCTGCATTCTTGACCTCCACTTTTGCCATTGCGGCTATTTCAATCCCGATTTCAATTTGCGTCGCCATCTGAGACGACAAGTAACTCCGCGAATGTTTATCACGCAGTAGCCGCGTGAGGTCTGATCCCAAAACGACAATTACTGAGTAGTCCTTCTCGCCGCGAACACTACGACCCATCCCTTGTTCGACGGTTCGAACTGCTCTCATCAGTGTGGCGTTACTGTCTGGACGGCACGCTTCTTGGCAAAGGTCGGTCAGACTCTCAGAATATGGCTTCCCATCGAATACCAAGACACGACACGTATCGTCTGGTAAATCAATGCCATCGTATCGATTCACAAGCATGAGAGCGGTGTCATACTGCCCAGACTTCAGCCCAGCAATGTCCGCCCAAACAGTATCCGTATCAGCCACTTTCGCACCATAGGACTTCCAGTCTCCAGTCCGAGAGAAGGATGTCCCCAGCGCCACCAGGCCGTTACGTCGCCTAGGATTTTTCGGAGCGAAATATGCGACCAGCTTTGAACGATCAAGACTTTCATCGATAAGTGACGGCAGCAGCACCATCTTTTCACCGGACCAACGTTCTTTTTCGTAAACCAGAGGCTCACATATGGTTTTGGGCTTCAACTGCAGCCCACTAATCAAAAAAGCGTCGTCAGTGACTGTGGCCGACATAAAGACTCGATGAGGGCAGTCCCTATAACTTCCAAAGGCGTCTAGCGGTGCGATATATGGTTCGATCTCAATGGCAACCCCAGAGACCACGCATTGGCAATGCCGCAGAATGTTTTTTAACAGTGGCCAAGCGAACCTAACAGGGTTGCGATCAGAAGCTGACGAAAGGATAGCTGCGATGTCAGTTTCGCTGGACTGCCAGGCCCAGTAGGGAACGGGCAATATCGCCTCCCGCTTTGAGTTCAAAATGTCCGCATAGGTGCCAACCCCCTGCTGCTCCAGTTCAACGGCAAAAAGTGAACGGATTGCCGCATAGGCTGGGTCCGAGTTTGGAATGCGCATCTGACAGTTTTCCCGGATTACGTCAGCGCATGCATGCGCATCGTCCATCAGCAACGTGCCAAGGGCAATGGATTTCCGATTGAGGCCAAACTTTGTCAACCCATTAAAGAGTTTTTGAACGGAAGTTATGAGAATACGCTCGCCATTTAGAAACGTCTCAGGCAGATCAGGGTCAGCCAAGCAAGTCGCAACCCCAAACTGCTTGGCTTGCTCAGCAGTCTGGTCGATCAAAAAGTTGTTCGGACAAAGATAGACCGCAGGGCCCTGGCCTTCGTTCAATCGTGCTTGCAGCATTAGAAGACCCACCAACGTCTTACCCTGTCCAGTGTGAAGTTTGACGATTACGTCCTTATCCTTTCTGCCCCTGGAATTCCAAGCGGTCAGCACGGCTTCTTGCGATGACCTTAGCGGGCCTTTGTCGTGCGCCCTATCGAGCGTTTCATACAGCTTTACTGGATCTGTAATACGGGTAAGCTGCTTGCCTGCTAGACGCTTTGCGAAATCAACCATAGGTTCTCCCTGTTAAATTCGATTTTTTTGGTCAAATAGCGTCGGGCAAGCGGAATCATCGACTAGCCCAACACCTGCCCATCATGGCATAAAAGACACCAAGTCGAGCCTGCCCTATGCTCAAAGCGTTCCCACGTACTGGGGGCTGAACCTCAGGAACATGTAATTTACAGATGCGGCGTAGTTCTATCGATCTGTGCGGCAATGCTATGGTTTTCAAGGCAGAAATTACCGCCGAGGATATTGGTCGATCGTGATGCGATGCTGATTGAAGGCATCACGTAGCCGATTAAAGGCATTGGTCAAAAATTCAAGTCGTGCTTCCTTTTCCCAATTTAGATTTGTTGCCTGGAAATGCACTTCCGCCTCCAGGGCGCTTGATGCTCCACCGAAATCATTTCCCCAAATGACACCATCAAGACCGGTGACTCCCGCTGTTACTTGAAAGGGACCCCTTACGCCGAGTTGGCTATAAAGTGCCATTGCCCGGTCAAAAAAACGCGACCATTCAATGGGAATGCTTCCAGATGACAGCAAGACCTTGCCACCTCGCTCAAACCCGGCTGCTGAATTGAACCCCCATATTTCACCAGTCTTGATGAAAAATTGGGCCGCACCAACGGCTTTGTTTTCTGCGCCCCGCATCAGTCCAACAGCGACGACACCAAGAGCGTTTGCCCCTGCATCACCATCTATCCAAGGCCCCATGGCACATAAAAACGTGTCATTCCCTTGCTCCTGGACCTGCCGTCTTAGCAGCTCGTTGGCAAGCCGTGCTGGAACGATCCGCAGATAAGAACGTGTTCCATCCAATACTTCAATCGACCTGTTCTGGCCATTTGATAGAACAACTGGTGTGGATTCCTGAAACTTAATCTGCTCGCCCTTTGCCAACCACGTAGCATGATCGTCAGGCTGCACTGGATACGCGGGGAATTCAATTTCAGCAGTCCGTTCCTGTATAGCGTGTCCAAATGAAGCGGCAAGGGCGTGCCCAAGGTCCTTCATCAGCTGTTTCTTCGCAACCCGTTGCTCTTCCAGCGTTGCACCATCCGGCAAGTTATATGCGATAGGGCCACGCCGATGCCTTAAATCAAAGGGTAGATCCTCCGGGCGACAGCCATAAGCACTATTAGTCACAAGGATAATCCGCTCAGGGCCAATAGATGTAAGGGCATGCCCTAACTCGATCATTACATTCGGATTTGGCAACTTCTTTCCAGCAGTGGTGTTGCCAACAAAAGTAATGTCACCGACAAAAACGGCTGCCTCCTCGATTTTTTTGAAGATCGTGTCAACAATTGACACCAGTCCCGGTGCGCCTTTCGTGTCGTGGTCCAATTCGGGCCGATCAGCTTCAGAGAGATCAAGGTTCTCAGTTGCCACCTGAAGTGCACTCTCCAGGGTACTTTTTACGAAATTCTTGTTTAATTTTGCCTGCGTGTCGCTTTGCCATGACCAAAAAACCTTCATTATGTTGTCCCTTTGGGAGTATTTTCGCTATCTAGAAAATTTGGAGGATTCACAAGGTATCAGGTTGATTACACCCCCCCATACGGGAATCACCCATGACTTTCAACGGAACGATCATTTGTTGCTGCCCGTTAACCGTTCGCGTTATGTTACGCCCAACCACGCTGTAGCAACTGACTTTTGAGCTACCGTCGCCCACGTCATGTAATCAGCAAGCAATTTGAATCTCTATAGACCCGCTAAGCTTGCTCATGAGTCGGACAATTTTCAAAAATTTCCTGCACATCCGAAGGTTAATTCTGATTTTTGGCAGAAATCGAATACCACCCTACTTAATCGTGAGCACCTGGCACGGACAGGTTGAAGTCCGCCACGAACGGCTTTTGACGGGCAATGAATTAGGCAGCCCGTGAGCTGACTGTCGTGACTGGCAGCTACGGGCACCTAAGAGCCAACGGCGAACGGCAGGTATAGGTAAGTCGAAATGAACAACTTTTATGGGCCAAACCCCAATGGTCAAGTATCCGGGGAGCCAAAAAGAGTAGGCCAAAACTGGGCCAAAACTGGGCCAATTGTGGGCCAAAAATGCAAACGCCCACTTGAAGTGGGCGTTTATTCAAGCTAAGTGCGTATTCCGGCGATCGTGACCACCGATTCCGGTCGATCGTGACCAGTTGCGCAGCGAGCAAGAGTTGCGCTGCGCAAATTGTATTCTG
>PCUV01000071.1 GCA_002786915.1 Comamonadaceae bacterium CG12_big_fil_rev_8_21_14_0_65_59_15 | reverse complement strand
GTTCGCTGAGATCGGGTAGGTTGGGCATCAGTGCCGATTGTCGCTCACTATTTCGTAGCTATTGCTGGTTGGGATGGTTGGGGGCTGAGTAGTTACCGCGTCAGGTGCTTGGGCTTTGAGCGACTTTCCAGGGCCAGATAAGTTTTCAAGCGCCGAGGGCATGCAGATTTTCCTCTTGTCCGATGAGCCAGATTTTGGGCTGCTGCAAGACCCGGGCGACAAAGGCGCTGTCTTGTGCAATGCGCTTAACCCAATCGGCAGGGGTGTAAAGCGTAGGGTTGATTTTGCGGCCCAGCGAATCAGTGGCATTTTCCAACGCGCCAAACACCTCGCCATAGCTCAGACTGGCGCTGACGATCATGACATCCAAATCGCTTTGGGCGGTATCTTGCTGCCTGGCCACCGACCCATACACAAAGGCAAATTCAATCTGTGCAGCCAAGGGTGCGAGTGCATGTCGCAACACGTCAGCGAGCCCCATGGTTTTGAGCACCAAACCGCGCAACTCGGTAAACACCGCTGCGCTGGTGTCGGCCTGGTAATGCTTTTGGTTACCTTGCTTGCGCACACTCAGCAAGCCCGCCGCAGCAAGACTTGCCAATTCACGCTGTACTGCACCAGTGCCCGAGGCGGCCAAAGCGATCACCTCATTGGCATAAAAGCTGCGGTCTGGCGCGCCAAACAGTACGGCCAAAACCCGTTGTCGCACCTTCGGAAAGAGGGCATTGGCGAGTGCGGATGCATCAATTGGATTGGCTGAAATACCCATATTGGGTTTAATAATACCCGAAATAGGTTTTTTTGAAAATTTGCAGAGGAATTGCCGTTCACAGCAATCTTCGCGCCACTGCTAACAACATTCGCTATCTGAATTCCACAAACAGCGCCGGCACCTGGCGCACGCCGGGCTGCTGGGCCAGCGTGTCGCGCAGGGTTTCGATGAACTTGAGCTTGCACGCGCCGCGCACGGTCGGGTCGTCGCACAGCGCTGCAGCGGTGGTGCGCAGCGTCGCCTGAAAGTTGGCACGCGCCTCGGCCAGCAGCGCGCGGTCGTCCGTGGGCGGCTGCGCACTGATCACCTGTTGCGCCAGCAACTCTACTTTGGGTTCGCCTGTCAGCGTCGGGCGATTGAGCTTGGCAGCCACGCCGTTGGTATGCTGCGTCAGGGCCACCAAGGCAGGTGTCATGTCCAGCGCAAAGCCAAACGTCACCTTGTATTTGCTCACCAGCGTGACGTCGGCGCGCAGCTTGTATTTTGCTTTGGCTACCACATCCACCTGCGTGAACTCGCGCGTGATGGTCAACACCGGGGGTTTGAGCCGCTCAGCCAGCGAGGGCACCACCGAAGTCAAGTAGTCGGCGTAACGGGTATAGCCCTGCAACTGCTTTTTGACCGTGTTCAGTTCAGCCTCTTCCGCGAGGAGCTGGTCGGTCAAGGCCTGCGTACGGCCCGAATAGTCAATTTTCAGCACCACATACACGACACCCGCGCTCAACACACATGCGGATAGCGCCAAAATCGTCATCGCGTCCAAGTCTTACTCCTCTAACTCCAGTGTCCTAAAAGCAGCCACGCCTCAGTGGGCCTGATCCCAGTTCAGCCCAACCCCCACTTCAGCCAGTAGCGGCACATTTAACTGCGCCACACCCGCCATGAGTTTGGGCACCTCGTGGCGCACCCATTCCACCTCGGCCTGCGGCACCTCAAACACCAGTTCGTCGTGCACCTGCATGATGATTTTGGTAGCCAAGTGCTGTGCATCGATCACCTCTTGTACCTTGACCATGGCCAGCTTGATCAGGTCCGCTGCTGTGCCCTGCATCGGCGCGTTGATGGCGGCACGCTCGGCCCCGGCGCGGCGCGGGCCGTTGGGTGAGTTGATTTCCGGCAGATACAGCCTGCGGCCAAACACCGTTTCCACATAACCCTGCGCCTTGGCCTGCAACCGGGTTTGCTCCATGTAGTGCTTCACGCCCGGGTAACGCTCAAAATAGCGTGCCACGTAATTCTTGGCGGCGGTGTTGTCAATGCCCAGTGCCTTGGCCACGCCATACGCGCTCATGCCGTAAATCAGGCCAAAGTTGATCACCTTGGCGTAGCGGCGCTGCTCGGAGGTGACCTGCGCGGTGTCAAGGCCAAAGATTTCTGCCGCCGTGGCGCGGTGCACGTCCATGCCGTCGTGAAACGCCAGCAACAGCGCCGAGTCGCCGCTGATGTGCGCCATGATGCGCAGCTCGATCTGGCTGTAGTCGGCGCTGGCAATCAGGCTGCCTGCGGGGGCCACAAAGGCTTCGCGCACGCGCCGCCCCTCGGGGGTGCGTACCGGAATGTTTTGCAGGTTCGGGTCGTTGCTGGACAGGCGCCCGGTGACCGCCACGGCCTGCGCGTAATGCGTGTGCACACGGCCCGTGGCAGGCAGCGCCAATTGCGCCAATTTGTCGGTGTACGTGCCCTTGAGCTTGGACAGGCCGCGGTGCTCCAGTATCTTGGCCGGCAGCGGGTAGTCTTCGGCCAGTTTTTGCAGCACCTCGTCGTCGGTGCTGGGCGCGCCGGTGGCGGTCTTTTTGACGATCGGCAGACCCAACTGGGTAAAAAAGATATCACCAATCTGCTTCGGGCTGGCCAGGTTGAAGGGCTGCCCAGCCAGCGCGTGCGCTTCTTTTTCCAGCTGCAGGATGCGCTCGCCCAGCGCCTGGCTTTGGCGCGCCAGCGTGGGCGCGTCGATCAGCACACCATTGCGCTCGATGCGGTAAAGCGCCTCGCTGCTTTTGATCTCCAGTTCGTACACAAAGCGCAGCTTGGCATCGCGCTCCAGCAGCGGCCACAACGTGCGGTGCACGTCCAGCGTCATGTCGGAGTCTTCGCACGAATACTCGGCGGCTTTGGCAATGTCCACCTGGTCAAAGCAGATCTGGCTGGCCCCCTTGCCGCAAAGGTCTTCAAAGCTGATTCCGCGCCGCCCCAGGTGGCGCTCGGCCAAACTGGCCAGGCCGTGCGGCTTGTGCACCTCCAGCACGTAGCTTTGCAGCATGGTGTCGTGCGCGTAGCCGTGCACCTCGATGCCGTGGTTGGCAAACACATGGCGGTCGTATTTGACGTGCTGGCCCAGCTTCAATTTTGTCGCGTCTTCCAGCCACGGTTTCATTCTGGCGAGCACCGCGTCCAGCGGCAGTTGCGTCGGCGCATCCGGGTAAGCATGCTCCAGCGGGATGTAGGCCGCCTCACCAGGGGTCACGCTAAAGCTGATGCCGACGATGCGCGCGCGCATTTCGTTCAGCGATGTGGTTTCGGTGTCGATGGCGACCAGGTCGGCGGCTTGCAGTCTGGCGAACCAGGTGTCGAAGGCGTCCCAGGTGAGGATGGTGTCGTACTGGACGGTGCTGACTCTAGGAACGGTTGGTGCGGGTGTGGCATCGGCATCGTCGAACAAGTCACCAGACAGAGACGGCTGTCGCACGGAAATGGGGTCAGAGCCGTCTGCGCTTCGCTTCGCGGATCTGACCCCATTTCCTGAATCAGCGACTTCTGACGCTCCAGCGCTTAGCGCACGCGCCAAACCCTTGAATCCATATTTCTCATAAAAAGTGGCCAAAGCCCCTGTCTGCATTGCGCCAACAGCTATATCTTGCAGAGCAGGCAAACCGGGGATGTAGCCGTCCAGATCGCAATCGGTCTTGATGGTGACCAGGGTGCGCGCCGTCGGCAGCCAGCCCAGCGACTGGCGCAGGCTCTCTCCCACCGCACCCTTGATGTCACCCGCACGCGCCACGATGGCATCCAGTGAACCAAACTCATTGAGCCATTTGGCGGCGGTTTTGGGGCCCACCTTGGGCACACCGGGCACGTTGTCAATGCTGTCGCCCACCAGCGCCTGGTAGTCGCGCATCAGGTGCGGCGGCACGCCAAACTCTGCGGTCACACCGGCCACGTCGCGGCGCTTGCCGTTCATGGTGTCGATGATGGTGATGCGCTCGTTGACCAGCTGTGCCAGGTCTTTGTCACCACTGCTCACAATCACCGTCATGCCCTTTGCGGCCGCAGTGGCGGCCAGCGTGCCGATCACGTCGTCGGCTTCCACACCGGGAATGGCCAGCACCTTCCAGCCCATCAGCCGCACCACCTCGTGAATCGGCTCGATCTGTGCACGCAGGTCATCGGGCATGGGCGAGCGGTTGGCTTTGTACTGCGGGTACAGGTCGTCACGAAAGGTGGGGCCCTTGGCGTCGAACACGCACGCCGCGTACACGGCGGGCACCTCTTTGCGCAGGCTTTGCAGCATATTGATCATGCCGCGAATCGCCCCGGTGGGCGCGCTGGTAGGGTCGCCCGGCACCGCACGCAAATCCGGCATGGCGTGGAAAGCGCGGTACAGATAGCTGGAACCATCGACCAGCAGCAGGGTTGGGGGAGAGGCGTCGTTCATGGCGGCATTTTGCCTGTTGCAACAAGGTCCAGCACGACGCACGAACTGTTTTTGACGGTCGCCGAACGCATCACCCTAATCGACGACATGCGCGCCCTGCTGGACCTGAGCACCGACCGCTTCATGCTGCTGCGGCTGGACCCGCGCAGCCGCGTACACACCCTGGGCAAAGCCGTGCAACCCGCCGACCCGGACTACTTCTCGTCGGCTGACTACGCAATACAAAGAGCACACAACGCCAGCAAAGCAAGCGCCACAGTGCGTATCTCAGCGATCGTGGACGCTGATTCCAGTCGATTGCGACCGGTTACGCAGCGTGCAAAAGTTGCGCTGCACACATTCCAGGAATGGCGTTGCGCATGACACCACACACCAGTTTGCGTGTGCGTACGCCTAATGCAAAGTCTGAGCAGCGTCAATCCGTGCGTCGTGTGTGCGTAGTGTTTTTGGCAAGAAAAAAGCACTTAGTTTTTGACGCTAAGTGCTTGATTCTATTAGGTATTTTGGTGGGAACTGAGGGGCTCGAACCCTCGACCACCGGATTAAGAGTCCGCTGCTCTACCAACTGAGCTAAGTTCCCGTGTCGTGGTGGCTTGAGCCACCGTTTGAAGCGGCGAATTATAGCGGGGAAAAGATCATTCACTTCCAAATCCCACGACGCGCGGATCAGTGGACAAAATTTGCAAAACACCTACCCGCCAAAGCGCTTGCGCGTGAGCGCCAACGCCATCCAGAAGCCCCCCACCGCATAGGCCACCAGCACGGCCAGCGGACGCAGCCACTGCTGCGGCCACTGGTCCATGAACAAGGGGCGCACCAACTCCACCGCGTTAGTCAGCGGCAGCCATTGCGAGATGCTGCGCACCACGGCCGGAAGCTGCTCCAGCGGAAAAAAGATGCCGCTTAGGAACATCATCGGCGTCAGAAACAACGTGAAGTAATAGGTAAAAAAATCGTAACCCTTGGCCAGCGCGTTGAAGATCAGCGCCAAACAGCTGAAGGTGATGCCCACGCCCAGCAACACCGGCCAGGCGACCAACAGCTTAGGGGAATGGCTGATGCCTAGGCACAGCATCACACCCAGAATGGCGGTCACGGTGAACAGGCTTTTGAACGCGGCCCACAGCATCTCCGCCAACACAATGTTGTCCAAATTGACCGGTGCGTTCATGATGCCGTCCCAGGTTTTTTGCACCTGCATGCGGCTGAAGGCAGAGTACAACGCCTCAAAACTGGCCGCGTTCATGGCGCTCATGCAAATGCTGCCGCTGGCCAGAAACAAGATGTAAGGGATGTCCTGGCCACCGATGCCGATCTTGCCCACCAGCGCGCCCATGCCGTAACCAAACGCCACGAGCCACATCAGCGGCTCGGCAATATTGCCCACCAAGCTGGGAATGGCCAGTTTTTTCCAGACCAACCAGTTGCGCTGAAACACCGGCCACCAGCGGCCAGAGACCTCTGGGAAACGCCAAATTGACAAGCTTTTTTGGCTTGTCGTACTTACGGGTAATGCGCTCGTAGCTTCGTTATTCATAGTCTCTAAGCCTCTTCGCGAATTTGGCGACCGGTCAATTTGAGGAACAAATCTTCCAGATTGGCCGGGCGATGTAGCGTACGCAGTTGCGGGTAGGAAACCATCGCCAGCAGCAGCGGCTTGGCATCTGCGGTGTAAAAAAACACGGTTTCGCCGCTGACTTCAACCCGCGCCGCCAGCGCGTTCAGGGGCGCATCAGCCAACGCCTGCGCGCCGCTACCAAACACCTCAACCACATCAGGCTCCAGGTACTGGGCAATCAGGTCACGCGGCGCCCCCTCGGCAATTTTTTTACCATGGTCTACAACGATCAGGCGATGGCACAGGCGCTCAGCCTCGTCCATGAAGTGGGTGGTGAGCAAGATCGACTTGCCTTGCTGTAGCAACAGTTGCAGGCGCTCCCACATCAGGTGGCGCGCCTGCGGGTCCAGACCGGTGGTGGGTTCATCCAGCAGCAACAGGCGTGGGTCGTTGACCAGCGCACGCGCCAGGCTCAGGCGCCGCTTCATGCCGCCCGACAGCTCGCCTGGCTTGGCGTTGGCCTTGGCGGTTAGCGACGCAAACTCAAGCAGCGACGGGATGCGCGCCCTGATCTGGGCGTCTTTCATGCCGAAATAACGGCCGTACACCAGCAAGTTCTCGGCACAGGAAAAGTCGGGGTCGAGCGTGTCCAACTGGCTGACCACGCCCAGCCGCGCTTTGATTGCCAGCGCATCACGCGGCATCTGTAGGCCAAATGTTGTCACCGAGCCAGCATCAGGCGCAGTCAGCCCCAGACACATGCGGATGGTGGTGGTCTTGCCCGCCCCGTTGGGGCCGATCACGCCCAGACATTCACCGGGTGCGATGTCAAACGACAGGTCGCTGACCACGGTGGCGTCGCCGTAGCGCTTGCACAGGTGCTGGATCGATAAAATGGGTTCGCTCATAGGGCAAATTGTCACCCGCACAGCGGCAAAATTTTCTGATTGTTTTCAAAACCCCTCAACCGGACGCTACAGCGCGCAAACGCCATGACCACCCTCGGTACCCCCCTATCCCCCCACGCCACCAAGGTCATGCTGCTGGGCAGCGGCGAACTCGGTAAAGAAGTGTTGATTGCATTACAGCGCTTGGGCGTGGAGACGATTGCCGTAGACCGCTATAACGATGCACCAGGGCAACAGGTGGCGCACCATGCGCGCACCATCGTCATGAGCGATCCTGCCTTGCTCAAAGAGCTGATCGAAGAAGAAAAACCCGATCTGGTGGTGCCCGAGATTGAAGCCATCGCCACCCCCATGCTAGAGGTGCTGGAAGCTACCGGTGTGGTGCGCGTCATTCCCACGGCGCGCGCCACGCGCCTGACCATGGACCGCGAGGGTATCCGCCGTCTGGCCGCTGAAACGCTGGGCCTGCCCACCAGCCCATACAAGTTTTGCGATTCTTTCCAAGAGCTGCAAGCCGCCATTGACGGCGCAAATGGACAAACTGGCGTGGGCTACCCCTGCATCGTCAAACCGGTGATGAGTTCCAGCGGCAAAGGCCAAAGCAAGATCAGCGGCCCGGCGGACGTGCAAAAAGCCTGGGACTACGCCATGGCCGGTGGCCGCGTCAGCCACGGCCGCGTCATTGTCGAAGGCTTCATCGACTTTGACTACGAAATCACTCAACTCACGGTACGCGCGCGCAATGCCGAAGGCGGCATCGACACCCATTTTTGCGAACCAGTCGGCCACGTGCAGATCAACGGCGACTATGTGGAAAGCTGGCAGCCGCACCCGATGAGCCCAACGGCGCTGGAGCAAGCCCGCCAAATTGCCAAAACCATCACCGACAACCTGGGTATCGGGCTGGACGGCAAGCCCTCTGGCCAAGGTATTTTTGGTGTCGAACTTTTCATCAAAGGCGACCAGGTCTGGTTTAGCGAAGTCTCGCCGCGCCCGCACGACACTGGACTGGTGACACTCATTACCCAGTGGCAAAGTGAATTTGAGCTGCACGCCCGCGCCATTCTGGGTCTGCCAGTCAACACTGCGCTGCGCAACCCGGGTGCCAGCGCCGTGATTTACGGCGGCGTGGATGCCAAGGGCATTGTGTTTGACGGGGTCGATGAGGCGCTGCGCGTGCCCGGGACCGACATTCGCCTGTTTGGCAAGCCCGAGAGTTTTGTCAAACGTCGCATGGGCGTGGCGCTGGCCGCGCACAACGATATTGCCCAGGCGCGAGTCAACGCCAAACTGGCGGCATCGAAGGTCAAACCGCGAGCCATCTAATCGCCTATGAACCGGATTCTAGCGAGCGTGACCACACTCGAACAACACATTGCCGCCGTCAACACGATTCCTGAGAGCTATCGCCCCTTGCGCTGCCCCCACTGAGGGGTAAACCTGTCCACACCGATGGGCAAGGGCGGCGGTGACCGGGGGTTTACGTTGCGATTCACTTCGCTCACTGTGATCAGCTCGCGGGAGGACTTACACCGTAACCGGACTTTAACGTAAGTTTCGCGTAATAAGCGCTTTCG
>PCUV01000060.1:128010-196876 GCA_002786915.1 Comamonadaceae bacterium CG12_big_fil_rev_8_21_14_0_65_59_15 | reverse complement strand
GCGAGCTGATCGCGCAGCGCGCGGGCAAGCGGTCCACCCCCGTGCCTCAGGCCAGCAGCCCAGCGGCATCGGCCACGGCCAAAGACGCTACACATTCAGCAGCTGCCAGCGCTTATACAGACTGGGCAAAGAGCCAAAATAGCTCAAAGCCGGCGGCCGCCACCGACCGCCTGATCATCATCGCGCTGGACCCCGGCCACGGCGGTGAAGACCCCGGTGCCATTGGCCCCGGTGGCACACAAGAAAAAAATGTGGTGCTGAAACTGGCGCACCGTCTGCGTGATCGCATCAACACCACGGTGGTCAACGGCAACGCCATGCGCGCTTTTCTGACGCGTGACGCCGACTACTTTGTACCACTGCACGTGCGCGTGGACAAGGCACGCCGGGTGCAGGCCGACCTGTTCATCAGCCTGCACGCCGACGCATTCTTCACGCCCAACCCGCAAGGTGCCAGCGTGTTCGCGCTCAGCCAGGGGGGGGCCTCCAGCGCGGCGGCGCGCTGGATGGCGGCCAGGGAAAACAAGGCCGACCTGATCGGGGGCCTGAACGTGCGGGCCAAAGACGCGCAGGTCAAGCGCGCGCTGCTGGACATGAGCACCACCGCGCAGATCAAGGACAGCCTGCAACTGGGCAGCGCCATGCTGCGCGCCATCGGGCGCGTGGGCAAGCTGCACAAGCCGCAGGTCGAGCAGGCCGGTTTTGCCGTGCTCAAAGCCCCCGACATTCCCAGCGTGCTGGTGGAGGCCGCCTTCATCAGCAACCCCGAAGAAGAAGCCAAGCTCAACAGCGACGACTACCAGGAGCGTCTGGCCGACGCGCTGATGCGCGGCATTGAAGGCTACTTTTCCAAAAACCCGCCGTTGGCACGCAGCCGGTCGGTGTAATCGCCGCTAGGCGCACCCCAACAAAAAGCCCACCGCGAGGGGTGGGCTTTTTGCAGTGGCTGGACAAGCCAGCCAACCTAAGCAAGCAAGGGCATCAGGCCTTCTTGGCGTAGGCGGTGCACCATGCCTTGGAAGACACTTGCTTGCCGGCAAACAGCGGGCACGGGCCAGAGGCTTCGCCTTTTTTGCCTTGGTACAGAGCGCAGTTTTCGCAGGCAGAACCGGCCTTGTACTTGGCGTTCTTGGATTTGGTGGCGTCAGCCGAATAGCCCAGCGCCTTGGCGTTGGCATCGGTTTCGGCGACCATGGGGGCGGCGGCCATGGCCACACCAGAGGCCAGGGCGCTCACGCCAACGACGGATTGCATCATGAATACGCGACGGGTTGTCATAGGGTCATCTCCAGGTTGTTAAAAAAGGTAATCGCAATTCCTGCAAGAAGTGCGTCAGGGTGTAACGGCTTGATCTGCTCTTTGGTTGACAGATTTGAGCTGGGAACCGAGTGTAACGGTCGGCCAAACACGTACCATGGGCAAATACCCTAGGCCCCAGATGCAAAACAGCACATTGACACAACTTTACAGACAGCCTGACACAGCCGTGACGATTTAAACCTCGCGCGCGCTGATGCGGTAAGAAAAAAGGGCTGGCGTGTAGGAGTCCAGCCGCCCCGCCGCCGTCTCTGCCACCGGGTACATGAAAAAGCCCAGCTTGCCACCGGCGCTGTGCGGCAAGGTGATGTCATGCGCCGTATTAAAAGCCACCCAATTGCCTTCCCAACCGCCAAACAACGCCTTGTTGACGGGTGCCACCAGCGGGTGATCGGCGGTCTTGATCCATTGCGCTGTTTCCTGGCGCATGACCTTGGCCACGTCGGCCGGGTCCATCGCTACCCAGCCAAAGCCTTTCAAAAACACTTCAGAGCGGCAATGTTGCGCGCCTTGCAGCTTGGCCGGATTGCCACTGAGCTCTTTGTAGCCGAACGCGCTGGGCACCAGGCGCAGACCATACACGTCACGCGCGGGCACACCGGCGGCGCGGCACAGGCCGACAAACAGCGCGTTCAGGTCGGCACACTTGCCGCCCAGGTTGCCGGTTTCCAGCATGGTCTTGATGTCGCCTTCACCACAGCCGCGGGTTTTGGGCTCGCGGTAGGTGTTGGCCACAATCCAGTCGTACAGTTTTTGTACCTTTTCCACATCGGTACGCGCGCCAGCCACAGCCTTCAGGGCGGTGTCACGCACGATGCCGTCGGTGGGCAGCAATTGGGTGGGTGCCATCTCGGCGCGCAGCTCGGCCGCATCCACTGCGCCCAGGTTTTGCCGGACCAACGCCATGCTGCGGTTTTGCGTTTTAAAGCGGCTCGTCAGTTCCACATAGGGCTGCGCCACACCCTCAGCGAATTCGGCGTACACCATGCGCGCGCCGTGCTGGCCGTCGCTGGTGAGTTGCGCTTTACCGTTGCTGCTAAAACTGCTTTCCAGCGGCTGCTGCCAGTCGGTGTTGACGCTGGGCACGGGCAACCAGACTTTGGTCGTGCCTTGTGGCTTGGCAATCACCACGCGGGTGGTCAGTTCAAAGGTACGCCAGTGGCCCGGCTGGGGGTTGAAGGTGCGCGCGGCAGGTGCCGCAGACTGTGCAAAATTAATAGCTGGTAGCGCAGACGCAGCAAGGGCTGCAGAGGTTTTTTGTATAAATTGGCGACGTGCCAAGGCAGCAACGGTGGTCATCAAGAGAGCTCCGGAATTTAGAAAAGATGAGTCAGCCAGCGCAGGTAAAGATGCGCTGGAACTGACCGGGGAGCCGAATTATCCCCGCTGCAATAAAAACCCGGACAGTGCAGCCTAGGAGGCTGTCGGACTTAAAAAAAGTCTACAAACAGCCCCTGTTATGCTATTTATAATGTAGTATCAAAGCTATAATCAGCATAGCTTAAGAACGATTTATACCCGCATGTCTAACTTCATCCTCACCGACCGTAAAACCGACTACCTGTTGCCCCCGTCGGTCGATGATTGACTCAGCCAGGACCACTTGGCGCGCTTCGTCGTTGAAGTCATTGACGTCCTTGACTTGTCTAAGCTGACCCGCCAATACGCAGGTCGCCGCTCCAAGGCACACCACCCCGCCACCTTGCTGGCCATACTTGTCTACGGCTACTGCACCGGTGTCTTCTCCAGCCGCAAACTGGAAATGGCCACTTACGACTCTGTGGCCTTTCGCTACATTGCCGCTGGTAGCCACCCTGACCATGACACCCTGACCACTTTTCGTCGTCGCTTCATCGATGAACTCGCTGGGCTCTTTGTGCAAGTGCTGGAGATGGCCCGCGAGATGAGGTTGCTCAAGCTGGGCACCGTGTGCCTGGACGGCACCAAGATTCACGCCAACGCCTCACGCCACAGCGCGCTCTCGCATGGCCATATATGCCGGTGGCCGGCGGCGGTTTCGAGCAGTGCTACAACGCCCAAGCCGGGATGGATGCCGACACGATGCTGGTGGTAGCGACCACCTTGACACAGGCACCCAATGACAAACAGCAAGTCCAGCCGATTCTCCAGGTCTTGCAGGATCAGGCCCCCAAGCTCGGTGAGGCCAACACCCTGATTGCCGACACCGGTTATTGCAGCGATGCCAATGTCCAAGCCTGTATGGATGCCGGGGTGCAGCCCCTGCTGTCACTGGCGCGCCAAGACCATCACCCGCACTGGCGCAAGCGCTTTACCGAGCCAGCGCCGCAGACCAAGGATGCCACGCCGATGCAGGCCATGGTGCATCGCTTGAGCACCATCGCGGGCAGGGCCCCGCTTATGCGATTCGCAAGCAAACGGTGGAGCCGGTGTTTGGCATCATCAAGTCGGTGCTGGGGTTCAGGCAGTTCTCGCTGCGCGGTTTGCGCAAAGTCACCGGCGAGTGGAACCTGGTTTGCCTGGCCTGGAATGTCAAGCGCATGGCCGTATTGCGTCCAAAAGTTGGATAAAGGGGAAAAACGCTGTGAAAATGACTCAAAATCGCCGAAATCCAATCAGAATTGCCTGTTTTTTAAGCAAATTTAAAGTCGAGGATTTTGAACTGCTGTGTCCGACAGCCTCCTAGGGACCGTATGAGTAAAAGCGGCCATGAAATTCAAGTTGATACCCAACTTTTTCATCCGCAAACCCGCATAGCTATTGGGTTTGCGCCAAATCAGAACCAGGTTCACCGGACAGTAGTGCATGCGCATTCGTGCGATGTCCATTTGTGGAAAGTCAGTGGTTTGCGCTGACCCGGGTGTTCAGAACATCCAGCGTGTTACGGGTTGCTGCAACACCCATGTTCACGTAGGCATCACTGGTGACGCCGCCGATGTGGGGGCTGAGCACGAAGCCTGGCTGGTGATGGAAGATGTGGGGGACGGTCATGGGTTCAATGCAGAAGCTGTCGAGACCGGCCATGCCGACCTGGCCGGACTGAACGGCGGTCAGGAGTGCAGGCTCATCGATCAGGCCGCCGCGTGCGGCGTTCACCACGATGACGCCACGCTTGCACCGGCCGAGTGTCTGCGCGTTGATCAGTCCTTTGTTCTCGGGTGTGAGCGGGCAGTGCAGCGAAATCGCATCAGCCTCGCCCCAAAGCGTGTCCAGGTCCACAGCGGTCACGTAAGCCGGCAGATTCTTGGCAAAAGGATCGAAGCCAATCACGTGCATGCCCACAGCGTCGGCCATCTTCGCAAAGCGCAGACCTATGGCACCCAGGCCAACCAGGCCAACCGTGCGCCCGCCCAGTTCCAGACTCTTGTGCGTGGCCTTGTCCCAGTGACCGTCGTGCATGCGCTGGTTCAACTGCACGACCGACTTGGCGCAAGCCAGCAGCAGCGCCATGGCGTGTTCGGCCACGGCCGCCGCGTTGACGCCAACGGCGGCCATCACGGCGATGCCACGCTCGGCCGCTGCGGCCTTATCGATGGTGTCGGTGCCGCTGCCATGTTTGGAGATCACGCGCAGTGCGGGTGCTGCATCCATCACCTCGGCGTTCACGCCGCTGTAGCGCACGATGATGCCCACCGGCTTGTGCTGACGGGCCAGCGCCACCACATCGGCCAGTTGCGGCGTCTTGCCGGCAAACACCACCTCATAGTCGCCTAGCAAGGCCAAGGCCTGGGAAGCCAGATCGGCCCCGGTGACGAGGATGACCGGTCGAGCGTTCACAGTGTTTCCCCCTCGTTGAGCACGCCAGCGGCCACCAACGAAGCGCTGAGCCACGGCGCCGAGGTGTTGCCTTGCTTGATCTGGTCGATGCGTTTGGCTTCGGCCTTGACCTTGTTTTTGGCCAGCGGCAAAAGTTCGGCCAGCTTCTCGCGCTCGACCACGACCACGCCGTCACCATCGCCGATGACGAAGTCGCCCGGGCGTACGGACACACCACCGACGCTGACGGGATGGCCGATACGACCACTGATCTGCTTGGTCGGACCGTTGGGGTTGGTGCCGACCGAAAACACGGGGAAACCCATCTCGTCGATTTCCAGGCTGTCGCGCACCGCGCCGTCCATCACCACGCCCGCCAGGCCGAGCTCGCGGCAGGCCGTCATCATGATGGTGCCCATGAGCGCCGAAGTCTGATCCCCCTTGCCGTCGATCACCAGCACGTCTCCGGGTTTGGCCAGTGCCATGGCTGCATGAATCATGAGGTTATCTCCAGGACGCACTTCTACGGTAAAAGCCGGGCCGGCCACCTTCATGCGCGGGCGCAAAGCTTTGATGCGGCCGTGCAGTGCGCCTTGGCGACCGTTGATGTCCGAAAAGATGGCCGACTGGTACTGGGCAGCTTGCGTCACCAATTCCGGTTCGATACGCGGGAAGTCTTTGATGATGTTGGGGAGAGACATGAGGGTTCCTTGATGAGATGAATGGAGTGTCAAAGGCGAATGCGGTGACCGGGCGTGGTGTGTTTGATTGGAGTGGCGTGGCATGGCGATCGGTTTTGACCGGTCAGTCGGTACCGTCGCCACCGGTTGCCAAATCGCGCCGGCGTCGCACCGAAGGCAGCACCATGGCGACGAACAGCCCGAACGTGACGACGAGGAAAGTGAGGCTGATTGGGCGCGTGACGAAGACCGCGAAGCTGCCGTCGGACATCAGCAAGGCACGACGCAGGTTCTCTTCCAGCATCGGTCCGAGAACAAAGCCCAGAATCAGCGGCGCGGGATGGCATTCGAGCTTGGCCATGACGTAGCCCAGGATGCCGGTGGCGGCGCACAGGTAGACATCCATGGCGCTGTTGTTCAGGCTGTAGTTTCCCAGCGCGGCAAACATCATGATGGCAGGGAACAACCAGCGATATGGCACTTGGGTCAGTCGCGCCCACAGTCCCACCAAGGGCAAGTTGAGCACCAGCAGCAGCACGTTGCCAACAAACATGCTGGCGACCAGACCCCAGAACAGTTCGGGCCTGGAGTTCATGACCTCCGGACCAGGCTGGATGCCCTGCATGGTCAGCGCGCCCAGCATGAGTGCCATGACCGCGCTGGCCGGGATGCCCAGTATCAAAGTCGGGATGAAGTGGGTCTGCGCGGCGGCGTTGTTGGCTGCCTCGGGTGCCGCGACACCTTCGATGGCTCCTTTCCCGAAGCGGGATGGATCCTTGGCCAACTTCTTCTCCAACATGTAGGCTGAGAACGACGCCACTGAGGCTGTGATGCCAGGCAGCGCGCCGAAGAACGAACCCAGCGCAGTGCCGCGCAAGGTGGGCTTCCACGCGGCCTTCATGTCCGCCCAGGTGGGCATCAGATTCTTGATGTCCTTGGAGAATACCTCGACCTTCTCGGTCCTGGAGATGTTCTGGACGATCTCGGCGACGGCGAAGAGGCCCACCGCGATCACGGTAAAACCCACGCCATCGAGCAGCTCCGACAGGCCAAACGAGAATCGCGGCAAGCCCGATGTCACATCGGTGCCCACGATGCCCAGCATCAGTCCGGCGGCCACCATGGCCAGCGATTTGACGAGGTCACCATGCACCAGCACGGCCGAGAACACCAGTCCCATGAACATCAGGGAAAAGTACTCCGCAGCGCCGAATTCAAGTGCCCATGTGCCAATCAGTGGTCCGAAGAAGGCTACCAACAGGGTGGATATCGTGCCTCCGACGAACGAGGAGACCGCCGCGATCGCAAGCGCCGGGCCCGCGCGGCCCTGCCGTGCCATCTGGTAGCCGTCGATGGCCGTCACGGCGGACGAGGCCTCGCCGGGCATGTTGACCAGGATCGCGGTGGTCGAGCCACCGTACTGCGCGCCGTAGAAGATGCCCGCGAGCATGATCAGCGAGCTCACCGGATCAAGTCCGAACGTGATCGGCAGCAGCATCGCGATCGTCACCAGCGGACCGATGCCCGGCAGCACACCGATCAGGGTGCCCAGCAGGACACCCAGGAAGCAGTAGGCCAGGTTCTGAAGCGTCAATGCGACACCAAATCCCAGCGAGAGATGCGAAATGACATCCATGAATCAGTGCCCCGGTTCGAACGAAAACAAGGAATAGGGCAACCCCAGTCCCCAGACAAAGATGGCCACAGCCATTAGGCACAGGACCACGGTGAGGACTGCGGTTTCTTTCCAGCGGAACTCCTTGCCCGCCCGGGCGCTTGTCACGATCAGAACGACCAGCGCGGGCAGAAGACCGAAGCGCTCCATGAGCCAGCCGAACGCGACCAACGAAGCCACCAGCAACAGCAGTGGCAGCCAGCCCCACGCGCCTTCAACCCGCTCGCCGGAGCGAAGACCCTTGATCAGGGTGGCGATGCCAAACCCGACCAGCATCACACCCAGAACGCGTGGAAAGAAGCCCGGCCCCATCTCCTGCAGACTGCCAAACGGATAGGATAGCGCGACGACGAAGCCGATGGCACCCAGTGCCATGAAGAGCAGGCCGGCCAGTGCGTCGCGGTTGTTGTGAAAGTTGGTGCTCATGCCAATCTGCTTTCAGGCGCTGATGACAGGGCTCACTGACCCTTGATGCCGGCGTCCTTGATGACACCAGCCCACTTGTCGTGATCGCTCTTGACTGCGGTGGCAAACGCTGCGGGTCCCGTTACGATGTCACCACTGAGTTTTTCGTTCACGTCGGGCGCCTGCAGCACTTTCGTGATTTCGGTGTTCAATCGGGACACGATGGATGCGGGGGTGCCAGCAGGCGCCGCAATTCCAAACCAGGTGACTGCGGCAAAGCCGGGGAAGCCCGACTCGGCTACGGTGGGCACGCTGGGCCACTCGGCGATGCGCTTGGCCGAGGTCACGGCGATGGGACGCAACTGACCGGCCTTGATGGGGCCTCGCACCGATTCCACTGAGGCCACAAAGAACGTGGCCCGGCCGCTGATCACGTCCGGCAGTGCCTGGGCGGTTCCTTTGTAGGGCACATGCTTGTAGCGGATGCCCACGGCTTTCTGCATATATTCACCGGTCAGGTGCGCCACGGTGGCGTTACCGGGAGTGGCCATCAACAGCTTGCCCGGATCCGCTTTGGCAGCGTTCACAAGATCGGCAAAGGTCTTGATCGGTGAATCGGCACCCACCGCAATGGCTAACGGCACCTCGCTGACCAGGGTGACCGGTGAAAAGTCCTTGACCGGGTCGTACGGGAGACCGGGCATCAGCGACGGCGCGATGGACATGTTGCTGGTCTGCCCCATGACCATGGTGTAGCCATCGGGCCTGGCCTTGGCTGCAGCGTCCAAACCGAGCGTGCCCCCGGCACCTGCCTTGTTCTCAATCACGATCTTCCAACCCAGCGTGGTCGAGAGCTTGTCGCTGATCACCCGACTGATGATGTCCGTTCCGCCGCCCGGAGGGAAAGGCACGATGAACTTGATGAGTTTGTCTGGATAGCTGGCTTGAGCAATGGCCGAGGTGGCCAGAACGCTGGTAGCCAGCGCGAGCAGCAGGCGCCGTAATGTCTTCATGTTGTCTCCAAATGTTTTCTGCGCCGTTATGACGCAGCGTTGACGGGAGTGCAGATTGTTGACTTAGAGTGACAATCAGTCCAATCGATAATTTCTTGAAATCAATAAACTGGACTTTTGCAATGGACCTGCGTGATCTGCGTTACTTTGAAGCTATCGCCGAGCTGCAGCACATGGGGCGCGCCTCTGCGAAACTCCACCGAACCCAGCCCGCACTGACCAGCAGCGTCCGGCGCCTGGAATCGGATTACGGTGCGGCTCTGTTTGAAAAATCGGGGCGTGGCATTCGGCTCACCGAGGCAGGCAAGGTTCTTCTGAAGTGGGCGCGAAGAATGCGTTTCGACGTTGAAGATGCCCGCCGCGAACTCACCGCCATCGGCGCCGGACTGACGGGGCATGTGCGCTTGGGCATCGTGCCGACGGCGGCGCAGGCTTTGCTGCCTTCGGTTGCAAGGGACTTGCTCCTGGAAGCACCGGATGTGACCTTGCGGACCGTGGTCGGACTGATCGATACGCTTCAGCCCCAGCTGCGCGCCGGGGAGCTCGACTTGATGGTCGGAACCGAGAGCAGCACCGAGCATGGCTACCAGTCGAAACTGCTGGCAGAGGACATGATCGTCGTGGCCGCCAGCGAACATCACGAGGTGTTTCGTAGCGCCAAGAGCCTCAAAGACCTCAAGGGCTATCGCTGGGCTCTGCAGCCGCCTGGCGCGCCGACACGCGACTGGCTGGATCACACCTTTGACCGAAAGGGCCTGCCCCGACCTCACGTTCAGGTGGAGACCACCATGCTGTTGATGCTGCCGGCTTTGATCGTGCAGACCGGCTTGCTCAGCTTCATTTCCCGGTACCACCTCCAGGGGGCTAACAGGATTCAGGGCTTGAAAGAAGTTCCGATCAAAGGCGCGGCCATGCGCCGAAAACTGGTGGTCACCTGCCGTTCCAATAGTTTCCTCTCTCCAGCGGCTTCACGGTTAATTGAAGTCTTCGAGCGATCCGTCTCCGCCCATACGCTGGATACCGAGAAATAAATTTGAGTTTGCCGAAGGTGCACTTTCCTTCTCTTGGCAATGGAATTTTCAATACTTCGCTCGCCAATACATCAGGTCAAGAATAGGGAGAACTGAGGGACGCTCTGCATAACTCCCTGCGAGCTGTGGCGGCACGGCCTCGGGCGGTCTGCGGCGTTGCTTTTTTTGCCAATAGCTACGGCTATTGGCAAAAAACGGCGCCTTGCATCCCATCCCGATCCGCGCTACCACACTCTCGCCAGAGTTATGCAGAGTGTCCTTAGCGTTGTCCAGTAAAAACCTTAAGCGTTCAGATGCTGGGCAAAGTCCACTTTCAGCTGGTCCATGTCCGACTGGCTCAAGCGATTGCCTACCTGCGACACCACTTTACCAGCGCACTGATTGGCCAGCCACGCCGCTTGCGCGGTGCTGTGGCCGCGCGTCACGGCGTACAAAAAAGCACCGGCATACATGTCGCCCGCGCCGTTGGTGTCCACCGCCTTGACGCGTGTGGCCGCCACCTCGGTACGCTGCTCACCCTCAATGACGATGCTGCCCTTGGCGCTGCGCGTCAGACACACCACACGCGCCTGTTGGCTCAGCTGCTGGCACATGGCCGACAGATCGGTGGTGCCGCACCACACCTGCGCTTCTTCTTCGTTGCAAAACAAATAGTCCAGCACACCCGTGCTGGCGTTACCCACCATGGCGTCCAGGCCAGCGCGGCAAAAGTTGATCATGCTCATGTCGCTGAGCGTGGTGGCCAGCTTGACGCCCGCCTGAGCGGCCAGCGCCCGGCCCCGGATGGCCGCATCCAAGCCGGTGGGTGACGCGGCCAGGTAGCCTTCCATGTAATAGACCTTGGATTTGGCGATGTCGTGCGGGTGCAGCGCGCTGGCGTCAAGCTCAGCGGTAGCACCCAAAAACGTGCTCATGCTGCGCTCGGCATCGGGGGTCACCATCACCAGACACACGCCGGTCTGCCCTTCAGGGGCCTTGGTATGCGTCAGGTTGGTGGCCACGCCGTGTGCCACCAGGTCTTGCGTGTAAAACTCGCCCAGCTCGTCGTCGGCCACGCGGCATGAATAAAACCCCTTGCCCCCCAACTGCGCCAGCGCCACGATGGTGTTGCCCGCCGAGCCGCCGCCGGTGCGGTGCGAGCGGCAACCGTGCACGTGCTTGAGCAGTTCAGCGCGGCGCGGCGCGTCGATCAGCGTCATGTGACGCTTGGCAACACCGGCGGCCTGCAATTGCGCGTCGGTGACTTCATATTCGGTATCGACCAGCGCGTTGCCGATGGCGTAAACGTCGTGATGACTCATGCTTATTGCTCGACAAACGCGCGCTCGACGACAAAGTCGCCCTGCTTGGTGGTGTTGCCTTCCAGAAAGCCACGTTTTTCAAGAATGGCTTTCAGGTCTTTGAGCAGCGCCGGGCTGCCGCACATCATGGCGCGGTCGGTGGCCGGGTCAAACTTGGGCAGGCCCAGGTCGGCCTGCAGCTTGCCGGACTCGATCAGGTCCGTGATGCGGCCGCGGTTTTTGAACGGTTCGCGCGTGACCGTGGGGTAGTACAGCATCTGCTGGGTGACCATCTCGCCCAAAAACTCGTGCTGCGGCAAATCCACCGTCAGGTAGTCCATGTAAGCCAGCTCAGCCACCTGGCGTACACCGTGGACCAGAATGACTTTTTCAAACTTCTCATACGTGTCGGGGTCGCGCACGATGCTTAAAAACGGCGCCAGGCCGGTGCCGGTACCAAACAGGTACAGGTTTTTGCCGGGCAGCAGGTAGTCGATCAGCAAGGTGCCCGTGGGCTTTTTGCCCACCACAATCTTGTCGCCTACCTTGATGTGCTGCAGCTTGGAGGTGAGCGGACCGTCTTGCACCTTGATGCTCAAAAACTCCAGATGGTCTTCATAGTTGGCGCTGACGATGCTGTACGCGCGCAGCAGCGGTTTGCCATCGACACGCAAGCCGATCATGGTGAAGTGGCCGTTGGAAAACCGCAGAATCGGGTCACGCGTGGTGGTAAAGCTGAACAGCCGGTCGGTCCAATGGTGAACGGTTAATACGGTTTCATTCAAAAATGCACTCATGAATTGCCTTGTGGAGGATGCCTGAAAAGAGGAGGATTTTAGAAGGCCCGGCCAGCCGCTCAATGTGACCTGGGTAACAGGGGTTGCAACAGCGCTTGGGCACTCGGGCCACCCCAGTCCAGTTCGCCCTGCACCGCACCACGTGCCTTGCCTTGCGCGTCGATCAGCACCGTGCCCGGAAAAACCTTGACGCCCCACTGGCGCGCCAGCAGCCCTTGCGCATCGGCCACCACCGGCAGCGTCAACCCGGTGCGCTGCAAAAAACTGTCGATGGCCGGCAGAGACTGCTTGAAGTTGACCGCCAGCACTACCACGCTGTCGGGATAGCGCTGCGCCAGCGCCTGCAGCGACGGCATTTCAGTCACGCACGGTTCACACCAGCTGGCCCAGAAGTTGACCAGCACCACCTTGCCTGCAAGCTCTGGCAAACGCCAGACACGCCCCGACAGGTCAGTCACCTGCAGCGGCGGTTGCACCCACCCCGCAGACCAGGTGCGCCACTGGTAGCCCTGCGCCTGCGCCGGTGATGCGCCCACTGCAAACCATGCCAGCCACAGCAACAGACACCACCGTTGACGTGTCCAAAAATTATAAGACAAATAGGTCTCCAGCCCTTATCAATCAAGGGCTAACAGCTATTGATAAAAGAGTGTTCAGAGTTTGGCGGTGACCCAACCGACGACGCTGTCCAAGGCCTGCGCCAGCTTGGCCGGTTCGGTACCACCGGCCATCGCCATATCGGCCTTGCCACCGCCCTTGCCACCCACCTGTGCGGCAACAAAGTTGACCAGCTCGCCGGCCTTGACCTTGGCGGTGGTGTCGGGCGTGACCCCCACGGCAATTTGCACCTTGGCCCCGTCCACCACGCCCAGCACGATCACGGCGGTTTTGAGCTTGTCCTTGAGCTTGTCCATGGTGTCGCGCAGCGTCTTCACGTCAGCGCCTTCAAGACGCGCCACCAGCAGCTTGACACCGTTGATGTCTTGCGCCTGCGTCACCAGTTCGTCGCCCTGGGCGCTAGCCAGCTTGCCTTTGAGCGCAGTCAGATCTTTGTCGAGCGTTTTGACGTGTTCCAGCACACTCACCAGACGGTCGTTCACCTCGGCCACAGGAGCCTTGAGCAGGTGGGCGGCGTTGCCCATGCTGTTCTCCAGATGCTGCAGGTAATGCAAGGCGTTTTCACCCGTGACGGCCTCGATACGACGCACGCCGCTGGCCACGCCGCTTTCAGCCACCACCTTGAACAAGCCAATGTCGCCGGTGCGCGCCACGTGCGTGCCGCCGCACAGCTCACGGCTGCTGCCAATGTCAAGCACCCGCACCGACTCGCCATATTTTTCGCCAAACAGCATCATGGCCCCGGTCTTTTGCGCCGACTCGATGTCCATGACGCGCGACTGCGTGGCGGCGTTGGCCAATATTTCGGCATTCACGCGCGCTTCCACTTCGCGGATTTCAGCTTCCGTGACGGGCGCATTGTGGGCAAAGTCAAAGCGCGTGCGCTCGGGGTTGACCAGGCTACCCTTTTGCTGCACGTGGCTGCCCAGCACCTCACGCAGCGCCTTGTGCATCAGGTGCGTGACCGAGTGGTTGCGCTGCGTGGCGGCGCGCGCGCTGGAGTTGACGTGTGCCGTGACGCTGTCACCTACCTTGAGCGCACCAGTCTTGAGCGTGCCGTGATGCGCAAACACGTCGGCCTTGAGCTTTTGGGTGTCGGCCACCTCAAACAAGGCGTGTTCGGAAAAGATCGCGCCACGGTCGCCGACCTGGCCGCCGCTTTCGCCATAGAACGGCGTGGTGGCCAGAATCACTACCCCAGTCTGACCCTCTTTTAAGGCTGTAGCGCTTATATCGTCTGCGTAAATAGCTACAACTTCTGTAGTGGTTGTGAGGTGCTCGTAGCCGATGAAAGTATTGCCCGGGCCGGTGTAGTCCAGCGTCTTGTCCATCTTGAACTTGCCCGCGGCGCGGCCTTGCGCTTTTTGCTGCGCCATGGCGGCATCAAAACCGGCGCTGTCCACCGTGACACCGCGCTCACGGCACACGTCAGCGGACAAGTCCAGCGGAAAGCCGAAAGTGTCGTGCAGCTTGAACGCCACCGCGCCCGGCAGCACGCGCGCGTCGCCCGCCAGTGCCTCGTCCAGAATCTCCATGCCGGTGGCAAGTGTCTCATAAAAACGCTCTTCTTCCACGCGCAGCACGTCCATGATGCGCGCGGCTTGTGCGGCCAGGTTCGGGTAGGCCGCGCCCATTTGCGCCACCAGGTCGGGCACCAGTTTGTGGAAAAACGGTGTCTTCTGGCCCAGCTTGTAGCCGTGGCGGATGGCGCGGCGGATGATGCGCCGCTGCACGTAGCCGCGGCCTTCGTTGCCGGGCAGTACGCCATCACTCACCAAAAACGCGGTGGCGCGGATGTGGTCGGCAATCACCTTCAGCGACGGGTTGCCCAGGTCGGCGCAGCCGGTCTCGCGCGCGGCGGCTTTGATGAGCGCGTCAAACAGGTCAATCTCATAGTTGCTGTGCACGTGCTGCAAGATGGCGGCCAGCCGCTCCAGCCCCATGCCGGTATCGACACAAGGCGCGGGCAGCGGCGTTACGGCACCGGACTCGTCCATGTTGAACTGCATGAACACGTGGTTCCAGATTTCGATGAAGCGGTCGCCGTCTTCGTCCGGGCTGCCCGGGGGGCCACCGGGAATGTGGTCGCCATGGTCATAAAAAATCTCGGAGCACGGGCCGCACGGGCCGGTGTCGGCCATCATCCAGAAGTTGTCGCTCTTGTAGCGCCCGCCCTTGTTGTCGCCAATGCGGATCACACGCTCGGGCGGCAGGCCGATGGTTTTTGTCCAGATGTCATACGCCTCGTCATCTTCGGCATATACCGTGGCCAGCAGGCGCTCGGGCGGTAGTTTGAAGACTTTGGTGAGCAGTTCCCAGCCCCACTCGATCGACTCACGCTTGAAGTAATCGCCAAAGCTCCAGTTGCCCAGCATTTCAAAAAACGTGTGGTGGCGCGCGGTGTAGCCCACGTTTTCCAGGTCGTTGTGCTTGCCGCCAGCGCGCAGGCAGGCTTGCACCGATGCGGCGCGCACATAGCTGCGTTTGTCGGTGCCCAAGAACACGTCCTTGAACTGCACCATGCCGCTGTTGGTGAACATAAGTGTTGGGTCGTTGCCGGGCACTAGCGGGCTGGATGCCACCACGGTGTGGCCTTTGGAGGCAAAAAAGTCGAGGAAGGTCTTGCGGATGTCGGCAACAGAGATGTCGGACGAGGTCATAACAAATAGGGTTTTATACGTTAAAGAGAGCAGAAGCGCACCCAAACGGTGGCACCTGTCTGCAGACACGGGCGTCGCATTATCGCCGGGCCACTGCTGATTCTGATGTACAGGGCAGACCCGCTTATCATGCGCGACCCGACCGACCCTACGAATCCCCCATGCCCGTTTCAACCATTTCCCCCACCTTTGGCAAGCGTCGATTCCTGTCCTGGAACGACCAGCAGCGCGCGCGCCACGGAGGCCGCGTGCAAAAGGTGTCGGTCGATGCCGGTTTTACCTGCCCCAACCGCGACGGCAGTAAGGGTGTTGGCGGCTGCACCTTCTGCAATAACGACGGTTTCACGCCGTCTTATCTGCGTGACCAGTCCGACATCACACGCCAGATCGACACCGGGCTGGACTTTTTTACCCGCCGCTACCCCAACACCCGGCACTTTGTGGCGTACTTTCAGGCCTACAGCAACACCTACGCGCCAGTGGATCAGTTGCGCCAGATTTATGGTGCGGCGCTGGCGCACCCCAAGATCGACGGTCTGGTCATCGGCACCCGGCCCGACTGCGTGCCCGACGATGTGCTGGACTACCTGGCCGAGTTGTCGCAAAGCAAACTTATCGAGCTGGAGCTGGGGCTGGAGTCGTGTGACAACACCACGCTGGCGCGCGTCAACCGGGGCCACACCTTTGCCGACGCGCAAGATGCCATCCGCCGCGCCGCCGTACGCGGTTTGCAAGTGGGCGCGCACATCATGTTTGACCTGCCCGGTGAAAGCCGTCAGAGCATGCTCGATGGTGCAGGCAAGCTATCGGCCTTGCCGCTGACATCCCTCAAACTGCATCAATTGCAGATCATGAAGCACACGGTGCTGGCCAACCAGTGGCGGCGCGACCCGGCCAGCCTGCCGATCATGGACCCGGAAAATTATTTTGAACTGGTGGTGGATTTTCTGGAGCGGCTCGCACCCACCATCGCCATCCAGCGCATTGGCAGCGAGGTGCCGCCGTCGGTCAAGCTCGCCCCGGCCTGGAACATGCGCCTGCACGAGCTGTTGCCGCAAGTGGAAGCCTTGCTGCTGGCGCGCGATACCTGGCAAGGGCGGCTGTATCGGGGGTGATGAGCGGTGCGGTGGGCAAGAGAAGCGGCGAAGAATTCAAAAGACATCGACGTACGGCAGGGCGACTGGGCCAGGCGCATGCGGTTTTGGGGCGAAAGCACGCGCGAAAAAGAGGGATGCGTACGCCAACACCTCAGGCACACGCATTTCGCCCCAAAGCCCGGTCGCCTGACCCAATCACCCTGCCTCACCGGTGTCCGGTTTGACAGATTTTGAACAAAAACAGGCTCTAGCCCTTATCTTTCAACGGCTGGTAGCTATGAAATATGAGACTTTTTTGCAACTGGCTTTTGACCCCATGCGACGCCAAAAGCGTTGAGGCGTGGTGGCGTTGACCCATCACGGCGATGTGCAGCTTTCCAAAAACGCATACAGCGCCGGGTCGTCGCAAAAAATCACGTTGAAACGCAACCATGGGCTGGGCTGCAAGTCGGCGCTGAACAGATGGCCGGGGCCCAGCAAAATGTCCTGCTCGGCGGCCTTGTAGGCCAGCTCGGCCGAATCGGCAATGGCAGGGTGGCGCGCCCATAAAAAGATGCCCGCCTTGGGTTCGCAGAAAATTTCGAAACCCAGTTGGATCAACTTCGCCGCCGTGGCCACGTGCGCCTTGGCGAGCCGTTCGCGCAAGCCTTTGACATGTTTGCGCCAGCGCCCGTCGAGCAACGCGCCGTGCGCAATGCGTTCGCTGAATTCGCTGGAAGTCAGGCCCGAGATCATTTTGAGCTGCGCCAGGTCTTCCAGCAGGTCCGGGTTGGCTGCCAGGTAGCCGACGCGGATATTGGGCGAAATGGTTTTCGAAAAACTGCTGATATAGACCACACGGTTCAACTGGTCCAGGCTGGCCAGCGACGGCCGTGGCTCGGGGTCGAGGTCGGCGTAAATGTCGTTTTCCACCACCAGAAAATCGTGCTTGTCGGCCAGTTGCATGACGCGGTGCAAATGTGCCAGTTGCGCCACCGAGCCGGTCGGGCTTTGCAAGCGCGGCTGGGTAAAAAATACCTTGGGGCTGTGTTCCAGCACCAACTTTTCCAACGCCACCAGGTCGTACCCCGCTGCGGTACGTGGCACGCCGATCAGCCGCGCGCCCAGAAAGCGCAACGAAAACAACAGATTGGGGTAGCCCGGGTCGTCCACCAGCACCGCGTCGCCCGGGCGCACCAGGCGGCGCGCCACCAGGTCCATGGCCTGGCTGGAACCATGGGTGAGCAACACCTGCTCGGCGCTGACGGTGATCTCCTGCTCAAGCAGCAAGTCGCGTACCAGTTGGCGCAGCGGCGGGTAGCCTTTGGGCTCGCCATACCCGCCCAGATCGACGTCGTCGGCCGCCAGCCCGCGCAAGCCGCGGCGCACGCCATCCTGAAACAGCCAGTCGCCCGGCAACCAGCCGCAACCCGGCTTCATGCGCAGCGCGCGGTTTTCGAAAATGCGGCGCAAATACCACATCGAGTCAAAGCTGAAGTTGGGCCCGTGGCCCGGCAACTCGGCCGCCACAGAGGGCCGCTGCTTGACAAAAAACCCGGAGTGCGGGCGCGAGGCAAAGTAGCCCTGCGCCACCAGCCGGTCGTAGGCATCCACCACGGTGAACACGCTCACGTTGTGCGCGTGGGCAAACTGGCGGATGGAAGGTGCCTTGGAGCCCGCACGCAGCGTGCCGTCTTCAATGTCGGCCTTGATACCGGCAACGATTTGCAGTACCAGGGGTGTGGAGCTTTGAGGGTTCAGCGTCAACATCTGTCTAGCGTATCAGGGTTTCTATGTAGCGGGTGCGGGTACTGCACAGTACATCGTGCAAATAGGCGCAACTGTATATGGTTGAAGCGCCGCAAGCACCGTACAGTGCGACCATCGATCAACGCCAACCCTCTTCCAGGAAACCCTATGCTGACCAAAACCCAACAAACCAATGCCGCTCTCATGGCCCGCCGCAAAGCCGCTATTCCCCGCGGTGTCGGCCAAAGCCACGAAGTTTTCATCGCCCGTGGCGAAAACGCCGAGGTGTGGGACGTGGAAGGCAAACGCTACATCGACTTTGCCGGCGGCATTGCGGTGCTTAACACCGGCCACTGCCGCCCCGAGATCAAAGCGGCCGTCAAGGCCCAGATTGACCTGTACACGCACACCTGCTTTCAGGTGCTGGCCTATGAACCCTATGTGGAGCTGGCCGAGCGCTTCAACGCGCTGGCACCGGGCAACTTTGCCAAGAAAACGCTGTTTTTGAGTACCGGTGCCGAGGCGGTTGAAAACGCCGTCAAGATCGCGCGCTCTTACACCAAGCGCCCAGGTGTCATCGCCTTTACCAGCGGTTACCACGGGCGCACGCTGCTCACGCTGGGCCTGACCGGCAAGGTGGCCCCCTACAAGCTGGGCTTTGGGCCTTTTCCTGGCGAAATTTTTCATGCACAGTTTCCCAATGCAGCGCACGGTGTGTCTGTGGATGATGCTATCAACTCTGTAGAGAGCATTTTCAAGAACGACATCGAAGCCAGCCATGTGGCGGCCATCATCGTCGAGCCGGTGCAGGGCGAAGGCGGCTTCAACGTGGCGCCGTTTGACTTTTTGCAGCGCCTGCGCGCACTGTGCGACCAGCACGGCATCGTGATGATTGCCGACGAGATTCAAACCGGCGCGGGCCGCACCGGCACCTGGTTTGCCATCGAGCAAAGCGGTGTCGCGCCTGACCTGATCACCATGGCCAAATCGATGGCTGGTGGCTACCCCATTTCAGGTGTGGTCGGTCGTGCCGAGATCATGGACGCACCCGCAGCGGGTGGCCTGGGCGGCACCTATGCTGGCAGCCCGGTGGCCTGCGCAGCGGCGCTGGCGGTGCTGGACGTGTTTGAAAAAGACAAACTGCTGGAGCGCAGCAAGGCGCTGGGCGTGCGCATGACCACGCGCCTGAAAGCGCTGGCCGCGAAAGACAAGCGCATCTGCGACGTGCGCGGTCTGGGTGCCATGGTGGCCATTGAACTGTGCAAGGGCGGCGACGCGCACCAGCCCAGTGCCGAACTGGCCAAGTCGCTGGCGACAGAGGCCACCAAACGCGGTCTGATTTTGCTGACCTGCGGCACCTACGGCAACGTGGTGCGCATTCTGGTGCCACTGACCGCCAGCGATGCGATTGTTGACGAGGGCCTGGGTATCATGGAAGCCAGCCTGGCGGCAGTGGCCTGACTGGCACACTCTTTGCATATAAAAACAGCCTGTAGCCCTTATCCCAAGTGCGCAGCGTGCTTTTGAAAGAATAGCAACGAATGGCATCTGAACCTCTGGTCCGCTTCTCCAGCGTCCAAAAATCTTACGACGGCACCACGCTGGTGGTGAGTGACCTGAATCTGGACATCCAGAGCGGCGAATTTTTGTCGCTGCTGGGGCCCTCGGGTTCGGGCAAGACCACCACGCTGATGATGCTGGCCGGGTTCGAGTCGCCCACTTCGGGCGAGATTCTGCTGTCGGGCAAACCCATCACCAAAACGCCGCCGCACAAGCGCAACTTTGGCATGGTGTTTCAAAACTACGCGCTGTTCCCGCACCTGTCGATTGCCGACAACGTGGGCTACCCGCTGACCGTGCGCAAACTGGGCAAGGCCGAGCGCGAGGCCAAGGTCTTGCGCGCGCTGGACATGGTGCAAATGGGCACGCTGGGGGCGCGCTTTCCGGGGCAACTCTCGGGCGGGCAGCAACAACGTGTGGCACTGGCGCGCGCGCTGGTGTTTGACCCGCAACTGGTGCTGATGGACGAACCACTGGGCGCACTGGACAAGCAATTGCGTGAACACATGCAGCTCGAGCTGAAAGAATTGCACCGCAAGCTGGGGCTGACCTTTGTTTACGTCACGCACGACCAGTCCGAGGCACTGACCATGTCCAACCGGGTGGCCGTGTTCAACGACGGCATGATTCAGCAAATTGACACCGTTACCAGCCTGTATGAAACACCCACCAACCGCTTTGTGGCCGGGTTTATTGGCGACAACACGGTGTTCCACGGCGAAGTGCGCGCTGTTGACCAGGGCCAGTGCAGCGTGCAACTGAACGATGGTGGCAACGTCTCTGGCATCAACGTCAACGCCGCGAGCGTGTCCACATCGGTCAAGGCGTGCATCCGGCCCGAGCGCATCCGCGTTCATACCGAAAGCAGCCGCCCCGCCTCCAACTGTGTGCCCGCCAAGGTGAATGATGTGATTTACCTGGGCGACCATTTGCGTCTGCGCTGCCAGGTCGGCCAGCAGACCGAAGCCACTGTCAAGATTGCGTTGGACAGCCAGACCTTGCCCCAGGCGGGCGAGGCGGTCTGGTTGCACCTGCCTCCCGAGCATTTGCGGGTCTACCTTTGATCTGCTTGCATTTTTTTGAACTTGCTTAACTACCCTGAAGGAGACATTTCATGAAACTCAAACCCCTCGTGGCCGCCTGTGCCGCCTTGCTGGCTGTTGCCAGCCACGCCGAGACCCAGCTGACCGTGGTCAACTTTGGCGGCGCCAACGGCAACGCGCAAAAAGTGGCCTACTTTGGCCCGTTCGAGAAGGCCACCGGCAACAAGGTCGTGGGCGTGGAATACAACGGCGAGCAAGCCAAAATCAAGGCCATGGTCGAGTCCAAAAAGGTCACCTGGGACTTGGTGGAAGTGGAAAGTCCCGACGTGGCGCGTGGCTGCGACGAAGGCCTGTTTGAAAAGCTCGACTACAGCAAGATCGGCAACAAGGCCGACTTTCAACCGGCTGCCATCCATGAATGCGGCATCGGCACCTTTGTCTGGTCCACCGTCATGGCCTACAACGGCGACAAGCTCAAGACCGCCCCCACCACCTGGGCCGATTTCTGGAACGTGAAAAAATTCCCCGGCAAGCGCGCCATGCGCAAGGGTGCCCGCTACAACGTTGAATTTGCCCTGATGGCCGATGGCGTGGCCGTGGCCGACGTCTATAAGGTGCTCAAAACCAAAGAAGGCGCCGACCGCGCGTTCAAGAAACTCACCGAGCTCAAGTCCAACATCCAGTGGTGGGAAGCCGGTGCGCAGCCGCCGCAGTTTCTGGTCGCCGGTGACGTGGTCATGACCACCGCCTACAACGGCCGCATTGATGCCGCTCAGCGCGAAGGCAAAAACCTCAAGATCACCTGGACCGGTGGCATTTATGACCTCGATTACTGGGTCATGCCCAAGGGCACACCCAACAAGGACGTGGCACTGAAGTTCATCGCCATGGCCAGCGGTGCCGATGCCCAGGCCGAATACGCCAAGAACATCGCCTACGGCCCGACCAACAAGAAGGCGCTGGCCAAGCTCGATGCCAAGGTGCTCTCCGGTCTGCCGACCGCTCCGGCCAACGCCAAGACCGCGCTGCAGTTCAACGTCGGTTTCTGGGCTGATCAGGGCGAGGCGCTGGAAAAACGCTTTGCCGCCTGGGCCGCCCAATAAGCGCGTTGCGAGACAGGGCAAAGACCGTGACTACGACCACCGCCAACTTTGTTTCAGCGCCTGCCGCTGGCGTGATTCCGGGCGACCTGAAGGCGCAGTTGCGGCGTTCACAGCGTCGCAAAAAGGCCTTTGCCATTTCTTTGACGCTGCCTTTGCTGGTTTTCTTGCTGGCCTTCTTCATCGTACCGATCGGCGCGTTGTTGGTGCGCGCAGTAGAAAACCCGGAGGTGGCCAGTACCTTGCGCCAAACGGTGGCGGTGCTGGACACATGGGACCGCACCACGGCCCCACCCGAGGCGGCCTACGCTGCGTTGATCGCTGACCTGTCGGCCATTACCGAGCAGGCCGATGCCGGTAACCTGGCACGTCGGCTCAACAGTGAAATTGCCGGTGGCCGCTCGCTGGTGATGAGCACCTTCCGCGCCCTGCCCTTTGAGGCCAACTTGTCGCCCGCGCAGGTCAAAGCGCGCATGCTGGAGCTGGACCCGCGCTGGGAAGAGTTGGGCTACTGGCAGGCGATTGCCAAAAACGGCTCGCGCTGGACGCCCGACTACCTGCTAACCGCCGTTGACCTGAAGCGCAATGTGCAGGGCGACATCGTGCAGGTAGATCCAGAATCTGCCGCTTTTTTCAATATCCTGACACGTACCTTCAGCATCAGCGCGGTGGTGACGCTGGCCTGCCTGTTGCTGGGTTACCCGCTGGCGTACTGGCTGTCCACCCTGAGCGCGCGCCAGGCCAATATGCTGATGATTCTGGTGCTGGTGCCGTTCTGGACTTCGGTTCTGGTGCGCTCGGCGGCATGGATCGTGCTGTTGCAAAACAACGGGCTGATCAACCGCGCGCTGCTTGAACTGGGCTTCATCAGCCAGCCATTGCCGCTGCTGTTCAACCGGCTGGGCGTCATCATCGCCATGGTGCACATTCTGCTGCCGTTCATGATTTTGCCGCTCTACAGCGTGATGAAATCCGTGCCGCCAACGTATTTGCGCGCGGCGGTGTCGCTGGGCTCATCGCCACTGGCAGCTTTCTTTCGGGTCTATATGCCGCAAACCTACCCCGGCATGGGAGCCGGTGGACTGCTGGTATTTATTTTGAGCATTGGCTATTACGTCACCCCGGCCCTGCTGGGGGGTGCGGGCGACCAGATGCTGAGCTACTACATTGCCCAGTACACCAACGTGACCGTCAACTGGGGCATGGCCTGCGCGCTGGGTGCCGTGCTGCTGAGCGCCACGCTGGTGCTGTATGCAGTGTATCGGCGCGTCGTCAAATCAGAACTGAGTCTGGGGTAAAGCGATGTCACTGCCCACGCGGCCGATGTTTCCGGCTTACGCCACGCTGTCCGACAAGATCGGCTGGTACCTGCTGCGCGGTGTTGGCGTGCTGGTGCTGCTGTATTTGCTGCTGCCGATCCTGGCGATCGTGCCGTTGTCGTTCAGCGACAGCACGTTTTTGTCCTACCCCGTGCCGGGCTGGTCGCTGCGCTGGTATCACAACCTGTTTTCATCAGATGCTTGGGCGCGCGCCACACGCAACAGTTTCATCGTGGCACCCTTGGCCACCATTTTGGCCACCATTTTGGGCACCATGGCCGCGGTCGGCCTGGCGCGAGTGAACTTCTTTGGCAAGGGCTTATTGATGAGTTTGCTGATTGCGCCGATGGTGGTACCCGTTGTGGTGGTCGCCGTCAGCACTTACATCTTTTTTGCGCGCATTGGTCTGAATGACACTTACCTTGGCCTGGTGCTGGTGCACGCCGCACTGGGCGCACCGTTTGTGTTGACCACCGTACTGGCCACCCTGCAAAGCTTCAACGAAAACCTGGTGCGTGCGTCGCTCAGCTTAGGAGCCAACCCCTTGAGCACTTTTTTCCGCATCACGCTACCCATCATCGCGCCAGGGGTTATCTCTGGCGCGCTTTTTGCCTTTGCCACCTCGTTTGACGAGGTGGTGGTAACGTTGTTCATCGCCGGACCAACGCAGGTCACCCTGCCGCGCCAGATGTTTACCGGCATCCGTGAAAACATCAACCCCACCATTGCCGCCGTGGCCACGCTGCTGATCATCTTCACCACCACGCTGATGCTGGCGCTGGAATGGCTGCGCGGGCGGCGGCGCTGACCGCCATGGTCACAGCACCTGCCCAGAATATGAAATTCAGTCCGTCTGTACGAGCCGCAGAATTGGGGTCAGAGCCCAATTCGGTGACGCTACTTGAGCAAGTTCAAATACTCCGCCCCGAATTGGGATCCGACCCCAAATCAGCTACCCCCTGTAGAAAAATTGCTGCTACCAGACAGCGTGTTGGCATGTCGCGTTAACCCCATGAACGGCAAAAATCAACCCCTGTCGGGCAACGCCATGCCACGCTTTGGCGGCATCGCCAGCATGATGCGGCTGCCAACGGCAACCACCGCGCACGGTCTGGACGCAGCCTTTGTCGGCATACCACTGGACATTGGCACCAGCCATCGCCCGGGCGCGCGGTTCGGTCCACGGGCCATCCGCGCCGAGTCGTCGCTGATCCGCCCCTACAACCTGGCCACCGGGGCCGCTCCATTTGACACACTGCAGGTAGCAGACCTGGGCGACGTGCCGATCAACACCTATTCGCTGGACAAATCACTGCCCATCATCACCGACTTTTACGACGAACTGCTGGCGCACGACTGCATTCCGCTCACGCTGGGCGGCGACCACACCATTGCCCTGCCCATCCTGCGCGCCATGGCCAAGAAGCATGGCCCGGTGGCACTGGTGCATGTGGACGCGCACGCCGATGTCAACGCCGACATGTTTGGCGAGGCCATCGCGCACGGCACGCCGTTTCGTCGTGCGGTTGAAGAAGGCCTGCTGCAGTGCGAGCGGGTGTTCCAGATCGGCTTGCGCGGCAGTGGCTACGCGGCGGATGACTTTGACTGGCCGCGTCAGCAGGGCTTTCACCTGACGCTGGCGCACGAGGTCTGGTGGCAGTCGCTCAGCCCCCTGATGGCCAACGTGCGCGCTACCGTGGGCGACGCACCGTGTTACCTGAGCTTTGATATCGACGGCATCGACCCGGCCTACGCGGGCGGCACCGGCACCCCTGAAATAGGCGGCCTGACGGTGCCGCAGGCGCTGGAGATCATCCGTGGTTGCTGGGGGCTGAATCTGGTGGGCTGCGACTTGGTGGAGGTGTCACCCCCGTATGATCCCAGCGGAAACACCGCCTTGCTGGGCGCCAATCTGCTGTTTGAAATGCTGTGCGTGCTGCCAGGCGTTCCCAGACGTTGACAAATCATCAATATTTATAGCTACTCACGCTTATTTCACCAGGGCTAGAGCCCGTTTTTTTATATATCCAGGAGCCTTCATGTCTGCCTCACCCCTCGCCCAACTCAAAGACCCCAGCCTGCTCAAAACCGACGCTTTCATCAACGGCCAGTGGGTCGCTGGTGCCAGCCGCTTTGCCGTGACCGACCCAGCCACCGGTGCGCACCTGGCCGATGTGGCCAACCTGGGCACAACGGATGCTGAAAAGGCCATTGCCGCAGCCAACGCTGCCTGGCCGGCCTGGCGCGCCAAAACCGCCAAAGAGCGCAGCATCATTTTGCGCAAGTGGTTCGACCTGATCATGGCCAACCAGGACGACCTGGGGCGCATCATGACCGCCGAAGAAGGCAAACCGCTGCCCGAAGCCAAAGGCGAAATCGCCTACGGGGCCAGCTTTGTCGAGTGGTTTGCCGAAGAAGCCAAGCGCATCAATGGCGAAACGCTGCCGCAGTTTGACAACAACCGCCGCCTGTTGGTGCTGCGCCAGCCCATCGGCGTGTGCGCCGCCATCACGCCGTGGAACTTTCCCATGGCCATGATCACACGCAAGGTGTCGCCCGCGCTGGCGGCTGGTTGCCCGGTGGTCATCAAACCGGCCGAACTCACCCCCTTGAGCGCCTTGGCGCTGGCCGAACTGGCGCAGCGCGCGGGCATTCCGGCGGGAGTGCTCAACATTTTGAGCGCCGACGCCGACAACAGCATTGCCATCGGCAAGGTGTTTTGTGCCAGCGACATCGTGCGCCACATCAGCTTTACCGGCAGCACCGAAGTGGGCCGCATTTTGCTGGCGCAATCTGCGCCCACGGTCAAAAAACTCAGCCTGGAACTCGGTGGCAACGCACCGTTTATCGTGTTTGACGATGCCGACATCGATAGCGCTGTGGAAGGCGCTTTTGCCAGCAAGTACCGCAACGCCGGGCAAACCTGCGTGTGCTCCAACCGCTTGTACGTGCAGGCCGGTGTCTATGACGAGTTTGTCGCCAAGTTTGCCGCCAAGGTGAAAACCGCCAAGGTGGGCAACGGCTTTGCCGACGGCGTCAACCAAGGGCCGCTGATTGAAGAGGCGGCACTCCAAAAGGTAGAGCGCCACGTGCAGGACGCACTTGCCAAGGGTGCCCGTTTGCTGTGTGGCGGCAAGCGCCTGCCGGGGCTGTTCTTTGAGCCCACAGTGATTGCCGATGCCAGCGCCGACATGCTGTGCGCGCGTGAAGAAACCTTTGGCCCGTTTGCCCCGGTATTCAAGTTCGAGACCGAAGCAGATGCCATTTATGCCGCCAACCACACCGAATTTGGCTTGGCCAGCTACTTTTACAGCCGCGACATTGGCCGCATCTGGCGCGTGAGCGAAGCGCTGGAATACGGCATGGTGGGGGTCAACGTAGGGATTTTGGCCACCGAACACGTGCCGTTTGGCGGGGTCAAACAGTCGGGCTTGGGCCGCGAGGGCTCGCACCTGGGAATCGACGACTACGTCGAAATCAAATACGTCTGCGTCGGTGACATCCTGAAATAAATCTATTTCTTGGGCGCGCCCAGCAACTGCGAAGCCGGTTTGGCGGGCGCAGGCGCTGGCAAGTCTAGGTGCATCACGATCGCTTGTTCCAACGCTTTGACCTTGGGGTCCACGCTGGCTTTGGACTGCGCCACCAGCTTCTCAGCCAATGCTTTCTGAAACTCTGGTGCCATCTGCGCAAACTTGCGGTTCACAGGCGACTCCATGATGCCGATCAGCTCTTTAAGCTCAGCCTCGGTAAATTTTTCGTCCAGCAAAACACCAATGGTTGACGGCCCCAACTTGACCGCCTGCTCGCGCGCCTTGGGGCCGACGTCGGCGGCGTACTTGTTAAGGTCTTCCTGAATTTTCTTGGCGATCGCTTCGCGCTTGTCAGGTGCCACCCGCGTCTGCAACGCCAAACTCGCCTGCTGCATCATCTGTAGCGCCGGGCGCTCCACCACGGCCTGTGCCACCTGCTCGATCGCCCCTTGCTGCAAGGCCAGCACCTTGGTCACCAGTTCTTTCTTGGCTGGGGACGATGGAGTTGCCGCAGGGGCTTGCGCCTGCGCCCAGGTACCCCACACCAGCAAAGCCAGTACAGCAAATTTTTTCATCGCGATTCCCTTCACATCAGTGTTGTTAAGTTGACAGTGCGACCAGTTTAGTCGATATGAGCGAAGCGGCAGGCTATGCCGTTGGTGCCGACGTCAAACTGTAAGCCCCCAGCAATCAGGCATGAAATTCAAGATTCATCGTACTGGGTATCGCTTTGGATTCATGCGGGAACCTGGTCAGTATCCAATTCCAATCGCTGTAGCTTGAAATATAAATTTTATTTGTTTGATGTAGCGCAAAATCTTGCTTTTTGTAAAGGCGTAGAAGCAGCCTTGAGACCAATTTTATCGGCTTAAATTTGGCAGATGAACCTGTCAAGGAGTGCTTGAAATGCAATCTAATCTGAAATCAGTGTTAGGCCTGTCAATGCGTTACATCAGTCAGATCAGGCATGACTGGCTCGGCTTTTCCTTGGGGTTTTTGCTGCTTGCCAGTGGGCTGGTCGGCTCAGCTGTAGCATCGGTGCCTGTAGTGGGTGGGAAGCTGCCCATTGCAAGCGGTTGGGCCGGGACGGCGGCGGCTTTTGGCAACAATCATTTTTTGCTGGCGCTGCAAAGCGATAAAGCAGCTGGCAAGGTTGCGGCACAACTGGTGTTGCCTGGTGGCACCACCATGGGTGCCGTGATCCCGTTGGGCCATGACGGTCAATCATGCTGCGCTGGCGGGGTCGCCTTTGACGGAACCAACTATTTGGTAACGTGGGAAGAAGATCAGGGCATCAAGAACAGTTGGGAACCGTTCAAGGTCTATGGCCAATTCATCGGCGCGGCAGGGGCCAAGGTCGGGGCAGCACTGGACATCAGCGGTGCGGGCATTTCGATGGACGGGCAGAATATGTTGGCGTACGGCGGCGGCAAGTACCTGATGACCTATACCCGGCTCATTAATTCCGCGCTGGGCGATGCCTCCAATAATCGCTACATTGCCGGACGCATCATCGCGCCCGACGGCACTGTGGGCAGTGAGTTCCGCATCAGTCAAGGTTTTGGCAATAGCAGCAGCGTGACCTTCAACGGCGCCAACGGCGAGAATTTCTTTGTCGTCTGGAAAGAGGATTCGCTGGATCAAGAGGTGCGTGGCAGGTTTGTTACCCCAACGGGTGTTCCTATGGGCGAAATCTCCATCAACGCCAGTCCGGCACCCAGCGACAACCCGGTGGCGGTGTCGTTTGACGGTAGCCAATACATGGTGCTGTGGTCGGATCAGAACAGCACCGGCTGGGATGTTTATGCCCAGCGCGTCAGCGTCGCAAACGGCAGTCTTGTCGGGGGCGTGATCAGCGTCAACACCGAACTTGGCAGTCAGATGGCGACCAGCATCAGTTTTGACGGCAGCCGTCATTTGGTGACCTGGATCGACATGAAGAACGATGTCAACATGAACGGTGTTTGTGATGCCAACGAGGGTTCCTGTTGGGATATTTACGGCCAGTATGTCGGCAAAGACGGTGTGCTGGTCGGCAGCAAATTTGCCATCACCACCGACCCCGGCAACCAAATGGGTGGCGTGGGTTGTGCCGCTGGCGGTTGTATGGCAGTGGTGAGCAACGGCGTCATGATGGGGCAAGGTGGCCCAGTGCAAGTGGGCGATACTTTTGGCGCTTTTGTCTATCCGGCTTTCGATCTACCCTACCTGAATGCGGCTTATACAGCGTTGCCGTTCGCTACTCTGCCGTTTGATGCCCGCGCCATCGCTTTTGATGCTGCGCTTGATCTTTATACGGCATCAGCATTGAACGACAACACCGGTCAGGTGAATATTTTGAAGTTGACAGCAGCATCAAACTACAGCGCTGGCAGTCAGGCTTATTCCTACCCAAGCAACGCGGCCTTTGTGACTGGCCTTGATTTTCAAGATGGCCAATTGCTGGTCAGTGAGTCTAATGGAACCGCTAATAGCGGCAAGATTTCTAACGCGGCCAACGGCGCTTTGATCAAAGATTTGCCCGATTTCCGACCGTCTGGCATGGATGCCAGAGGGCCGACGCTGGTGACCGGTCGATTAAAGTCAAACGGTGATTTTGGCAATGTCTATCAGGTCAATACAGACAGTTCAATGTCGGTGCTCATTGCCAACTTGCCCGCGCGTGGCATCGCCAAAGACGCGGCTGGCGATATTTACCTCTCGACTCGAAATACCGATTTTGGTACTTTTCTGGGTAATTCGATATATCGGTTTGCCCAGGCAGATGGCTATCTGGTGTCATCTTCAACGCGGGTTGCAACCCTCGGCGGCGGAGGCAGCACCGAGTTGACATTTGACAATGCGGGTAACCTGTATGCGCTTTACACACCCAATCCACTGGCACCGGCATCAGCGGTCATTATTCAAATCCGCCCACCAGTGATGGTGACCACCACCACATCGACCTCAACGACAACGTCAACGTCAACGTCAACGTCAACGTCAACGTCAACGTCAACGACAACGACAACGTCAACCTCAACGTCAACGTCAACGTCAACTACGACTGCATCTACCACCACCACAACGCTGCCCGTCGGCGCACCAACAACGTGGCAGATCAAGGCACCCATGCTCACCGCCCGGTCCTCGGGTGCGGCCGGCGGTGTCATCGGCGGCAAACTGTACGTGGTGGGTGGGCAGAATGGCGCAACCCCCCTGTCGAGCCTGGAGGTCTATGACCCAGCCAGCAACACCTGGGTTGCAAAAGAGGCGATGCCAACCGCACGCAACAGCCTGGGAGCGGCGGTAATTAATGGCAAGCTTTATGTCGTGGGTGGCAATGGTGTTAGTGGCCAAAAAATGGCCGCGCTAGAAGTCTATGACCCGGCCACTAACAGTTGGACTGCCAAAACCTCAATGCCCACGGCTCGTTCAGCTCCGGCGGTGGTGGCAATGGACGGGCTGCTCTATGTCGCAGGGGGTTGCCTGGGCTGGTGTGCACCAACCACCGCAGTGCTAGAGGTGTACAACCCGGTCACGGACAGTTGGGTCACTCAGGCTCCCATGCCCAGTGCACGCGCGCTGGCCAATGCAGTCGTGGCCAACAACCTTTTGTATGTGATGGGCGGCTGCTGTGGCTCCACTGCTGCGCAAAGCTTGGTGATGTCCCAAACCATCGAGGTCTATAACCCGCTGACCAACAGTTGGGCAAGCAAAGCCACACATCAGGTGGACACGGCAGCTACCACTGCGGTCATTGGTGGTCATATTTTCGTAGCGGGTCTGACCGCTACTGAGGAATACAACCCAGTTTCCGATGTATGGACAGCCCAGCCAAAAATGCCGACGCCGCGCTCCAGTACCACCGGTGGCGTGATCAATGGCAAGCTCTATGTAGCCGGAGGTGCTGGCGCTGACAACGTTGCCCTAGCAAGCCTTGAAGCGTTTGACCCCGGCCTGAAAATGCCATACGCGTCAGATGCCAACACCGTCTTGATCGATCACTTTAATGGGGCCACCAGTGCCAATATCCTGGCTTTCAGCGAAAGCGGCGCGGCCTGCGGTGGTCCCAAGGCATCAGCAACGCCAAACTCGGCGTTTGCTGACGGCCCGAACGGCCTGAGCCAGGCTTTGACGCTGCTGGCACCAAGCGGTCAGCCGGTTGGTTCAGCCACATACTTGCAGTACCCCGGCGGCCAATTGCTGAGCCAGGCCAACGGAACGATCGAATTTTGGACCTACCTGACCAGCTACGCCAGCGGCGTAGCACTGGTAAACCAAGGGCCATATCCGGGAGCTTGTGCAGGCTGGACGTTTAGCATGAACGTAACGTCTACTGGCCAACTTCAAGCGGGTGCCTGGGCCGCTTTTTCCTTGAATTCTGGTGCCACGACGGTGCCACTGAACCGTTGGACTCATGTTGCCGCCACTTGGGGCAGCGCCGGGGCCAAGCTCTACCTCAACGGTGTGCAAGTGGGCAGTGACACCAATACGGGCATGCCAGCCAGTGGCTACGGCGGCTCAGTCCTGCTGGGCTACAGCGCCAGCGGTTTGCAGATCGATGAATTGCGCGTCTCCAACGTGCAACGCACCAGTTTTGCAACTCTGGGCGACTTGGACGCTGGGCCTGGACCACACCAGGCCAGTGGCAGCTACACCTGGAATTCTGCAACTGGTGCATTGACGGCCAATGTCACCAGCTCTGACTTTGCTTGTGAGGGGCCTGCCGGCGGCGAAGTGATCAATACCGTAACAACCATCTCTGCCACCACCATGGCCTGGACCGGCAAAGACAACATGACCTGGACGCGGTCCAACGGGACGGTCGGTGACGTGGTCGGTAGTTGGAACTTCGCAGATCACACTGGCAGTCAATGGTTACTGACTCTCAAAGCGGATGGCACATTTTCTTTAACTGCAGACATTGCCGTGTGTGGTAGCGGCGGCGGTAGCAGCAATCCGACGGTTTATGCGCAGCATTGGGCCAACGGCTATACCATTCAGGCGCAGTACCAAGACTCGCCCCAGACTGCAACTTCAGTCAGCGTGATAGGTGCCGGCATTACCGGCACGGTGGCCAATCCGGCACCGCTGACTTATGACACCGTGGGTGGCGCGTGGAATTCCTGGATGGCTCCCAGTAACACCTACTTTGGCAGCGTCTGGACCAGCTACCCAAGTGGATTGCCGTACAACTACACGTTCACGATTGAAGATGCCACAGGCAGCCACACGGCAACAGCGACGGTGTCATGCTTCCAGCAGCAATTTGCCACCAACCTCGCACCAACCGGTTCTGTGACCGGTGCGCTGACCTTTAGTTGGACCGGAATTGGTGATGCCAATGCGGTTTATGGCGTTGAGCTCAATGACAGCAACAACAACCACCTATGGGACCGCTACAACGTCTCGGCCAACTCGGTTGTTTATGACGGCCCGCCGTTGACACCGGGGACAAGCTACAACTACAACGTGTTGGTGCAGCGCAGCAGTGCGTGTACTGATGGCACTTCGTTTGCCCAGGGTAGCTTTACCTATGGCAGCGGGAGTGGTGGCGGCGATACCACGGCCCCCACGGTACCTGGCTCAGTCAATGCCGTAGAGGCAAGTTTGGCTGGCGCCAAGGTGGTTAACGTGTCGTGGGGTATTTCCACCGACAACGTGGGCGTTAGCGGTTACAAGGTTTACCGCAATAGTGTCCTCGCTGGCCAACCCGGTGGGGCAAACAATAACTTCTGGCCTGACCATGCGGTCGCCGATGGCGGCAGCTATAGCTACGCAGTAGCGGCTTGTGACGCGGCCAACAACTGCTCTGCGCTGTCCAGTTCAGTCACCATAGTGATCTCGGGTACAAGCACGACCACGACATCAACATCGTCTACAACTTCGACTTCAACCACCAGCTCGACGACGACCACTACCTTGGGCAGTACGACATTGACCTTGACTCTGGTGCCGGGCTGGAACCTAGTGGGCAATGGAGGCACCGGCACCATCGATGCGGCAGCGTTCAATGATGAAAGCAAGATCATCACAGTCTGGAAGTGGCTTGCCAGCCTGTCCAAGTGGGCGTTTTACACACCGACACTAACGGGCCAGCAATTGCTTGACTACGCTGAGAACAAAGGCTACGACGTATTGACTTCGATCGGTGCGGGGGAAGGTTTCTGGGTCAACGCCAAAATTGAGTTCAGTGCAACGGTCTCGGCCCCAGCCCTGGTGACTTCAAACTCATTGCAACCGAAACTGGATGGATCAAGTCTGTTGTTGTCGGGCTGGAATCTAATCGCCATTGGTGATAACAAGACACCGAGCGCTTTCAACAAGGCCATCGGTGCGGAACCCCCGGCCGCCGGTGTCGTTCCGATCAACCTGACCACACTCTGGGCCTGGGATGCGCTGCAAAGCGGCTGGTACTTTTACGCTCCCAGTCTGGAGGCACAAGGCGCGACCAAACTGACCGACTACATTACCGCCAAGAGCTATCTCGACTTCACTTTGAACGGGAAAGTGCTGGCACCAGGCGATGGATTCTGGGTGAATAAGCCGTAACGACACGTTAGGCGGGATGCGTATGCATATTCTTCTGTGCATACTGGCCTACCATGTGGAGTGGCACATGCACCAAGCACGGGTGTCGTTAGCGTTTACCGTTTAGGAACAGGCGGCCAACGCCACGCGTGATCCGGTGGTGCCTGCCAAACGCTCAGCTGCGGCGATGAAGAAGGCGCCGACTCGTACGCTGAAAGATGGCACCTGCATGGTTTTCCGAAAGTAGTAAATGCCAAATTTTTTCTTCTCAAGCTGGATTCCGTAAGTCATGGTGGACCGTCAAAAGGGTTTGACAGCCCCCAGTTGCTTGGAGTTGAGCCGGTAATTTTAGGGGTAAAATCCCCCACTGAACTGACCCATCGTGTCGTTTTGGTCAGGAAAAAGTTGTTTTAAATCAACAACTTAAAACGCGGGTGTAGTTCAATGGTAGAACGGCAGCTTCCCAAGCTTCATACGAGGGTTCGATTCCCTTCACCCGCTCCAAGTGACGGTTTCAGACCGTATCAAAACAAGTCAAAACCCGCACGTTTCCCTAGCGTGGCGGGTTTTTCTTTGCGTCAGATGGTTTCATTGCTTACCATCAAATTCATGGCAGTTCTGATGGTAGGCGGTTACTCTGAAAACACCGTCAAGGCGTCATGATGGCAAAGGCATAGCGTTATACTTGCACAAATTCAAGTACAACTAGCAAAGCACCCAGACCATGAAAATTGTCACTTATTCCGAAGCCCGCAGTTCTTTGAAAGCAGTGCTGGACGGCGTGCACAACGATGCTGACGTGACAGTCATCAGCAGGCGTGACGGGGCGGACGCTGTGGTGATGTCACTTGACCATTACCAAAGCATCATGGAAACCATGCACCTGCTATCGACCCCGGCTAACGCGGCGCACCTGGCCAAGTCAATCGCACAGCACAAAGCAGGCAAGGCCACCCGGCGCGAACTGACCAAGGTTTGATACATGGCGCGGTCTATCCGATTCACCCCGGCCGCATGGGACGACTACACCTATTGGCAGGGGCAGGACAAAAAGACATTGAAGCGCATCAATACGCTGATCGAAGCGGCAGCGCGTGATCCGTTGACAGGCATTGGCAAGCCCGAACCCCTGTTGGGCAACATGGCTGGGTACTGGTCAAGGCGGATTGATGAAGCGCACCGACTGGTGTATGCCGTGGACGATGCCGATTTGGACGTGATCGCGTGCCGTGGGCATTACGACGATTGACAGTTTTTGACCTCGATCCCGCAGGGCTCACACTTTGGGCTTGTCGCTGTGCGACACGCTGTAGCCATCGGCCACATAGGCGGGGCCCTTCATCAACCAGACAATGATGCAGCCAATGCCGACGGTCAACACCGCGGTCCAGACCAACACCACCACGCCGATCATGGCGAAATCAAAGGTCTGAAGGTGGCGTTCCACCTCTGCCACACTGCCGTGTGTGATCAAAAACCGCGCCAGGACGGCCGCCAAAGCAGGCAGCACGGTGCCTGCCAACAACACATGGGGCAGCATGCGCAGCAAGCGCCACTCAAACCCATACGGCGTGCGCTGGAAACCTGGTAGTTTGTTGAGCCAATTCATATGTTCACCTCGCTCTACCCCAGCCACTTCTGCATGAACAAGGCGTGCCCCATACCGGGGTCCAGCTGGTAGTTTTCAAACCCGATGCGGCGGTACAGTTTGGCGGCCGTTTCGTTGCCAGAGAGCACTTCCAGCGTCAGCTTGCACGCGCCCCGCGAGCGCGCGATGTGCTCCACTTTTTCCAGCATGACAGCCCCAATGCCCTGCCCACGGTGGCTAGAAGCCACCACCACGTCGTGCACGTTCACCAGCGGCTGGCAGGCAAAAGTGGAAAAACCTTCCACACAATTGACCAGCCCTACCGGCAAGCCATTTTGGCTATCGTCAAACGCCAGCACACTAAACAGCATCGGGCGCGCGCGCAGCGCGGCGGGCAGGTTGGCTTTGGCAAAGTTTGACAGCGGTTCGCCGCCCCCAGCGGGGTCACGGGCGTAGCCGTCAAGCAAACCAATCAACGCGCGCATGTGCGCTGCGTCGCCATAGTCGGCCCGGCAGATGCGCAATGTAGCTGCAACCCCCATCACGGCTCGCTCGGATCTGACAAGGTGCTGGCAATGCGCTGCGCGCACGCCTTGGCCTGTGCGGCGTCACGCGCTTCCACCATCACACGCAGCAGCGGCTCGGTGCCGCTGGCACGAATCAGCACGCGCCCGGTCTCGCCCAGTTCGGTCTGCACCGCGCGCGTGGCATCGGCCAGGCGGGCGTTGCTCTTCCAGTCTTGCCCCGGCTGCAGACGCACGTTGATCAGCGTCTGTGGAAACAGCGTCACATCTTGCAGCAGCTGCGCCAGCGTTTGCCCGCTGCGCACCACGGTTTGCAGCACCTGTAGGGCAGAAATCAAACCGTCGCCGGTGGAATGCTTGTCCAGTGCCAGCAAATGGCCCGAGCCTTCACCACCCAGAATCCACTGGTTCTTTTCCAGCTCTTCCAACACATAGCGGTCACCCACCTTGGCGCGCACCAGCGGCACACCGCGTGCTTTCAGCGCCACTTCGACCGCCATGTTGGTCATCAGCGTGCCCACCACGCCGGGCACCGCCTCGCCACGACGCAAGCGGTCATCGACCATCAGGTACAGCAACTCGTCACCATTGAACAGGCGGCCCTGCGCGTCCACCAATTGCAACCGGTCGGCGTCGCCGTCCAGTGCCACGCCCAGGTCAGCACGGTGCGCCTTGACCGCATCCACCAAGGCTTGCGGATGCGTGGCGCCCACACCTTTGTTGATGTTCAGGCCGTCTGGCGCGCAGCCGATCGAAATGACCTCGGCGCCCAGCTCGTGAAAAACCTTGGGCGCAATCTGGTAGGCCGCACCGTGCGCTGCGTCCACCACAATGCGCATGCCTTTGAGTGTCAGGTTGTTGGCAAACGTGCTTTTGCAAAATTCAATATAGCGCCCGGCAGCGTCCTCAAGCCGGCGCGACTTGCCCAGTGCGGCCGACTCTGCCCACACCGGTTCGGTGGCCAGCACGGCTTCTACCTCTTGCTCCCACGCGTCGGGCAGTTTGGCACCCTGTGCGCTGAAAAATTTGATGCCATTGTCGTCAAACGGGTTGTGGCTGGCGCTGATCACCACGCCCAGCGCGGCACGCTGCGCGCGCGTCAGGTAGGCCACGCCCGGTGTGGGCAGCGGCCCGAGCAGCACCACATCCACCCCGGCCGAGTTGAAGCCGCTTTCCAGCGCGCTCTCCAACATGTAGCCTGAAATACGCGTGTCCTTGCCGATCAGCACCGTTGGGCGCGCCTCGGTGCGCTTGAGCACGCGCCCCACCGAATGCGCCAGGCGCAGGCAAAAGTCGGCGGTGATGGGCGGCAAACCGACCGTGCCGCGAATACCGTCGGTGCCAAAATAGCGTCGTGTCATAACTTGCTTTCCCCTGTGCTTATTGTGTTGTCGATCAAGGCATGGATGTTATCGCGCGCAGGACCTGCAAGGCCTGCACCGTCTCCCGCACGTCATGCACGCGCAGCACAGCAGCCCCACGCTCGGCCGCCAGCAGCGCGGCGGCCAAGCTGGGCGCCAGGCGCTCTTGCGCGGACAAGGGCGCCGCGCCGGGAGGCACCATGCCCGCCAGCGATGACTTGCGCGACCAGCCCGCCAGCAACGGATAGCCCGCCGCGCACAGCTCACGCTGACGCTGCAGCAAGGCAAAATTCTGCGCCACCGTCTTGCCAAAGCCGATGCCAGGGTCCAGCAAAATACGAGACTTTTCGACCCCTAGCCCTTGTAAATCATGCGCAGAGTGCTTCAAAAATGAAAGCACTTGTGGTACCACGTCGCCCTGCATGGGCTGCACCTGCATGGTTTGCGGTTCACGGTGCATGTGCATCAGGCACACACCACAGTTGGGGTGGTCGGCGACCACCTGGCTGCCTGTCAGGGCATCGCCCGGCGCGCGCCAGCGCAGCGCCCAGACGTCGTTGATGATGTCTGCGCCCAGATCCAGCGCGGCCTGCATCACCTGCGGTTTGTAGGTGTCCACCGACAAGGGCACGCCCAGCGACAACGCACCCGCAATGACGGGCAACACACGTGCCAGTTCGTCTTGCACCGACAAGGGCGCGGCACCAGGCCGGGTGGATTCGCCACCGATGTCCAGCAGATCCGCACCGTCGCGTACCAACTGTTCACAGTGGCGCAATGCGGCCAACGTGGTGGCGTGCTGACCACCGTCTGAAAACGAATCGGGCGTCACGTTGACGATGCCCATCACCTGCGGGCGACGCAGGTCGATCTGAAAACGGGTGGTTTGCCAGGTCATGAAAAACGGGGCCGTGGCCCCGTGATTGGTTTGAAGGACGATCAGGCCGCGTGCGGTGCAGCGTCGGGCTTCACAGCGGGTGCACCACCACTGCCGCTGTCAGAGCCAGTGGGTGCCACGCGCGGTGTCCAGTCCTTGGGCGCGCGCGGGGGTTTGCCAGCCATGATGTCGTCAAGCTGGTCGCTGTCGATGGTTTCCCACTCCAGCAGCGCTTTGGCCATGGCGTGCATCTTGTCGCTGTTTTCTTCGATCAGGCGACGCGCCTGCGCGTATTGCTCGTCAATGATGCGGCGCACCTCGGCGTCCACCTTCTGCATGGTTTCTTCGCTCATGTTGGTGGTCTTGGTGACCGAGCGGCCCAAAAACACTTCGCCTTCGTTCTCAGCATAGACCATGGGGCCCAGTGCGGCCGTCATGCCGTAGCGCATGACCATGTCACGCGCGATTTGCGTGGCGCGCTCAAAGTCGTTGCTGGCGCCGGTGGTCATCTGGTTCATGAACACTTCTTCGGCAATGCGCCCACCAAACAGCATGCTGATCTGGTTGAGCATGTATTCTTTGTCATAGCTGTAGCGGTCTTGTGCCGGCAAGCTCATCGTCACGCCCAGGGCACGGCCACGCGGAATGATCGTGACCTTGTGCACCGGGTCGCACTTGGGCAACAACTTGCCAATCAGCGCGTGGCCCGATTCGTGGTAGGCCGTGTTGCGCCGCTCTTCTTCCGGCATGACCATGCTCTTGCGCTCGGGGCCCATCAGGATTTTGTCCTTGGCCTTTTCAAAGTCTTGCATCTCCACCGTGCGGGCATTGCGCCGGGCGGCCATTAGCGCGGCCTCGTTGCACAGGTTGGCCAGATCCGCGCCGCTCATGCCGGGCGTACCGCGTGCGATCACGCCCGCGTTCACGTCCGGGCTCAAGGGCACCTTGCGCATGTGCACATTCAGAATCTGCTCACGGCCGCGAATGTCGGGCAGTGTTACATACACCTGACGGTCAAATCGCCCGGGGCGCAGCAACGCGGCGTCCAGAATGTCGGGCCGGTTGGTGGCGGCCACCACGATCACGCCCAGGTTGGTCTCAAAGCCGTCCATCTCAACCAGCATCTGATTCAACGTTTGCTCGCGCTCGTCATTGCCACCACCCAGACCGGCACCGCGCTGGCGACCCACTGCGTCAATTTCGTCGATGAAGATGATGCACGGTGCGTTTTTCTTGGCGTTTTCAAACATGTCGCGCACACGGCTGGCGCCCACACCGACAAACATTTCGACAAAGTCAGAACCCGAGATGCTGAAAAACGGCACCTTGGCCTCGCCCGCAATTGACTTGGCCAACAAGGTTTTGCCGGTACCGGGAGGCCCCACCAACAACAGGCCGCGCGGAATGCGCCCGCCCAGCTTCTGGAACTTGGCCGGGTCTTTCAGAAAATCGACGACTTCCTTGACTTCTTCCTTGGCCTCATCACAACCGGCCACGTCGGCAAAGGTGACCGAATTGGTGTTTTCGTCCAGCAGGCGCGCCTTGCTTTTGCCAAAACTGAAGGCGCCGCCCTTGCCACCGCCCTGCATCTGGCGCATAAAGTAAATCCACACGCCAATCAAGAGCAACATCGGGCCCCAGCTGACGAGCAAGGTCATCAGCAGCGAGCCTTCTTCACGCGCACGCACATCAAATTTGACGTCGTTGGCGATCAGGTCGCCCACCAGGCCGCGGTCCAGGTAAGTGGCGGTGGTGCGCACCCGGCGGTCATCGCTGGTGATGGCGATGATCTCGGTGCCACTCTGACCCTCTTGAATGACGGCGCTTTTGATGCGGTTGTTGCGCACCTCTTCCAGAAAATCGGAATAGCCCAAATAGCCGGCGCCGGCGGCCGGGCGGGTGTCAAACTGTTTGAAGACAGTAAACAGCACCATCGCGATCACCATCCACACAGCAATTTTTGAGAACCACGGATTATTCAAGCGACACTCCAATGAAGATACAGCGCCAAGTCAAGCTGTAGATGACGTGAATTCTAGACTTTTCGTAGCTGGGCGCAGCACCTGGGGGGCTGATCCCTAGGCACTGCATGGAAATGATCATCCTTTAAGCCCCACCCCGACCAGAAAGGTTTCTGCCGAGCGGTCGCGCGACGCTTTGGGTTTGATGCGCTTGACCGTAGCAAACTGCTCACGAAAGCGCTTGGACAGCGCGTCGTAGCTGGCACCGTGAAACACCTTGGCCACCAGCGCACCCTGCGGTTTCAGGTGCGCCTGGGTAAATTCCAGCGCCAGCTCCACCAGGTGTTCAATATGCGCCGCGTCCATCGACGCAATGCCTGACAAATTGGGCGCCATGTCAGACACCACCACGTCGGCCAACTGGCCGTGCAGCAACTCGGTCAACTGCGCCAGCACGGCGTCCTCACGAATGTCGCCCTGAATGAAATCCACCCCTTCGACCGGTTCCATGGGCAAGATGTCCAGCGCCACAATGCGGCCGTTAAGCGCGCCCGCCGCCGCACCGCCACCCGTGGCGGACTTGGGCGACAGCTTGCGCCGTGCATACTGGCTCCAGGCGCCGGGGGCAGAGCCCAAGTCCACCACCAGATGACCTGGCTTGATCAGGTTCAACGTCTCGTCAATTTCCTTGAGCTTGTAAGCCGCACGCGCCCGGTAGCCGTCTTTTTGTGCCAGTTTGACGTAGGTGTCGTTGACATGGTCGTTCAGCCATGCCCGGTTGACTTTGCTGCTTTTAACGGCTGATTTCATTTTTGTGTCTCTCACTGATAATACGGCCATGCCTGCCATCCAACTTACTCCCGCCCAACGCAAGGTGCACCGCGCTGACGCCCATCATCTGGACCCCGTGGTCATGATCGGCAACGACGGTCTGACGCCTGCCGTCAAAAAAGAAACCGACGCCGCGCTCAACGCGCACGGGCTCATCAAGGTACGCGTCTTCTGCGACGACCGCGCCACGCGCGAAACCATGTTTGCCACCCTTGCCGACGAGCTGGGCGCTGCGCCCATCCAGCATATCGGCAAACTGCTGGTGCTGTGGCGCCCGCTGCCCGAACGCGAAAAAGTCATCGACGAAGACCGCATGCCTGGCCCAAAGGATGTCAAGGTACTCAAGTTCAGCAAACGCGGCGGCCAGCGCCCTGAAGTAAAAGTATTGCGCGTGCTGGGCAACCAGCGCCTGACCACCGGCGGCCAAATCAAGCGCGCCAAGAAAAAACCCGTCAGCATCAAAAAACGCAATCAGTCTTCTTGATCCTTGCGGGTCAGACCACTCACGCAGCGATGTGCTCTGACCCCAACTGTTCACCAAATCGCCTAGCCCAGTGAAAGGCTTTGGCGGCCGACGATTTCTGGTACTCCAGCATGAGGAGGCCGCCAAAGACTTTTGCTGGACGGGTTCACACCGACTGCATCTTTTTAAAAGTCACCCCCGCACACAACCACTGCGCCACGTAGAGCGCGGTGCCCACGCTGTGCCACAGCGCCAGGTTGTCACGCGCCACAATATGAGGCGCCACACCGTACTGCGACAGCAGCGCCAGCAGCATCCCGCCCACTATAAATAAAAGAGCTGATGGCGCTTTTTCGACAGGGGCTAGAGCCTGATTTGACCTTAAAACCAGCAGCAAAGTCAGGCCGCACGCCAGTGCCACCCAGGTTTGTGCAGCAAACAGTTTGGCAGCCATGTTGCCCGCCAGCGCCGGGCTGGGCAAGTTGGCAAACAACATCGGAACCACCCAGAAACCGATCGTCGTCATGCTGCCCCACCACAGGGCAGCCAACCAGACTGGCAACGACGACAGCAAGCGACGCATTCAGACCGATCAGCAATAACGCACGCTGACGATCTCATATTCGCGCAAACCGCCCGGAGCCTGTACCTGGGCCACATCACCCTCGTTTTTGCCGATCAGCGCGCGTGCAATCGGGCTGTTGACGTTGAGCAGGCCCAGCTTGATGTCGGCCTCGTCTTCACCAACGATCTGGTACGTCACTTTCTGGCCGGAGTCTTCGTCGGCCAGTTCAACTGTTGAGCCGAACACCACGCGCCCGTCAGCGTGCAGATCGGCGGGGTCGATGATTTGCGCAGCCGAGAGTTTGCCCTCGATTTCCTTGATGCGCCCCTCAATAAAACCCTGCTTGTCTTTGGCCGCATCGTATTCGGCGTTCTCGCTCAAATCGCCCTGGGCACGCGCCTCGGCAATGGCGTTGATGACTGCAGGTCGCTCAAACGCCTTCAACTGGTGCAGCTCGGCCTTGAGCTTGTCGGCACCGCGTTTGGTAATAGGAAGAGTCGCCACAGCATGCTCCGTGAAATAGGGGTTGTCAAAATGAAACCGCCGAACGTTGCCGTCCGGCGGTGATGCGCGATTATGCCGCCAAACAAATCGAAAAATGCTCGGAAATATCCGCGATGTTCGTTGAAATCCGCAACGCACGTCGGGTGTCCGACTCCGCGAATGTCCCCCGGTTCGGGAACAGCCCGAACCTCCGCCTTTATTTCGCTGCGTCAGACACCCAACGCACGCCGCTATTCGTTGTCTCTAAACGACTGATTTGCGCGTGCATCTCTTGCACCGAGATCACGTCCAGGTTGTCCATGCAGTGCATGCCCTCCACCGCTGCTTCAGCGCCGGCAATGGTGGTGAACGTGGTCACGCGGTTGAGCAAGGCCGAGGTGCGGATCTGGCGCGAGTCGGCAATAGCGTTGCGCCGCTCTTCCACGGTGTTGATCACCAGCACGATTTCGTCATTCTTGAGCATATCGACAATGTGCGGGCGACCTTCGGTCACCTTGTAGACCGAACCACACACCACACCACCGGCGTTGATCGCCGCCGCCGTGCCCTTGGTCGCCACCACCTCGTATTGCATCGCTACCAGCGCGCGCGCAATCTCCACTGCGGCCGGTTTGTCACTTTGTTTCACCGAAATGAAGACCTTGCCGCTGGGCGAGCCGTCGGGGTTGAAGGGTCGCGGCAGCTTGGTGCCCGCACCCAGCTGCGATTTGACAAAGGCCTCGCCAAACGTCTTGCCGACACCCATCACCTCACCGGTGGACTTCATCTCGGGCCCAAGAATGGTATCGACACCGGGGAACTTGACAAACGGGAACACCGCTTCCTTGACGCTGAAATAAGGCGGGCTCACCTCGGCCCCGATGCCCTGCACATCCAGTGTCTGGCCCACCATGCAGCGTGCGGCCACCTTGGCAAGCTGAATCCCAGTGGCCTTGCTAACAAACGGCACCGTGCGGCTGGCGCGCGGGTTGACTTCCAGCACAAAAATCACATCCTGCTTGACGCCGTCCAGCTCTTTTTGCTGGATGGCAAACTGCACGTTCATCAAACCCACCACGTTCAGACCTTGCGCCATGGCCGCAGTCTGGCGCTTCATTTCATCCACCGTAGCCTGCTTGAGGTAGTAAGGCGGCAGCGAACACGCTGAATCACCGCTGTGCACGCCGGCTTGCTCAATGTGCTCCATCACGCCGCCAATGAACACACGGCCGGTGGCATCGCGCACCGCATCGACATCGCACTCAATGGCGTCATTCAAGAAACGGTCCAGCAGCACCGGGCTGTCATGGCTGACCTTGACCGCTTCGCGCATGTAGCGCTCCAGGTCGCGCTGCTCGTGCACGATTTCCATGGCGCGCCCGCCCAGCACGTAGCTGGGGCGCACCACCAGCGGGTAGCCCAGCGTGGAGGCCTTTTCCAGCGCCTCGGGCTCGGTGCGGGCGGTGGCGTTGGGTGGCTGCTTGAGCTTGAGTTCGTGCAACAACGCCGAAAAACGCTCACGGTCTTCTGCCGCGTCGATCATGTCCGGGCTGGTGCCAATGATGGGCACGCCGTTGGCTTCCAGGTCCAGCGCCAGTTTCAAGGGCGTCTGGCCGCCATATTGCACGATCACACCATAGGGCTTTTCCTTGTCCACGATCTCCAGCACGTCTTCGAGCGTGAGCGGCTCAAAGTACAGGCGGTCGCTGGTGTCGTAGTCGGTCGATACGGTCTCGGGGTTGCAGTTGACCATGATGGTCTCGTAACCGTCTTCACGCATCGCCAGCGCAGCATGCACGCAGCAGTAGTCGAACTCAATGCCCTGGCCGATGCGGTTCGGGCCGCCACCGAGCACCATGATTTTTTTGCGGTTGGTGGGCGCAGCTTCGCACTCGGAGCCTTCGGCCTCGTAGGTCGAATACAGGTAGGCGGTGTTGGTGGCAAATTCGGCCGCGCAGGTATCCACCCGCTTGTACACCGGGCGCACGCCCAGGGCGTGGCGGCGCGCACGCACGGCGGTATCTGTGGTCTTGAACTGCTTGGCCAGGCGACGGTCAGAAAAACCCTTTTGCTTCAGGGCGCGCAGTGTCGCGGCGTCGATGCTGTCCAGCGCCGTGCCCACGGCCGGTTGCGGCAAGCGTTCAATCTCCAGCTCAATCTTGACGATCTGCTCAATCTGCACCAGAAACCATTTGTCGATCTTGGTGATGTCAAACACCTCATCCACGCTCCAACCCGCCGCAAACGCATCCCCCACGTACCAGATGCGCTCGGGGCCGGGTTCGCCCAGCTCTTTTTCCAGCAGCTCGCGGTCTTGCGTTTTTTCGTTCATGCCATCGACACCCACTTCGAGGCCGCGCAAGGCTTTCTGGAACGATTCCTGGAACGTGCGACCCATGGCCATGACCTCACCCACGCTTTTCATTTGCGTCGTCAGTCGGCTGTCGGCGGCGGGGAATTTTTCGAACGCAAAGCGCGGCACCTTGGTCACCACGTAATCAATCGATGGCTCGAACGATGCTGGGGTGGCGCCGCCGGTAATCTCATTTTTGAGTTCATCGAGCGTATAGCCCACGGCCAGCTTGGCGGCCACCTTGGCGATCGGAAAACCGGTGGCTTTGGAGGCTAACGCGCTGGAACGGCTTACGCGCGGGTTCATCTCAATCACCACGATGCGCCCGTCTTTCGGGTTGATGGCAAATTGCACGTTGCTCCCCCCCGTATCGACGCCGATCTCGCGCAGCACCGCAATGCTGGCGTTGCGCAGAATTTGATACTCTTTGTCAGTGAGTGTTTGCGCCGGGGCCACGGTGATGCTGTCGCCGGTGTGTACGCCCATCGGGTCGAGATTTTCAATCGAGCAGATGATGATGCAGTTGTCTGCGCGGTCGCGCACCACTTCCATCTCAAATTCTTTCCAGCCCAAGAGCGATTCTTCAATCAGCAGCTCGCTGGTGGGCGAGGCTTCCAGGCCGCGCTTGCAGATCACCTCAAACTCTTCGGGGTTGTAGGCAATGCCGCCGCCCGAGCCGCCCAGCGTAAAGCTGGGGCGGATCACGGTGGGAAAGCCCACCGTGCGCTGCACGTCCCAGGCCTCGGCCATGCTATGGGCGATGCCGGAGCACGCCGAGCCCAAGCCGATCTTGGTCATGGCATCTTTGAACTTGAGCCGGTCCTCGGCCTTGTCGATGGCTTCGGGTTTGGCGCCAATCAGCTCAATGGCACGGCCCGTGGCGGCACCGGTGTATTTGGCCAGCACGCCCTGGTGCCACAAGTCCAGCGCGCAGTTCAGCGCGGTCTGGCCTCCCATGGTCGGCAAAATCGCGTCCGGGCGCTCTTTGGCGATGATTTTTTCGACCGTTTTCCAGGTGATGGGTTCGATATAGGTCACGTCCGCCGTGGCCGGATCGGTCATGATGGTGGCCGGGTTGCTGTTGATCAGGATGACCTTGTAGCCCTCTTCGCGCAGCGCCTTGCAGGCTTGCACGCCCGAGTAATCAAACTCGCAGGCTTGGCCGATGATGATCGGGCCCGCGCCAATGATCAGGATGCTTTGGATGTCGGTACGTTTTGGCATATTAGTCGTAAAAATAGGCTCTAGCCCTTGCTAACGTGAAACACGCAGAGCTTCGTCATTCCCGCGCAGGCGGGAATCCAGCATCTCAGCAGACCCTGGATTCCCGCCTACGCGGGAATGACAGGAAGGTGCGCGGGAATGACGGGTCAATTTCATCATTTGGGGCGGCTGTGCAGGCATGTTAGTTAATCAAGCGCAAGCAGCTATCTTCTTTATATCAGTTCAATTCAGGTTAGCGGTGGCCAGCTTGCCACCAAACCACAAAAACAGGGCGCCCACGCCACCCGACAAACTGGCCGACAGGCGTTTGCGCCGCGCAAAACCCCGCGCCAGCCGCGCACCGGCCAAAATCAACCCCGTAAGGTACAGCGCGCTGAAGGTCATCAGGATCACGCTCAGAATCAAAAACGGCAGCTCGGGGTGCGGGTAGCCGGGGTCGATGAACTGCACAAAAAACGACAACAAAAACAAAATCGCCTTGGGGTTGAGCAGGCTGATCACCAACGCGCGCTGAAACGGCCGCGCCATCGACGCCGCGCTGCCCGCTGACGCCGATGCCGGTGCAGCGGCCGCAGAGGCGTCGGGCGTCGTGCCGATCCAGCTTTGGAGCGCCGCGCGCAGCAGTTGCAACCCGATCCAGCCCAGATACACCGCGCCCGCCACCTTGACCACCATGAACATCGCAGGATAAGTACGCAGCGCGCCCCCAGCGCCCAATGCGGTGCATACCAGCAGCACCGTGTCGCCAAAAAACACGCCACACGCGCCCTGAAACCCGGCGCGCACACCGCGCGCCGTGGCCACCGACAGCACGTACATCGAGTTCGGCCCGGGCAACAAAATAATGCCAAAGGCGCCCAGCACATAGGTCCACAGGTCAGTGACACCGTAAAAACTCATGCGCGCGCCTTCATCAGATCCACAAAGCGGTCAAACAGATGGCCGATGTCGTGTGGGCCGGGCGACGCCTCGGGGTGGCCCTGAAAGCAGAACGCGGGCCGGTCGGTGCGCTCCAGCCCCTGCAAGGTGCCGTCAAACAAACTGAGGTGGGTGGCGCGCAATGTGGGCGGCAGCGTGGCGGCATCGACGGCAAAACCGTGGTTCTGGCTGGTGATGCAGACGTGGCCGGTGGCCAGCTCCTTGACTGGATGGTTCGCGCCGTGGTGGCCAAACTTCATCTTGAAGGTTTTGGCACCGCTGGCCAGCGCCATGATCTGATGCCCCAGGCAGATGCCAAACGTGGGCAGGCCACGCTCGATCAGTTCGGCCGCTGCGGCAATGGCGTAGTCGCACGGCTGCGGGTCGCCCGGGCCGTTGCTCAGGAAAACGCCGTCGGGTTGCAGCTTGCGCACGTCGGCCGCTGGCGTTTGCGCTGGCACCACGGTCACCTTGCAACCGCGTTGCGCCAACATGCGCAAAATATTCTTTTTGACGCCAAAGTCATACGCCACCACATGAAAGCGCGCCTGCGCAAGCTCGCCAAAACCGGGCTGGCCGTTTTGCTGCGCTTGCGACAACGCCCATTCGGTCTGCGTCCAGTCATAGCGGACACGGGTACTGACCACGCGCGCCAGATCGCAGCCGGCCATGCTGGGTGCGGCCTGTGCCTGCGCCACGGCGCGGTCGATGTGTGCCTGCTGCAGCGACTCACCCGGCGCAAGCGCCAAAATGCAACCGTTTTGCGCGCCCTGGGTGCGCAACTGCCGCGTGAGCTGGCGCGTGTCGATGTTGGCAATGGCTACCACGCCCTGCGCTGCCAGGTAGTCGCCCAGGCTTTGCGTGCAGCGAAAGTTGGACGCCAGCAGCGGCAGGTTCTTGATGATCAAACCGGCCGCCTGAACGCGGTCAGACTCGACGTCCTGCGCGTTGACGCCGGTGTTGCCGATATGCGGGTAAGTGAGCGTGACAAGCTGCTGGCAGTAGCTGGGATCGGTCAGGATTTCCTGGTAACCGGTCATGGCGGTGTTGAACACCACCTCGCCAGCGGCAGTGCCGACAGCGCCAATGGAATTGCCAATGTAGACCGTGCCATCGGCCAGCGCCAGAACGGCAGGCGGGGTGTTTCCCTTGAGAGACAAAAGCAAAGGGTTCTCCGAATAAGTGACGGGTACGCCCAAACGCGCGCAAGACCAGGTCTTGCTTTGCTTTGAAAGGGGAAAGGAGCTTGGGCGGCGCTAGGCGTAGGCGGGTGCGAAAGTGGCCAAAATTATAGCCCAGCACCGAACGTGCTCCCGACAAAAAAACCGGTTTTCAAGGCAAGCCTGCAGTCGCGCTGGCGTGCAGACAGATGGCGGCCGCAGTGGCCACGTTGAGCGACTCCTCACCGCCCGGCTGAGCAATGCGGATGTGCTGGCTGGCCAAAGTCTCCAGCTCAGCGCACACGCCCTGCCCCTCGTGTCCCATGGCCCAGGCGCAGGGCATGGGCAAGCATTTGTTCAGCAGCGCCTGATGCAAAAAGTCGCCCCGATGCGAGCTGGTCACCAGCAGCGGCACCGTAAGCTGGCGCACCAGCGAAAGCTCAGCTGATTCGATCAACCGCAACCCCCAATGCGCGCCCATGCCAGCGCGCAGCACCTTGGGGCTCCACAGCGCCGCAGTACCCTTGAGGGCGATGACTTGTTTGAAGCCAAAGGCCGACGCGCTGCGCAGCATGGCGCCCACGTTGCCAGCGTCTTGCACGCGGTCGAGCACCACACTGGCCTGTGCCGCTTGCAACGCAGGCACTGCGGGCAACTCAAACACAAAGCCCATTCTGGCCGGTGACTCCAGCGTGCTCAACTGGTCAAAGAGCAGGTCAGAAATAACTATATTTTTTGCAGCTGTCTGCCCATATAAATTAAGGGCTTGAGGCCAGAAAGACTCTGAAAAAACTCCGATCCCAGGAGCCACGCCGCGCGCCAGTGCGGCACGCACCAGGTGGTCGCCCTCGGCCCAGAAACGGCCCTGCTTGCGGTAGTCGGTGTTGCCGGTGGCCAGGCGACGCAGGTCCTTGAGCAGCGCGTTGTCGCGCGAACTGATCTGCACAGGCATGTTCATGGCGCTCGTGACGCGATAGCCCGGTACCCGACGCCGCCCCGACAGACCTCACCCAGGCCACGACCGGCCGACGATCCACCGCACAACCGTTGCACGACGCAGCCAACGTTCACGCTGCCACCCCGTCGGCCAGCACCTGCGCAACGGGGACAAAGGTTTTGCGGTGCTCGGGGCACGCCCCATGCTGGCGCAAAGCGGCCAGATGCTGTGCGGTGCCATAGCCTTTGTGCTGGGCAAAGCCGTATTGCGGGTACGCCTGGTCGTAATCAATACACCAATGGTCGCGTGTGACCTTGGCCAGAATCGACGCCGCAGAAATGGCCGCCACCAACGCGTCACCTTTGACCACCGCCTCGGCGCGCATGGGCAGCACCGGCAGGCGGTTGCCGTCCACCAGCACCAGCTTTGGGCTCAAGCGCAAACCTTGCACGGCGCGGCGCATGGCCAGCAGGGTGGCCTGCAAGATATTGAGTTGTTCAATTTCAGCCACGCTGGCCTGCGCCACGGCAAAGCACAGCGCTTTGGCACGAATTTCGTGAAACAGTTGTTCACGCCGCAAAGCCGTCAATTTTTTGGAATCGGCCAACCCGGCAATCGGGTTCAGGTCGTCCAGAATGACCGCTGCGGCCAGCACCGGGCCAGCCAACGGGCCACGCCCGGCCTCATCAACGCCAGCAATCAAGCCGCTCACCCCCCACTGCAACGCAATCTGCTGCATGCTGGCCTGGCGCTGGTTGCGCCGACGCGACGCACGCGGCTTGGGGCGCACCGCGTCAGCGGCATCGATCAGGTCAGTTTTGCAGAAGTTGCGCGATCGCATGGACAGCCAGTGTGGGTGTGTCGCGCCTGAGCTCGGTGTGCAGCGCGCTAAAACGTTGTTCAAGTTGGCGTATTTTCTCAGGCTGCCGGGCCGCGCAGGCAAGCCAGGCCAAAATTTCATGCGCCAGCGCGCTCGGCGTTGCGGCGTCTTGCAGCAGCTCGGGCACGACAAATTCACGGCACAAAATATTGGGCAAACCCACCCAGGGTTGCAGGCGCTTGCGCCGCATCAGCCGCCACGACAGCGCGCCCATGCGGTAGGCAATGACCATCGGGCGTTTGAACAAGGCCGCCTCCAGCGTGGCAGTGCCGCTGGCGATCAGCGTCACGTCACAAGCGGCCAACGCGGCGTGCGACTGGCCGTCCAGCACCTGCACCGCCTGGCCCAGCCCGCTGGCCTGTACGGCGGCCATGATCTGCGGTTTGACCAAGGGTACCGCTGGTACTATGAATTGCGTAGCTGGCTGCCCTTTTTGGATAAGGGCTGCAGCCTGAAAAAATACTTCAACCAAATGCCTCACCTCAGACACCCGGCTGCCTGGCAAGATAGCCACCACGGGCGCGTCAGGCCGCAGCCCAAGTTGCACGCGCGCCTGCGCGCGATCCGGGTGTATGGGAATCACCTGCGCCAATGGATGCCCCACGTAGGTGGCGGCGATGCCGTGCTGTGCCAGCAGTGCGGGCTCAAATGGAAACAGGCACAGCACGTGGTCCACACTGCGTTTGATTTTTTCCAGTCGCTCAGGTCGCCAGGCCCACACCGACGGGCAGACAAAGTGCACCGTCTTGACACCCTGCGCTTTTAATGCGGCTTCCAGGTCAAGGTTGAAATCAGGCGCATCGACACCGATAAACACGTCCGGTTTATTGGCCAGCAATCTAGTTTTAAGCTGGTTGCGGATGCCCACGATCTCGCGGTAGCGCAGCAAAACGTCCCAGCCCAATCCGTGAACCGTCAATTTGTCGTGCGGCCACCAGGCTTCAAAACCCCGCTTGGCCATCTGCGGGCCACCAATGCCAGCGCTGTGCAGGTCTGGCCAGCGCTGTTTCATGCCGTCGAGCAGCAAACCGGCCAGCAGGTCGCCCGAGGTTTCTCCTGCCACCAGGGCCGCGTTGAGGACGGTGTCAGTGGTGTGCATGAACATGCGCCCAGGCTGTGCCCCGCGCAGCAGCCGGGTGGGCATCCCCCCTCATGCTGGAGTACCAGAAATCGGGGGGCTGCCCACCCGACTGCTGCGCCGATGTGGTTGTTGACGCAAATGCGGTGGCTGAATGCAGGCCCCCACCCCTGCCCTCCCCCAGCGGGGGAGGGAGCAAGACCAAGACCAGGCCCAGACCTGGCCCAGCATTCGCATGAGGACATCACCGTCTAGCGAGATGGGGAGTGCGGGGGGCCGACGATTTCGGGTACCCCCGTATGAGGAGGCCGCCCGCAGTCCCCGTCTCGCGGTTTCAACGACAAGATGTCCCTGCACCGCGCCACTGACGCGCAATCGCTGCAAACACTCACGCAGCCGAGCGGGTGCAACGACAAGATACCCCTGCACCTCCACCATAGATATCACCGAACAATCCCACGCTGCGGCGAAGATTGCTTCAGAAATGAAAGCATCATCTGCACATCCTGCGTAGCCTCTGGGCAGTTTTCGTCAAGAAGGGCGATGCGCTCGCAAGCCGCCTGCAAGGTCAAATCGTCGCGGTACAGTGCTTTGTGCATAGCTTTCACCACAGCGATGCGCTCAGCAGAAAACCCACGCCGACGCAGACCTTCAAAGTTCATCGACCGCGCCCCCGCAGGTTGCCCCTGACACATGACAAACGGCGGCAGATCGGCAAACAGCAAGGTGCACATGGCAGTCATGCTGTGCGCACCGATCTGCACAAACTGATGCACCACGGTAAAGCCGCCAAAAATAGCCCAGTCGCCCACGTGCACGTGACCCGCCAATTGGGTGTTGTTGGCAAAAATAGTCTGGTTGCCAACCTGGCAATCATGGGCAATATGGCAATAAGCCATGATCCAGTTGTCGTCACCGACACGGGTTACGCCCACATCCCCGGGCGAGCCGATGTTGAAGGTGCAAAACTCTCGGATGGTGTTGCGGTTGCCGATGACCAGTTCACACGGCTCGTCGTGGTATTTCTTGTCCTGCGGAATCGCACCCAACGAAGCAAACTGAAAAATGCGGTTGTCACGGCCGATGGTGGTGTGGCCTTCAATCACCACATGCGGGCCGATGCAGGTACCCGCACCGATCTTGACGTGTGGCCCGATGATGCTGTAGGGCCCGACGCTGACGGTGCTGTCCAGCTCGGCGGCGGGGTCCACCAAGGCGGTGGCGTGGATGGTGCTCAAGGGCGTGTCCTCAAGCAATCTTGCGGATGGCACAGGTCAGCTCGGCTTCCACCGCTACTTCACCCGCCACTTCAGCGCGCGCCTGAAACTTGAAGATGCCTGCTTTCATGCGCAACAGCGTCACATGCAAGATCAACTGATCGCCGGGCTCCACCGGACGCTTGAAGCGCACGCCTTCCATGCCGGCAAAGTAATACACGGTGTCATCGGTAGCGGCCGAGTCCATGGCGTCAAAAGCCAGCAAAGCGGCGGCTTGCGCCAGTGCTTCGAGCATCAGCACCCCTGGCATCACCGGGCGGTAGGGGAAATGGCCTTGAAAAAAAGGCTCGTTGATGGTGACGTTTTTCAGCGCCTTGATGGTCTTGCCCTTGTCAATTTCCAGCACGCGGTCCACCAGCAAAAACGGATAACGGTGCGGTAGCTTGGTGAGAATTTTGTAGATATCCATGTTTTTTTCCTTAACTTTTTTGGGTGCTTGAGTTTGACCCAAGTTGTTTGACCTGTGCCTCCAGCGCACGAATGCGCTCGCGCAAGCTGGAAAGCTGTTTGACTGAGGCAGCATTTTTTTCCCACACCGCGTTGTCGTCAATGGGAAACATGCCGGTGTAGTGGCCTGGCTTGAGAATCGAGCGTGTCGCCACCGAGGCAGCTGAAATGTGCACGCCGTCGGCCAGCGTCAAATGCCCCAGCACCACCGCGCCACCACCCACCGTGCAATGCGCGCCGATGGTGGCGCTGCCGGCCACACCAGCACAACCGGCCATGGCGGTGTGGGCACCGACGCGCACGTTGTGGCCAATCTGGATCAGGTTGTCGAGCTTGACACCGTCCTCAATCACCGTATCTTGCAGCGCGCCACGGTCAATGCAGGTGTTGGCACCAATTTCAACGTCGTCGCCAATGCGCACGGCACCGAGTTGTTCAATCTTTTCCCACGTGCCGTTGTTGGGCGCAAAGCCAAAGCCGTCGGCCCCAATCACCACGCCAGAATGCACGATGCAGCGTGCGCCAATGCAGCAGTTTTCGCCCACGGTCACGCGCGAGGCGAGCACGGTGTCGGCACCAATACATGCACCGGCCTCAACCACGCACAGTGCGCCAACGCGCGCATTGGGGTGCACCTGCGCGCCCGGGTCTATCACCGCAGATGGATGGATACGCGCCTGCTGAAGTTGCGGCAAATGGCTCTTCCAGAGCTGCGTCACACGTGCAAAGTAAAGATAAGGATCGTCTGTGACGATGCAGTCCCCCCGAGCCAGCGCCACCGCCAACATCTGCGGGCCGACGATGACGCATCCTGCTATGGAACGCGCCAATTGTTGCTGGTATTTGGGATGGCTGAGAAAACTCAGGTGGGCGCTGTTGGCGCCCTCCAACGGTGCCAGGCCTTCAATCAGGCGGTTGGCATCGCCATGGAGTTCCCCCCCCAATGCCGTGACGATCGATCCAACACGCAGCGTCACCGACCACCCGCCTTTGCCCGGCGGCTACTTGCCCGCAGGCAAGTTCAGCGCCTTGATCACCTTGTCGCTGATATCGTGCTTGGGGTTGACGTAAACCGCATCCTGAAAAATGATGTCGTAGTTTTCTGCCACCGCAATGTCCTTGATGGCCTTGTTGGCGCGCTGAATGACCTGTTGCAGCTCTTCATTTTTGCGCGCGTTCAAATCCTCTTGAAACTCGCGACGCTTGCGCTGGAATTCACGGTCCTGCTCGACCAACTGCTTTTGGCGGCTGGCACGCTGCGCCTCTGGCAACGTGGGCGCGTCACGGTCTAGCTTCTCAGCGGCAGTCTTGATGCTGTTGCCCAAGTCGGTCAGGTCTTTTTCACGCTTGGAAAACTCCTGCTCCAATTTGGTCTGTGCGGTCTTGGCCACCGCTGCCTCTTTAATCACGCGGTCAGTACTGACAAAGCCGATCTTGACCGCTTGTGCCTGCACCGCCACCGCACAGCACATACCCACAACCAAAACGCTCAGACGACATAAAAAGGTATTCATCAGAAACTGGTCCCAATTTGAAATTGCATGCTCTGGATTCTATCGTCCCCAAATTTGCGAATCGGCTTGGCAAACGCCAGTCGCAGCGGCCCGACCGGTGAAATCCAACTGATACCCACACCCACCGACGATCGCAAATTGTTGGCATCGGCATTCAGCACGGGCAGGCCCTGATCCGCTCCGCTGACTAGGCCCAAATCCCAGAAGCCGTACATGCGCAGCGTGCGGTCGTTGCCCACACCCGGAAACGGTGCAAGCATCTCAAAGTTGACATTGAGCTTGCGCGTGCCCCCCACCACCGTGCCACTGGCATCGCGTGGCCCCAGACTGCCTTGCTCAAAGCCGCGCACGGACCCCAGACCACCGCCATAAAAACTCTTGAAAACCGGGTATGGACGGTCACCGGAGGCCTGCCCGAACCCCAGTTCAGCATTCGCAGCAAGCGTGTACTTTTTGCTCAGGGGCACGTAGCGCTGGTACTGCAAGGTGGTGCGCAGGTAGCGCGCGTCGCCCGCAAACGACCATTCTGCGTTGACCCGCTGCAACTTGCCGTTGCTGGGCACCAGCGCACTGTCACGGCTGTCACGCGCCCAGCCCAAGGTGAACGGTACCGCCGTACTGGAGTAACCATACGCGTTGGCGTATTGCTGGTACGACAGCGGCAACAAAGTGCCGGGTTCGATCGTCGTCTTCTCCAGGCCCGCGCCAAAAAACACGGTGTCGGTTTCGGTAAACGGCACGCCAAAGCGGATCGACGCGCCTGACGTGATGAGCTTGTAATAGCTCTGGTCCTGGTACGGGCTGCTGGTGCGGTGATACACATCCAACGTGCGCGACACGCCGTCTTCGGTGAAATAGGGGTCGGTCGTGCTGAGCACCAACACCCGGTTGATCTTGCTGGTGTTGACCTCAATGCCCAGCGAATTGCCTGAACCGAACGCGTTTTCCTGCTTCAGGCCAAACGACAGACCCAAACCGTCACCACTTGAATACCCGGCACCCAGACTCAGGCTACCGGTGGGCTTTTCAACGACGTTGAGTGTCAGGTCAACCTGGTCGGGCGCGCCGGGAACCTCCTGGGTTTCGACGGAGACTTCAGAGAAGTAGCCCAGGCGGTCCACCCGGTCACGCGAACGGCGAATCTTGTCGCCGTCGTACCACGACGCCTCCATTTGCCGAAGTTCGCGGCGTACCACCACGTCGCGCGTGCGCGTGTTGCCCGTCACGTTGATCTTGCGAACGTAGGCGCGCCGCGACGGATTGGCCTGTAGCGTGATAGCCACCCGGTTGTTGGCCCGGTCCACCTCGGGCACCGATTCAACCCGCGCAAACGCATAACCAAAGTTGCCAAAGTAGTCTGTAAACGCCTTGCTGGTGCGCGCTACCTCGTCGGCGTTGTAGGCCGCACCCGGCTTGATCGTGACAAGGGTTTTGAATTCGTCGTCTTTGCCCAGGTAATTGCCAGCGAGCTTGACCGAGCTGACAACAAAGCGCGCACCTTCGGTGATGTTGATGGTGATGCCGATATCGGTCTTATTGGTGTCCATCGTGACCTGGGTGGAATCGACACGAAACTCCAGGTAGCCACGCGTCAGATAGTACGAGCGCAGCGTTTCGATGTCGGCGTTGAGCTTGGCGCGCGAATACCGATTGGACTTGGTGTACCAGCTCATCCAGCCACCTGTGTCCAGGTCAAAAAGATCGCGCAGTGTCGATTCGCCGAACGCCTTGCTGCCGATGATGCGGATGTCGCTGATCTTGGCAGGCTCGCCCTCAGTGACGGTAAAAGTCAGGTTGACCTGGTTGCGCTCAATCGGCGTCACCGTGGTGACAACCTGCGCTGCATACAGACTTCGGTTGATATACTGGCGCTTGAGCTCCTGTTCGGCGCGGTCGAGTTGCGCCTTGTCAAACGGGCGTCCGTTGGCCAGACCGATGTCACGCAACGACTTGAGCAAAACGTCTTTGTCAAATTCCTTGATGCCTGCAAACTCGACTGTAGCCACCGTAGGGCGCTCTTGCACCACCACCACCAGCACGTCACCGTTGACCTCGATGCGCACATCCTTGAACAGGCCTAGGGCATACAACGCACGAATCGAGGCAGCGGCCTTGTCGTCGTTGTACTGTTCGCCCACATGTACCGGAATGGACACAAACACCGTACCCGGTTCAACCCGTTGCAAGCCCTCCACGCGGATGTCGCGCACGGTAAACGGGTCCACCGCCCAAGCCGATTGAGCACACAACAACAAACCAACAATCCCCAACACGGCACCAGAACGACAAGATTTGAAATTCATCATGAGATTAAAAAGTAAGCAAAGCCTTGGGCATTAACTGAACAGTCGGGTGATGTCGTTGACCAGAGCGATGGACATCAGGACCATCAGCACCGCCATGCCACCTTGCTGCAAACGCTCCACCCAGCGCTCTGGCACCTGCTTGCCAGTTGCGGCCTCCCAAAGATAATACATCAGGTGGCCGCCGTCGAGCACCGGCACCGGCAGCAAATTGAGCACACCCAAGCTGACGCTGATGAGTGCCAAAAAAACCAGGTACTGCGTTATCCCCAGGTCGGCAGATTTACCAGCAAATTCTGCAATCGTCAGCGGCCCACTGATGTTTTTGACCGACGCCTGCCCCAACAACATCTTGCCCATCATCGTCAGCGTGAGCCCAGCCATGTCCCAGGTTTGGGTAACGCCACGCACCGCGCCTTCGATTGGCCCGTAACGCACCAGCACCTTGGCTGGCTCGGCGCCCACATAGGCGCCAATACGCCCAACAGTCTGTCCTGATTGCAACGCCACTTGGGGTCGCACCTGTAGTTCCATTTCACGACCTTGGCGCAAAATCCACCAATGCTGCGCCGCTGCGCTATCAGAAAGTACCGAAGCGCGAATCAGCTGACGCAAATGCTGGCCATCCACGATATTGGTTTGCTCTACGCGCAAGACTTCGTCTCCTGGCTGCAAGCCGGCTTGCGCGGCCGCACCGTCTGGCAACACCTCCCCAATGAGTGCGCGCGAAAACGGCACGCTGATGCCGATGCGAGAAAACAACGCAGCGTCCACCTCGGTCGCGCCCAGGTTTGACAAGGCCAGCGTTACCTCACGCACTGCGTCGTAAGGTGTCGCCACTTCCAGCAACACATCCTGCGCGCTGATCGCCGCCTTGGTGAGTTGCCAACGCACGTCTTCAAAAGAACGAACATCCTGCATCTCTTCATCTGCTGCAGCCATGCGCAACACGCGCTCACCGCCGGTCAAACCAGCTTGGGCGGCAAGCGAGGTGGCACTGGGTCGGCTCAATACCGCTTGCGGCAGTTCCACCCCGAACCAGCTCACCACCGCGTACAAAACCACCGCCAGCAGCAGGTTAGCCAGCGGCCCGGCAGCAACAATAGCGGCGCGCCGCGCGAGAGACTGCGTGTTGAACGCCAGGTGGCGCTCTGACGCATCCACCGGCCCTTCGCGCTCGTCGAGCATCTTCACGTAGCCCCCCAGGGGAAACATGGCCAACACAAATTCGGTGGACTGTGCGTTGGTCTGACGTCGCCATAACGGCTTGCCAAAACCAATTGAAAATCGCAACACCTTGACCCCGCACGCCAAAGCCACACGGTAGTGACCGTATTCATGAATGGCGATCAACAGCGCGATCGCCAGTACAAAGGAACCCAATGTCATCATGGTCAGTGACGCTTAACGCTGCAATGCGCGAACTGTCTGTTGCGCCCGAGCGCGCGCAGCAGCATCAAGCGCCAGCAGGTCTTGCAAAGAGCCCGGTGGCGACGGTTGCAAGGCGGACAGGGTTTCCAGGTTGACTGCATGAATCTGGTCAAAACGGATATCACCCCGCAGGAACGCGGCCACGGCAACCTCGTTGGCCGCGTTGAGCACAGCCGTGCTGCCGGGCGCGGCCTCCAGCACCTGCCACGCCAGCTTGAGTCCGGGAAAGCGCCGCGGATGATCATGGGACGCGATGGACTCAAAACTCAGGTCGGCCATGGCGGAAAAATCCAGCGCACTGGCACCACTGGTCACCCGGTCCGGCCACGACAGGCCCAGCGCAATCGGCACCTTCATGTCGGGCGTGCCCAACTGCGCGAGTACTGAATGGTCGCGGTACTGCACCATTGAATGGATGACGCTTTGCGGATGGATCACCACGTCGATACGATCGGGCGGCAGGCCAAACAGGTAACGCGCCTCGATCACCTCAAGCGCCTTGTTCATCATGGTGGCGGAATCGACCGAAATCTTGCGCCCCATGACCCAATTGGGATGGGCGCACGCCTGGTCTGGCGTAATGTCCCCAAACGTAGCCGGATCACGTCGGCGAAACGGCCCGCCTGAGGCGGTCAAAATGATTTTGTCCACCTGCTCAGACCAGCACGCAGGGTCGTCTGGCAAAGACTGGAATACGGCCGAGTGCTCGCTGTCAATCGGCAGCAACTTGGCGCCCCCCGCTGCCACCGTACGCAAGAAAAAATCGCCTCCCACTACCAGCGCTTCCTTGTTGGCCAGCAGCAGACGCTTGCCCGCACGCGCCGCAGCCAGGCAAGATGCCAGCCCCACGGCACCCACAATGGCCGCCATGACCACATCCACCTGTCCGTGAGCAGCTATTTCTTCAATAGCTTCTGGTCCAGACATTACCTGTGTTACAAGGCGATTTTCTTTACATTTTTGGGTCAGGTCACGCGCCGCTGCATGATCAGCCATGACGGCATACGACGGCTTGAATTGCACACACTGCGCCAGCATTTTGTCCACCTGAGTAGCGGCCGCCAGCGCAAAAACCTCAAAGCGCGCGGGGTGCAGTGCCATCACCTCCAACGTGCTCACGCCAATCGAACCGGTGGACCCCAGAATGGCAACGCGTTGTCTGCGCCCAGATACCTGTGTGTTCATGCCTTTCCTCAAATGGAAACCAGCATCATGGCCAGCGGCAGCGTGGGCAGTAAGGCATCCACCCGGTCAAGCACGCCACCGTGACCCGGCAACAAACCGCTGCTGTCCTTGAAACCCGCGCTGCGCTTGACGAGCGACTCCACCAAGTCACCCACCACGCTCATGGCGCACAAAAACAAACACGCCAACACCATGAAACCCGCACCGCGCGCCGACAACACGGTGTAGATGCTGGGAGCAACATGACCCGCAGCGGCATCGGCCCAGCGCCACACAAAGGCCAGCAGCACCACCCCCAGCATACCGCCCAAGACACCTTCCCAGCTTTTGCCTGGGCTGATCGATGCCGCCAGCTTGCGCTTGCAGAATTTACCGCCCAGCGCTCGGCCTGCAAAGTACGCGCCAATATCGGCCATCCAAACCAACGCCAGCACCGACAACAAGAATTGAACGCCCAACAAACGCGCATGCGCAACGGCAACCCAGGCGGCAAACAGGGCCAGCAAACCCAACAACAGACGCAAACTGCGCGCATGGCTGGACCAGGCCGCCACCCCCCGCGAGAGCACCCAGGCACCGAGCAAGACCCACGCCGAACCCACCAGCAACCACAGAGGTGCCAAGGTGCGACCGATGCCACCCCACATCCAGAAAACCGCGCACAGCGCCGCACAGACAAAACCCAAAAGCCAGGCCGACTGCTGCGGCACACCATTCATGCGCGCCCATTCCCAACCACCAGCAGCAATGAACAACAGCGTCAGCACCATAAAAGGCTCGGGCTGCGCATAAAACAGCGCCGGCAGCAGTAGCGCCAACAGCAGCAAGGCAGTGATGACTCGTTGTTTGAGCATACTTAGCCCTTGACGCGCGAGCTCAGGCCGAACCCGTCTGCACCTGCTCGGAGGTCAAGCCAAAACGGCGCTCGCGCTGCGCGTAAGAGGCAATGGCCTGGTCCAGCGTGGCCGCGTCAAAGTCGGGCCACAGCACGTCAGAAAAGAAGAACTCGGAATACGCCGACTGCCAGAGCAAAAAATTGCTGATGCGTTGCTCGCCTCCGGTGCGAATGACCAAATCCGGATCAGGCACATGCGCCGTTGCCATGGCCTGGCTGAGGTTCTCTTCTGTGAATGCCAAACCCTGCTCTTGCAGTGTGGACGCAGCTTGCAAAATGTCCCAGCGACCACCGTAATTGAAACAGACGTTGAGCACCAAACGTGAGTTGCCCGCCGTGGCATCCTGCGCCTGCTGCATGTGCTGCAACACCCGCGCCGACAAACCCGCCCGATCGCCCACAAAACGTAGCTGTACACCGTCAGCCTGCAACTGGCGCACTTCCCGCGACAGCGCCAGCGCAAACAAATCCATCAGGCCGGAAACCTCTTCGCTCGGACGTTTCCAGTTTTCAGAGGAAAACGCAAATACTGTCAACACCCTCACCCCGCGTTCGTCACAGGCACGCGCGCAGCGCTTGAGCGACTCGACACCTTGCCGATGCCCTGCAATCCGCGGCAGGTAGCGCTTGCTGGCCCAACGACCGTTGCCATCCATGACGATGGCAATGTGTTGCGGCACTTTGGAATCAGGCATGGCCGGTCAGACCGCCATGATGTCTTGTTCTTTGGCCGCCACCATCTGGTCGATGGTGGCAATGTGTTTGTCAGTGACTTTTTGGATGTCTGTCTCGCAGCGCTTTTGCTCGTCTTCCGATGCCTGCTTGTCCTTGACCAGCTTTTTGACCGCCTCGTTGGCATCACGACGCAAACTGCGCACCGCAATCTTGGCGCTCTCGCCCTCAGCGCGCACCACTTTGGTGAGCTCCTTGCGGCGCTCTTCCGACATGGCAGGCATCGGCACGCGAATCAGGTCGCCCATCGACGAGGGGTTCAATCCCAGATCGCTGTCGCGAATAGCTTTTTCGATCTTCGCACCCATGCCTTTTTCCCACGGCTGAACGCTCACGGTACGCGCGTCAAGCAAAGACACGTTGGCCACCTGGCTGATGGGCAGCATGGAACCGTAATAGTCAACATGAACCGTATCCAGAATGGCCGGATTGGCACGTCCGGTACGAATTTTGGTCAGGTTGTGCTGAAAAGCGACAATGGACTGATCCATTTTGGATTCGACTGCTTTTTTTACGTCAGCAATTGGCATAGGGTTTCCTCACGGTGGGTCTCAGTAGCGGCGCTATTTTGGCACGCTCAGGCATAGACCAGCGTGCCCTCGTCTTCACCCAGCACCACGCGCTTGAGCGCGCCGTGCTTGACGATGGAAAACACTTTGATCGGCAAACGCTGGTCACGGCACAGCGCAAAAGCGGTTGCGTCCATGATGCCAAGGTTTTGCGCCATGGCGTCATCGAAAGAGATTTTGCTGTAGCGTGTGGCTGTCGGGTCTTTTTTGGGGTCTGCGGTATAGACACCGTCCACTTTGGTCGCCTTGAGCACAATCTCGGCACCAATTTCAGAGCCGCGCAGCGCCGCCGCCGTATCCGTGGTGAAAAACGGATTGCCGGTGCCTGCCGCAAAGATGACCACCTTGCCTTCTTCCAGATATTGCAATGCCTTGGGCCGGATGTAGGGCTCTACCACCTGCTCAATGGCAATGGCGGACATCACACGCGCGGTCAAGCCAGCCTTGTTCATGGTGTCACCCAACGCCAGCGCGTTCATCACCGTGGCCAACATCCCCATGTAGTCGGCGGTCGCACGATCCATGCCGACCGAGCCCCCCGCCACGCCACGGAAAATATTGCCCCCACCAATGACAACAGCCACCTGGACACCCATCTCTGTAACTTCAACCACCTCATGCACCATGCGCACGATGGTGTCGCGGTTGATACCAAAGGCGTCATCGCCCATCAACGCTTCACCCGAGAGCTTGAGCAGAATTCGCCGATAGGCCGGTTGTGCGGTTGACATGTAAAACTCCTGGGTGATGATGGATCGGTTAGATACAGCCTCAGGCAGACTGCTTGGCCGCAGCCACCTGTGCTGCCACCTCTGCGGCAAAGTCGTCCACCTTCTTTTCAATGCCTTCGCCAACCACATACAGGGTAAAGCCCTTGACAGTGGTGTTGGAGGCCTTGAGCATCTGCTCCACGCTTTGCTTGTCGTTCTTGACAAACGGCTGGTTCAGCAGCGACACCTCTTTAAGGAATTTTTGCACGCCACCTTCGATGCGCTTAGTCACAATCTCAGCAGACTGAACCGGCTTGCCCGCCGCCGTTGCTGTGGCAGCGTCTTCAGCCGCTTTGGCCGCCGCCACCGAGCGCTCGCGCGCCACCAGCTCTGTAGGCACGTCATCGGCGGATAGCGCCACCGGTTTCATCGCAGCCACATGCATCGCCACGTCTTTAGCGGCTGTTTCGTTGCCTGCATACTCAACCACCACACCAATGCGCGTACCGTGCAGGTAATGCGCCAGTGCATGACCGTTGGCGATGCGCTTGAAGCGGCGGAACGTCATGTTTTCACCAATTTTGCCAATCAGGCCCTTACGCACGTCTTCCAGGGTGGGGCCAAAACCATCTTGGTCATAAGCGCAGGCACCCAACCCAGCCAGGTCAGCCGGGTTGTGCTTGGCCACTGCCACGGCGCCCGCCTGGGCCAGCGCCAAAAAGCTGTCGTTCTTGGTGACAAAGTCGGTTTCGCAATTGACTTCGAGCAACGCGCCCACGCCATTCTCTTCGTGGTAAGCAACCACACCTTCGGCCGTGATGCGTGCCGAAGCTTTGCCCGCCTTGCTGCCCAAGCGTACGCGCAAGATGTCCTCAGCCTTGGCCATGTCACCTTCGGCCTCGGTCAGTGCACGCTTGCATTCCATCATCGGGGCGTCGGTCTTGCCACGCAGTTCAGCCACCATGCTTGCGGTAATTGCTGCCATTTTTATCTCCACATCCAGTTCAGTTAATAAACGATCAAATCAAAAAAAAGGGGCAAATATGCCCCCTGGGTTGGGGTGTCCAACGTGTTCAGGCCGCCGCTTCGTCCACTTCAACGAATTCATCGGCGCTCTCGCTAGCAACTGCCTTGACCACGTCGTCAACCGCGTTGGCTCGGCCCTCAAGGATGGCGTCAGCAATACCACGGGCGTACAGCGTGACGGCCTTGGACGAGTCGTCGTTGCCAGGGATCACGTAATCGATGCCTTCGGGGGAATGGTTGGTGTCGACCACCGCCACCAGCGGAATGCCGAGCTTGCGCGCTTCGGCGATGGCAATCTTGTGGTAACCAACGTCGATCACAAAAATAGCGTCAGGTAAAGCAGTCATATCTTGAATGCCGCCGATGTCTTTTTCAAGCTTTTCCAGCTCACGGGCGAACATCAGCTGCTCTTTTTTGCTCATGGCGTCCAGACCAGCTTCTTGCTGGGTTTTCATGTCTTTCAGGCGTTTGATCGAGGTTTTGACCGTCTTGAAATTGGTCAACATGCCACCGAGCCAGCGCTGATCAACATACGGAACGCCCGCGCGCTGTGCTTCAGAGGCAACAGTTTCGCGTGCTTGGCGTTTGGTACCCACCATCAACACGGTACCGCGCCGGGCAGCGATTTGGCGCACAAATTTGGCGGCTTCCTGGAACATCGGCAAGGATTTTTCCAGGTTGACAATGTGAATCTTATTGCGATGGCCAAAAATGAAGGGGGCCATCTTGGGGTTCCAGAAGCGGGTCTGGTGGCCAAAATGGACACCGGCTTCCAGCATGTCGCGCATGGTTACTGCCATAAAGTACTCCGAAGGTTAAGTCTAAAATCCAGTCCGTAATGACGCAGGCATCGCTTTGAAGAGGATGACAGGTCAACACCTTGGTGCGACTGGTTTGCGATTTACTTGGCAAGGGCAACCCGGTACATTGAGTGCCTTGGCCCCCGGTCAAGCCGCGTGATTGTAACATTGCACAAAGTGGGCTATGTCCCCCGTCAAGTTCAAAAAACGCGTCGGGTGTTCGCTGAATCCGAAAAGTAAACAGGCCCCATAACGTCAGTCAAGTTCTTGCAGGAGCATCATGAAAGTCAAATTTTGGGGAGTTCGTGGCTCCATCGCCTCACCTGGACCTTCAACGGTGCGGTACGGCGGCAACACCACGTGTATTGAAGTCCGTACAGATAACAACGAACTGATCATTCTGGATGCAGGCACTGGCATTTTTCCACTGTCGCAGTCGCTGCTGAGCGAACTGCCACTGACCGCCAACGTCCTCATTTCCCATTCTCACTGGGATCACATTCAGGGCTTGCCTTTTTTTATACCCAACTTCATTCCCGGCAACACCTTGCGCTTGCATGGTGCTTTCGACCCCATCTCGGGCAAGGGCGTGGAACAGGTCATGTCGGTGCAATTGCAATACAGCTATTTTCCGGTGCGCGAGGCAGAAATGAAAGCGCGTATTGAATATGTCACGTTGACTCCGAACGAGAGTTTTCAGATCGGATCGGCCACCATCACACCCTTTATGATGAACCATCCTGTGACCGATTTTGGTTACCGCATCGAGTCTTGTGGCAGGTCGATGTTTTTCACCGGAGACCATGAGCCACCGCAAAATATTTACGAGCCAAGTGATCCGGAATACCCTCAGTACCAAACCTTTATTGATGCCAAGGCCAACGAATTGTTGGGCGCCATGGCGGGCGTGGATGTACTGATCGCCGACAGTTCCTACACCACGGCCGAATACGAGAGCAAACGCGGCTGGGGGCATGGAACCTTTCACTCCAGCATTCAGTATGCCAAGCAGGCAGGTGCAAAAAACTTGTTTTGCACGCATCATGAACCCACGCGTTCTGACGACGCACTGGAAGCAGCTTTTCAACAGGTTTTGAAAGACCACCCACACCAGGTGGGCGACCCTGTCTATCGACTCGCGCGTGAAGGTGAGGTTTTTGAGTTTTAACCTGTGCAAAGGGTAACGCCGGGCAAAACGCATCCGCTGTTTGATGTAGCGCAAACGCGCTGCGTTGAACAACGGGTTCGCGATCAATTGCCACCCAACACTTTGATGCAACGCGCGGGTCTGGCCGTGGCCAGACTGGCGCTGGCGGTTGCGCCGCACGCGCGCCACGTCTGGGTTGCGTGCGGCCCTGGCAACAACGGCGGTGATGGTCTGGAAGCCGCGCTACAGCTGTACCGCTTTGGCAAATCACCGTGGGTGACCTGGTTAGGGCAACGCGATCAGTGCCCAGTTGATGCAGCTATGGCCTTCGATCGCCTGCAACAAGCGAAGGTGAAATTTCAATCCGGGCCGCCAGAGCAAGCTGATCTGTGCATCGACGCCCTGCTAGGCATCGGCGCGTCCCGGCGCGAACCGGCAGGCCCCCTGGCTGATGCCATTCTCGCGATCAATGCATGCAATACCACACGCCTGTCTGTCGATATACCCAGTGGTTTGGACGCTGACACCGGACAGGGCAGCGCATTGCAAGTGCACGCCCACCACACACTGAGTTTATTGACACTCAAACCCGGCCTCTTCACTGCCGGCGGCCGCGACGCTGCCGGCGCCGTCTGGCTGGAGTCGCTGGGTGTCAACCCCGACCAGATAGAAGGCATCACACCTACAGCGCGCCTGCCAGCCAGACCAATTTGGCCAGCGCGACCGCACGCCTCCCACAAGGGCAGCTATGGCGACGTAGCGGTGGTGGGTGGTGCCGTGGGCATGACTGGCGCCGCACTGCTTGCAGCCACAGCAGCTTTGCACGCTGGATGTGGCCGTGTGTTTGTTGGCTTGTTGGCACCCAAGGTACTGTCGGTGGATACAGAACAACCAGAGATCATGTTCAGAGAGCTGGAATCGCTTGACCTGGAGCGCATGACGACTGTGTTTGGTTGTGGGGGAGGCCAACTGTCCACCTCGCTGATCAGTCGTGTTTTTAAATCTCCAGCTCCTGTCGTGATTGATGCAGATGCAATAAATTCAATAGCATCTGACGATGCCATGCAATCGCTTCTGATCACGCGCAACAAGCAACACCTGTCCACCGTGTTGACACCTCATCCGCTGGAGGCCGCGCGCCTGTTGGGATGGACAACGCAACAAGTGCAGGCCCATCGATTGCAAGCGGCAAAAACCCTGAGCGAGCAATTTGCCTGCACGGTCGTCCTCAAGGGTTCGGGAACGATCACCTGCGCTCTTGGTGAAACGTCGGTCGTCAACAACACAGGCAACGCCCGGCTCGCAACAGCTGGCAGTGGTGACGTGCTGGCTGGCATGGTGGGCGCAGCGCTGGCGCTGGGCGCGCGACCTTATGAAGCCGCCTGCAACGCTGTTTACCAGCACGGCCTGTTAGCGGATCAATGGCCTGACGGCAAGTCGCTGACTGCCAGCGCACTTGCACAAGCCATTTGCGGTTTCCGCTAGCCGCGGCCGACAAACGGCATCTTGGTCGCCATCACGGTGTGGTGCAGCACATTGGCCGCCAACGGCAAATTGGCCATGTAAAGCACCGACTCACCAACGATCGATACGTCCATCAACGGCTCAGCAGCCGTCTCGCCGTTGGCCTGTAGCACACCCGTGGCCATACGCTGCGTCATGTCGGTGGCAGCGTTGCCGATGTCGATCTGACCTACGGCGATGTCGTACTTGCGACCATCCAGCGCGGCGGTTTTGGTCAACCCCGTCACTGCGTGCTTGGTGGCGGTGTAGGCGATGGAGTTCGGGCGTGGTGCCGTGGCAGAAATCGAACCGTTATTGATGATGCGCCCACCACACGGAAGTTGCGCTTTCATGACACGAAACGCCTGACGCAGACACAAAAACATGCCGGTCAGATTGACATCGATGACGCTTTGCCACTGTGCCAGCGACAGATCTTCCAGGGGGACGGCAGGCGCTCCCGTACCAGCGTTGTTGAACAACACATCCACCCGGCCAAACCGTTCCAGCGCGGCGTCAAACAGCGCAACCACCGACGCCTCCTGGGAGACATCTGTAGGTACCACCAGAACGCGCTCTGGTACTGCAACCTGCGCTGCCACAGCGTTCAAAACGTCTGCACGCCGACCGGCCAGCACCACGCAATAACCACCCCCAAGCAGGGCCAGTGCGACCGCCCTGCCAATACCCGTTCCAGCCCCCGTCACAATGGCCACCTTGTCAGGCACGTTTGCTGTCATCAACGACATCCTTTCGTTCGTCTGTCACGGCCTTCTTCTGGATTGTCGCCCGCCATCCTTGCCCTTGGCAGGTGTCGCGCGTGGCGTTGCTGCCGATCCGCGCGCTGTCGTGCCTGAAGAACGCTTGGCCGCACTGGACTTCCTTCGCGCAGGCGGCGCAGCAAAAAGCGGTTCAGCATCGTTTTCAAAAACAACACCTGCGCCGCGACCACTTTCCTTGGCCCCGGAAACGCTCGTACCTGCGCTTTCACCTACCAGCCGAAAATCAATGCGTCTGCCATCCAGATCAACACGGCTGACCTGCACGCGTACCCGCGAGCCCAGCGCATACCGAATGCCGGTGCGCTCGCCACGCAGCTCCTGGCGAACCTCGTCAAACCGGAAATATTCCCCACCCAGTTCGGTAATGTGCACCAGGCCCTCGACATACATCGCGTCGAGCGTGACAAACAAGCCAAAACTGGTGACCGAACTGACGACACCGGCGTATTCCTCACCCAGATGCTCGCGCATGTACTTGCACTTGAGCCAGGCTTCCACATCACGGCTGGCCTCATCCGCACGACGCTCGTTGGCACTGCAGTGCAGTCCAGCCGCCTGCCACGCCTGCATTTCTGCGTTGAGCTTGCGCGGCTTTTGCTCGGGCGCGCGCACCCGTGAAGCCAGATTTTTTTCGAGTCGCTTGCTCAACTTGGCGTGCGCCTCGCCCGGTGTTGGCAGCACGGGAAGCTGGTACTTGCCCTTGGCCAGGATGGCTTTGATGACACGATGCACCAGCAAATCGGGGTAACGCCGGATCGGACTGGTGAAGTGCGTGTAGGCGTCAAAGGCCAAGCCAAAATGCCCGCTGTTGATGGGTGTGTAGATGGCCTGCTGCATCGAACGCAACAACATCGAATGGATTTGTGCCGCGTCGGGGCGGTCTTTGGTGGCATTGGCAATGGCCTGGAACTCGCCCGGGGAAGGTTCGTCACTCACCGTCATGCCAACGCCCATGACTTTGAGGTAATTGCGCAGAATTTCAACTTTTTCCGGAGGTGGCCCTTCGTGCACCCGGTACAAGCCCGCGTGCTTGCCTTGCGCGATAAAGTCGGCGCTGCACACGTTGGCCGCAAGCATGGCTTCCTCGATCAGTTTGTGCGCGTCATTGCGGGTGCGCGGCACTATTTTTTCAATGTGGCCAGCCTCATCGCACACAATTTGCGTTTCAACGGTTTCAAAGTCGACCGCGCCACGGCGCTGGCGCGACTTCAGCAAAGCGTGATACACGTCATGCAAATTAATCAGATCATTGATACGTGCTTGGCGCCGCATGGCTTCCGGGCCACGCGTATTTGCAAGAATAGCCGCCACCTCGGTGTAGGTAAACCGGGCATGACTGAACATCACCGCAGGGTAAAACTGGTACGCCGACACCTCGCCGTCTTCGGTCACGACCATGTCACACACCATGCACAGCCGCTCAACCTCGGGGTTCAATGAACACAGACCGTTGGAAAGTTTTTCAGGCAGCATCGGTATGACGCGGCGCGGAAAGTAAACGCTGGTGGCACGTTCGTACGCGTCAATGTCGATGGCGGAGCCGTTTTCAACATAGTGGCTCACATCCGCAATGGCCACCAACAGCCGCCAACCCGAAGCCGCAGAGCGCCCTTTGCCGATACGGTTGGGTTCGCAATAAACGGCGTCGTCAAAATCGCGCGCGTCTTCACCGTCGATCGTCACCAATGGGATGTCGGTCAGGTCAACCCGCTGGACCTTGTCAAGCGGTTGTACTTTGTCTGGCAACGCACGCGCCTGCGCCGTACAAGCTTCAGAGAATTCGTGCGGCACGCTGTATTTGCGCACTGCGATCTCGATTTCCATACCCGGATCATCAATATCGCCCAACACCTCTTTGATACGCCCAACAGGTTGCCCAAAAAGCGCAGGGGGTTCGGTGAGTTCGACAACCACCACTTGCCCGGCTTGCGCCAACCCCGTAGCCGCCTTCGGAATCATCACATCCTGCCCGTAGCGCTTATCCTCGGGCGCCACAATCCAGATACCGCTTTCGTGCAACAAGCGGCCAATGATGACCTGGCTGCTGCGTTCAATGATTTCCACCACGCGACCCTCTGGGCGCCCCTTGCGGTCACTGCGTACGACGCGCGCCTTGACGCGGTCCTTGTGCAGCACCGCGCGCATTTCGTTGGGTGGCAGATAAATATCGGCCTCGCCGTCGTCACGAACCACGAACCCGTGTCCGTCACGATGCCCCATCACAACACCCTCAACTTC
>PCUV01000060.1:0-127991 GCA_002786915.1 Comamonadaceae bacterium CG12_big_fil_rev_8_21_14_0_65_59_15 | reverse complement strand
AAATGCCCAGGTGGCGGAATTGGTAGACGCACTAGTTTCAGGTACTAGCGAGTAACTTCGTGGGGGTTCGAGTCCCTTCCTGGGCACCAATAATAGCTGTATTGAGCGACAGTTTTTCTACTGTCATCAGCCTACCTTCCCACCCCATTATTTCAGTTTCCGTCAACCAAGACAGTCACTTTTGGTGCGCCGTCCGAACACCACATCGACGTTCATCAACAAAAGGTCTGCCCGGGAGGCGGCCATTTTTTGATTTCAATGGCCCGAAAAAAAGGCTTTCTGCTAAATGCATAGCAGAAAGCCTTTGTATTTGGCGGAGCGGACGGGACTCGAACCCGCGACCCCCGGCGTGACAGGCCGGTATTCTAACCAACTGAACTACCACTCCTGGTAGCTAACGTCTGACTCTTGCGAGCCCAAGTCAATTGCCTTTGACAGCAACCCGTTAACAACTTGCACCTTGCTATCTTACGATAACTTGGCGACCCCACGGGGATTCGAACCCCGGTACTCACCGTGAAAGGGTGATGTCCTAGGCCTCTAGACGATGGGGTCAAAACCTAGTGACTTGCGTCAACCTTGAAAACTTTGGTGGAGGTAAGCGGGATCGAACCGCTGACCTCTTGCATGCCATGCAAGCGCTCTCCCAGCTGAGCTATACCCCCGAACCACTTGCAGCTATCTATAAAGACAGCCGCTCATTTCCAAGCCCGATAGTATAGCGTGAATTCAGACAGCGCCCAGCCGAGCGACAACTTTTTCTCGGTCCATCAACGCCAGTACGGCGTCCAGCGACGGGGTATGAGCTGTGCCTGCGACCAGCACCCGCACCGGCATCGCCAGTTGCGGCATTTTCAGTCCACAACTCTTAAGCACCTCCTTGATCTGTGCCGCAATCTCAGCTTTGTCCCAATCGCATTTCTGTAGCCGATCCGCCAACATCGCCAGCGCGGGTTGCACCGCGGGCGTGACGTGCTGGTCCAGATCAGCCTGCGCGGGATGCACTTGCGCGGCATAAAACACAGCGGCCCAATCCGCCATCGCAACCGTGGTGTCGCAACGATCCTTGAACAATGCACAGATACCAGTCAGCCGGTCATCTGCGGCAATGCCCCGCTTCTGCATCTGGTCTTGCACCAGTGGCACCAGCACATCGTTCGGTGTGATCTTGATGTGCTGCGCATTCACCCAGCGCAGCTTGGCCTCATCGAACTGCGCTGCGCTCTTGCCCAGGTGGTCTAGGTTGAACCACTCAATGAACTGTTGGCGACTGAAAATCTCGTCATCCCCATGGCTCCAACCCAGCCGCGCCAGGTAGTTGACCATGGCGTCGGGCAGATAGCCTTCTTCGCGGTATTGCGTGACCGCCTTGGCGCCATTGCGTTTGCTCATTTTTTCACCCTGCTCGTTGAGCACGGTGGGCAAATGCGCGTATACCGGGGGCTCCTTGCCCAGTGCCTTGAAGATGTTGATCTGGCGCGGTGTGTTGTTGACGTGGTCGTCACCCCGAATCACGTGGGTGATACCCATGTCCATGTCGTCCACCACCACACAAAAGTTGTAGGTGGGGGTACCGTCGGGTCGCGCGATCACCAGGTCGTCAAGCTCGTCGTTGCTGATTTCGATGCGACCTTTGACCTTGTCGTCCCACACCACCGCGCCATCCTTCGGGTTCTTGAAGCGCAATACCGGCCTCACGCCTTCAGGAATGGGGGGCAACACCTTGCCCGGCTCGGGACGCCAGGTGCCGTCGTAACGCGGCTTTTCCTTGGCGGCGGTCTGTCGCTCGCGCAGCGCATCAAGCTCAGCTATGCTCATGTAGCAGGGGTACACATGACCTGTAGCCACCAAATCAGCCAACACCGCCTTGTAGCGATCCATACGCTGCATCTGGTAAAACGGGCCCTCGTCGTGATCGAGGCCCAGCCAGGCCATGCCCTCGATGATCACGTCCACCGAAGCCTGGGTGGAGCGTTCCAGATCCGTGTCTTCAATGCGCAAAATGAAGTCGCCCCCGGTAGAGCGGGCAAACGCCCACGGGTACAGGGCTGAACGGATATTGCCCAGATGGATAAAGCCCGTGGGCGACGGTGCAAAGCGAGTGCGTGTTTTGGATGTCATTGTGAGTTTGTCAAGGTTTGCAGGCCGCGCAACAAGTCAGCCTTCAGGTCATCGATGTGGTCCAGCCCGACCGCCATGCGGATCAGGCCCTGGCCAATGCCCGCAGCCTGGCGCTGGTCTTCGGTCAGGCGGCCATGCGAGGTGGTTGCCGGGTGCGCGATGGTCGTCTTGGTATCGCCCAGGTTGGTGGTGATGGAACACACCCGTGTGCTGTCGATCACATGGAAAGCCAGCTTGCGCGCCTGCACAGCGTCGTCTGCTCGCACGTCAAACGACACCACAGCCCCGCCCAGACCGCTTTGCTGCCGCATGGCCAGTTCGTGTTGCGGATGGGTCGGCAAACCGGGGTAATACACCCGCGCCACCTGCGGTTGTTCTTGCAACCAACGCGCCAGCGCCAGCGCGTTGGCGCTTTGCGCCTGCATGCGCAATGACAAGGTTTCCATGCCTTTGGTGACGACCCACGCGTTGAACGGCGACAACACCATGCCAGCGGTGCGATTGATGGGCCAGAACACGTCGTTGACGTACTTTTCTGAGCAACAAATCGCGCCCGCCACCACACGGCCCTGCCCGTCCAGATATTTGGTGCCCGAGTGGATGACAAAGTCAGCACCCCATTCGACCGGGCGCTGCAGCGCTGGCGAGCAAAAACAGTTGTCCACCGCCAGCAGCGCGCCACCCTCATGCGCGACGGCCGCGAGCGCGGCAACATCGCATATATCCGTCAGCGGATTGGTGGGCGTTTCGGCAAACAGCAACTTGGTGGTGGGCCGCAGCGCAGCGCGCCACTGCGTCACGTCGGTCTGAGACACAAACGTGGCCTCGACACCGAACTTTGCAAATTCACCCGCAAACAGGCGCAGCGTGGAGCCGAACACCGACTGCGAGCACACCACATGGTCACCCGCGCGCAGCACCCCCATGCCCAGCAGCAACACGGCTGCCATGCCACTGGCCGTGGCAATGGTCGCCTCGGTGCCTTCCAGCGCCGCCAGACGCCGCTCCATCCCGGCCACCGTGGGATTGCTGACACGGGTATAGGTGTAACCCTCTTCTTCAAGTGCAAAGCGCTTGCGCGCCGTCTCGGCGTCGGGCTGCACAAAACTGCTGGTCAGGTACAGCGCCTCGGAGTTTTCACCGTATTGGCTGCGCGCAACGCCTGTGCGCACCGCCAACGTATCGGGGTGCAGTTGATCTGGCAAGGTCATGCCACCTCCTGCGAATTGGGTAGCGCCAGCCGCGAGGTATCTTCTTGCGATTCGTCACGCGCAATGCGGTGCGCATTCAGTCGCACAATGTCTTCCACCGTCACATCGCCGGTGACATAAATGCCATCAAAACACGACGCATCAAACCCCTTGATGGCCGGGTTGAGCGAGCCGATGGCCTTCTTCATGGCATCGACATCCTGGTAAATCAATGCGTCGCAACCGATGATTTGCCGAATCTCTTCAATCGTGCGGTTGTGCGCCACCAGCTCTTGCGGCGTCGGCATGTCGATGCCATACACATTGGGAAAGCGCACCGGCGGCGCCGCGCTGGCCATGTACACCTTGTTGGCGCCCGCGTCGCGTGCCATCTGCACAATCTCCCGGCTGGTGGTGCCGCGCACGATCGAGTCGTCCACCAACAGCACATTGCGCCCCTTGAACTCACTGGCAATCACGTTAAGCTTCTGACGCACCGACTGCTTGCGCATCGACTGCCCGGGCATGATGAAGGTGCGACCCACGTAGCGGTTTTTCACAAAACCCTCGCGGTACGGCAAGCCCAGCAACTGCGCCATTTGCGCGGCGCTCGGGCGGCTTGATTCCGGGATCGGAATCACCACGTCAATCTCATTCGGTGGCACGGTGGAAATGACCCGTTTGGCCAGCGACTCACCCAAATTCAGGCGCGCCTGGTAGACCGAAATGCCGTCCAGCACGGAATCGGGCCGAGCCAGATAGACAAACTCAAAAATGCAGGGATTCAACACCGGCGCATCGGCACATTGCTCTGCGTAAAGTTGGCCCTCCAGATCAATGAACACCGCCTCACCCGGGGCTACATCGCGCTCAAAGCGATGCGACGTACCCTCCAGTGCCACCGATTCACTGGCCAGCATCCAGGTATCCCCACCCCGGCCCAGGCACAGCGGGCGAATGCCGTGCGGATCGCGAAACGCCAGCACGCCGTGCCCGGCAATCAGCGCAATCACCGCGTAAGAACCCCGCACTCGGCGGTGCACCTTGCGCACGGCGGCAAACACGTCATGCGGTGTCAAGGGCAAGCCGCGCGTGATGGCCTCAATCTCGTGCGCCAACACGTTGAGCAATACCTCGGAGTCGCTTTCGGTATTGATGTGCCGGTGGTTGGCGTTGAACAGCTCTACCTTGAGGGCGGCCGCGTTGGTCAGGTTGCCGTTGTGTACCAGCACAATGCCAAACGGCGCATTCACATAAAACGGCTGCGCCTCTTCTTCACTGAAGGCGTTGCCTGCCGTGGGGTAGCGCACCTGACCCAGACCGCAGTTTCCGGGCAAGGACCGCATGTTGCGCGTGCGAAACACGTCACGCACCATGCCCTTGGCCTTGTGCATGAAAAACTTGCGCTCTTGCTGCGTCACAATGCCCGCCGCATCCTGACCACGGTGCTGTAGCAACAGCAGCGCGTCGTAAATCAGCTGATTGACCGGTGAGCGGCTGACCACTCCCACTATTCCACACATAGACGTCCTAGTGAATCAAAACAATATCAGGTGCGCAGGTAACGCCCCACACTTTGCGGCAACACCGGCTTGAGCCCGGCAATGACTGCGGTACACAAGCCAGCGCCGGTGGATTCCTTCCAGCTCTGGCTGTCGCGCAGCGGCGTCATGGTGACCAACAGCGTTGCCACCAACAGCAGCAACACGCCACGCGCTGCGCCAAACACCAGCCCCAGCACGCGGTCGATCGGCCGCAGCCCCACCGCTTCGGTCAGTTTACGAATCAACACAATCAGCAATCCACCCGCCACCGCCGCAGCAACAAACACCAGCACAAAACCTGCGGCATAACGCATCGTCTCACTGGCGCCGCTCATGGGCAAGTAGCGCGACAGGTCCAGCGCCAGCCACTGTGCGGCAAAAAAAGCGGCTGCCCAATTGGCCAGCGACAGCACCTCAACCACCAGTCCACGCCAACCGCCAAGCACCATCGACAGCAACAGCACCGCAGCAAAAATCCAGTCCAGGGCAGGCATGGCAGGCAGAACGTGCTATCAAAGCAAAAGCAAAGCGACAGGCAAATCCAGCTTTTTGATCTTGGCAGCCACGCGATCAGCTTCCGCTTTGGACGTAAAAGGCCCCACACGCACCCGAATGCGCTTGCCGTCTTTGGTCTCTGCCACCTGCGCGTAAGTCTTCAAACCGGCTTTCTCCAGCTTGAGCCGCACCTCATGCGCGCGGGCATTGTCGGCAAAAGCACCCACTTGCACGATAAAACGCTGCCCAGCGGCGGCTTCAGACACCGGCTTGACAGGCGCAGCCGAAGTCACTGCCTGCTTGGCGGGTTCACTGCGGGCTTCCAGAATAGCCTGCGCCCGGCTGGAAACCTCTGCTTTGGTTGGTGGCAGGTTGGCGCTGGCCGACACCACAGGCGCCACAGCGACCGGTTGCACTTTGCTCTGAACGGCTACGGGTTCCTTGGCCGCTTCCTTGGCCGCCGTGGGCGCTGGTGCTGCCAACGGCTTGGACGCTGTGGGTACAGGCGTTGCAACCGGGGCTGGCTTGACGACCGGCGTGGGCAAAACCAGCGGCAACACCTTGTCGCGGTCCGGTATATCGATCGGTGTGTTGACCGGAATCGGGCGTGGTTGCCGATCCAGCAGCAACGGCAGACCAACCACGCCAATCAACACCAGCACTGCTGCGCCCACCAGCCGGTACTTGGCAAGGCGGCGCAGTTCCTCTAAGCTTTGCACCGGAGCGCTCACCTGGGCGCTTTGCTTGGCTGCACGGTCCTTGTTACGAAACTTGAAAAATGCCATGCGAATCAACGTTGGGGGAAACAACAAGCCAAACAATCAGGATGGCGAAAGATGCTTGGCCGAGAGGCGGGGCACGCCGCCCTGCAACACACCGCCCACGGTGTAAAACGAACCAAACACAACGATTCTATCAGCGGGGTCTGCGCCGGCCAGCGCGGTTTGCAGCGCTGCTTCAGGGTCGGCGTAAAGCGCCGATGTCACGTCAGCGCGCTGGTTCTGCTCCAGCCACAACTGCTGTAGATGCCCGGCCTGGGCGGCGCGCGGTGTCGGCAAATCGGTAAAGTACCACTTGTCGATCAGCGGCTGAATGCGCCGGATCATGGCGGGTATATCCTTGTCGGCCATGGCACCAAACACCGCGTGCGTGGTCGGGAAAAACCCCATCGCGTCCAGGTTGGCCGTCAGTGCGGCCACCGCGTGCGGGTTGTGCGCCACGTCTAGCACCAGCGTCGGCTGGCCCGGCACAATCTGAAAACGCCCAGGCAAGTCCACCGACGAAAACCCCACGCGCACCGCTTGCGCCGTGATCGGCAAGCGATCACGCAGCGCGGTCAGCGCCGCCAGCACGCCGCCAGCGTTGACCAACTGGTTGGCACCACGCAGTGATGGGTACGCCAGCCCGCTGTAGCGCCTGCCACGCCCAGCCCAGCCCCACTGGAGTTTGTCACCCGCCACGTTGAAATCCACCCCCACCTGCCACAGCTCGGCCCCTACCTCACGCGCACGATCGATCACACTCTTGGGCGGCATCGGGTCACTCACCACCACCGGCTTGCCGGTGCGCATGATGCCGGCTTTTTCATAGCCGATGGCTTCGCGGTCGCCCCCCAACAACGCCATGTGGTCCAGATCGACACTGGTGATGATGGCGCAGTCGGGCTCAATGATGTTGACGGCATCCAGCCGCCCACCCAGCCCCACTTCGAGCACTACCACATCTGGCGCGTGCTGACGCATCACCTGCAAGATAGCCAAGGTGGTGAACTCAAAAAAGGTCAGCGAAACGACATCATCATTTTGGCATCTGGCCCTTTCAACATCTACGAAAGCTGCTATCAATTCAGCATCATCTGCGGGTTCACCGGAGAGCCGCAGGCGCTCCTGAAAATGCACCAGGTGCGGCGACGTATAGACCCCGGTCTTGTAGCCCGCCTGCAGCAGTATGGCTTCGAGCATGACGCAGGTGGAGCCCTTGCCATTGGTGCCCGCCACCAGAATCACCGGGCAGTCAAACCCGATCTGCAGGCGCTGCGCCACCGCGCGCACACGCTCCAGCGTCAGGTCGATGGAAACGGGGTGAAGTTGCTCGCAATGTGCAAGCCAGTCGTCAAGTGTTTTCATGATGCTTCAGATTGTCGCCCAGTCACCGGTATCTAGCAGACCGGTTTGAAACGGCTCAATGGGCGGGTACAGTTCAGCTCTGGCTTGAGGCATCTTCCACTCCTTGAACAACACAACAATGGTCACACTGTACGGCATTCCCAACTGCGAAACGGTCAAAGAGGCGCGCACCTGGCTCACAGACCACGGCGTCAACTACACCTTTCACGACTTCAAAAAACAAGGCGTTCCCGCCGACCAATTGCCACGCTGGCTGGCGGCGGTGGGCTGGCAGACGCTGGTCAACCGCAAGGGGACGACCTGGCGCAAACTCGACGAAGCCAACCGCGCCTCTGTAGTAGACGACGCATCGGCCACTGCGCTGATGCTGGCCCAGCCAAGCGTGATCAAGCGGCCCGTGGTCGTGTGGGGCAACCAGCGCGTCACAGTGGGGTTTGATGCGGTGGTGTTTGAGTCTCTGAGCTGCGCAGTCAACTCGCCATGAACCCGCAAGGCAGGGGCTGTGGGCAGCTTGCTCATGCTGGAGTACCAGAAATTATCAGCCGCCCACAACCCCTGCCCCGCTAGTCGCCTTGGCAAGCTCAACCTGAGCCAAGCGCTCACTCCCCTAAAATCGGCGCTTTTCTACGTCGCCTACGATTTTCAACATGACAACCACCCAACTCAGCGGCGTCACCGTCGCCACAACCGCCAGCGTTTTCTTTGACGGCAAATGCGTCAGTCATCAGCTGACGCTGGCCGATGGCAGCAAAAAATCGGTGGGCGTGGTGTTGCCCACCACTTTGACTTTCAACACCGGCGCGCCCGAAACCATGGAATGCGTGGCCGGTCGCTGCGATTACAAACTCGCGGGCAGCGACGCCTGGCTGACCTCCAAACCCGGCGAGCAGTTCAGTATTCCCGCCAACTCCAGCTTCGACATCCGCGTGACCGAGCCCTACCACTACATCTGCCACTTCGGTTGATATTTACTTTTTTATAGCTACTTTCTATTGTTCCATAAGGGCTAGAGGTCATTTTTATGTCTCATACGATTTTGCAGAACATCCCCGTTGGCCAGAAGGTCGGCATCGCGTTTTCAGGCGGTCTCGACACCAGCGCCGCGCTCTTGTGGATGCGCCAGAAAGGCGCTGTGCCGTTTGCCTACACTGCCAACCTGGGCCAGCCCGACGAGTCCAATTACGACGACATCCCCAAAAAAGCGTTGGAATACGGTGCTGAAAAAGCGCGGCTGGTGGACTGCCGACCACAGCTTGCCGCCGAAGGCCTGGCCGCGCTACAGGCCGGCGCGTTCCACATCAGCACCGCAGGCGTGACCTACTTCAACACCACGCCGATTGGCCGTGCCGTGACCGGAACCATGCTGGTGGCGGCCATGAAGCAGGACGACGTCAACATCTGGGGCGACGGCAGCACCTTCAAGGGCAACGACATCGAGCGTTTTTACCGCTACGGTCTGCTCACCAACCCGGCGCTCAAAATCTACAAACCCTGGTTGGACCAGGCCTTTATCGACGAGCTGGGCGGGCGCGCCGAAATGAGCGCCTTCATGACCGCCAATGGCTTTGGCTACAAGATGAGCGCCGAAAAGGCCTACAGCACCGACAGCAACATGCTGGGCGCCACGCACGAGGCCAAAGACCTTGAATCGCTGGCCAGCGGCATCAAGATCGTCAACCCGATCATGGGTGTGCCGTTCTGGCGCAACGACTGTGTGGTGAAAGCCGAAGAAGTGAGCGTGCGCTTTGAAGAAGGCCGCCCGGTGGCACTGAACGGCGTGGACTACCCCGACCTGGTGACGCTGATGCTCGAAGCCAACCGCATCGGTGGCCGCCACGGGCTGGGCATGAGCGACCAGATCGAAAACCGAATCATCGAAGCCAAGAGCCGCGGCATTTACGAGGCTCCCGGGCTGGCCCTGCTGTTCATTGCCTATGAGCGGCTGGTCACTGGCATCCACAACGAAGACACCATCGAGCAATACCGCGACAACGGCCGCAAGCTCGGCCGTCTGCTGTACCAAGGCCGCTGGTTTGACAGCCAGGCCATCATGCTGCGCGAAACCGCCCAGCGCTGGGTGGCGCGTGCTGTCACGGGCACGGTCGCGCTGGAGCTGCGCCGTGGCAACGACTACAGCATTCTGAACACCGAGAGCCCGAATCTGACCTACGCGGCCGAGCGCCTCTCCATGGAAAAGGTGGAAGACGCGCCGTTTAGCCCGGCCGACCGTATTGGCCAGCTCACCATGCGCAACCTGGACATTACCGATACCCGCGCCAAGCTGGGCATGTACGCCAAGGCGGGCTTGCTTGAACTGGGCAAGGGCGACGATTTCATGAGGCTGGGTCAATCCTGAATTCCATGTCAAAGGACCGCATCTGCGCCGTGGCGATCACCGATCCACCCGTTGCATGAACAAGTCGGCTCACCACCGACCGCCTGCCACCGTATCACAGTTTGCAACGGTGGACGGAGGCAACTTACTGGCACATTTGTCGCACAAGGGCAACCAATTGCTCAAGCAAGGGGATGTGGACAAAGCGGAACAGGCTTATCTTGAAATTCTGGAACTCGAAACCACCAATAGCTTTGCATGGATTGGGTTGGCGCGCATCGCTCGCAAGCGTGGCGATTTGACAGGTGCTGAACACTTTTATCAGCAATGTCTGGCGACTGCGCCCTACAACCGGTTTGCACTCATCGGCCTGGCCGACTGCTACCGGGCAGGTGGACGCCTGCCCCAGGCGCTGGAGGTGTGGAAAAAGTGCCTGTCACTAGACGAAAAAGACCTGTCTGTACTGACGCGCATGGCCGACGCTTACCGCAAATCACGGCGTTTTGAGCATGCCCTGGAAATGTACCAGCGGGCACTGACATTAGACCCACAACATGTGTACGCGTTGATCGGTTTGGGCTACTTGCACTACGAGCTCAAAGACTACCCCAAAGCGCTGTTACGCTGGATTCTTGCCGACCAGGTTCAACCCGGTCACACTGACCTGCGCCTGCTTACCAACCTGGGCAATTGCTATCGCAAGTTGAACCAATTTGAGATCGCCATTCCTTACTTCCAGCGCGTCTTGTCGCAAGACGGCAGCAACTTTTACGGTCTGTTCGGTCTGGCCGACAGTTACCGTGGACTGCACCAGGCAACCCCGTCGCTGGCGTGCTGGAACGCTATCCTGGCGCAACAACCTGACAACAAGATTGTGCTCACGCGCGCGGGCGACGCACTGCGCCAATTGGGCCGACTGGATGAAGCGCAAACACACTACCAGCGGGCGCTGGACATTGGCCCGGACGTCTATGCCCGGATGGGCCTGGCTCTGATCGCCAAGCACCAGCGACGCTTTGGACAAGCGGTAGGCTTGCTGGAGCAAGTAATGGCGCTGGACCCCGACAACAGTCGAGCGCCGTGGCTTGCCTCGCTGGTGTCCGAGTGCCGTCAACTGGCCGCCAACGCGACCCTCAAAAAATAGCGCATCTGCACCTGTCAGAAATTTGCGTTTCGTTCAGCGACGGTTCAGCCCCGTCGGCTCACACTGCACTCCATCCCAAACCTCATAGGAGAGTGCCATGAAGAAGATCATCGTTGCCAGCCTGGTCGCCGCCGCCCTGGGCAGCGTCCACGCCGAAAGCTATACCGACAACGCCCGCGTGCGCAGTGCTGAACCTGTGCTTGAAAACATCAGCGTGCCGCGCCAGCAGTGCAGTAGCCACTGGGTCGAAGAGCCGGTGCGCCGCAGTGGTGGCGAGCGACGTGATCGCAACTACGGCGGCGCCATCGTCGGTGGACTGGCCGGTGGCGTCATCGGCCACCAGTTTGGCGCTGGCACGGGCAAAGACGCAGCAACCGCGCTGGGTGTGATACTCGGTGCCATGGTCGGCGACCAACACCAGAACGGCTACCGCGACGATCGCTTTGAAGAACGTGCGGTCGAGGTGACGCAGCGCCAGGTGCAACGCTGCCAGACCGTTTATGAATCGCAGTCGCGCATCACCGGCTACCGCGTTGCGTACGAATACCGTGGTCAGCAATACACCACCATCACCCGCAACCATCCGGGCAACCAATTGACGGTACGGGTTTCGGTAGACCCGATCGAGCAGTAAGCCGGGTAACATTGTTGCCCGTCAAGGTATACCGATTCACTGCCATGAAACATGTCCTGTCCTGCCTGTTGGCGCTATTGATGGCGTGGAACACCCCCGCATGGGCCAATGTAAGCCGTGACCAGGCAGCCGCCATCGCCAGCCAGGCCACCGGCGGGCGGGTGTTATCGATTGAACGCATCCAACGCGACGGGCAGACTTTCTGGCGCGTGAAATTGCTCACCCCCCAGGGCGAGGTCAAGGTGCTGTGGATCGACACAGCCAGCGGGCAGGCTCGCTGACACCACACACCCCATGCGCCTGCTGTTGATTGAAGACGACACGGTGCTGCGCCTGACACTGGAGCGCCAACTGCAAGCTGACGGTTATCGGGTCGATCTGGCGGCCGACGGAGAAGAAGGCTTGTTTCAGGCGCGCGAGTACCCGCTGGACCTGGCCATTGTCGATCTCGGTCTGCCCAAGCTCAGTGGTTTGCAAGTCATACAAGGCTTGCGCGCGCAGGGCAGCACCTTGCCCATCCTGATCCTGACCGCACGCGGCAGTTGGCAAGACAAGGTAACCGGGCTCGAAGCGGGTGCCGATGATTACCTGGTCAAGCCCTTTGACTACCCCGAGCTGGCCGCGCGCATCAAGGCGCTGCTGCGCCGCGCCTTGCAGTCAACGTCAGAATCCCTGCAGTTGGGGCCGCTCTGCATTGACCTGACAGCACAACAGGTTGCGCTGCAAGGGCAAACGCTGGAGCTCACCACTTTTGAGTACCGATTGCTTGAAATGCTGATCCGCCAGCGCCAGCGCATCGTTAGCAAGCAGGAACTCGCTGATTACCTGTACCCGCACGACGAAGACCGCGACAGCAACGTGCTGGAAGTCCTGATCGGGCGACTGCGACGCAAAGTGGACCCCGGCGGCACGCTCAACCCCATCGAAACGGTGCGCGGGCGCGGCTACCGATGGGTTTTGGCATGAGCGCTTCGGGTTCCATCCGCGCACGCCTGGTCTGGGCGGCGGCTTCGGTGCTACTGGCCTTTCTGGCCAGCGCCGGTTGGGTGGTTCAAAAAGCCCACGCAGACAGCGTTTTGGCGCAGCATTACGCCCGCCTGCAAACCACTGTTTACCTGCTGATGGCGCAGGCCGAGCTGGACTCGGATGGCACGCTGGTCATGCCGGCCACTCTGGCCGACCCCCGGCTGTCGGTGCCCGGCTCGGGCTTGTACGCACGCATTGAACGTAACGATCAGCCTGAAGGATGGCATTCCGGTTCGGCTATGGGCCAACAGTTGCCCGTGATCAACGCGCTAGCAGCCGGCCAATGGCAGCTTGAAACCCGCAGCGTTGCCACAGCTGACGCAGCGCCTGACACAACGCCGACCATGCTGTCAGCCAGCCTGGGGGTTCGGTGGTCGGTCGGTGCCCGGGCGGTGCCGCTGGTCTTTGCCGTCTACGAAGACAAGGCAACGTTTGATCAGGAGCTGGGCGCGTTTCAACGCACCCTGTGGAGCTGGCTGACGGCCACCGCTGTGGTGTTGCTGGCAACGCAGACCCTGTTGTTGCGCTGGGCGTTTCGTCCGCTGCAGCACATGGCACAAGAAGTGGAACGCGTGGAACACGGCCAGCAGCCCCAACTGCTGGGTCGTTACCCGCGCGAGCTGGCCGGATTGGCGCGCAACCTGAACCTGCTGATTGACCAGGAGCGCAACCGCCAGACACGCTACCGGCAGGCGCTGGACGACCTGGCGCACAGCCTGAAGACACCGTTGGCAGCACTGCGCGCCACGCTGGGCGATCCCGCCGAGCTGACGCATCGCGTGGCAGAGCAGGTGCGCCGCATGGACGACATCGTGGTGCATCAACTCGGGCGCGCGCGTGCCGATGGCAAGTTAATATTTGCACCTGCGTTGGCGTTAGCGCCGGTGTTGCAACGCATTCACGGCACGTTGATCAAGGTCTATGCAGAGCGTGGGTTGCAGTGGATACTGGACTGCGCGCCTGACCTGAGCTGGCGCATCGGCGAAGGCGACGCCTTCGAACTGTTGGGCAACCTGCTGGACAACGCGGCCAAATGGGCCAAACAGCAAGCAGCGGTGCACATCTGGGTCGATCCGGCGCAGGGCTTGTGCATCCGCGTGCAAGACGACGGCACAGGCTTTGCCGACACGCACATCGTTGGCCAGCGTCGTTTGCGGCTGGACGAGCAGACGCCCGGCCACGGCATTGGCTTGGCCGTGGTGAAAGACCTGGTGGACAGCCAGGGCGGCACGTTGACCGTTTCCAAGTCAGCGCTGGGTGGCGCGCAGGTGGATGTCGTGTTACCCGGCACTCCGGGCAAATAAGACCGTCACATATCATGTCGTGATGTTCATCGCCTCCAAACTCACCCCGTTTTTGACGCAGCCCCTGGCCTGGGTGGCCTTGCTGTTGTTGGTGACGCTGCTGTGCATCCAGCGGCGCCCGCAATGGGCGTTGCGCCTGGGCAGTTGCACCTTGGCCTTGCTACTGGTGCTGGGCTGGGAGCCGCTGCCCGACGCGTTGCTACGACATCTGGAGCAGCAGTACCCACCTATCGCGCACGAAAAAATTGACCCATCAACGGTTGGAGTGGTGGTGCTAGGCGGTGCGCTGGAGTCAGCATACGTTTGGTCCGTGCCTGGGCAAAGCGCGCTCAACGACGCAGCCGAGCGCCTGACCGAAGCGCTGGCCTTGTTGCGCCAACGGCCGCACCTGAAACTCTTATTCACCGGTGGCGAAGGTGAACTGCTGGGCAGTGATTTGCCAGAGGCAGAACGGGCCAAAGTCTTTTTTGCTGGCCAAGGTCTGTGTCCGGAGCACATCCTCTTTGAAGCTGCATCGCGCACGACCTATGAAAATGCGCTGCTGGGCAAACAACTTGCAGGCGTTGACAGCCAGCAGCCCTGGTTACTGCTGACCAGCGCCTGGCATATGCCGCGCGCCATGGCCACTTTTCGCCAGGCCGGTTGGAACGTGAGCGCCTACCCGGTGGACTTTCGCGCCGGTGCCAGCACACCCTGGACACAGTACAGCATGGATCAGGGCGTCAAAAAATGGCGCCTGGCCCTGCATGAAATGCTCGGCTTGCTGGCCTACCGGCTGGCCGGGCGAGCCTGATCTGCTGGCGCGGGCTGCGCCAGCACGGTGTCGATGCGTTTGCCGTCCAGGTCCACCACCTCAAATACCCAGCCGGAACAGTGGATGCGCTCCGCCGCGACCGGCAGGTGCCCGCTGACCGCCATCAGCAACCCGGCCAGCGTGTTGTAGCGACCCCGTTCTTCATCCGGTAAGTCGTCAATGGCCAGGCGAGACTTGAGCTCGTTGACCGGCATCATGCCGTCGAGCAACCAACTACCGTCTTCACGCGGTGTGGCCCAGGCGTCGGTTTTTTGGCCTGGTTTGAGCTCGCCGGTAATCGCCTCGAGCAGGTCGTGCGGTGTCAGCAGGCCCTGCACCACGCCGTATTCATCGACCACCAGCACCAGCCGACCCACCTTGGCGCGAAACTGCTCCAGCAGTTCCATGCCGTTGAGCGTTTCGGGAATGAAAATGGCGGGGGTTACGTAATCGCCAATCGTGCCCGGTGCCTGCGGTCCCAGCTCCAGCAAATACGCCACACTGATTTTCCCGACCACATCATCCAGCGAGTCCCGACACACCGGGTACCACGAATGCGCCTGGTGCGCGCCATCGTGCCCGACCTTTTGCAGGCTCTGTGCCACCGTCATGCCTGCGTCAAGCCAGTCCACTTCAGAGCGCGGCACCATCAATGACGTGAGCGGGCGATCGTCCAGACTGAACACGTTTTGCACCATCTGGTGCTCATGCGCCTCGATCACGCCAGCGTCCACGCCTTCCTCCAGGCTGGCACTGATTTCTTCCTCGGTCATGCCACGCACGGCGCTGGTGTCAATGCGCAGCAATCTCAAGATGGCCGCAGTACTGCCCGACAATAGTTTCACAAACGGCCCGGCCACACGCGCCAGCCACAACATGGGCTGTGCCACCAGTCGCGACACCCTCTCTGGGTACAACTGCCCAATGCGCTTGGGCACCAGCTCGCCAAAGATGATGGTGGTAAACGTAATCACGGTCACCACCAGCGCGGTCGCCGTCACGGCCGCCACCGCCTCAGATAACCCCAGCCACTGTATCCAGTGCGCCAACCCGGCGCTGAACGCCGCCTCGCCCACGATGCCGTTGAGCACCCCAATGGACGTGATGCCGATCTGGATCGTCGATAAAAACTGGTTTGGGTTGTCCAACAACGTCAACGAAGCTGACGCGCCTTTGTCACCCTCTTCGGCCAAGGCCGTCAGGCGTGCTTTGCGGCTGGCAGCCAGTGCCAGCTCTGACATGGCAAACACACCATTGAGCAGCGTCAAAAAAACAATCAGTAAAAATTCCATGCGCGACAAACGACAATCAATGTCATGGCACTTTACCTTATCGGGGATTTGCAGGGCTGCGATGGCGCGCTAAAGCACCTGCTGGACAAGCTGGCGTTTTCACCCAGCCGTGACACCTTGTATTTTTTGGGTGACCTGGTCAATCGGGGTCCGGATTCTGCGGGCGTGTTGCGCCGTTTGATGGCTTACGGCGCATCGGCCCAGTGCCTGCTGGGCAACCACGACTTGCACCTGCTGGCCGTGGCGCACGGCGCGCGCAAGCCTGGCCGCCACGACACGCTGCAAGACGTGTTGCAAGCCACCGACCGCCCCGCCCTGCTGGAGTGGTTGCGTCAGCAACCGCTGGCGCGCCTGCTGGACCTGCAGGACCATTACTACTTATTGGTTCACGCGGGCGTGCTACCTGCATGGAGCGCTACAAAAACAATGGCATTGGCAGATGAAGTGGCGGCCGTGCTGCGCAGTGCTGATCTGCCCGATCTGCTGCACCAGATGTATGGCAATGCGCCCGATGCCTGGGACGACAACTTAACCGGGAAAAAGCGCTTGCGCGTGATCATCAACACGCTAACACGCCTGCGCTTTTGCAGCGCCAGCGGCCAGATGGACCTGTCGCTGTCTGACAGCCCCAACGCAACACCCGAGGGGTTGATGCCCTGGTTTGACGTGCCAGGGCGGCAAAGTGCTGACGTGACGGTTGCGTTTGGGCACTGGTCCACACTGGGTTTGCTCGAACGTGACAACCTGCTGGCGCTGGACACCGGCTGCGTGTGGGGGGGGTGTCTGAGTGCTGCACGCCTGCCCACGCAACCCGGCGATCGTGGCTACGAAATCATTCAGGTGAGCTGCCCGCAGGCGCAAAAGCCCGGGCCGTGAAACCGGTTTGGCGTCTGGTCAGTCACCCGCAAACAGCGCTGCGACTTTGCGTTTGGGCTTGATGTTGCTGGAAATGCTGCGCCCAGCAGGTTTGACGGCAGCTTCCCACGCGGGTGCAGCCTCGGGCGGCAGAGAAGGCTCATAGGGTTTTTCAAAAAACGGATCAACGGGTGCTTGCTGCCGACGAAACTCCGGGCGCGGTGCGCGCGGGCGCTCGGCATACGCTGAGCGCGCGGGCACGCCGTCGCGGTGTTGGTACAGGCGGTGCCCGTCGTTGATATGGCCTTGTTTGTGGATGTCGGGCAGGTCTTCGTCAAATTCGAACGGCTCCAAGTCAAATTTCGTCTTGAGCAGCTTTTCAATCTCAGCAACCAGGCGCAGATCGCTTTTGGCGACAAATGTGACCGCCAGACCCGCCTGACCAGCACGCCCGGTGCGGCCGATGCGGTGCACGTAGTCCTCCGCATGGAACGGAATATCAAAGTTGAACACCGCAGGCACATCCTTAATGTCCAGGCCGCGCGCGGCCACGTCGGTGGCCACCAGCAGATCGACTTCGCCGTTCTTGAAAGATTCCAGCGCCTTCAAACGCTCGTCCTGGCTCTTGTCGCCGTGCAACGCGGTGGTCTTGAGACCCTCGCGCTCGAGCGAGCGCGCCAGGCGGGCACAACCGAGCTTGCTGTTCACAAACACAAACGCCTGCTTCAGGGCGCGCGACTTCAGAATCTGGTGCAGGGCGTGGCGCTTGTCGTCGTCACCGACGCTGTAGAAGTGTTGTTCGATGGTCGATGCGGTGGCGTTGGACCGCGCCACTTCGATCGTCACCGGGTCTTGCAGATAGCTGTTGGCCAAGCGCTTGATTTCAGGGGAGAACGTGGCTGAAAAAAGCAAGGTGGTGCGCTGCTTGGGCAGGTAGCTCAAAATACGTTGTAAATCGGGCAGAAAACCAATGTCGAGCATGCGGTCGGCTTCGTCCAGCACCACGTATTCAACCTGATTGAGCACGCAGTTCTTGGCTTCGATGTGGTCTAGCAAGCGCCCGGGCGTGGCCACCAGCACTTCAACACCTTTTTTCAATTCGGCGGTTTGCGGCTTCATGTCGATGCCGCCAAACACCACCGCGCTGCGCAAATCGGTGTATTTGCCGTAGAGCTTGACCTGTTCGGCCACCTGGTCGGCCAACTCACGCGTGGGCAGCAGCACCAGCGCGCGTACCGGGTGGCGCGCCGGTGAGGTCGAGGCGTTTTCGTGCTTGAGCATGCGCTGCATCAGCGGCAGCGCAAACGCCGCCGTCTTGCCGGTGCCGGTTTGGGCCGCGCCCATCACGTCACGCCCTTGCAGCACCACGGGAATGGCCTGCGCCTGGATCGGCGTCATGCTTTCATAACCCATCTCGGCAATGGCGCGCGCCAAGGGGGCGGCCAATTGCAGTTGGGCAAACGCCATCACAGGCGTCTCAGAAGTCAGTTCGTTGGAAATAACGGGGGTCGGTTCGGTCATTGAAGCTCGGGGTCATGTGCTATCAAGCCGATAGCTGGGTGCGCCCTGCGAATCAGGGCTGGATGTCAATAAAGTGCCTGTATTATCGCCGATGGCGCAAAGCGGTCAGGAAACCGACTGGATCGTGCAACTGGCCAGGCCTCCCGCGCCCGCGTGGCGGACAAGCAACTTACGCCTTGGGCAGCGTCACGCCGCGCTGGCCCTGGTATTTGCCGCCCCGGTCCTTGTAGCTGGTTTCGCACACGTCGTCTGGGTCGCTTTCAAAAAACAGCACTTGCGCGCAGCCTTCACCGGCGTAAATTTTGGCCGGCAACGGTGTCGTGTTGCTGAATTCAAGCGTCACGTAGCCTTCCCACTCGGGCTCAAACGGCGTCACGTTGACAATGATGCCGCAGCGTGCGTAGGTACTTTTGCCCAGGCACACGGTGAGCACGTTGCGCGGAATGCGAAAGTATTCCACCGTGCGTGCCAAGGCAAAGCTGTTGGGCGGGATGATGCAAACCTCTTCATTGAAGTCAACAAAGCTTTTCTCATCAAAGTTCTTCGGGTCCACCACGGTGCTGTGAATGTTGGTAAAGACCTTGAATTCAGGCGCACAGCGAATGTCGTAGCCGTAGCTGCTGGTGCCGTAGCTGATGATCTTGTGGCCGTCTTGCTGACGGATCTGACCGGGTTCAAACGGCTCGATCATGCCGTACTGCTGGGCCATGCGGCGAATCCACTGGTCGCTTTTGATGCTCATGGGATGGGCTCCTGAAGGTGGGCGCGATTGTAAGGGTCAGCAGCGATAATGCCGCCCCATGTACAAGTCCAATCACCCCCCTCTAATCGTTCTGTGGCGCCCGATTCTGGCCATGCTGATGGTCATCCTGTCGTCCAATTACCTGGTGCAATTCCCGATCAACGACTGGTTGACCTGGGGCGCGTTCACCTTCCCTGTGGCCTTTCTGGTGACCGACCTGACGAACCGGGCCGTTGGGGCGGCGGCCGCCCGGCGCGTGGCCTGGACCGGTTTTGCCATCGCCGTGGTGGTGTCACTGGCACTGGCACCCTGGCGCATTGCGGTGGCTTCGGGCATGGCCTTCATCGTCGGCCAACTGCTCGACATCGTCGCGTTCAACAAGTTGCGTGCCATGAGCTGGTGGAAAGCGCCGCTAATCGGCTCCATCGTCGCCTCGGTGGTCGATACCGGCATCTTCTTCTTTTTGGCGTTCTACGGCTCAGACATGAACTGGCTGACGCTGGCCGCCGGTGACCTGAGTATCAAGTGGCTGATGGCCGCCGTGCTGCTGGCCCCCTACCGCGTGATGCTGCCACGGCTGCAACTGTGGGTGCCGATGCACTGAGTGCTGAGTGCTGAGTGCTGAGTGCTGAGGCGCTCAAGCGAAATCGGATCCACTGGTCTTTTTGACATTCTCCAGGTACAAAAAAGCCGCCCAAAGGCGGCTTTTTTTCTGCTGCGGGTGAGCGCTTATTTGGTACCGGGTACCTTGCCTTCCACGCCCTTGACAAAGAAGTTCAAGCCGCTCAGGAACTTGTCGTCAGCGACCGCGTCTTTGGCGACCTGCACCTTGCCGGTGTTGTCGGTGATCGGGCCTTTCCAGATGGCAAAGCTGCCGTCTGCCAGACCCTTCTTGACTTCTTCCACTTTGGCCTTGGTCTCGGCGGGCACGTCTTCGGCGATCGACACAATATCAATCGCGCCCTCTTTCACACCCCACCAGCTATGGCCGCCGCCCTTCCAGGAACCATCGATCGCCTCTTTGGTGGCCTTGATGTAGTACGGGCCCCAGTTGATGATGGAGGACGCCAGATGCGCTTTCGGGCCATAGGCGGTCATGTCAGAGTCCCAGCCAAAGGCGCGTTTGCCCTTGGCCTCGGCGGTTTTCAGCACCGCAGGGGAGTCGGTGTTTTGGAACAGCACGTCGGCGCCGCTGTTGATCAGGCTGGTGGCGGCTTCGGTTTCTTTCGGCGGGTCAAACCAGCCGTTGACCCACACCACCTTGGTCTTGACCTTGGGGTTGCTGCTTTGCGCACCCAGGGTAAAGCTGTTGATGTTGCGGATCACTTCGGGGATCGGAATCGACGCCACCACGCCCAGCGTGTTGCTTTGGGTCATCTTGCCGGCAATCACTCCGGCCATGTATGCGCCCTCGTAGGTACGGCTGTCGTAGGTGCGCATGTTTTCGGCTTGCTTGTAGCCAGTGGCGTGTTCAAACTTCACGTCCTTGATGTCGGCGGCAATCTTGACCATCGGCTCCATGTAGCCAAAGGTGGTGCCAAAAATCAGCTTGTTGCCCTGGCCTGCCATGTCGCGGATGACACGCTCGGCGTCGGCAGACTCGGGCACGTTTTCAACAAACGAGGTGGCAATCTTGTCGCCGAATTCTTTTTCCAGCGCTTTGCGACCGTTGTCGTGCGCAAAAGTCCAGCCGCCGTCGCCCACCGGGCCCACGTAGGCAAAGGCAATTTTCAAGGGCGCAGCCTTGGGCGCAGGGGCTGAGGCTACCGGGGCCGGCGCAGGGGCGGCCTCTTCCTTCTTGCCGCAGGCTACCAGTGTGGCAGCAGCGACGGCGGAAAGCACTGTTAACTTCAATAGCGAACGTTTTTTCAGATCGGTCATGGCAAATCCTTAACAATAGGAGGACGGGACGTTAGGAAACAGATCAGATTATCGGGTCTGACAGGGTTCAGATTGACAGATTTTGAAGCAAAACAGTAAGTGGTTACTTCTTGAAGTTTTGCAAAGGTAAAAGCGAGATTACTCCACTGTGACGCTCTTGGCCAGGTTGCGCGGTTTATCGACGTCGGTGCCGCGGGCGCACGCCGTGTGATACGCCAGCAATTGAAGCGGCACCACGTGCAGCATGGGCGAGAGTTCGCCATAGTGCTCGGGCATACGGATCACGTGCAGACCGTCGCTGCTTTCAATGTGGCTGTCGGCGTCGGCCAGTACGTACAGCACGCCGCCGCGGGCGCGCACCTCGTGCATGTTGCTCTTGAGTTTTTCCAGCAGCGCGTCGTTGGGCGCGACGGTCACCACCGGCATGGCGCTGGTCACCAGCGCCAGCGGGCCGTGCTTGAGCTCGCCAGCGGGGTAGGCCTCGGCGTGGATGTAGCTGATTTCTTTCAGCTTCAAAGCGCCTTCCAACGCAATCGGGTAGTGCAGGCCGCGCCCCAGAAACAGGGCATTTTCTTTGGCGGCAAAGTCCTGCGACCAGGCGATGATTTGCGGCTCCAGCGCCAGCACGCTTTGCAGCGCGGCGGGCAGATGCCGCAGGGCCTTGATGTGACGCGTTTCTTCAGCGTCTGACAGCAGGCCGCGCGACTGTGCCAGCGCCAGCGTCAGCAAAAACAAACCCGCCAGTTGCGCCGTAAACGCCTTGGTGGAAGCCACCCCAATCTCAACCCCGGCGCGGGTGATGTAGGCCAGCTCGCATTCGCGCACCATGGCGCTGGTGGCCACGTTGCAAATGGTCAGCGTGTGCGTCATACCCAGGCTCTGCGCGTGGCGCAGCGCGGCCAGCGTGTCGGCGGTTTCGCCGCTTTGGCTGATGGTGACGATCAGCGTGTGAGGGTTGGGCACCGAGTCGCGATAGCGGTATTCGCTGGCCACTTCCACCTGCGTCGGGATGTTGGCGATGGATTCGAGCCAATACTTGGCGGTGCAGCCGCTGTAGTAGCTGGTGCCGCAGGCCAGAATCAGCACCGAGTCGATGCCTTTGAACACGCGCGCGGCGCTGGTGTTTGCACCGTCAAACAGCTCAGGCACGATACTGTCCACGCCCTGTAGCGTGTCGGCAATGGCGCGCGGCTGCTCAAAAATTTCTTTTTGCATGTAGTGGCGGTACGGTCCCAGCTCGGCCGCACCGCTGTGCGCGTGCACGGTTTTGACCGGGCGCTGCGCGGCGCTCAAGGGCTTGAAGGCCTTGTCCACCAGCCAGTATTTGCCCAGTTGCAGGTCGGCCACGTCGCCTTCTTCCAGGTAAACAATCTGATCCGTCACACCGGCCAGCGCCATGGCATCGCTGGCCAGGTAGTGCGACTGGCCGTCTGCACCCACGCCCAGAATCAAGGGTGAACCGGCACGCGCACCAATCAGGCGCTGCGGCTCGTCCTTGCAAAACACCGCAATGGCGTAGGCCCCGCGCAGGCTGCCAATGGCCGCTTTGACGGCCTCAAACAAATCGCCGTCGTAGCGGCTGTCGATCAGGTGGGCGATGACTTCGGTGTCAGTCTGACTCTGAAACACGTAACCCTTGGCTTGCAGCGCGGCGCGCAGTTCGTCGTGGTTTTCAATAATGCCGTTGTGCACCAACGCCACGCGTCCAGGTTTGCTGTAGGCATCCGCACCCGGGCCGTGGCTGAAATGCGGGTGCGCGTTGTGCACCGCCGGCGCGCCGTGCGTAGCCCAGCGGGTGTGGGCGATGCCGGTGTTGCCGGCCAGGTGCGTGCTGTCAATTTGCGCCTGCAACTCCGACACCCGCGCCGTGCTGCGCGCGCGTTGCAAGCCGTTGGCATACACCGCCACACCGCACGAGTCGTAGCCGCGGTATTCCAGCCGTGCCATGCCTTGCACCAGGACCGGGACGATGTTTTGGTTGGATACTGCGCCGACAATGCCACACATAAAGACTGCTCCGTGAAATGAGGGGCGCATCGTAGTGGCCTCACCATGAAATATGTAGTCTATTTTATGAAAATTACAAAATCTTATTCCATTATTTAAAACTAATGGTATTATATTTCAATAAAAAATATTTTTTGAATGAAACCATCACTCTCACTTCGACATTTTTTACTGGCACTGGCCGTGGTGGCGGTCTGGGGCAGCAACTTTGTGGTCATCAAACTGGCGCTGGGGCAGATGCCGCCGCTGCTGTTTGCTACGCTGCGCTTTACCGTGGTGCTGTTGCCCATGGTGTTTTTTCTGAAGCGTCCAGCGGTGCCGTGGCGCAATCTGGCGGGCTACGGGTTGCTGATTGGTGTGGGGCAGTTTGGCCTGCTGTTTATCGCCATGAACGGGCACATCTCGCCCGGCCTGGCCTCGCTGGTGATTCAGGTGCAGGTGTTCTTCACCATTGGGCTGGCCATTGCACTGGCCGGCGAAGGCTTGCAGCGCGTGCAATGGCTGGCGTTGGTGCTGGGCGCGGCGGGCCTGGGCGTGATCATGGCGCACACCGACGGCAACACCAGCTTGCTGGGACTGGGTCTGATTTTGCTGGCAGCGCTGGCCTGGGCTGGTGGCAATCTGGTCAGCCGCGCCGCCGGGCGCATCAACATGGTGGCGTATGTGGTGTGGTCGAGCCTGTTTGCCGTGCCGCCGCTATTTGTCTTGTCGCTCTGGGTGGAGGGCTGGGACGCGCTGGCCGCAGGCGTGCAGGGCGCAAATCTTGAAGCCTGGGCGGCGGTGGCGTGGCAGGCCTGGGGCAACTCCATCTTTGGCTACGCCGCCTGGGGTTGGCTGCTGGCGCGCTACAGCGCCGCCACCATCACGCCCATGGCGCTGCTGGTGCCGGTGTTTGGCATGGCCAGCTCGGCCTGGTGGCTGGGGGAACCGCTGCCACTGTGGAAACTGGCTGCGGCGTCGCTGGTACTGTCAGGTTTGGCGCTGAATCTGCTCTGGCCGTGGTGGTTGCGGCGGCGCAAGTTTTAGCAAAAAATCAGGCTGAAGCCCTTGATAAATATGCTTAACGTGATATTTTTTTCGAAAATAACACCGCAACCGTCTAACCAAGCTGTTGAAAGGCTGGCTTGTGAGTCAGTGCAATAAAAGCGACAGCTCAGGCGGCTTGCCCGTGCAATACCTCGACCGGCAACGCGCCACTGGCACGCGCATCGAGCACCACAATCTCAACTGTGGTGCCATCGGCTGCGTAGCTGATATGCGTGTTCCAGTCTTGCGAGACTTCGCGGGTAATGGGCTTGTCAGAAAAGCGCATCACAAGGATATCGTCATCGTCAAAATAGGTGGCTTTCATGGCTTAAGCCTCCAGGTCAAAGTTGTGCATGATGGTTTTGACAACCACCGCTTGGTCAAGCACCAAAACGGCACAAATCAGATTATCGGTGCGCTCTGGCAACTGTTTGTAAGCCCAAAGATGGGTTTCGTCTTTGTATTTGGTTTCGCCTGTATCGATCACCGACAACAATTGGGCCTCTGTGACTTGGCGTTCAACCATGCGCAACGCGGCATGACGGGTCAGGATGACAGCACGATCAAATCGCCTGCTATGCATGACGGTGACAGTCTGCATACATCGATCCTTTCTTACTTGGTAGGAATCACTCTAGCACATGAACCCACTGAAGCCCCTGAACCTTGACCCTACTGACCTGCAGCTGTTGCGCCTGCTCCAAGTCGATGCTTCTATGTCCAACCAGGCGCTGGCCGAGCGCGTGCATGTGTCGCCCCCAACCTGCCTGCGCCGCGTCAACCGGCTGAAAGAAGCCGGGCTGATCGAGCGCCAAATTGCCATTTTGAGCGTTGATGAACTGGCCCGCACCGTCGGCCACGGCCTGTGCGCGGTGGTCGAGATCACGCTGGATCGGCAAGACCAGACCGCACTAGAAGCGTTTGAGAAAAAAGTGGCTTCAGAAGACGCGGTGCAGCAGTGTTACCGCGTCTCACCGGGGCCGGATTTTTGCCTGATCGTGCACGCCACCAACATGCCCGACTACCTGGCGCTGACCCAACGCCTGTTCACGCAGGATGCCAATGTGCGCAACGTCAAGAGTTTTTTCAGCCTCAAGCGCAGCAAGTTTGGCGCGGCGCTTCCGCTGCCAAAAACGCTCTGAATTGTGCAGCAACTGACGCAGACTAGACGGCCGAAAACAACGGAAACTGATCAGGATTGTGAATCGATGTCACACTCAAATCCACATCCAGCAAGGGCCAATACAAATGATCTGGCGTGGGCCATTCGACCTGGGAAATTTGTGCAATCGTGGCTTGCTTGAACCACGGAAACTGTGCAAACGGCAGAAGCAATTCTTCATCGCCCAACAGCAACCAAAAACCGTGCTTCGAAATGTGAGTTACTTCAGGTGTCAAAGTGATGCTGCCAGGCATTTTTTATCTCCTCAAGGTGAGCTACAACCACTGATTTTGCTTCAGTGATTTGACGAACAGACAAGCCGGTGGCCGTTGCCATGGTCACTTCAGGAATAAGCCAGAATTTGGCTTCGCCATCCGGATGGGATACATGCACATGCACACGGGGCTCTTCCCTGGAAAAAAAGAAAAGCCGAAATTGCCCGTCTCGAACGACTGTGGGAGCCATGGTGTGTGCGCCTGTTCAGTCCTGTAGATTCTGAAGCAAATACGTTGATGAAGGATGGGGCAGTGTACAGAACTGCGCGGAATTACACCTTGAGGTCAAACTGCAGCGTAACGCAGCAGCCGCCGTCGGCCACGGCTTGCAGGTCAATCGTCCCCCCGAATCGCTGCATGATCTTGCGGCAGCTCACCAGCCCCAAGCCCAGACCCGCAAATTCGCGCGCCGGGTGCAGCTTGCCAAAGGCCTTGAACAAGGCTTGGGCTTGCCCCGGCGCAAAGCCCACCCCGTGATCGCGCACGGTGATCTGGCAACACTGCGCGTCCACCCATTGCCAACGCAAACCCACCGACGCGGGATCACGCCCACGACTGAACTTGACGGCGTTGTCGAGCACCTGTAGCAGCACCTGGCGCAACAGCGCGCTGTCGGCCGTGACAGGCGGCACGTCGGTGGCCAGCTGCCACTGCACTGTTTGCTGCGGGTAGCGCGCTGCCACTTCGTTGGCCACATCCTGCGCCAGCGCACTTACGTCCACCGTCTGCAGGTTCAATGGGTGCAAGTTCAGGCGCGAGAGCTGCGTCAAGCCATCAAGCTGACTGGCCAGCAACTGCGCTGACTGACGAATAGTGGCCAAGTGACTCGCCGCATCAGCAGGCATGTCCGGCCAGTCTTCCTCGAGCACCTGCGCAAAGGCGTTGATGTGGCGCAGCGGCGCGCGCAGATCGTGCGACACGGCGTAAGTGAATTCCTGTATTTCGGCGCGCGCGGCATCGAGTTGGCGTTGCAGTTGCGACACCTCATATTCTGGTGGTGAAGTTTCAGTCATCTTGCACGGCCCACAAGCTGTCGCTGACCCCAGCACATTGGCCCGCCAGATACATCGCGTGGTAACCGGCAGCGGCGGACACCGATTTCTGGTACCCCAGTATGAGGTGGCCGCCGCTACCGGTTGCCACGCGGGCCGCACCCACAACGCGAAGAACACCTGACTTCAATCGATTTTTCATTTCTTGCTCGGCCGCTTCCAGTTGGCCAGGCTCACCTGCCGTGCCCGCGCCACCGTCAGCGCCAGCGGCGGCGTGTCTTTGGTCAGGGTCGAACCACCGCCCACCGTGCCACCTGCGCCAATCGTCAGCGGCGCAATCAGCACGCAGTTGCTGCCAATGTGCACGTCGGCTTCGATGATGGTGCGGTGCTTGTTGGCGCCGTCGTAATTGGCGGTGATCGAACCCGCGCCGTAGTTGACGCGCGCGCCCACCGTGGCGTCGCCCAGGTAGGCCAGATGATTGGCCTTGGCGCCCTTGGCCATGGTTGAATTTTTGACCTCGACAAAGTTGCCGATGTGCACCGCCTCACCCAAACGTGCCCCCGGGCGCAAGCGGGCAAACGGGCCAATCAACGCCCCCGCGCCGACCTCGATCGCGTCCTTGCTGCCGGGTGCACCGCCTTCGATGTGGGTAAACGGATGAATCACCGCGCCAGCGGCGATGCTGACATTTTTAACAAAGCAGTTGGGGCCAATCTTCACACCCTCGCCCAGGCTGACCTGGCCTTCAAAGACGCAATTCACGTCGATGAACACATCTTGCGCACAGCTCAAGCTGCCGCGCACATCCAGCCGTGCCGGGTCGGCCAGGCGCACGCCTTGCTCCATCAATTGCAGCGCCACGCGGCGCTGATAGGCGCGCTCCAGTTCGGCCAGTTGCACGGGGCTGTTGACCCCGGCCACCTGCACCGCGTCATGAATCTTGTGCGCCACCACCGGCACACCATCCAGCACGGCAAACTTGACGATGTCGGTCAGGTAGTACTCAGCCTGCGCGTTTTTGTTGTCCAGGCGTGACAGCCATTTTTTCAGCCGCACGGCGGGCACGGCCATGATGCCGCTATAGACCTCTTTGATCTGGCGCTGCGCGGGCGTGGCATCTTTTTGCTCGACGATGGCTTGTACCGCATCCCCCGCGCGCACGATGCGGCCATAACCGGTGGGGTCGGCAAAGTCAATCGTCAGCAACGCCAGCCGGGTGCCACCACAGGCGGCAATTAACTGCGTCAGCGTGTCGGGTTGCGTCAGCGGCACGTCGCCCGAGAGCACCACCACAATGCCATCGTCGCGCAGCACCGGCAGCGCCTGCTGCACCGCGTGGCCCGTGCCAAGCTGCGGTTCCTGGCGCACAAAATTCAAGTCAAATTGGCCTGTAGCCACCGTTGCGCGAGCCACAGCAGCTTCTACTTCTGAAGCGCCATGACCGGTGATCAGCGTCACCTGGCGCGCCTGCAGGGCGGCGGCGGTGTCCAGCACATGTTGCACCAGCGCACGCCCGGCCAAGGGGTGCAGCACTTTGGGCAACTTGCTTTTCATGCGTGTGCCCTTGCCAGCGGCCATGATCACCACGTCCACCGGCGCGTCCGGGAAAATGTTTTGTGCACCTGCCATGCGAATCTCCGATACAAATTGATTAGGGTTTTTCACATTATCGACGCGGCGTTTCAATCACCAACGCTTCACTTCGAACCCGGCGCGGCAACCGGGTCATGCGCATGCGGTTTTGGAGGCAAAACACGCGCGAGACAGACGGATCAGCAGCCCTGCGAAAGTAGGCGCGCGCCTTTGCCCCCAAAGCCCGGTCGCATGCCCCAATCACCGCGCCTGAGCGCTTCAAAGAAAAGCCGCCTAATATTTCCCCTGCCAGCAAACCCACAGCCGTGCAGAATCAGTCGGGCGATGCGCTTTGCGGAGGTAAAGGAGGAGGCCGCAGGCCGGGGGACACGTAGCAAAGCGCATCGCCCGACTGATTCATCAACCAAAGTGACGACTGGGCGAATCCGCGTGGCATTTGCCTGCCACTTTCGACCACACCGGTTCGCGGCTACCATGCGGCCATGGCCATCAGCATCTTTGACCTTTTCAAAGTCGGCATCGGGCCGAGCAGCTCACACACTGTGGGGCCGATGCGCGCCGCGCGCATGTTTGTGGGGGCGCTGCAGTCTGGCGACCTGCTAGACAAGACTGCGCACATCACCTGCGAGTTATACGGTTCCCTGGGCGCTACCGGCAAAGGCCACGGCTCCGATGTGGCTGTGCTGCTAGGTCTGATGGGTCATGCGCCCGACAGCGTGGATGTCGATGCCATCCCGGCGCTGGTGGCGCAAGTGCGCACCAGCGACAAGCTGGCGCTGCTAGGCAGCCACCCCGTGCCGTTCCGTGAAAAAGACGACCTGCTGATGTACCGGCGCGAAGCCCTGGCCGAGCACCCCAACGGCATGAAGTTCAGCGCCTTTGACGCGCACGGCACTTTACTCAAACAAGCCAAATATTTGAGCGTAGGCGGCGGCTTTGTCGTCACCGCCGGAGCCAACCACGAAGCGCTGCTGACCGAGTATCAAAAAGTGCCCTACCCCTTTACTTCTGGGGCTGAGCTGCTTTCAATTTGCGAGCAGCAAAAGCAAAGCATCAGCCAGATCATGTGGGCCAATGAGCGCACCTGGCGCAGTGACGCCGAGATCACCACCGGCCTGGCCAACATCTGGCAAGTGATGCGCGACTGCGTGCAGCGCGGCCTGCAACACGGCGGCACGTTGCCCGGCCCCTACAAAGTGCAGCGCCGTGCACCGGTGCTGGCGGCACAACTGCGTGAGCGGGCTGAGCGCACGCTGGCCGACCCCTTGAGCGTGCTGGACTGGGTCAACGTCTATGCCTTTGCGGTGAACGAAGAAAACGCTGCTGGCGGGCGCGTCGTCACCGCCCCGACCAACGGTGCAGCCGGCGTGATTCCGGCCGTGCTGCACTACTGCGACCGCTTTGTCACGCACGCCGGGGGTCGCACCGAGCAGGGTCTGGATGCCAGCACAGTGGCCACCTTCTTGATGAGCGCTGCGGCCATCGGCATGCTCTACAAGCTCAATGCCTCGATCAGCGGGGCCGAAGTGGGCTGCCAGGGCGAGGTCGGCGTGGCCTGCTCGATGGCTGCCGCCGGGCTGGCGGCCGTGCTGGGCGGCACACCGGCGCAGATCGAAAACGCGGCCGAGATCGGCATGGAACACAACCTGGGCCTGACCTGCGACCCGGTGGGCGGCCTGGTGCAAGTGCCGTGCATTGAGCGCAACGCCATGGGCGCGGTGAAAGCCATCAACGCCGCGCGCATGGCGCTGGCCGGTGACGGCCACCACGTGGTGTCGCTGGACAAGGTCATCAAGACCATGCGCGAAACCGGCGCGGACATGAAAACCAAATACAAGGAAACCGCGCGCGGCGGGTTGGCGGTGAATATTGTGGAGTGCTGACATCACACCAGGCGGGCCTGCAACTGCACATTGACAATACGTACGAAATTACGTACCATTTAATGCAACCACGAGAGGAAGCTAAATGCATGCACTGACCGCCAGCGAAGCTCGCGCAAATCTATACCGAATCATTGATGAGACATCAGAGTCTCATGTGCCCATCATGATTTCAGGAAAACGAACCAATGCGGTCTTGATGTCGGCTGAAGATTGGAGTGCTATTCAAGAGACTTTGTATCTGCTTGCAGTGCCGGGAATGCGCGAATCCATCAAAGCCGGCATGGCCGAGCCGTTAGCAAAGAGTGCGAAGGCACTAAAGTGGTAAGTTGGGACATTGTTTTTGCCAAGCAGGCGCTTAAAGATGCTAAAAAACTTGCTGCCAGCGCACTGAAGCCAAAAGCGCAAGAACTGCTTGCGATTCTCGCGACCGATCCACTGCAAAATCCGCCACCCTATGAGAAATTGGTTGGTGACCTCTCTGGCGCTTACTCGCGCCGCATCAACATTCAGCACCGCATGGTGTATGAAGTATTCACCCAGAAAGGCATCGTTCGTGTCTTGCGAATGTGGACTCACTATGAGTAAACACGCTAACCCATTCACTCTACACCGGCCACACCACGCCATGATCATTCAAAATGGCGTCCATCGGCAAATCATGCGCTTCGGGTTCAAAGTCGGGTAAAAAATCAGTGGCAAAGCCCAGCCCCACCGTAGTCGGGCGCGGTGTCATGTGCGCCAGCATGCGGTCGTAAAAACCACCGCCGTACCCCAGCCGGTAGCCACCGGGCGCATACCCCACGCACGCCACAAACAGCAGCGTGGGCGTAATCACCTCGGTGTCCTTGGGTTTGGGAATGCCGTAAGCGTCTTCTTCCATCGGGCACCCTGGGTACCAGGCATGAAATGTCATGCTCTTGGCAACTTTATCCACCACCGGCAGTCCAATCTTGCGGCGTTGTGGCTGATCGATCAGTTCGCCGTCTTCCTTCCAGCGGTGCAGCGCGGGCAGTGGGTCAAATTCACCCTTGATCGGCCAGTAGGCGCCAATCACCGTGTCGGGACGACCCACCAGCCAGATACGCATCACCTGGCGCAGCTGGCTGATGCGACGCTCGCGGTCAGGCAGCAGCAGACGTTGTTCAACCAACCGTTTACGCAAGGCTTTCTTTTCCAGCGCGCGTTGTTCATCAGAGTTATTCATAATCGCTGTATGCAGTTCAAATTGATTTTGGCATGGGTTGGCATCATAGGCGCGCTGCTGTGCGCGCCGGGGGTCGGCGCGCAGCAGACAAACGCCGATGCCGTGCTGCTACAGATGCAGCAGGCCTACCAGAAAGGTGACACACATCGCCTCACTGCCCTACTGCCCCAAGCCCGTGGCCACTTGCTCGAGCCCTGGGCCGCCTACTGGGAGCTCAGCGCTCGCTTGACCGAGGCCTCGGACGACGAGGTGCAGCAATTTCTGACCACCTACCAGGGCACGTACCACGAAGACCGCCTGCGTAACGACTGGCTGCTGATCGTCGGCCAACGGCAAGACTGGCCAAATTTTGCCGCGTTGGCGGGCGCCTACCGCATGAACGACGACCCCGAGGTGCGCTGTTATACGCTGGCCATGGAAGCGAGCCTGGCGCGCGTCAACATGGCCGACGCTGTGAAGGCGCGGTGGTACAGCCCCAAAGGCGCAGGCGACGCGTGCCTGTTGGCGGCCCGCCTGCACTTTGAGGCGGGGCATTTGAGCGCCACCGATGTTTGGCACAAGGCGCGCCTGGCCACCGAACGGCACCAGACCCTGGCCGCCCAGCAGGCGGTGGCCATGGTGGCGCCCGACAGCACGGCCTTGCTGCTCGAAGCGCTGGGCGACCCCGCGCGTTTTGTGCTCAAGCGCAAGCCTGGCGGCCAGGCCGTTGTGCAAGAGCTGGCCGTGCTGGCACTCACGCGCTGGGCCGCCTCCGACCCCGACGCTGCCGCGCAGGCGTTGCAACAGCGCTGGGCTGACAGGCTCAATGAAGCGCAGCGCAACTGGGTCTGGGGCACCATCGGCAAACAGGCAACACAAAAATTGTCAGACAACGCGTTGCGCTACTTTGCCAACGTCAAACCCAAGGCACTCAACGACGACCACCTGGCTTGGCACGCGCGTGCGGCATTGCGCCAGCAACGTTGGGACAGGGTGCTGACGGCCATCGACGCCATGAGCGCAGACGCCGCCAAGGATCCCACCTGGACGTACTGGCGCGCACGCGCGCTGTTGCAACCCGAGCACAGCGAAGCACAAACGCAGCAAGCGCGCACCTGGTTACGGGGTATTGCCGGGGTCAGCGGCTTTTACCCCATGCTGGCGCAAGAAGCGCTGGGACTGGCGATCGTTCCGCCTGAGGCTCCGGCAGCGCTGACCGCCCAAGAGAAGGAACGCGCGCGCAACAACCCCGGCTTGCAGCGCGCACTGGCCGCGATCGCGCTGGGGCTGCGCTCAGAAGGCGTGCGCGAATGGAACTACAGCACCAACCTGCACACACCGGGTGGCATGAATGACCGCGAATTGCTCGCTGCAGCCGACCTGGCGTGCCAGAGCGCGGTGTGGGACCGCTGCATCAACACCAGCGAACGCACGCGCAGCGTGATCGACCTGGCACAGCGTTTTCCCATGCCGCACCGCGACGCAGTGCTGGCGCGCAGCCGCGACATCGGGCTGGACCCGGCCTACGTGTATGGCCTGATCCGCCAGGAAAGCCGCTTTGTCACCGACGCGCGCTCTGGCGTGGGCGCGGCCGGCCTGATGCAGGTGATGCCCAAAACAGCACGCTGGACAGCCAGGAAAATCGGTTTGAGTGGCTTCAAGACCAGTCAGTTGGCGGACAGCGACATCAACATCGCCATTGGCACCGGCTACCTGAAACTGGTGCTGGACGACTTTGCCGGTTCGATGCCGCTGGCCGCCGCTGCTTACAACGCCGGCCCGAGCCGCCCGCGCCACTGGCGTGGCCAGGTCGGCGCGCCCACACTGGAAGCCGCCATCTGGGCCGAGACCATTCCCTTTCCCGAGACGCGTGACTACGTCAAAAAAGTGCTGGCCAACACCACCGTCTATGCAGCCATGATCAGCGGCCAGACGCAGTCGCTCAAGGCACGTCTGGGCGAAATCAGTCCGCGTGATGCCACCTCACCTGAAAACCGGGACCTCCCATGATCAAACTGACGATTGGCAACAAAAATTATTCGTCCTGGTCGATGCGGCCTTGGGTCTTGCTCAAGCAGGCCGGGATCGAGTTTGAAGAAGTGCTGGTGCGCTTTGACGGCTTCGGGCCGCAGTCGCAGTTCAAGACCACGTTGCGCGGCTTGTCGCCCACCGGCAAGGTACCGGTGTTGCAAAACGGCGACCTGCTGGTGTGGGACACGCTGGCGATAGCCGAATATGTGGCCGAGCGCTACCCCGAATGCGAGTTGTGGCCGCACGACGCAGCCTTGCGGGCACGCGCGCGCAGCGTCTGCGCCGAAATGCACAGCGGCTTTAACGCGCTGCGCAGCGCCTGCCCGATGAACGTCGAGGCGCGGCTGCCAGACACCGGCGCGCTGATCTGGCGCGACAACGCGGGGGTACGCAGCGACGTGGCGCGCCTGGCCGCCCTGTGGCGCGACGCGCTACAGGCCAGCGGCGGGCCGCTGCTGTTTGGCAACTTCAGCGTGGCTGACGCGTACTTTGCGCCGGTGTGCAGCCGACTGGTCACGTATGCCCTGCCGCTGCCCGACGACGCCGCAGCCTACGTGCAGCGCGTTGCTGCACTGCCCGGGGTGCGCGCCTGGACTGAGTCGGCCTGCGCCGAACACGATTTTCTGGACTTTGAAGAGCCCTATCGGCTGCATCCTTAACATGGATATTCATCTGGTGGGCGGTGCTGTGCGTGATGCCCTGCTGGGGCTGCCGGTGCAAGACCGCGACTGGGTGGTGGTGGGCGCCACGCCGCAAGAGATGGTGGCGCAGGGCTTCACGCCAGTGGGCAGAGACTTTCCGGTGTTTTTACACCCGACAACGCATGAGGAATACGCGCTGGCACGCACCGAGCGCAAGACTGCCCCCGGCTACCACGGTTTTGCTTTCCACGCCGCACCCGACGTACGACTCGAAGACGATCTGCTGCGCCGCGATATCACGATCAACGCCATGGCTAGCGGCGCCATATCCACATGGGCTAATGGTCAATTTGACGTCAACAATCTGATCGACCCGCAGGGCGGCCAGCGCGACCTGCAAGCGCGCGTGCTGCGCCATGTGAGCCCGGCTTTCAGAGAAGATCCGGTGCGCATCCTGCGCGTGGCGCGCTTTGCAGCGCGCTTTACCGACTTCAGCGTGGCACCCGAAACCCTGACGCTCATGCGTGAAATGGTCGCCAGCGGCGAGGTGGACCACCTGGTGGCCGAGCGCGTCTGGCAAGAGCTGGCGCGCGGCCTGCTGGAACCCCGCCCGTCGCGCATGTTCGAGGTGCTGCGCAGCTGCGGTGCGCTGCAGCGGCTGCTACCCGAAGTAGACCAACTGTGGGGCGTGGCGCAGCGCGCCGACTATCACCCCGAGGTGGACACCGGCGTGCACGTGATGATGGTGCTGGACATGGCCGCACAGTTGCAGGCCGATCTGCCGGTGCGTTTTGCCTGCCTGTGCCACGACCTGGGCAAAGGCAACACGCCCGCCGACATCCTGCCGCGCCACCTGGGGCATGAGGGTCGCAGCGTGACGCTCTTGCGCCAACTGTGCGAGCGCCTGCGCGTGCCCAGCGCTTGCGCGGAGCTGGCCGAGGTGACAGCGCGCGAACACAGCAACATCCATCGCAGCGGCGACCTGGGTGCGCCGGCGCTGGTGCGCTTGCTCACGCGCTGCGACGCCCTGCGCAAACCGCAGCGCTTTGCCGACATCCTGCTCGCTTGCGAATGCGACGTGCGCGGCCGCCTGCATCACCACGACTCGCCTTACCCGCAACGCGCGCGGCTGCTGCGTGTGCTGGCGCTGATGCAACAAGTGGACAACGCCGCGCTGGCACAACAGGCGCAGCGCGACGGCGCCAGCGGCGTGCAGGTCGGTCAACGCATCGAGCAGGCGCGCGTGGCGGCCGTGCAGGCCGCATTGGCATGACAAGCCCCCACCCCTGCCCTCCCCCAGCGGGGGAGGGTGCAAGGCAGGATGTAGCGTTTCGATGGCACTTTACGACTCGCTCCTTCCCCCGCTGGGGGAAGGTTGGGATGGGGGCCCGGCGCTGGGGTATGCTTGCGCGCCATGGCCCACTTACTGATCATTGAAGACGACGCCCTGCTGCGCGACGGCCTGGGCGCACAGCTCACGCAAGCCGGACACACGGTGGTGACCTGTGCCAACGGCGAAGACGGACAAACGCAATTGCAAACCAGCCGTTTTGACGGTGTGGTGCTTGACCTGGGGCTGCCGCGCATCAGCGGCCTGGAGCTGTTGCACTGGTTGCGCCAGCGTCTGGCGGCGCTGCCGGTATTAATATTGACCGCGCGCGACAGCACCGAAGACCGGGTACAAGGCCTGAACGCCGGAGCCGACGATTACCTGACCAAGCCCTTTGACATGGCCGAGCTGCAGGCGCGCCTGGGTGCGCTGCTGCGCCGCGCACGGCTGCCCGCCTTTGGAGGCAGCCTGGAGCTACCCAGCCAGACCGGGCGGCGCCTGCGTGTCGATGCACAGCTGCCACAGGCGTGGCTGGGTGACGAGGCACTGGAGCTGACGCAGCGTGAATGGGCACTGCTGTCGCTGCTGGTGACCAACGCCGGGCGCGTAGTCAGCCGTGAAGACGTGCTGGAAACCTGGCGTACCAGCGCGCCCGACAGTGCGGGTGCCACCGGCGGGTTGGCGTCCAACGCGCTGGAGGTGTACATCCACCGGCTGCGGCGCAAACTGGAAGATTCGGGGTTGAACATCCGCAACATCCGCGGCCTGGGCTACATGCTGGAATCCACCGCGCCATGACTGACCTGTCATTGCGGGCTTTGACCCGCAATCCAGGTAGTTCTGGATCCCGCATCATGTCCGGGATGATGAATCCAGGTTCCAGCCTGGTATGCGACACCAAACCTACCCGGTTGGCCATGTCATGAGCGGCGCGGGTCAGGGTTTGTCACTCAAACGTCAGTTGCTGCTGTGGTTGCTGCTGCCGCAGCTGGTGCTGTTTCTGGTGGGCGGTGCGCTGGCATACCGGATGGCGCTGAACTACACCGAAAAGGCCATCGACCAGTCGCTGACGCAGACGGTGCGCGCGCTGGCGCGCCAGGTCAAGCCGATCGGATCAGGCCTGCTGATCGACTTTCCACGGGCCGCGCAAGACATCGTCGAGCAAGACCCGAAGGACCGGGTGAGCTACATGGTGTCGTCTCCACCCGGTCAGTTCTTGCTGGGTAACGACCGGCTACCGGGCCCAGCTGTCGCCCTGCCACAGGCAACCAGCGAGGCGCTGCTGTACAACACCGAGGTCGAGGGCAAACCGATGCGCGTGGCGTTGCTGGAAGTGGATTACGGCGAATCGACGTCCCCACAACGTCTGCGCGTACAGGTGGCCAAGAGCCTGGTGGTGCAGGAGCGTCTGACCGCCGAGCTGATCGCCGACATGCTGGCACCGCTGCTGCTGTTGGTGGTGCTGCTGAGCGTGCTGGTGTACGCCGGCATTTCGCGCGGACTGCAGCCACTGACGCGCTTGCAGGCACAGCTGGGTACGCGCCGTGACGCAGCCCTGTCGGCCACCACGCCCATCGAACTTACACAGGCGCCCCAAGAGGTCCATGCGCTGGCGCAAGCGGTCAACCAGTTGCTGGCGGCAGTGCAACGCAGTCTGGGACAGGAAAAGCGTTTTCTGAACGACGCCGCGCACCAGTTGCGCACACCCTTGGCGGGCCTGATCAGCCAGACCGAGCTGGCGCTGAGCGAACCTGACACCCAGGCGCTGCGCGAGCGCCTGCGCAAGGTGCTGGCCGGTGCCCAGCGCAGCGCCCACCTGGTGCAACAGCTGCTGGCGCTGGCGCGCAACGAAGCCGAGGTGCGGCTGCAGCCGCTGGATGTGGCGGCGCTGGCGCGTGAGGTGGCACGCGAATGGGCACCACGCGCCATCCAATGCGGTGTGGATCTGGGCTACGACGGCGTCGACCATGCGCAGGTGCCGGGTGAGGCCACACTGCTGCGCGAAGCGCTCAACAACCTGATCGACAACGCCTTGACCTACGCCGGCAAAGGCTGCGAGGTGACGGTGAGCGTGCAGGTCAGTGCTGACGGCGTGGCGCTGGAAGTACGCGACAACGGCCGTGGGCTTTCGGCGCCCGACTTGTCCCACGTGTTTGAGCGCTTCTGGCGCGCCAGCGACCTGCCCAACGGCTGCGGCCTGGGTCTGGCCATCGTGGCCGAAATTGCCCAGCGCCACCAGGCACAGGTGCAGGCACAGAGCAATGTGCCCCATGGGCTGCGTGTGATTCTGCGCTGGCCAGCGCCCCCGGCAGCATGAAAACCCCGATGTTCAAAACCCTGTCTGCATGGACAATCTGCCCATGTCTGAAGATTCCGACGCGCTGCGCATTGCACTCAAGCACATCCACGAAGGGGTGATCGTGCTCGATGCGCAGCAGCGCGTGCGCAGTTTCAACCCCAAAGTGTGCGAACTGCTGGATTTGCCGGGCTATGTGCTGGCCGGACAGCCGACCATCCAGGAGGTGACCCGTTGGCAAGAACAGCGCGGCGATTTTGATATTTGCAATCCATCGCTGGAGACAGCGCTGGCCAAGTACCTTCAGAGCGTTGCGACAAGCGCGCCTGATCAGGGGCCACCACGCTACCAGCGCATCACGCATACCGGCCGCACGCTCGACATCACGACCGAGCCACTGTCCGAAGGCGGCGCGGTGCGCGTGTTTACCGACATCACCGCGCAGGTACTGGAGCACAGTGCCTACGTCAAACTCAGCGAACTGGCACGCAAGGTGCAAACGCTGGGGCGCATCGGTGGTTGGGAAACCGACCTGATCCAAAGAAAAATAACCTGGACCGAGGGTACCTACGCCCTGTTTGACACCACGCCCGAGCAGTTCAAACCCACTTTTGAAACCACCCGTGCACTGTTCACGCTCCAGGCGTGGCAGGTGGTGCGTGCCACTTATCAGGACACGGTCAACCAACCTGAACAGCACCAGTTTGACCTGGAAATGATGACTGTCAGCGGTCGGCGCATCTGGGTGCACTCCAGCGGCCACACGACGTGGCAAAACGGGCGACCGGTGCATCGTACTGCCATCGTGCAGGACATCACTGAACGCAAGGCACAGGAAAAAGCACTGCTTGAGAGCGAGGAGCGCTGGAAACTGGCACTGGAAAGCACGGGCGACGGCTTGTGGGATTTGAATTTACAAACAGGTGAAGAGTATCTGTCGCCCAATTTGCTGCGCATGTACGGCTACGAAGCGGGTGACCCGGCGTTCACCATGAACGATCGCGACGAACATACGCACCCGGATGACCGCGAGGCGATGCAACTGGCGCGTCAGCAACACCTGGACTGGCTGACGCCCACCTACATTAACGAACATCGTGTGCTTTGCAAGGACGGCAGCTGGAAGTGGGTGCTCTCGCGCGGCATGGTGATCAGCCGCGACGAACACGGCAGGGCGCTGCGCATGATCGGCACCCACACCGACATTACCGAGCGCAAAAGCGCTGAGGCGCTGATCTGGGCGCAGGCACACTTTGACCCGCTCACAGGACTGCCCAATCGACGCATGATGCGCGAGCGGTTGGAACAGGAGATCAAAAAGTGTCGGCGCGACCAGCACAGTCTGGCGCTGTTGTTTCTTGACCTGGACCACTTCAAGGAAGTCAACGACACCCTGGGGCACGATCAGGGCGACTTGCTGCTGGTGGAAGTGGCGCGGCGCATTCAAAAATGCCTGCGCGAAACCGATACGGTTGCACGCATAGGCGGCGACGAGTTCACGGTGCTGATGGCTGACCTGGAAAATGCTGACCGGCTGGAAGGCGTGTTGCAAAAGATCCTGGACGCGCTCAGCGCTGCCTTTTCGCTCACGCATGAACAGGTGTTTGTGTCGGCCAGCATCGGCGTGACGGTGTACCCGGATGACGCCAGCGACATCGAAGGACTGCTCAAAAATGCCGATCAGGCGCTGTACGCAGCCAAAGGTGCCGGGCGCAATCGTTACCGTTTTTTCACCCCGGCGCTGCAAGCAGCCACACAGCATCGCGCCCAGATCATTCACGATCTGCGCATCGCTCTGAGCGAACAGCAGTTGCGTGTGTTTTACCAGCCGATCGTCGATCTGGCCAGTGGCACCATCAGCAAAGCCGAGGCACTGGTGCGCTGGCAACACCCCACGCGCGGGCTGGTGAGCCCGGCCGAGTTCATCCCGGTGGCAGAGAGCAGTGGTTTGATCGTGCCGCTGGGTGAATGGGTGTTCCAGCAGGTCGCCAACCAGGTGCGGCACTGGCGTACCACGCTGCATCCGCACTTTCAGATCAGTATCAACAAGTCACCGGTGCAATTTGAAAACCCTGATCCCCAGGCCATCCCCTGGATCGAGCAGCTCAGGGCGTTGGGACTCGACGGCAGCAGCGTGGTGGTCGAGATTACCGAAGGCTTGCTGCTCTCTACCAGCGACGGCGTGGTCGAGCAATTGCTGCGCCTGGCCGAAGACGGCATTGCCGTGTCGCTGGACGACTTTGGCACCGGCTACTCGTCGCTGGCGTATCTGCAAAAGTTTCATATCGACTTCATCAAGATCGATCAATCGTTTGTGCGCCAATTGGTGGCCGACTCCACCGACCTGGCGTTGTGCCAGGCCATCATCGTGATGGCGCACACACTGGGCATGAAAGTGGTAGCCGAAGGCATCGAGACCGAACAACAGCGACAGTTGCTGACCGACGCCGGGTGCGACTATGGTCAAGGCTATTTGTTCTCTCGTCCGGTGCCTGCCAGCGAGTTCGAACGCTTGCTGGAAGCTCCGCAACGGTCTGTGTGAAGTGACTACTGTTCGGCCACATTGACAACGGGCTGGATCCACCCAAGCACCGCTCACGCCAGCGTCACCCCAGACGCAAACCGCTTTGCGCGTCAAACCAGTTGTTGTGCCTGCTGCTCACCGTCATTCCCACGTTGTCACCTACTTTGACTTGTGTGCTGGGCGGCGTGCGCACGGTGATCAGCCCAACCGCCGTTTGCACCACCACATAGGTGTCGGCACCGGTCGGCTCCACCAGCGTGACCTGGCCGCGCCAGGGGGCATCTTCACTGAGGTGGATGTGCTCGGGGCGCTGGCCCAGTGTCACCGCGCCAAGCGCCGGGCAAGGCAGTGCAAGACTCCCGCCTTCAAAGCTAAATTGGCCTGTAGCGCCCGCTCCGCTTGCGTGACCAGTTATGAAATTCATAGTTGGTGAGCCGATGAAACCGGCCACATAGGTATTCGCCGGAGTACGGTAAATCTCGTCTGGCGTGCCAATTTGCTGCAGGATGCCGTCTTTCATCACCGCAATGCGGCTGCCCAGCGTCATGGCTTCGATCTGGTCGTGCGTCACATACACGGTGGTGATGCCTGACACCTGATGCAGGCGCTTGATTTCGGCGCGCATTTCCACGCGCAGCTTGGCGTCCAGGTTGGAGAGCGGTTCATCAAACAAAAACAGCTGTGGATCGCGCGCCAGGGCACGACCCATGGCTACACGCTGGCGCTGGCCGCCCGAGAGCTGCGCCGGACGGCGGTCCAGCAGGTGCTCAATTTGCAGCATGACGGCCACTTCCTGGATACGTTTCTGGCGCACCTGTAGCGGCACCTTGCGCATCTCCAGCGCAAAGCCGATGTTGTCGGCCACGCTCATGGTCGGGTACAGCGCGTAGCTCTGGAACACCATGGCAATGTCGCGCTGTGCCGGGGCCATACCGATGACGTTTTTTCCCGCAATGCGCAGTTCGCCCTCGGTCGGCTCTTCCAGCCCGGCAATGATGTTGAGCAGCGTGGATTTACCGCAGCCCGAGGGACCCACCAGAATCAAAAATTCGCCGGGGGCAACCTCAATGTCGATTTTTTTCAGGATTTCAACGGCTTTGTCGCCCTTGCCAAAGACCTTGCGAATGCCTGCAATGTGAAGTGATGCTGCCATGATGTTGTCCTTATCCTTTGACCGCACCGGCGGTCAGACCTTTGACGAAATATTGCCCCGCCAGTACATACACCAGCATGGTCGGCAGGCCGGCAATGATGGCCGCGGCCATGTCCACGTTGTAGCTCTTGACGCTGCTGGTGGTGTTGGCCATGTTGTTCAGGCCCACCGTGATGGGCTTGCTGTCGGCCCCACTGAAAGCCACGCCAAACAAAAAATCGTTCCAGATGTTGGTGAACTGCCAGATCAGCGTGACCATCAAAATCGGCGTGCTCATGGGGATCACGATGCGGTAAAAGATGCGCCAGAAGCCCGCGCCGTCCATGCGCGCCGCGTTGACCAGTTCACACGGAATGGCGGTGTAGTAATTACGAAAAAACAGCGTGGTACCGGCCATGCCCGCCAGGCAGTGCACCAGCACCAGCCCTGCGATGGAACTGGACAAGCCCAAAAACCCCAGCACCTGACTCATGGGCAGCAGCACCACCTGGAACGGCATGAATACGCCAAACAAAATAAAGCCAAACAGCACGTCACTGCCCCTGAACTTCCACTTGGAGAGCACGTAGCCGTTGAGTGCGCCCCAAGCGGTGGAGATCAGCACCGCTGGCACAGCCATCAACACCGAGTTCATGAAGTAAGGCTTCAAGCCCCGGCAATCGACACCCGTACACGCGGTGGACCAGGCCAATGTCCAAGACTCAAAGTTAAGTGAATTTGGCAGGCTCAGCAAATTGCCCGAGCGAATCTGCTCGGCATCCTTGAAACTGGTGGCCAGCATCACATAGAGCGGGGCCAGAAAGAAAAAGGCAGCGATGCCCAGCACGGCGTAAACCGCCAGTCGGGAGAGTTTTTTAGCGTTCATGGTAAGTGCCCTGGGTTCAATGCTCATGCGGTTTCGTGCGCAATTCGCTGTACAGGTACGGCACCACAATGGCCGCCACCATGGCCAGCATCATGGTCGCACTGGCGGCGCCCAGTCCAATCTGACCGCGCGTGAAGCTCATGGTGAACATGAAGGTGGCCGGCACATCGGACGCGTACCCCGGCCCACCGGCGGTAAGCGCCATCACCAGGTCAAAGGCCTTGATGGACAGGTGCGAGAGCACCAGAATGGTTGAGAACACCACCGGGCGCAGCACCGGCAAAATAATGCGCCAGTAGATGCGCGGCAGGCTGGCCCCGTCAATTTGCGCGGCCTTGATGATGCTGTCGTCAATGCCGCGCAAGCCCGCCAGAAACAGCGCCATGGCAAACCCGGCCGACTGCCAGATGCCAGCAATCACCACGCAATAAATGGCGGTGTCAGATTGCACCAACCAGTCAAAGCTGAAGCCGCTCCAGCCCAGGTCGTGCATCAGTTTTTCCAACCCCAGGCTGGGGTTCAGAATCCATTTCCAGGCGGTGCCGGTGACGATGAACGACAAGGCCATGGGGTACAAATAGATGGTACGGATGACACCTTCAAAGCGGATTTTCTGGTCCAGAAAAATCGCCAGCAGCATGCCCAGCAGCATGGATCCGCCGACGTACAACACGCTGAAAATACCCAGGTTTTTCAGCGCCACATACCAGCGGTCCATTTCCCACAGCTTGGCATATTGCTCCAGCCCCACGAACTCGTCGTAGTTGGGCAGCATGCGCGAATTGGTCACTGAGAGCACGCCGTTCCAGATCATGAGCCCGTAGATGAAGGCGAAACCGAGCGCAAAGCCCGGCGCGATCACCAGTTTGGGGAGCACGTTTTCAAAAGATTTCATAGCTACCTTGCCTTTGCTGGAAGGCCAAGAAACCTTCCCTGTAAAACCAGCGTGTTTGCCAGACCTGACGAAGCGGGTATTCCCCTCCGTTCGTGTCCCCCGATCGAAAGCCTACCGGCTTTCAATCTCCTCCTTTACCTCACTGCGGGAAACACCCACTCCGTCAGGTGCCGATACGCTGTTGGACATCCTGGAAATGAACTAGCAATGTCCAGCGGCAGGGCTGGGGTGCGTTCCAGAGCGGAATAAAGGAGGAGCCCGCAGGGCGGGGGACATCTGCGGCGGAACGCACCCCTGCCCTGTTGCGGGTTCAAACGAAAATGTCCACCTACACACAAAATCAGTAAAGGCCGAATACCTGGATTGCGGATCAAGTCCACAATGACAGGCATCGGCTTTCGACCCGGCTTACTTGGTCGCTGCCGCCTTGGCGATGGATGCCACACCGTCGGCCACGCTCATCTTGTCGTTGTTCCAGAACTGGCTCACCGCGTCCTTGATCGCACCTTCAGCGGCTGGCTTGATGGCCATGCCGTGCGCAATGGAGGGCAGCAAACCGCCGGTTTTGGCAGTCGCAACAAAGTCCGTGGAAGACAGCTTGGCACAGTCGTCAAATTTAGCCATGTCCATGTTCAAGCGCACAGGGATAGAGCCCTTGTTCAGGTTGAACACTTCCTGAAATTCGACTCCCATGATGGCCGCCGCCAGATCAGCCTGCGCTTTTTGCGCAGTGGCATCTTTCAGCTTGAACATGGCAAACGAGTCCACGTTGAAGGTGTAAGCGTTGGCCGTGCCCGGTGCAGCTGCGCAGATGTAATCTGTGCCTGGAACTTTGCCAGCTGCAGCAAACTCACCCTTGGCCCAGTCACCCATGAACTGGAAGGCGGCTTTTTCCTGAATCACCATGGCGGTGGCCAGGTTCCAGTCACGCCCGGGAGAGGCTGGATCGGTATAACTCTTGATTTTGCGGAAGGTTTCCAGCGACTTGGCCATGGTCGGGCTGGTCAATGCTTTGGCATCCAGCTTGACCATGGCATCTTGATAAAACTTGGACCCGCCCACACCCAGCACCACATCTTCAAAGGTGGTGAAGTCTTGCCAGTTTTGACCACCGTGCGCCACCGCAATCAAACCTGCTTTTTTGACTTTGTCAGCCGCTGCAAAAAACTCCGGCCAGGTTTTGGGCACACTCGTCACACCGGCCTTGTCCAGCACAGCCTTGTTGGCCCACATCCAGTTGACGCGGTGCACATTGACTGGGGCTGCCACATAGTTACCGTTGTACTTCATCACATCCGCCACCACGGTGGGCAGCAAGGTGTCCCAGTTTTCAGCTTTAGCGGTTTCGTCCAGATTGGCCAACACACCTTCAGAAGCCCATTCCTGAATCGCCGGGCCTTTGATCTGGGCTGCTGCGGGCGGGTTGCCAGCCACCACACGGCTCTTCAACACGGTCATGGCGTTGTCACCACCGCCACCGGCTACCGCAAAATCTTTCCAGGCGTGGCCCTTGTCTTGCATGATGCGCTTGAGTTCAGCCACAGACTTGGCTTCACCCCCGGATGTCCACCAATGCAACACTTCAACCGTGCTCTGGGGAGCAACCGCTGGGGCAGGTGCGGGTGCCGGCGTGGGTGCCGGTGCGGCCTCTTCTTTTTTGCCGCAGGCAGCCATCATCGACGCCGCAGCCAAAACAATGGCCAACTTGGAAAAGTTCAACATGTCATCTCCTGAGAGTGTTTCCGCTGGCTGAACATAAACCGCCAGGGAGTCGGGTGGATTCGGGCAAACACCGTGTTGCTCGAATTAATTAATTGTTAATTAATTTACATCTGTATTCAACCCGTGTTTACCCTAGCCCTGCATGTCAGGGTCGGCCCGCATCCGGGCGGGTACAGTGGCAGCATGTCGATACACCTTATTCCCCATGACGACCGCTGAATGGACCGCCCTGCTGCTGTTGTGCACGGCAGTCAGCTTTACGCCGGGCCCCAACACCACCCTGTCCACCGCGCTGGCGGCCAACCTGGGCCTGCGGCGCGCGTTGCGCTTTGTGCTGGCCGTGCCGGCGGGCTGGGGCCTGATGCTGAGCTTGTGCGCCAGCGGTGTGGGTGCCTTGGTAGTCGGTCTTCCGCCGCTGCGGCTGGGGGTCAAGGCCGCTGGCGTGGCGTATCTGATCTGGCTGGCGTGGCAACTGTGGCACGCACATCAGCTGGCGCAAGCCAGCAGCCAGCAACTCAACGTCACCTTCACGCAAGGCGTGCTGCTGCAATTTTTGAACATCAAGGCCTGGATGCTGGCATTGGCCGTGGTGGCCGGTTGGCTGGCCGGGCACGCCGATCTGTGGCTGCGCTTTGCCGTCGTACTGCCGGTGTTGCTGGGTTTTGCACTGGCCAGCAACCTCACCTACGCCCTGATCGGCACGGGACTGCGCCACTGGCTGGCCGATGCCCAGCATGGCGGCCGACGGCTGCTCTGGTTCAACCGCAGCATGGCTGGGATACTGGTGCTGACGGCAGCGTGGATGGGCACCGTGTGACTTCAATTCTTATATAGAAATAGGCCCCTAGTGCTTATGAAGCAAGCGTGATTAGCTATAAAAAACAGATCAATCCCAAGCCGAACAAGCTGGGGAAGGATGGAACAGCTGGCGCGTCGCCGTCGCGACAGACGCATTTGTAAGATTTCGCTTACATTTGCGCCCCATGGCAACCCTTTACCTTGTGCGGCACGGTCAGGCTTCGTTTGGCGCCGACGACTACGACCAGTTAAGTGCGCTTGGGGTGCAGCAAAGCCGTCAGTTGGGCGCTTACTTGCGGGCCAGGTGCATGACTTTTGACACCGTGCTCACCGGCACGCTTAAGCGCCACGCGCAGACTTTGGCGGCCTTGAGCGAAGGCCTGCAAAACCAATTGGGTGCCACACTGTGGCGCAACCTGAACGAATACGACAGCGAGGCGGTGATTGCCGCCGTGCACCCCGAACCATTGGCGCGCCCGACCACCCCCGAGCTGTATCGGCACCACTTTCGTCTGCTGCGCCAGGGGCTAGTAGCCTGGATGACGGGGCGCACCCAGCCCGCTGGGCTACCCGCGTGGCGCGATTTTCAGCAGGGCGTGGTGGATGTGTTGACCACCCTTCAGCACAGCGACGCGCAAAACGTATTGCTGGTTTCCAGCGGTGGCCCGATTGCCTGCGCCATTGGCCATGTACTGGCCACGCCCCCCGAAGCGACGGTGGAGCTCAACATGCGCCTGCGCAACACGGCGGTGAGCGAGATCACCTGCACACCCCGGCACCTGGCGCTCAACACGTACAACACGGTGGCGCACCTGGAGGGGCCCGAGTTCAGCGACTGCATCACGCACGCGTAGGTGGGAGCGGTGGAAACCGCGATTCGCGCCTACCGACGCTCCTACAGGGTCAAGAAAATCGGTGGGCGATGCCAAAAAAACTTTCCTGGCGGATCAGGATGTCTGAGGTCAAAAATCTGCCTTCAGCCCAACGCTGTAGATCGAGTATTTGCCGCCATTCAAATCGGCTGAAAAGGTGTTGTAGAGCACTGGCATCTCGTTGAAGATCAGCGTGTCGCTCAACTGGCTGCGGGCAAAAATGCTCAAGTTGGGGCGAATGCGGTAGTTGGCTTCCAGCGCGATGGTGCGCGTCTGGCTATACGACGACCAGCCGCGCGCGGCCAACACGTCGTCAATGCCTTCGCGTTGCACCGCGTACCACAGATAACCGGCGCGCAGCGTCCACGGGCCGTGGTTCCAGGCGGTGTTGATACCGGCTTGCAGAAAGTTGCCGCGCCAGGCGAGTTCGTCGGTCACATTGATCTTGCTGGTATTGGCGAGAACTTGTGATCCGTCGGCCGCCGTCGCAACAGTGCTCGGGTTGCCAATGGCGGCGAACTGAAACACTTTGCCACCGTTGAGCACGCTGCCTGAGAGTTGGTCAAACGACAACCGCGTGCTGCCCGCGCTAAGCAAGACCCCAACATCGGTGGTCGGTGTCAGCTTCCAGCTACCCACCAGATCGGCTTGCAAATTGTGGTCGGCTGGTTGGCTCACTTTAATCGACTGTAACAAGAAGCCCGCAGGCATCAGCGCCTGCACACCGGCATTGGCGGCAAAGCTTGAACCCACATCGCCCGCCTGATTACCCCAGGCCGATAGGCGCAGCGCCAGCGCCGGCAGCTTGCCCGCGCCGTCCAGCAGGCGGTACTGCCCCGCTACCTGCCAACTGCTGAAGTTGTAGCTTTCAGACAGACCGCTGATACGGCGCTGCCACAGGCTGCCAGACAACCAAGCGTTGTCCATCATGCGCCAGGCCCCGGCCACGTGCGCACCGTGGTAGTCCCCGGCTTGCGTACCAGCGGCCAGCGCGTTGGTGTCGCGAATCCTGAAAAAATCAAGCTGCTCGTTCATGTGGTCTGAGCCAACCTCAAGCACGCCCTTGGGTGCGTATAGCTCCGGCGTGGCGCTCAGAAAGGCGTCCAGCGGCGCGGCGGTTGCAGCCGCAGCCGCGCAGCAAAAAATCAGGCCCAGGGCCTGCGTCCTATGCTGCCCCCGACCCAGGCTGGAATTCGATTGGATCGGGGGTGTCATGCGGGTCAACGCCTTCAAGGGATCAGGTTGATATATCCGGTCAGGCTCGGGCCGGTGATCGTCACCGCCGCAGCCGTACCGACGATCAAGCCCGGAACCGTCACCGTGCCGGTGGCCAACGTGGCACCGCTGGCCAGACGTACCGGTGCATTCGGCAACACCAGCGTGACCTTGAAGGTTTTGTTCACCAGGGTGCTGCCGCTGCCCAGCCGCGCCATGGCGTTGCTGACCACGTTGCCCAGTACGATGCTGCTGCTGACCCCGGGCGTCAGGGTATTGTTGACCCCGGCCACCGCGTCGGCAAAGCCACTCAGGATTTCGGTGCCATCGGGGCCACGCGCGTACATGCGGGCCAGCGCCGTGGCGGGTACCGACACCACCACGTTGGCGCCGCTTTGCGTCAACTTGACACCGTCAATATAGGCTTTCAGCCAGGCCAGGCCGGTTGGTGCGGTGTCGGCAATTTCGAGCGCCGCGCTGGTGGTCAGACCGCTGCCCAGATTGAACGCGCCCGCGTCGGTCAGGGTCAAGCTCACGGCCGCGGTGCTGGCCATGGGCCACTTGACGGCGATGCCGGGCGAGGCCTGGAATTGCGCCAGGGTATAGACGGTCGCCCCCGCGCCGTTGTCAAAGCCAATGCTGTCATTGGCCAGATAAACGTAGTTGGTAGGCGACACGGTGGTCGTGGTGGTGGAACTGGTGGTGACAGTGGTTGACGTGGTGGTGGTGACGACGACCGGGTTCGGGTTCACCACCGTCATAAAGCCTTCAATGCCAGCGCCGCTGACCGACTTGATAGTGCCGTTGGCGGCGGGCACATCCACCGTGTAGTTGGTCATGGCTGAGCCGTCGGCCAACTTCAGCGGCAAGCCATTCATGACCAGCGTGACACGATACCTGCCGCTCACATCTTTGAGAGCGCCCAGACGCTGCGTGGCAGCGTTGATGATCGACCCGAGCGTGATGCGGCTGGTGCTGCCATAGGTAAACGCATTACTGACGCCCGCTACGGAGCTGCCAAAGTTACTCTTGACTTCAGAGCCATCTGGCGCCATGGCGTACATCCAGGCGTGCGCCGTGTCCGGTACGCTCACGGTAATGCCGCTGCTGCTGCTGGCAACGTTGACGTTGTCAATATAGGCCTTGATTTGTGCCTTGCCGTTGACAGCAGTGTCGGTGATGGCCAACGCTACCGTCACTGGCCCGGTGGGCGACATAAACGTGCCGCCCGAGGCCAGCTTGAACTCCAGCGCTGCCGCGCTTGCCATAGGCCATTTGGCCTGGATACCTGCTGCCAGGTGGAAATCGGCCAACGTGTAGGTTGTGGTGGTCGCAGCCGTTGTGCCGTCGTTGTAACCAATCGAGTCGCCCGTCAGGTACAGGTAGTTGGTCGGCGCCAACGTGGTCGTGGTGGTTGTAGACGTGGTGGCGCTGGTTGATGTGGTGGTACTGGTGGTACTGGTGGTACTGGTGGTCGTGGGTGGGTTCGGGTTCACCACCGTCATAAAGCCTTCAATGCCAGCACCACTGACCGACTTGACGGAGCCATTGGCGGCCGGTACATCTACCGTGTAGTTAGTCAGGGCCGAGCCATTGGCCAGCTTCAGCGGCAAGCCGTTCACAACCAGCGTGACACGGTACTTGCCGCTCACATCTTTGAGAGCGCCCAGGCGCTGCGTGGCCGCGTTGATGATGGAGCCGAGCGTGAGGCGGCTGGTACTACCGTAGCTAAACGCACTGCTGACGCCCGCTACGCTGCTGCCAAAGTTGCTCTTGATTTCAGAGCCATCCGGGGCCACGGCATAGACCCAGGCGTGCGCCGTGGCGGGCACACTGAAGGTGACCCCGTTGCTGTTGCTGACCATGTTGACGTTGTCAACATAGGCCTTGATTTGCGCCTTGCCGCTCGCGGCGGTATCGGTCATGGACAGCGCCACGGTCACCGGCCCGGTGGGCGCCACAAACGTGCTGCCCGCACCCAGATTGAACTCAAGCGCTGCCGTGCTGGCCATGGGCCACTGCACGGCAATGCCAGCCCCCGAGCCAAAATTGGCCAACGTGTAGGTTGCAGTGGCGGCACCCGTTGTGCCGACGTTGTAACCGATGGCGTCGCCAGCCAGATAGACGTAGTTGTTGGGTGACAACGTGGTCGTGGTGGTTGAAGCCGTGGTGGCTGTGGTTGAAGTGGTTGACGTGGTGGTGGTGGTGATAATCGGATTCGGGTTCACCACCGTCATAAAGCCTTCAATGCCAGCACCACTGACCGACTTGACGGCGCCATTGGCGGCCGGTACATCTACCGTGTAGTTAGTCAGGGCCGAGCCATTGGCCAGCGTCAGCGGCAAGCCGTTGACAACCAGCGTGACACGGTACTTGCCGCTCACATCTTTGAGAGCGCCCAGGCTCTTCGTGGCGGTGTTGATGATGGAGCCGAGCGTGATGCGGCTGGTACTACCGTAGCTAAACGCACTGCTGACACCCGCTACGCTGCTGCCATAGTTGCTCTTGACTTCAGAGCCATCTGGGGCCACCGCATAGACCCAGGCGTGCGCCGTGGCGGGCACGCTGAAAGTGACCCCGCTGCCGTTGCTGACGACGTTCACGTTGTCAACATAGGCCTTGATTTGCGCCTTCCCGCTCGCGGCGGTATCGGTCATGGACAGCGCCACGGTCACCGGCCCGGTGGGCACCACAGACGTGCTGCCCGCTAGCTTGAACTCCAGCGCTGCCGTGCTTGTCATGGGCCACTGCACTGCAATGCCAGCCCCCGAGCCGAAATTGGCCAAGGTATAGGTCGCAGTGGCTGCACCCGTCGTGCCGACGTTGTAACCGATAGAGTCGCCCGCCAGGTACAGGAAATTACCAGGCACAACCGGCAACGTGGTACTGGTGGTGGTCGAAGTGGTGCTGGTGGAAGTGGTTGGTCCGGTTGAAGATGAAGTCGAAGATGTAGTGGTGGTCGTAAGCCCAGGCAACGTCGTCGTGGTGGTGGTGGTCGTTGCTGCGGCCGAATTGACTGTTAGGGCGACACCACCGGTAACGTTGGTGGTTAAGGTTGTCAGGGTAGGCGGTGTGGTTGCAGTTCCCAACACCGCAGTAGCCATCGTGTCGGGAATCCCGGTATTGCTTTGCATGTTGGAGGTCGCGGTGGCCAGATCAACGGCATTACCGGATGCAGCAGCAATCAAATTGGCTTGCAAAGTGAGCGCTTGGGACATGGCCGCCGCCACATTGACGGTACCGGCCTTGTTGACTCCGCCTTCAATATTGGAGTCAACACGACTCACTGCCGCAGCGGCCTTTTGCACAAATTTGTCAACAACGGCATTGTCAAAAGTAGCGCTTGTCCCGGTGACGCTGATCAAGGGCGTATTGGGGGAATCCATGACCGTCTGTGCCAATGCCGCTTTGACCTCGTCATACGCCGTGCTCAGCTTGGCAACTTCCTTGGGATCGGCATCTTTGCCAATCGTCTTGTTGATGCTGGCCTGGCCGCCCAAATTGGCCAGCGCTTTGGTGGTCATCAGCAACAATTGTTGCACTGCCGATGCCTTGCCATGCAGCAGCAATTCAGAGCCGTTGTCTGGGTCGGTCGTGAGCAAGTTGGTGCTCTCGGGCAATACCAATGCCTTTTTCACTTGTGCTTCTGTGAGTGGGTTGTCACCGGCCATCAAAGTAGTCAATGAGGTCAGCACGACGCCGTTGACCGGGGCGCGCAACTGTCCGATCAAAGGCTGTTTCTCACGCGTAAAACCACCACTTGCAACTGTTTCTGAATTGCAGGGCTGGCCAAACCGGGCCTGCCCATTGGCGTCAGTTATCGCCGCAAAGTTGGGGCTGGCGTCGCTATCGCTTTTCGGGTCAACTTTGCAAATAATCTTGGCCCCCGTGACGTGGCTATTGGTGACGGTATAAACCGGCCCGACAAAACTGGGCGAACCACCGCCACAAGCGGCCAACATCAGCGCTACCGCTGACAGTGGAAATAGACGGAGTTTGGATTGCATGAAAGACCCCATAAAAGTTGAATTAGCCCGCCAGCCTTGCAAGGTTGGGAAATTTGGAACGGCAGAAATGGTCATTGGTGAGTGCAACTGAAAAACGGTTGGCCGTTAACGCGGGCGAAGGCTGATGTAGCCTTCCAGCCCCGGCCCGGTCATGGACCTGACGTTGGTAGGGTCAGACAATGACCTTGGCACGGCAATCGTGTAACTGGCCAGCGGTGTGCCGCTAGCCAGCGCCAGCGGCAGGTTGCTGACCACCAGGGTGACCTTGTAAGTGCCACTCAAATTGGCACCGGCAGCCACACCATTGATGGCGCTGTTGAGCGCCGCGCCAAAGACCAGGCTACTGACCTGGGTGGCCGACGTTGTCAGAGTCACGTTGGCGCTGGCAACCGAGCTGCTTAAATTGGTCAGCGCGGCGCCACTGCCGTCGTTGGCCACACCATAAGCCCACGCCACGGGTGCTGTAGGAACCGCGAGCGTGATACCGCTGCTGCCTTGAGTTAACGCAACGCCGTCCAGATAAAACTTGATCATGCCCTGACTGCCAGGCGCCGTATCGACGATGGAAACAGCCACACTGACGGTCTGACCGGCAGTGACCTGGAAGCCACCGGCATCCACCAGCGTCAATTTGAGCGCCGCCGTGTCATACACCGGCCAGTCAAGCGCCATGCCGGGCGACGTTTGAAATTGCGCCAAGGTATAGGTAACGGGGATAAAACCGTCGTCCAGCGTAAAGGCGTCACCAGCCAGAAACAGTTGGTTCGCGCTAACCGGCGCAGGCGCGCTGGGTACCACGTTCAGCCAGAAGCCGTCGCTGGCGGCCAGCGTACTGGCAAATGGCGCATACGACTTGCTGGCAATGTAGTCAGCCAATACCGTGCCACCCTGGTGATCCAGGCTGGGCGCATAAAACTTCCACTTGGACTGTGCCGCGTCCCAGGCCCACAGGGTGCTGACGCTTTGCTGGGCCGCGCCCAGGCCGGTGGCCAACGCGTCAATCAGCGCTGACGGCGTTTTACCGTCGGCACTGGCGAGCAGGTTCCAGCTCGTCACCAGGTCGGCGGCGGACAGCGTTGCGGTGGCGCTGGCAGGCCCGGCCAGCGTGCCGCTGGTGCTGGCGTTGACCCAGAAACCTTCTTTGCTGGCAATGCTGCCGAGCACGTCATAGCCTTTGCTTTGGGCGTACGTGGCCAGCTCTAGAGCGGACAGCGTTGGCGTATAAAAAGCCCAACGCTGCGTAACTTTGTTCCAGCTCCAAACGCTGGTGATGGACGCGCTGTTGAACTGGCTGGCCACATTGATCGGCGCGGTGTCGCTGTTGCCCAGCAAATTCCAGCCTTGGTTCAGCGCAACAGGCGTGTTGGCCAGCGCCAACACAGGCAACAGCCAGCAAAACAACAGGGCTTGGCGCAGTAGGGAATGCATGATGAATTTGGTTAAAAAAAACGGAGAAATCAAGGGGACGTTTTTTTGGGTTTTTTGATGGCTTGATTGGCCACCACCAAATCTTTGATTGCCGCGTATTGTTCGGCTGAAATAATGTCTTTTGTCAACAACCAGGACTTGCTGCCAAACGGACGGCTGGCGATGATCTTATTCGCTTGTGCCTCGGTCAGGTTGGGCAAGGTGAGCAGGGTTTTGACATTCGCGTGATTGATGTCCACTAGCTTGGATGTGGCGGCTGGCGTTGCCGTAGCGGCCCAAGACATTCCACTTGCCGCAACCAGCAACAAGCTGGCCAGTACCAGGCGACGATAAATAAAACGATAGTGCATACAGGGATACCGGGTAAAAAAAACCCGAAGCCGTTGCCGATCTCGGGTTATGTGATTTTTGACTTGGCAGATGGACAGTCATGTCCATCTGCACCCGCCTTACTTACTTGGAAGCGTCGTTACCGCCGGTCACAACCGGGCTGTTTTTGCTGTGCACCGTCTTCACATCGACACCCAGCGTCGAAGCCGGGCCGTGGCACAGTGTGCAGGTTTCAACGCCACCTTCTTTGAGGCCTACAGCGACTTTATCGCTGACCGTACCGCCACTGATCTGCGCGTTCATGTGCGCTACAGCGACCGTGCTGGTATGGCAAGTTGCGCAAGAGTGGCTGTTGGGCATGGTTCTCCAATTGGCAGCGTCTTTAGCCGCAGCATTTGTTTCCACGTGGCAAGCCTGGCAGTTTTTGACCAGTCCCGGGAAGCCCTTGTTGGGTGAAGCTGAACCAAAAAACCCGTTACTGATGGTGTAATCCGCACCCAACTGATGGATCTTGTGCACCACGTTTTGCAGGTCAATTGACTTACCGTTGTAGGGATCGCCAGCGGTGGCGTTGTGACACGTCACACACAATTGTGTTGTATAGCCTTCATGCAGTTTCACGCCTGCGTGGCAGGTGCTGCAATTGTCCATGGTCACAATGTTGCGCGTTGTCGCCACCGTGCCCGTACCCAGACCATCTACACCCGGTACAAAGTCCTTGTACGCGTTGGCGGCATTGTCAACTTTTGGAGCAGGGTTGGTGGTGAACTCCATGGCCACACGGTGTGTCAGTGTGGGTTCATAGGCAACCACGTTCCAGCCCGTGCCCTCTGCTGCTGGTGTACCAGCCGCATTGGCGGGTCCAGTCCACTTTTTGGTGGTGGCGTTGAAAGTCCAGCCGTTAAGTGTTGTATCAGCGGTCGGATTCCCGGCTTGCCGCAGTACATGGGCGTGATCTATCGTGCGGATGTCACCTGGGGTGCTGGCGTTGAGCAAGGCAAACTTGTAGCTGAAGCTGCTGTCGGCATTGGCAGTCAGAGTGCCAGGCAAAGCGACGCTTTCACCGGGCTCCTTGTTGCCCTGCAACGTCGGTTCCTGCGTAGCGATCTTGGTGCGGAAACGGCTGGTGTAGCTTACCCATTGACTCGATGCGCCATTGGCAGCAGGGACAAGCTTGGCAAGTGAAAAACCAACAATGGCAAACTTGGTTGGGTCTGTTACTGCAACACCCGCATCCTTTACCGAGAAGTTGGCCGTCACACCACCATTGGCATCTACCACCACACTGTTGATGGTCGCGCTCATGGTGCGCAGGGCAGCGGAAGCAGTCGCTGGGATCGGGCTACGTGGCAGGGCAACAGTACCGACGGTGGGTGTCACCACGGCTGCAACATTGCCATGATAGACCGGGATATCAGCAGGCGCATGGCAAGTGGTGCACTTGGAGTTGTCAGCCATCACGCCACCCTTGTGGCCAGACTTGGTGGTACCAATGGCAACTTTGGCCAGCACGTCAGCTTTCTTGTCTGCCAGGGTGGAACCCAAGCCGGTGGTAAAGCTGATACCGTCGTGGCACGAACCGCAAGCCAAGGCATTGACCTGGGTCTTCCAGTTGTTGCCGTCAAACGTCTTTTTAGTCGGATCGGTGGCATCACCATCATGGCAAGTGGTGCAATTGCGGATGTCTTGCGGGTACTTGTTGATGTTGAACTGCATGGCTCCGCCATCGTTGTTGTAGTTGTAACCTTGTTTGACCAGGTTGCTGCCCATGTGGATCTTGTGCATGTAGTTGGGCATATTGCCAACCGCACGGCCGTCCAGAATGGCTTGAATCGCACGTTTTTCTTGAGTTGTAGCGGTGCTTGCAGGCGCGTCAAACGTGATGCCATCAGCCATCGGCGCATTGCCCATGTTAAAGCTGTACTTGACCTGATCCGTGTGGCAGGTGACGCACAGTTTGGGGTCTTTGCGCGAACCACCGTGCGCCAGGCCCTTGCTTTGGTGGCACGAGGCGCAGGTGTTGATGTTGACAATATTGCGTGTGGCGTCGGTCCCTTCAACGGCTTTGGCACCGGTGGCGGGGATGAAGTCATACACGGCATTGCCGGGGTTGACCATGGCCGCAGAGGCCACACCCAAGCTGACACCATTAGGCGTGTTGGTACCAGAGCCAGGGGCATTGCCGCTGACGATGATACCAACGCGGTGCGTCAGGTTAGCGTTGTAGGTCAGGTCACCCAGATCAGCCTTTTTGTTCAGGCCATTGGCTGTGTCGTTCAGAGTGGCAGCCAATGCGGCCACTTGTTTCGGGTCTCGGTAAAAGGTGTACTGATAAGTACCGTCCTTGTTATCAACCAAGGTGCCTTGATTGTCGGTAGTCGGGTAAGTGCCGCACCAGGTGGGGGCAACGGCCGGCGCGGTTCCCACCGCCGCAACGTCGTTGCACGAAGCAGTCGCAGCCACAGTGCCACCCGCCTCCGCCACATTCACGGGCCGCAACACGTTGTAGCTGACCCATTTGCTGGGCTCACCCGTGCCTGCTACGCTGCCGTTTGGCGCCGTGCCCGGAACCAGCTTGGCCAGCGTGAAGCTCATGTTGGACAAATTAGAAACCGTGGCGGTTGCGCTTTGGGTTCTGTTGCCCAAGCCAACCACCGGGTTACCGGCAGCGTCTTTGACCATGAACTGGATTACCGGGGTGCCGGTAGCAGGAACGCTGGCACTGGTGATGGTGATTTGCGGTGCCAGGGCTTGCCAGGCGGCTGCAGAAGCTGCCGTGGCCGCAGTGGCGTTGGTGGTTGCAGCCACGGGGGTGTTGGCCCCGGTACCGCCGCCGCCGCAACCGGCGATGGCGGCAACCATCAAGCTGGCCGCAGCAAACTTGATCCAATGGGGGGACGAGCGACTCTTGCTTGATAGCTCTGAATATTTCACTTTAGCCTCCTTAGGCATTAAGGTTAAAAAAAAACCAACTTCGACTCACTGAATAACCGACTCACTGACTACCCACTCAACCTCGCCAAAACTCCGAATCCGCGAGATTACATTTTCGTAATGGTTGTGCATTTTCTGACTGGGAAAATGCGCTACTCTTGTTTTAAATCAAATAATGTTGTTGAACTTAACCGCTTGACACACCCGTAACCCTGTTAGCGCAGCTGATAGATGTAGGTCACGCCGATGTAGCTGACATTTTGCTCCGGGCTTTGTGCCACGGTGCTGCCGTCGGTATAAACAAACGGCACGCCGTTGATGGCCCAGGCCCAATCGCTCACGCTGGTGCGCTGGTGCACCAGGTCAAAGCGCAGCGTGGCTTTTTTCTCAAGTGCATAGGTGGCAAACAACTTGAGTGCAGTCTGGCGGTAGGTGGTGTCGGGCAGGCCACCTGCTGCCAGTTGGGTGGCTACGCTGGCGGGTGCCGAAGCATCGGGCGACTGGGCATAAACGCTCTTGTCGTCCACATACGACAGGCTGGCCCCGAGTTGCAGCTTGGCGTTGGCCTTGCCGGTAACGCCAATGGAGGCCCCTAGATTGGTGTTGTCAAAAGCCATGACGGTGCCGACATAGCGTGACTGGTTCAGGGTTTGCTTGCTTTGCGACAGGTAACCTGTCATGGCCCAGTTGTCCGACAGCGCGTAGGCCCAATCGACACCGAACAGGCTCATGCGGCTGTCGCGCAGGCCATAGATGGTGGGCGTGTTGTAGCTGTCGGTGCCGGTTTCGGCGTTGAACTGCAGGCTGAGCTGTTCACTGGCTTGCCAGTCGGCCGAGAGCTTGATCTTGTCGCGCTGGCGATCGGCCAGCGTGGGCATGAAGACCGCGCCTGATGTGGCAGGGAAGCTGAAGGCCGGGTTGGTCACATCGGTAATACCCGGCGTGCCTGCGGCGTTGGGCAGCAACCAGTTTGAGCCACCGCGATGGCTGCTGGAAATGCCAACGGTACCCGCAACGTTGTTGGCCAACTGGCGGCGCAGGTCGGCGCGCAGCGTGGTTTCGGCGGTCTGCTGGCGCAGCGCGTTAACCCCGGTGGCGGTGCTGCTGGCGGTAAAGGTGCCGCGGTCAATAAATTCGTAGTCGGCCCCCACGGTGCCACGGTAGTCACGATTGAACTGCCAACTGGCTTGCGCCTTGGAGCGGATGGTGGTGTTGGGCAACTGGCGGTTGGTGCCCACCAGGTTGTAGTTGAGCAAAGGCGTCTGGTCGTCTTTGTTCTGGAAGTTGTAGTCGGCCAGCAAAGACAGTTTGGCCATGGGCCGCGCGGTAAGCCCAAGCTTGGCCGAGGTGGTGACCAGCTTGGCGTCAAGGTTGGTACCCACCCCGGCGTTGACACCGGCACCCGCACCGACAAAGCCCGCGCGTTGCATCGCCGTGGCGTAACCCAGTTTGAGCGTGCCCCGGGTGCTGGGGGTGATGTCGTAGCTGCCGCTCAGGTCAAACTGGTGCGCCTCGTTGTCGGGCGGCAGCGACAGCAGGGCAGCGTTGGCCGTTGCCGCGGCGGTTCCGACACCGCTGGGGTCGAGCGCCGCATTGCTGTTGCGGTAAAACGATCCGTAATAGCCCGCGCTCAGGCGAAATTTGTCGGCTGCATAGCTGAGCCGGGTTTCGATCTGGGTGTGGTTCGCATTCACCGGTTCGGGCAACAGCAGCACCGGCAGCGTGCCTGCGCCCAGGAGGGCGGTGCAGGTGGTGGAAGTGAGCGTGATGCAGTTGAGGTAGCCGCCCGACAGCCGCGCACCGTCTTTGTTTTCGGTTTTGACATCCAGCGCCAGTTGCCAGGCCGGCGAGATGATGCGCGTAAAACCCAGCCCCAGGCCGCTGCGTTTGGTTTGCAGGTTGACGTTGACGCCTGCACCCACTGCGATGGCTGCCACACCGGGCTGGGTGGAACCAAGGCCCGTCAAGCCGGTGTTGAGGGTGTTGGGGTCTTGATGCACCAGTTCACCGTAGTTGGCGTTGAACTTCCACAACCCCGGGTTTTTCCAGACAAAGTTGAGCTCGCGCGACTCGCCCAGCAGGTTCGAGCCGGTGAAGTCAACCCACTTGCCAGCAGCTTCGTCGCGCAGGCTGTAGTCAAGGCCCAGCAAGCCTATGGCGCTATGATTTTGCAGAGCGCTGTATTGGTCAAAGTGGGCCCGGTCGGCGCTGGAGCCATCGATGCCAGCCACGCCAACGGCCACGCTGGCTTCCACTTTGGCGCTTTGGGCTTGTGCCGCCAGACACGCTAAACCGGTGGCCAGGGCCACGGCGCTGCGACGGGCATGCAATGAAAAATTGAGGGTGTTCATTTTTTTGCTCCCGGTAAATTAACGCATCAGGCGCTGGGCGGGCATCAGCGTGGTGGAGGGGTTGTTGGAGCCGTGCACCTGGGTGTGGCAATTCAGGCAGCTGCGGCCTTGCCACATGCCAGCACTGTTCAGCGCAGGAGTGCCACCGGTGAGGACGCCGATGTCAGAAGCAGGTGTGTGCGAGGTGGAATGGCATTGCTGGCACAGCAACGGCGCGCGCAGGGTGAGCATGGCTGATGTGTTGCTGCCGTGGGCTACGTGGCAATTGCTGCAGTTGTCTGCCACCGGGTCGTGCGGGTGCACAAAGGGGCCGCGTTTTTCGGCGTGGCAGGTGTAGCAGGTGTCGTTGACACTGTCGCGTTTGAGCAGCTTGGGGCCAGCCGAGCCGTGCGGGTTGTGGCAGTCAGAGCAGGCCATTTTGCCTTCAGCCACCGGGTGGTGCGAGGCTTTGTTCATCTGGCTGCGTTGTTCTTTGTGGCAGCTGTAGCAAACCTCGGGTTGGCTGGCGCGGTTGCGCACCTTGTCCTGGTTGTCGTGGTTTTTGTGGCACGCGTCGCACGAGACATCTGCCGCCTCATGCTGGCTACCCGACCACAGCGCGCGCTTGGCGTCTTTGGTGTGGCAGGTCAGGCAGGCTTCAGTGCGCTGGTGCGCTGGGGTTTTGGAAGTTTTGCCAAACAGGATGTCGGGCTGCGGACGCCCCTTGACGCCGGGCTGGCGTCGGTTATTGGCGTGGTTGTCACTGGCACCGTGGCACGAGATGCAATCGGGTACGCGCTTGTCGGTACTGAAACCGTGCGCGGTCTTGCTGTTGTCAGGACGCTCTTCGGCGTCATGACATTTAACGCACACCGCCGCTCCAACGGGTGCCGCAGCCCAGGTGGTACTCAGCGGGTTGAGTAGAACCAAGCTGGCAATGGCCAGCAGATACTTGATTCGCATCTTGACTCCATGAAAAATTGTTCCGATCGACCGCAGCAAACGACTCATGCACACACCCAAGCCCGTTGCAGTGCGCGAGCATAAAGCCGAGCAAGCGGTCTGGACAAAAACTATTCGGCAAAGTTTGATCTTGATCAACCGGCTCTGAGAAAGCTGGTTTGGCCCGTATCCGTTGGTTGGCCCAAAAAAAAGCACCCGAAGGTGCTTTTTTTGCGCAGTCCGAAGACTGTTTTTGCGATCGTTGCGAAAGGCTCAGGCCTTCTTGCCCACGGTAGCAGCAACTTTGATAGCTTGCTCGGTCACGGCAGAAACATTGCTTTCAGCCATGGCCAGCGCTTGCTTGGCGGCGCTTTGAGCCGATTCGATGGCGCTTTGGCTCGAAGCCAGGGCGCTCTTCAGGACAGCGACCGCAGACTCGGTGCCAGCGGGAGCGTTCTTGGAAACATTCTCGATCACCTGGTTGAAAGCCTTTTGGCCTTCAGCAGCCTTGCCTTCAAACGCCTTGGTGTACTCGGCGCTGGTTTCAACAGCGATGCCGTACACGTGGCGGCCGTAGGCAGCAGCCTTTTCAGCCACGGGAGCGAACAGGCCAGTTTGCAATGCCAGCACTTGCTGCACGTCTTTGGCACCCAGCAGCGCTTGCGCGTTGGTAAACGATTCGGTCAGCAGCGCCTTGGAAGCGGCCAGGTTCAGTTCCACCAGCTTTTCAAAACCGGCAAAGGTTTTGCTGGACAGGCTCTTGGCGGTGTCGAAGTTGGCTTTGGTGGAAGCAGTGATTTGGTCAACGGTGATGTACATGATGCGAACTTTCAAAAAAGGGTTATGGGACTGATTAGCTGCATCCGTTGCTTTATGTTGCAGTGCAGCATGGAACGAATTATAGGGATGATTCAAGTGCTGACAAGTGTTTTTTGTTGCAATGCAGCAAAAAAGTTAGAGGTTGCTTTCTAATCAGTTGGGGTCAGAGCACATCGCTGGCGTGAGTGGTCTGACCCGCAATCCTGCTTATCTCCACAAAATCAGCCCAGTACCCAGCACCGTCAGCGCCGCACCAATCCACGCCCCCGGCGCGGGCGCACGGCGCAGTTGCAGCCACAGCAGCGGCAGCACCAAAATGGGAGACACTGACGACAAGATAGCCACCATGCCCACGTCGCCCTTTTCCAGCGCCAGCAGCACCAGCGTCATTCCAATGCCCATGGCGATGAAACCGTTGAGGGCGGTCTGCCCCAGCACGCGTACGGTGGGGGCCTGGGTGGCGCGCGCTGCGGCAAAACCGGTCAACAGCAGCACACCATGCGCGGCCGTAGCGATGGTCACACGCACGGCAGACGCCATCACCGGGTCCACCTGCTGCGCCATCACTGGCTTGGCAATCAGCGAGCCGACCGCCTGGCACAGCGCGGCCACCAGCGCCAGTGCCACGCCCCAGCCGACGTGGCCACGGTCAGCCTCCCAGGCGTGCGTTTCGTCCTTATGGCGCCCCAACGCCATGGCGGCCATCACGCCCGCCAGCGTCAGCACCGCGCCGACAAAGGCCTGTAGGCTCATGCGCTCGCCCAAAAAGGCAAAGCCCAGCGCCGCGCTGAAAGCCGCATGGGTGGCAAACAACACCCCGGCGCGGCGCGGCCCGAGCCGGTTAATGGCAGAAAACAAGGCCGTGTCACCAATAAAGATACCCACCAGGCCGCTGGCGGCCATGACGCCCCAGGCGTGCGCATCAAACGTAGTCCAACTACCCTGCACCGCTACCACCGCCCACAGCATCACCGCCACCATCGCCATGCGCCAGCGGGTAAAGGCAAACGCACCCAGGTGGCGCGACGGCGTGACCGACATGACGCTGCCCACAGCCCAGCAGGCCGCAGCGCCCAGCGCAAACAAGTCATACGGATTCATTGAAACACCAGAACCCGGCAACGGTTTTTTTTGCGCAGGCGGTAGCAGAAATGGGGTCGGATCCTAATTCGGTGCAAAGTCTTTGAACTTGCCTGAGGCAGGTGTGCCGAATTGGGCTCTGACCCCATTTCTGCGGCTGATAGCAATGATCTGTATGCCAACCTGCGGGGCGGCTCTCGGGCCATGTCGGTTAATCCTGACTTGGCCGCGCAACCAATGTTTCTGGCGGAAGTTGGTCGATTTCTGCCAGCAAGCGTGCCAGCGCACGCCCGGCCGCCGCCACCACCGCGCGCCCCTTGTCCGCGCTGGCGGCGCTGGCGTTACCGGCCGCACCCGCCGGGTTGATGTCTTGCATCTGCCAGCCCAGTTTGGCGCTTTTGCCGTTACCCAGAATGGCAAAGCGCTCGGCGCGCTGGCGTGAAGTAGAGTCAAAGTCCTGCGCGTGCTGCATCGCCACGTGCTTGGCGTCGAGCGCCAGCATCATCGACGTTTCAATGTCTCCTGCGTGGATGCCAAAACGATGTTCGCTGGCGTCAAACAGCGCGCTGACGTCTTGCTCGTGTTCATCGTACAAGGGCAGGTTGAACCAGCTCGCGCTATAGACCAGCATATCCAGCCGGGCGCGCAGGTCGCGCGCCACCAGGTCCATCACGCCGACATTGCCGCCATGCGTGTTGAAAATCAGCAGCTTTTTGACACCTGCCGCGGCCACCGATTCGCCGATGTCGCTCCACAAGCGCAATATGGTTTCGTTTTTCAGCGTCAGCGTACCGCCAAAGCGCGCGTGCTCCACGCTCAGGCCCACCGCTTGCGTGGGCAAAAACAGCACCGGCAGGGCGGCATCCAAATGGCTTACGGCAGCGGCCACGATGCCATCGACCAGCACCGTATCGACACTTAGTGGCAGATGTGGGCCATGTTGCTCGGTGGCGGCCACCGGCAGCACGGCAATGGTGCGCACGGCGGCACCACTGGCTTGCAGCGCGGCAAAATCACGCGCGCTCAGATCGGCCCAGTAACGAGAGGCGGTTTTCATGGCGGTCACTCCGGTCACGGTTCGGGTTGGCAGGCGCGCTCAGGCCTTTTTCATGAACTCAGCCTTGAGCATGAAGACGCCCTGGTCGGTCTTGCAGTCCACTTCATGGTCGCCCGCACCGTCGGGCAGGCGGATGTTCTTGATTTTGGTGCCTTTTTTGAGCACGATCGACGAGCCCTTGACTTTCAGGTCTTTGATCAAAATCATTGTGTCGCCGGTAGCCAGCACATTGCCGTTGGAATCTTTCACCACGCGCGCGTCATCACCTGTAGCATCGGCAGTCGCTGCTTGCGGCCACTCAAAGCCGCAGTCCGGGCAGACGTAGTTGTCGCCGTCGGGGTAGGTGTTTTCAAGTGTGCATTGCGGGCAGGCGGGCAAAGTCGATGTGGTCATGGTGCAGGCTAAGCAAAAAGTTGTTTCAGATGGTTGAGTGTACGAGGCCGATATGATCGGGCCATGGCACGCGACAAAGGCAAATTCATTCAGGACGGCAGTTTTTTTGGCTGGGACGGCGACACGCTGGTGTTCAACATCCTGGGCAAACCCAACGCCAGCAAGGACGCCATCGGCAAACCCTACGGCCAGCAGCTCAAGGTGAGCGTGGCCGCCAAGCCCGTGGGGGGCAAGGCCACCGACCACATGGTGCGCTTTCTGGCGCCCCTGTTTGGCGTGACCGTCGCTGACATTGAGGTGGTGTTCGGGCGCATGAACGTCAACAAGCAAGTGCGCATCAAGGCGCCGCAAAAACTGCCGTCGGTGTTTACCAAGGGTGCGGAGCAGGCGGGGCTGTTTGAGGACTAAAACAAAATTACGTCGGCACGAAGATGGCCGGGCTGATGCCGAAAAACTTGCCCAATTTACCCGCCATGGTTGCACTGATCTTTCGCTTCCCGGCCAGAATTGATGACAGATTGCTCTGGGGAACAATGGCTGAGAGATCATTTTGCTTGATGCCGCGAGCCTGCATCAAGAACCGCAGGGCGTCATGCGGACTCGCGGGTTCGATCGCGAGATGCTCCTTTTCGTACCGGGACACCAGATCGCCAACCAGTTCAAGCAAACCCGACAGCGGATGGTCTTCGTCATCCCCTGCCAACTCCAATAGCGAATTCATCAAAGCGACCATTCGGTCGTACTCCATCTCGCTGCGGATGGGGCGCAGGTTCGCCATGGTGTCGAACGCCTGCCAAGAGGCTTGCAGGGCTTGAATATCGATTTGTGCAAGTGCAGCCTGCATGATTAGACCTTCCCTTTCCGGTAAAGCTTGTTCCAGTCGTCGTATTCCCGATGCGTCATCACGTTCTGCACGAACACCTTCTTGAACCTGTAACGAACAATGACCACCAGACGATAGTTGTTGCCGCCAACATTGAAGACGGTGTAAGGTGGCACATAGTCTGCGGAGTTGAAAAATTCCAGCACATGATGGAAGTCTCTGAACGCAACGTGCTCAACCACCGAGTGCCATTCACGCAAAACACTCTCGGCCTCTGGGTGCTTTTGCCAGAAGGCGCGAAGCATTTTGATGGAGACGATATGCACAAACGCATCATATCAAAATGATATGTGGATGCAAGTATTCGCCTTGTCCAATTTTCCGCCTGACGCCCGGCCGGATCACCCATGGGACAATGCCCGGATGTACCTTTTATTTGAAGAAACAGGCAAATTCCTGGCGGGGCGGCTGCTGTCTGAAACCGACGCTTCGGCGCAGGTGGAGCAGGACAGCGGCAAGCGCGTCAAGGTCAAAGCCGCCAACATCCTGATCCGTTTTGAAAAACCCGAGCCCGCCGCACTGATCGCCGCAGCGCAAGCTGTGGCCGCCACCGTCGAGCTGGAGCTGGCGTGGGAATTTGCCCCCGAGGCCGAATTTGGCTTTGCCGATCTGGCACGCGACTACTTTTCAGCCCAAGCCACGCTGGCCGAGCAGGCCGGCATGTTGTTCGCGCTGTACGAGGCGCCACATTACTTCCGTCGCGCCGGCAAGGGACGCTTTCGCAAGGCAGCGCCCGACATCCTGGCACAGGCGCTGGCGGCGATTGAAAAGAAAAAGCTCATCGCGCAACAGATCACTGCCTGGGTGCAAGAGCTCAGCGCCGGTACCTGCCCGCAGCCGATTCGGGATCAGCTGTACAAGATTTTGTTCAAGCCCGACAAGAACGCGCCCGAATACAAGGCGGTGGTCGAGGCATCCCGCGCCACGCATCTGGGCCCGCTGGACTTGCTGATCAAAGCCGGTGCCATCGACTCGCCGTACCAGTTCCATTGGAAACGTTTTTTGCTGGAAAGCTTTCCCAAAGGCACGGGCTTCCCCAAGGTAGAGGCGCCACTCATCACCGACGATCTGCCGCTTTCAAACGCCCGGGCGTTTTCCATCGACGATTCGGCCACCACCGAAATCGACGACGCTCTGTCGGTGCAGGGTCTGGGCAGCGGCAGCGTGGTGCTGGGCATCCACATCGCCGCGCCAGGCCTGGCCATTGCCCCGGGCAGCGCGGTGGACCATCTGGGCCGCGCGCGCCTGTCCACCGTCTATATGCCGGGCCACAAACTGACCATGCTGCCCGACGAAGTGGTGCAAACCTACACGCTGATGGAAGGTCAGGACTGTCCTGCCGTGTCGCTGTACGTCACGCTCGACGAGTCAACACTGGAGATCAAGGCCACGCAAACGCTGCTGGAACGCGTGCACATCGGGGCCAATCTGCGCCACGACCAGCTCGACGAGGTGGTTACTTTGCAGTGGCTGGAAGACCCGGCATTCATGCATGAAATTGACCCGCAACCCTTGTTGAACAAGCGCTATCAGCTCTCTTTTTTATATCGTCTGGCCAAGAAACTCAAGGCCCGGCGTGAGGTGGTGCGCGGCAAACCAGAGAACTTTAACCGGCCCGACTACAACTATCGATTGCTCAACATGAGCGGGGCCGAACCCGACGGCTCCGAGCAGGTGCAGATCAGCGTGCGCCAGCGCGGCGCGCCGCTGGACTTGATCGTGTCCGAGTCGATGATCCTGGCCAACAGCACCTGGGGCAGTTGGCTGGCCGAGCTGGGCGTGCCCGGCATCTACCGCAGCCAGGCCAGCATGGCCCCGGGCGTGAAGGTGCGCATGGGCACCAAGGCGCTGCCGCATGCGGGCATTGGCGTGAAAAGCTACGCCTGGAGCAGCTCGCCGCTGCGCCGTTACGTGGACCTGGTCAACCAGTGGCAGATCATTGCCTGCGCGCGCCACGGCAAAACCGCCGCGCTGGCCGCGCCCTTCAAACCCAAGGACGCCGAGCTGTTTTCGATCATCTCCAGCTTTGACGCCGCCTACAGCGCTTACAACAGCTTCCAGAACGCCATGGAACGGTTCTGGGTGTTGAAATACGTGCAGCAAAACAGCATCACCGAGGTGGAGGCCACGCTGTTCAAGGACAACCTGGTGCGCGCCGACGCGTTGCCGCTGGTGCTGGCGGTGGCCGGTGCCCAGGGCTTGCCGCGCGGTGCGCGCGTACGTGTACGCTTGGGTGACATTGACCTGGTGGCGCTGGACATCCACGGCACGGTGACCGAGCGCCTGGACGCGCAAGCGCAAGACAATCTGGAAGCAGGCGTGGAAGAGGAATTGGACGACGACACCGTGGTCGGCCCGATCGCCATTGCGGTCGATCTGACCGAAGCAGACGCACCGGCCCGCCCTGGCGCGCCCGACGATAATCCGGCCCCGTGAATCTGCGCAGCATCTCGACGCTTCATCTGGCCCTGGGCGTGTCGTTGGCCCTGCACGCTGCGCTGCTGACGGTACGCTTTGTCGACGCCGAGGCGTTCAACCGCGTCTTTGAAGACACGCCACTGGAAGTGGTGCTGGTCAACGCGCGCAGCACCGACGTACCCGACAAGGCGCAAGCCATTGCGCAGGCCAACCTGGCCGGTGGTGGCGACGCCGACCAGGGCCGTGCCACCAGCCCGCTGCCCCCTGCCATGGTGTCCATTCAAGGTGAGGCGCAAGAGCAAGACCACGAGCGCGAGCTGCGTGACATGCAGGCGCAGCAAGCCATGATGCTGTCGCATGTCAAGAACATGCTGGCCGCCATACCGCCGACCCAGCCACAAAAGACGCCGCCCACACCCGAGCAAGCCCAGCGCGAAGAAAAACGCCGCGAGCTGGTCAAGTTGCTGGCAGAAATTGAACGCCGAATCCACAACGAAAACACGCGCCCGCGCAAGCGCTATATCAGCCCGGCCACGCGCGAGGCGGTGTATGCGATTTATTACGACCGTCTGCGCCGCGCCATTGAAGGCAAAGGCACCGACAATTTTCCGCAGCAAGACGGCCAGAAGCTTTACGGTGAACTGGTCATGATCGTCAATGTCAACAACGACGGGCAGGTGCTTTCGACAGAAATCGTGCAAGGCTCGGGCCAGGCGGCGCTGGACCGCCAGGCACAGTTGATCGCACGCGGTGCCGGGCCCTTTGGCAGCTTCAACCGCGAGATGCGTCGGCACGCCGACCAGATCGCGGTGGTGTCGCGCTTCAAGTTCACGCGTGATGACACGCTGGAAACCCGCCTGAGCGCCAAATGAAACGCACCAATTTGTATTGCGTCATGGGTCACCCGGTGGCGCACAGCCAAAGCCCCTGGATCCACGCCCGCTTTGCCGAGCTGACCGGGCAGCAGCTTTGCTACACGCGCCGCGACATTGCCCCCGACGACTTTGCCCGCAGCGTGCACGCTTTCATACAAGAGGGCGGGCGCGGCTGCAATGTAACGGTGCCGTTCAAGTTCCAGGCAGCAGCGCTGGCCACGCGCGTCAGCGCGCGCGCGCAGTTGGCACAGGCGTGCAACACGCTGACGTTTGAAGGCGATCAGATTCTGGCCGACAACACCGACGGTGCCGGCCTGGTGCACGACATCGAACATAACGCCGGGGTGCCGCTCTGCGGCAAGCGCATGCTGCTGATCGGGGCCGGGGGCGCTGCTGCCGGGGTGCTGGGGCCGCTGCTCCACGCGCAACCGGCGCAGCTTTGCGTGGCCAACCGCACGCTGGAGCGCGCCACTGAATTGGTGGTACGCCACCAAGCGCTGGCAACGCTTCAAAAAACAGAACTGTCGGCGCATACCCTGTCGGGGCTGGACACCCAGTTTGATGTCATCATCAACGCCACCAGCAGCAGCCTGGGTGGGCACGGCGTGCCAGTAGCCGCGCGCGTGCTGGCACCCGGCGCGCTGGCCTACGACATGATGTACGGCGCGCCTGCGCAAGGCTTCATGGATTGGGCCGCCCGGCACGGCGCACAGCCGCGTGACGGCCTGGGCATGCTGGTGGGCCAGGCCGCGCAGTCGTTTGCCATCTGGCGTGGCGTGCTGCCGCCTGCCGCACAGGTGCTGGCCGAACTGCGCGCCAGGCTCAACGGGGGCGCTGCGTGAAAGCAGCGTGGCGCTGGTTGCTGCTGGTGCTCGCCGCTGGCGTGCTGCTGCAGTTGTACTTTGTGGCGCGCATCGCCGCCATGCTGGTCATCGACCCGCAGTCCAGCGCGTTCGAACGCTCCGAGGCGTGGCGCCTGGCCACCGACGGCAAGCCGATGCAATGGCGCCAGCAGTGGACACCCTACGGGCAGATGTCAGACCAGCTCAAGCGCGCGGTGATCGCCAGCGAAGACGACGGCTTTGTGAACCACGACGGCGTGGACTGGAACGCGGTTGAAAAAGCCTGGCAAAAAAACGCGCAGGCCGAAGAACGCTTGGCCAAGTTGCAGGCGCGCAACGGCAGCAAAACCCCTCACAACAAACCAGCCAACGCCAAACCGGTCAAGCCACCCAAAGTGGTGGGCGGCTCCACCATCACCCAGCAACTGGCGAAAAACCTGTTTTTGTCGGGCGAGCGCACGCTGCTGCGCAAAGGGCAAGAATTTGTGCTTGCGCTGATGCTCGAAGCCATGTTAGACAAGCGCCGCATTCTTGAGATTTACCTCAACAGCGTCGAATGGGGTGAGGGCATTTTTGGCGCCGAGGCCGCCGCGCAACACTACTTTCACAAATCCGCCGCGCACCTGACAGGTTATGAAGCGGCGCGCCTGGCGGTGATGCTGCCGCGGCCCAAGTATTTTGAGAAACTGCCCAACTCCAGCTACGTCGCCGGGCGCGCGGCAGTCATCGTGAACCGGCTGGACAACGCCTTGCTGCCATGACAAGCACCCCACCCGCCACCACAGCCGCCTTGAAAAAGCTCCTACTGCGATGGGCTGCTGTGGCCGTGGGCTATTTTTTGCTGGGGCTGATCCGCGTGCTCACCGGCTCGCAAGCGCGCTGGTACGGTTGCCCGCCCAAGGCCGAGCAGCGCATCTACTTTGCCAACCACCAAAGCCACGCCGACCTGGTGATGATCTGGGCCGCGCTGCCGCGTGAGCTGCGCCACAGCGTGCGCGCCGTGGCCGCACGTGACTACTGGACAAAGTCATCCTTCAAGCATTGGCTCACCAGCGCGGTGTTCAACGTGATTTATGTGTCGCGCGACCGTTCCGCCGACGAAGACCCGCTGGAGCCGCTCATCGACGCCATGAACGCGGGCGACTCGCTGATCTTGTTCCCCGAGGGCACGCGCGGTTTTGCCGACGAACCGCAAGCCTTCAAGGCCGGTCTGTACAACCTGGCGCAAAAATTTCCGCAGGTGGAACTGGTGCCGGCCTGGATTGCCAATGTGCAGCGCGTCATGCCCAAGGGCGAGGTGGTGCCCGTTCCGGTACTGTGCTCGGTGACGTTTGGCGCGCCGATACACCTGTTGCCCGGTGAAGAGCGACACGACTTTTTGCAACGGGCACGCGCGGCGGTGATGGCGCTGCGCCACGTCTGATTCCCGGGAACACCCATGTACCAGTCGCTGAGAAGCCTGACCCCTGCGCAGCAAATTGGCACCCTGTTTGTCATCGTGTTTGGCCTGTTGCTGGTCGCTGGCCTGGTGCTGTTCTTGCGCTCCATGCGTGAATTTGACGACCCGCAACGGGCGCAGCATCACCAGGACGAAATCGACAACCTGACACAATTGCTCAAAACCAGCTGGCTGCTGATTTTTGTGTTCTGGGTGGCCTGGCTAGCGGGCGATGTCTCTCGGCTGGTGTTGTTTGGTGTGGGTTCTTTTTTTGCATTGCGCGAGTTTTTGACGCTTTCGCCCACGCGCAAAGGCGACCACCGCAGCCTGGTGCTGGCGTTTTTTGTGATCCTGCCCGCGCAGTACGCGTTGGTGGGCACGCAACACTTCAACCTGTTTACCGTGTTCATCCCGGTGTATGTGTTTCTGGCCATTCCGGTGGTGAGCGCGCTGGCCAACGACCCGACGCACTTTCTGGAGCGCAACGCCAAACTGCAATGGGGCATCATGGTGTGTATCTACGGCATGAGTCATGTGCCCGCGCTGCTGCTGCTGAAGTTTGCCAACTACGACCAGAAAAACGCGTTTCTGGTGTTTTTCCTGGTGCTGGTGGTGCAAAGCTGCATGGTCACCCAGCATTTGGTGGCACGGCGCCTGATGCAGTTGGGCAAGGCGCCCGCAGCGGACAAGATCAGCCAGAGTTTTAGCTGGCGCGCCTGGTGGGCCGGCATGGCAGTGGGCAGTTTGCTGGGGGCACTGCTGGCGGGCATCACACCGTTTGTGCCGGGGCAGGCGTTTGCGCTGTCGTTCATCGCCTGCGGCGCCGGGTCGCTGGGCCATCTGGTGATGAAGGCGCTCAAGCGCGACCGGGGCATTCCGATCTGGCGTGGGCAAGCCAGCGCGGTCACCGGCGCCGGGGGTATGCTCGACCGCATCGACGCGCTGTGCTTTGCAGCGCCAGTCTTCTTCCATTCGGCGAGATGGTATTTTGGCCTCTAGCCCTTACCTATATTGCGCTTTCAGCTATTTTATAAGTAGCTTAAAACTCCATGACCACGCTGCGAATATTGGGCATTGACCCGGGCTTGCGTACCACCGGCTTTGGCGTCATCGACGCCGACGGATCCGCTCTACGCTACGTGGCCAGCGGCACCATCAGCACCACCCGCATTGAAAAAGACCATCTGCCCGCACGGCTAAAGGTTCTGTTTGACGGCATCCGTGAGGTGAGCGAGCGATACCAGCCCGACTGCGCGTCGGTTGAGATCGTCTTTGTCAATGTCAACCCGCAGAGCACGCTGCTGCTGGGCCAGGCTCGCGGTGCTGCCATTTCAGCGCTGGTGTCGGCCAACCTGCCGGTGGCCGAATACACCGCGCTGCAAATGAAGCAGGCAGTGGTGGGCTATGGGCGCGCCGACAAAACTCAAATACAAGAGATGGTGCGCCGTTTGCTGAGCCTGCCCGGCCTGCCAGGCACCGACGCGGCCGACGCGCTGGGTCTGGCCATTACCCACGCGCACGCACACACGTCCATGAGTCGGCTGGCCGGTGCCAAAGGGCTGGGTGGATTGCCCAACCAAACCCAAAAAGCGGCGTACAAAGGGGGGCGCAGCCGATGAAACAGCTGGTTTTGCTGGGTGCCGGTCATGCGCATGTGCATCTGCTGTCCACCTTGGCGCGCCGACCGCTGGCAAATGTGCAGGTGACACTGATCGCGCCCTACCCGCGCCAGCTGTATTCGGGCATGGTACCGGGTTTTGTGGCAGGCCACTACGCGTTGCAAGACTGCGTGATACCGCTGGCTCCGCTACTGGCACATACCGAAGTGACGTGGCTGCAACACAGCGTCGTGGCGCTGGACGCCAACACGCGAAGCATCACGCTCGACGACGGCACCTGTGTGGGCTACGACGTGCTCAGCATCAACAGTGGTCCGGTACAGGACCGGCAAAAAATTGAAGCGGCCATGCCGGGTGCGCGCGAATACGCGCTGTTTGTGCGCCCCATCGAATCGTTTGGCGCGTTGTGGCCGCAAGTGGTCGAGCGCGCACAAAAGCAGCCGATGCGCCTGGCATTCATTGGCGGGGGTGCTGCTGGTTTTGAGCTGGCATGCGCGGCGGCTTACCGTCTGCCTGCATCGTCGGTGACGCTGCTGGCAGGGCACGAGCCGCTGGGGCACACCTACCCGCCAGCGGTACAGGCCAGCATGCGCCAGGCGCTACAGGCCAGAAACATCAGCGTCATACCGGCGCGCTGCACGGGTGTCTCTGAAACCGATGTGACGCTGGCCAACGGCAGCCGGTTGGCGTGTGATCTGGCCATCGTCGCCGTTGCAGCCCATGCACCCGCTTGGCTAGCGAAAAGCGGCCTGGCGCTGGACGACCAAGGCTTTGTGGCAGTCAACGCCATCCAACAGTGCACCAGCCACGCCAACGTGTTTGCCGCCGGTGATGTAGCCACGCGCATGGACCTGACGCTGCCACGCAGCGGGGTGTACGCGGTGCGCGCGGGCGTGCCGTTGGCGCGCAATGTGCGCGCCGCGCTGGCAGGCGAACCGCTCAGTGCCTACACACCGCAAGACAAAACGCTGAATCTGCTGTCGTGCGGCAACCGCTACGCCATCGCCAGCTGGGGCAACGCATCGGCCCAGGGGCGCTGGGTGTGGTGGCTCAAAAACTGGATCGACCGGGGCTTTATCAAAAAATACCGCCCCTGACTGATGTCAACGTAACACCAGAGGGGCTGCGCCGTTACAGGCCAGCACCTCGCCAATGTCGGCCGCCGCGTCAAAACCCCGGCCTTCAAAGACCGCCAGAACATCCTGCACGGCTTCTGGCGTGCACGCCACCAGCAGGCCGCCACTGGTTTGCGGGTCGGTCAGCAGGGCTTGCTCCACCGGTAAAAAGCCAGCAGGCAAAGCCACTTCATGCCCATAAGCGGCCCAGTTGCGCCCCGACGCACCGGTGATGCAGCCCTGCTGCGCCAGCGCACGCACGCCCGGCAAAAACGGCACACGCTGCCAATCGATGGCCACCGTCAACCCTGATCCGCGCGCCATCTCCAGTGCGTGCCCGGCCAGCGCAAAACCGGTCACGTCGGTCATGGCGTGCACGCCCTCCAGCGCGGCCAGCGCCGGGCCGGGCGTGTTGAGTTGCGTGGTCACGCGCATCATTTCTGCATAACCCGCGGCGTCAAGTTGGTCTTTTTTAAGCGCGGCAGACATCACCCCCCCCCCCAGCGGCTTACCCAAGACCAGCCGGTCACCCACGCGCGCGCCGGCGTTGCGCTTGACGCGCCCCGGATGCATCAGCCCCATGGCCACCAAACCATAAATAGGCTCCACAGAATCAATGGTGTGCCCCCCGGCAATGGGAATGCCCGCTGCGCGGCACACGCTGGCACCGCCTTCCAGAATCTGGCCAATGGTGGCCACCGACAGCACGGCAATGGGCATGCCCACCAGCGCCAGTGCCATGATGGGCGTGCCACCCATGGCATAGACGTCGCTGATGGCGTTGGTGGCGGCGATGCGACCAAAGTCAAACGGGTCATCCACAATCGGCATGAAAAAGTCAGTGGTGGCGATCAACGCCTGCTCAGCGTTGAGCTGGTACACCGCCGCGTCGTCAGAGGTTTCAATGCCCACCAGCAACTCTTTGGGCATGGGCATGGCGCTGGTGCCCTTGAGGATGTTGCTCAAGACGCCTGGCGCAATCTTGCAGCCGCAGCCACCGCCGTGCGACAAACTGGTCAGGCGCGGTTGTGCCGCAGCGGATGGGGGTGTTGGCAAAGGGTTCATGCCTTACACCCGGTGCGCCACGGTGGTCATCACTTTGGCTGCTGCCTTCATCAGCCCCTGCACGGGCGCGGGCAAATCCACCGCCCCCAACTCCTTGGCATTGAAGGCGTGGCGCGCTTCGTCGTCTTTCATCTGCGCCACGATAGCGCGCGATGCGTGGTCAGCGCTAGGCAGGCGGTTCAGGTGACTGTCCAGGTGCGCTTCGACCTGGTTTTCTGTTTCCACCACAAAACCCAGGCTTACCCGGTCGCCCAGTTTGCCTGCGATCAGCCCGATGCCAAACGCACCCGCGTACCACAGCGGGTTGAGCAGCGAGGTGCGGTCACCCAGCTCTTTCAGGCGCGCCTCAGTCCACGCCAGATGATTGGTTTCTTCGGCTCCGGCCTTGATGAAATGGGCGCGGAGTGCTTCATTGCCAGTAGCAAAGGCCTGCGCCGTGTAAAGCGCCTGGGCGCACACCTCGCCCACATGGTTGACGCGCATCAGCGCTGCGGCCTCGCGCCGGTCAGGCTCAGACAGCTCGGTCGCATCACCCGCTATGGTGGGGCAGGGCTGTGCGCCGGTGTGCGCAGCAAACACGGTGCGCAGGGCGCTGTCAAGGGTGGTGAAGAAGCGGTCGGTGGGGGTCATCGTATCAGTTGGCATGGAATGCAGTTTGCTACTTGAGCGTGCGAAAAGTGACCGCTATTGTGAACCTGATCCGCCATCGATGATGGGTACACCTTGGATTCGAATGTGCATCCCCATGCATACAATCCACCGTGCGTCACCCCCTGAGTCAGAATAGTTGTCGCAGTGCGACACCTGTCGCCACACAAAATGCGACAAATGTCGCATCCAACCGGGGCCGGACTAACGAAATTGCATCGTCTGTGGCGCAAAACCGTGGTTCAGCGGGCCGCTGCCCTGCCCCGTTTTGACCGTTGCACCGGCTTGCAAGGCTTGGCGCACAAAGCTGCGCGCTTGCTGCACGGCTTCGGGCAGCGCCGCTCCGAGCGCCAGGTGCGCGGCAATGGCGCTGGACAAGGTGCAACCGGTGCCATGCGTGTTGCCCGTAGCGATGCGCGGCGCTTGCATCCACAGCGGCTCGGCCCCGCGCTGCAGCAGCACGTCCACCACGTTGTTACCGGCCAGGTGCCCGCCCTTGAGCAGCACCGCCTGCGCGCCTTGGTCAAGCAGCGCCTGCGCGGCTTGCGCCATGTCCTGCGGCGTGTGCAACGCTTGGCCCACCAGCAGCGCGGCTTCGTCCAGGTTGGGCGTGATGAGCGCCGCACGCGGAAACAGCTCGGCCACCAGCACGGCGATGGCCGGGTCGTCGATCAGCTTGGCGCCGCTGGTGGCGACCATCACCGGGTCGAACACCACGCGCTGTAGCCCATGGCGGTCGATCGCCTGCGCCACCGTGTGCACGATCTCGGGCGCGTGCAACATGCCAATCTTGACCGCGTCTGCGCCAATGTCCTCCAGCACCGCGTCGATCTGATCGCGCAGCATGTCGGCTGGCACGCCGTGAATGGCGCGCACGCCGGTGGTGTTTTGCGCGGTGAGCGCGGTGATGGCCGTCATGCCAAAGCAGCCCAAAGCTGCAAAGGTTTTCAGGTCGGCCTGGATGCCAGCACCGCCACCACTGTCGGAACCCGCAATGGACAAGACCCGGACATAGCGCTGTTTGTTCTCAATATTCATAGCTGCTCACGCTTGTATTCAAAGGGCTGGAAGCCTAAAACACATATAAAACAGACCATCATCCCAACGCTGGGGATGGCGCAAAAAATGGCTGAAACGCCTGCGCCGCCGCGCACGGATCGTCGGCAGAACAGAGGGCACTGACCAGCGCCAGCCCGTCGGCCCCGGCGGCCAGCACCTGCGCCGCGTTGCCAACATGGATGCCACCAATGGCCACCAGCGGCAGCCTGGTCAGGGCACGCACCTGGCGCAGACCGTCCATCCCCCAGGGCGGCGCGGTATCGGTTTTGGTGGGCGTGGCAAATACCGGGCTCACCCCCAGGTAGTCCACCGGCAAACTGACCGCGCGCTGCACATCGTCAGGAGTCTCAACCGACCAGCCGATGAACACCTCCGGTGGCAGCACGCGCCGGGCGTGCTCGGGGGACATATCCGACTGCCCCAAATGCACGCCCTGCGCGCCACAGGCCAGCGCCACGTCGATGCGGTCGTTGATCACTAACGGCACGCCCAGCGGGGTCAATAGGTCATTCAGGGCACAAGCCAGCGTCACAAAGTCCCGCGTGCTGGCAGTTTTTTCGCGCAACTGCACGCAGCTCACGCCACCCTGCACCGCCTGCTGCACCACGTCGAGCAGCGCCCGGCCACGCAAGGCCTGCTGGTCGGTCACCAGGTACAGGCGCAGGGCCGTCAAGACGTCAATCGTCATGGCCAACCTTTCGTGTCGCCAAGCGGCCACACAGCGCAACGTGGCAGATCAGCGGGGCAACCAGGCACAACCACAGCACAACCACTCTGGCGCGGCATCACGCTGCGGTGTGCAGTTTCAGGCGTTGCGCAAAACTGGCCTGGTCGAGCAATTGCAACTGGTCCAGCAGCGCGATCTGCAGGCTGCCGACACCGCCGCCGCTGGCAATGACCTGCTCGGCCGCCACCTCACCGGCCACGCCCAGATACGCCATGGCCGACACGGTGGCGCGCCAGGCGTCGGGCTGCACGGCGCAAAAAGCGCCCACCAGCGCGCTGGCCGAACAGCCCACGCCGGTGATGCGCGTCATCCATTCGTGGCCATTACTCAGACTGGCGCGACGATCCTGCGCGTCAAACACCTGATCGACTTCACCGCTGATGCACACCACGCCACCGGTCTGCCGCGCCAGGTCGCGCCCGGCCTGTAGCGCGTCGGCCACGGCCGCGCTGCTATCGACCCCGCGCGTCTGCACCGCGCTGCCGGCCACGCTCATGATTTCGGACGCATTGCCGCGAATCACGCTCGGGCTGGCCACCGCCAGGAGCGCCGAAATGCTTTTATTTCTATAGCTGGTTGCGCCCGCACCTACTGGGTCGAGAACGGTTTTAATACCCCGTTTGCTGGCAATTTGCAGCGCCTGGCGCATGCTCTCGATCCAGTACGGCTCGAGCGTGCCAATGTTGAGCACCAGCGCCTGCGCGATGGCGGCCATGTCGGCCACCTCTTCGTGCGCGTGCGCCATCACCGGCGCGGCACCCATGGCCAGCAGCACATTGGCGTTGTAGTTCATGACCACCAGGTTGGTGATGGAATGCACCAGCGGGTGCCCGCTGCGTACAGCCAGCACGTCGGCCCACAGGTCAGAAGGATGCAAAACGGATGAAGCAGTGGTCATGGCAAGCCCAGGTTGAGACCGGGGCGCAGCACACGGGGGCAAAGGGTTTGACGCTTTCCTACGCTGGCATGACCCAGATCAGGTGATGGGTCAGTCCTGCCATGGCTCGAGCACTTGGCTCGCCAGCTTAGGGCGCGCTGCGTTGTTGCATAACGCTCATGTGGCTGTGCCACACTACGCGCTATGCGCCTAGCATCGCATCCCGAATCCGACGGCCAACTGCCCAAACCATGGCAGGATTGACCCTAAGAGTTTTTCTCAGCCACCCGACCGGGCGGCACCTCTAGCGGGGCGGATTATGGCACTGCCGCCCCGAGCGATTGCATGGCTGTTGATCCGTCACAACGGGTAGTCAGCTTTTACAGCTCGGCTTGCCCTGGCTTGCGGGCCACCAGCTTGCCGCCTACTTTTTTGAGCTCTCGTTGCGCCTGTTGCACCACCGCGCGGCGCCAGTCTTCGTCGGCGGCGCTGGTCTGGTCAAGGTCCAAAGCGTCAAAGTCTGACACACCACCCAAGAGCAGCGAGAAAGTAGCCACGCGCTTTTTCATGATGTCCACCAGACGCTCATCCCGCGTGCCACCAAACGCCGGATAGGCGTAGCGAATTTTTTCGCCAGTGACTGCGGCCCAGCTTTGCACCCGGCGAATGCGCCCATTGCGCTGCACGGTGCGGATTGGGCTGGCATCGAGTTCATAGTGAATCAAATGGCGGCAATAGTGATGTAGGTCAATGCCTTCGGACAACTGGTCGGTGACGACCAACACGTCCGGGCCAAATGGGCTGCCAAACACCTGGATCACGGTGTCGGGCTGGTTGTTGCGCATGAACAAGGCGGCGTTAGCTTTGGGCTCACAAACGCCCAATACTCGCCCTGTCGAATTTTTTCCGGTAACACCCGGCATCATTTCAAGGCAGTTGGCCGCCAACACCCCCTTGCCAGACTTTGATTTCAACAGCGCTTGAAAAAGGCTACGCGCAGCGTTCGCAATGGTTTCCGTGGGATGATGGCGTGGGTGCTGCTTGTTCAACGCGTTGACCAGTGCCGTCTTTGATCGCGGGGTGTTGCTGAACCAGCTTTGCGTTTGGGCGCAAATCATGTCCGAGCAGAGCCAGTCAATGAACGTTAAACACAAGTTGGGGTTTTGTTGCGCTTCTTCCAAGACTTCAAACACCTGCTGCCACGCCGCTTGCCATACCTCGGTATCGAGTTTGGTCGTGGGCGTCAGCGGTGGAATTTCGGCTGCCAGGCACAGGGTCAATTCCTGGGCGGTGGCGATGTGATGGCAAAAAATGACCACCTTTTCGTCATGACCCAACTTTTCACCTTGGCCCACGATACCGACCACTTCTTTAGCCACAGCCGACATCTTGGAATGCGGGCCGACCTTTTTGCGCATTATTTCGATGTGCCGCCGGTGGCTTTCGATCAACGACTTGTCGGGTTCGCCAAGCGTTTTGATGGGCTCCCTAAGCTTACCCAAGATATCATCAAAGTGCTGCCAGCCGACATGAAAGCGGGCATCGTTGGTGGCAACCTTGATGACCAAGCCCGCGCTTTTGGCAATGCGCAGCAGGCGATCCATCCGCAGCAGCAACTCCAGCTCGTCCGCGCTGGCCTTTGTTTCCGCAAGCTTCCATTCTTCACACAGGCCCAGCGAAGCTTTCTCTTCAGGCAGATCATCGACGCTGTGGCGGACGACGTGTTTCTGAATTTTATTGATCGCCTCGGTCGCTTTGGCTATCAGGTTTTTGGCAGTGGCATCCACACGACGAGAGGGCGGATCGCTATAAATTTTATCGAGCGCCTGGCTGAAACTTCTAACCGCCGCGTGGGCGTGCCCGGCACCCACCAAAGTCAGCATCCGGTTCAACTCGGCAAGATGGATCGAAAACGGTGTGGCGGTCAGAATCAGCACCCGCTTGGCTTTTTTGCTCTGAAATTTGAGAGCATCGCTGAACGCCGTGCCCTCGCCCTTAGCCCGATGCGCTTCATCAACGATCAACAAGTCACATTGAAGGGTTTTGCCATTGCCTGCGTAAGAGTGTTTCACTACTTGAATAGAGCCTACTGTCAGATTATTGGCAGCAGATTTGATGCGCTTTGCGTGAATATCCAGCAAATTGGTCGCGCATTTTTTGAGCAATTCAACGTGGAACTTAAGCTCTGCCTCCCAGCGCCGCACCATCACATCATTGGGGGCCAAAATCCGCACGCTGCGCTTTTCACCCGCTGACGCAAACACCCACGCCACCAAAGCCGCCACCGTGGTTTTGCCCAGTCCCACATCATCAGCCAACAACACCCCTTTGCGCACATCTTCGCCACAACAGCCGCCGAGCCGGACCAGAATATCTTCAGCGGTTAAAAATTGGCGCCGGGTGCTTTCAAGTGCCAGAGGTCGCTCGGTCGTTTGACTGGCATTCACGTATTTTTTCGGATTGGACAAAAACCGCCATTGGGTTGCCGAATAGTTGCTCAGTTTGTCGACAGGCAGCATGGTTCATTGATCCCAATGTTTCAGACGCAAGGCCAATTCTTCGGCTGCCAGTCGTGCACCCATGCCGTTTTCAGCACTGGCTTTTCGCATGAACGCCGCCATCAGCAGGTTGCCATCGCGCCGTAAACCATCCAACATGAAGGCACTGGAACCCTGCCGGGCTTGCGTCACCAATTTGGCCCAGTTGTCCACAATGTCCAGCATCTGACGCGCCAGGACAAAACTTGCCACGGCATAGCTGTCGGCTAACGCCGCATCGCCTGGGATGTCCTGTTTTTGGCCAAGCGTGCCGTCATCGCCCAGGGCTTCGTCATCATCGGTGACAGCGCGGTCAAAATTGGTCGCAGCGTCAGTTTCATCCTCAGTCACCGCTTTGCCACCGTAGCGCTCCAGCAGCAGTTGGTCACTAAGCGCTTGCACATCGGCTTGCGTTATTTCTTCAGGAAACGACTGTTCCCGTGCTGCGGGTTCCCGCGTATCAAAAATCGGCACATTCAAGGTTTCAGTTTCGCAGTGCAGCGCCACCGACTGCGGCAAGTTTTTGGTATCTGTCCAAGCTATTTGCGCCGACAACAAGGCACCGCTGCCAGACTGCCATCGCGCTATTTTCAACGGGGCTTTGCGGCTAAAGACCTCGCCCGTCAAGGCCGACTGGCATTTGCATCCAAGCCGGATGTGCTTGCCGTCCCATGAGGCCTCGGCCCATGGGATCAAACAACGGCTCCGAATCAGTTTGACATTGCGCGTGGCAAGGTTCTCAAGCGTGGCAAATGCGGTCAATTGACCCAGTGGCCAGGCAGCCTGTTCAATGCAGACCCCGAGTTCAAAGTTGTCGATGCTCAGGCCACCATTGGTGGCCCGTTTGCCCCAAGCTGCCTGGCTGAAATTGGCCGATGTCAGCAGCAGCCGACGCGAATTACCACGTTGGAATGCATACAGCTTGGCATGACTCCAGCGCCCGTCTTTGCTGTGATGTTCGCTATTAAAATGATGCGAGAGTTGGTCATTGCCGGGCTCTAACGTAAGCTGCAATAGCGTGCAGCCTGCCGCCGCCAACTCTGTCAACGTTGCGGCGGGCAATAGCCAGTTTGGCTCCCATGGATGGTTTTTGCCGATCCAGGCCAGCGAAAGATGAGCCGGTGTGCCTTCAAACCGCGCACACCATTGCTCAAGAGAATCAGACCGCCAGGCACCCACAAACGGGCTCAAGATCGAGACTTTGACCGCTCCTCGCCCAGACGGGGTAGCGCTGCGCAAACCGGCTGCACCCCACTGCGAACGTAACGGATGTTTGCCTGGCACACTGGCAATAAAACTGACACCTGCTGGGCACTCAGCGCGTGCCAGCAGATCAATAAAGCGGTCAAGCTGCGTGGCATCGCCGCAAGAGTCCGCCAGGGCGCGCACAAAGGCGGGCAAAACCCCCCAGGCACTTGACCTGGCTTTTGACGGCTTGGGCTGCAGCGGCACACAAACCCGCCAGGCCGCCTGAATTTGATCCTTGAACGCGGCGCGCGTCAGATTGGCCGAAGAGACAACGATTTCAAGGTATTCCTGATTCTGTTTGTCTTGATCCTTGTTCTCGTTCTTTGGCTGCTCCCAGTGCAGCAGCCAAAGTTTGGCGTGCTGCACGGCTTGGCCAGTTTTGCCGACCGTGCGTTGCCGGATTGAGCGCCAGATCCAAGGGTACAAGCCGTCATCAGCAGCGGCACCCTGCGCCTCAACGTGGTCTTCTCGTAGAGTCGAGGAAACCACCACGATGCGGTTGTGCAAATTTTTCAGCCGGGCATCCAGCTCAAGTGAAAAACTGGCCTGCTCCAGCGCATCAGCATCACCCTGCATATGGCTAAGCGCCAGCCACTCTGGTAGCAGGGTTTCGGACAGCAAGCGCGCCTCGGCCCGATCGTAGGTGGTCAACAGGGCGCCCGCCAAGGCACAACCTTGCGGTGCGGCAGATTTAATCAGCGTCTGCCAGCCAAAACCGGTGTCATTGCGCATCGTCGTCATCGTCGTTGTCTAGTTCAATGTCGTCATGCAAGGCTTTGGGCATCTTGGTCAAAACACCGCACTGCACTGCCAAGCGGCACAAGGCCCACAAGCGAAATCCGTAACGTGAAGCCTCGCCCTTTGAAAGGGTGCGGGCTTCAACGTGCGCATCACGCAAAACGAACCACCGCAAACCACCGCCATAGGTTTCGTGGTGACGCAGCAACTGGCGAAAACAATCCAGTGGCACAGCGCTGGCGGCCATGGTCTGCGCAAAGCGGTCGGCGGCATCGGCATGGCGTAGCGTCGTTGCTTGCGCTGCCGACCCGGCTTGCACCGCCAGCCAACCTTGTGCCGCTTCTTGAAGCGCTTTGCAAACCTCTTTGGCGGCGCCACCCCTGGCGACGTCGGCCAATGCCACCTTGGGCTCACGCTTGAGCGCCTCATTGATGTAATTCATGGCATCCAGACCTGCATCAGCCAGGCGTGAAAAAGTGGCTAAGCGGGCAATCGTCGGGTCGCTGCTGAAGTGTTGGCTCAGATATTGACACAGCGACACATGGTCGGTTGCCCCGGATTTGGCGATGGACTGCACGATTGTCAATCGCATGTCGCCCGCTGCATCTTGGCCAAAAATGAGCGGCTTAAGCAACACTGCCTCGGCCAACTCAGAGAAGTCGCCACGCTGGCGAGGCAATGTGTTGAGTTCAGCCGCTTTGTCAGCTTGATCAAAAGTTTGCCAGTGTTCAAGCCACCACTTGTTTTCGCTGTCACGCCCCTCTTTGTTGCGTGCCATCTTCGCGCTGCGGCTCACATCCTCGGCAAGTTGCAGGCGTGCGCCTTTGAGTTTGTCATCGAGCCAGCGCGCCAGTGCCACGCTTTGCGGGCCAGGTGTCCAGCCGTCACCGATGGTCAAACCTGGCCACTTTCGGAACGCCCGCCGGTAGCCGCCGTAAGGTCCGGTTTGGCGGTAGGCCTGAAATTGCTTGGGGGTCATGCCGAAGCGGTCTGCTTTCATGCCTTCTTCAACCCAAGGCGCAACCCGGCGACGCCCGGACAATGGGCGCTGCTTCCAGTCTTCTGTGTCTGCCTTGAGCAGGCTAATGGTGCGCGCCACCCACAGCAGTTCCAGTGGACGCAACCAAGCATAGCGCTGGTTTTGCTCTTGGCGCGTCACCACCGATCGCCCACCGCTGGCCTGAAAGACCTGGTGTGATTGCACCAGGCTCCAAGCCAACAGCGTGACCCAGCGGCCGTCGCTGATGCGGTTGCTTAAATCGGGGGCTACTGCATCGGCAAATTGATCGGCCAAAGCTCCCAGACCAAGTGCATCGCCTCGGCGCACGGATACCGGTTCCCAGGGCGCGGTGAAGAAAAAGTGGGACGTTTCAATTGTCATGCACCTTTTACCCCCACGACCGCGTCAGCAGTTCATCCAGTGCATCGGTAATCCTTTGACCGTGCTCAGCCAACGAGACCACGGGCGCGCCCAACTGGTCAACAGCGACCGACACCATGTCCAGTGGGTGCAGCACCACCTCGATGCCGTCAATCTCAAACGTCGGGTTCATGCGTCGTCCCACGGTGGGAGTGTTCGCGGGCAACAGATTGCGGCGCACCAGAGGCACAACCACGCGCCTGCGATAGCCGTCAAATTGTGCAGATTGCACCAGCACGACGAAGGGGACGGATTCACGCAACGCGCCCTTGTTGCGGTGCACGTCAAACTGGGCCATTACAAGTTCACGTGCTCGTCGGCAAAAGAGCCCACGCTGGCGGCAACGGCGTTCCAGTCTGCAACGCATGTTTGAGCCAATTGTTGGCGACTGCGCTGCGCCAATTGCTGTTGCAGCACAAAATCTGCCAACAACGCCTCCATAGTGGCAGACAAGTTGCTGGTGTAGGCCTTGGCCTGTGCGACCAGGTTCTCGTTGAGCGTCAAGTTGACAGGGCGTTTGCGAACCGGGTTAAGTGCGATCGTCATGGTGCTTGGTAGGGCTGAGTGAATGCGCACTTTATGCGCATACGTGGTTTACGTCAATCTGCCCGACTCAAGGAGGAGATCGCCGCAACAGCGCATTGAACGCGTGCGACGCCCTGCCCCGCAACCGCCACCACCGGGTGAACCTGGCCCAGTGCACGCGCCAGCAAGGTATGCACCTGTATCCGCGCGGCCGGGCCATCGCGCCAATTCCCATCTGCCACCCAGGGCAGATCGGGCTGCAACCAGAGCGTGAGGGCATAGCGCTGGTGCAGGCGCAACGCCTGCACATACAGGCTGGTGTCGGCAAAATAATGGTCGCTGTACACCGCAGTCATCAGGGGCGCGCTGTCACAAAAAGTAAAGCGCTGTTGCTTGGCAAACACGAGCGCCTGCGCTTCCAGCGCCAGTTGTGCGTCGATCAGGCTGCTTTGTTCGGCCTGCGTGGGCGTACGGTCGTGCCGGTCGCAAAACAGGCGTAACGCCTCGGGTGCGACCACGCCGCCAAAATGCTGCGCCAACACCTGGGCCAGCGTGGACTTGCCGCAGCACTCGGCACCGATCAAGCAGATCAGCAGAGGGTTCAAATCAGATCACTTGAAGGGTTGTCATGAACCATCGCCACGCTGCTGCGCTGACGACGGCAGCCGCCCGGCTGGCGGGCGCGACGTGTTTGGCAGTGACGCAGTGTGTCAGGGCCGCAGCGCTTCGATACCACCCAGATACGGCCGCAACAGCTCGGGCACGGTCACGCTACCGTCGGCGTTCTGGTAGTTTTCCAGCACCGCCACCAGCGTGCGGCCCACCGCCAGGCCGGAACCGTTCAATGTATGCACCAGCTCGTTTTTGCCTTGCGCGTTCTTGAAGCGCGCCTGCAGTCGGCGTGCCTGAAACGCCTCGCAGTTGCTCACCGAGCTGATTTCGCGGTAGGTGTCCTGCGCGGGCAGCCACACCTCCAGGTCGTAGGTTTTGGCCGCGCCAAAGCCCATGTCGCCGCTGCACAGGCTCATCACGCGGTACGGCAGGCCGAGCTTTTGCAAAATGGCTTCGGCGTGGCCAGTCATTTGTTCCAGCGCCTCATAACTCTTGTCGGGGTGCACGATCTGCACCATCTCAACCTTGTCAAACTGGTGCTGGCGGATCAGCCCGCGCGTGTCGCGCCCGGCGCTGCCCGCCTCAGACCGAAAGCACGGCGTGTGGCCGGTGAGCTTGATCGGCAGGTCGCCTTCTGCCACCACCACGTCGCGCACAAAATTGGTCAGCGGCACCTCGGCCGTGGGAATCAGGTACAGCGCCGTGCTGTCGGCGTCTTCCAGGCCCTCTTGCCCGCCCTTGCTGGCGGCAAACAGGTCGCCTTCAAACTTGGGCAACTGGCCGGTGCCGCGCAGCGTATCGGCGTTGACGATGTAGGGCGTGTAGCACTCGGTGTAGCCGTGTTGCTGCGTCTGCACGTCCAGCATGAACTGCGCCAGCACCCGGTGCAGGCGCGCCACCTGGCCCTTCATCACCGTAAAGCGCGCGCCGCTGAGCTTGACGCCCATGGCAAAGTCCAGGCCGAGGGGCTCGCCCACATCGACGTGGTCCTTGATGGGAAAGTCGAAACTGCGCGGTCCTTTGCCGTCAGGACTCCAGGTTCGCACCACCACGTTGGCGTGTTCATCTGCGCCCACCGGCACGCTCTCATGCGGCAAATTGGGCACTGCCAGCAGCAGGGTTTGCAGTTCCAACTGGATCGCGTCGAGTCGCTTGGCCGACGTGTCGAGTTCGTCCTTGATGCCCGCGACCTGCGCCATGGCAGCAGCGGCCTCGTCGTGCAGGCCTTTGCCCTTGAGCATGCCAATCTGTTTGCTGGCGCTGTTGCGCTGGGCTTGCAAGGCTTCGGTGCGCATCTGGATGGTTTTGCGTTCAGACTCCAGCGCGGTGAACGCGGCGATGTCCAAAAACGGTTGCGGGTTTTTGCGCGTCTGCAAGCGGGCGACGACGCCATCCAGGTCTTTGCGAAGTTGGGTAATGTCGAGCATGATTTTTATATAAAAATGGGCGATAGCCCTTGTTGAATAAGCGCAAACAGCTATCAATAATAAAGCAATTCAGGGTCTTCAGCGCACGTTCTGTCACACCGCTGACGCATCATCATCTTCCACGCGCAAGCCCTTGGGTAACGGAAATTTGACGGTCTCGGGCTCACCCGTCAGGGTCTGAACCGCCACCGCACCCAGCGCCTTGATGCGCTCGATGACCTGATTGACCAGCACCTCGGGGGCCGACGCACCAGCGGTCAGGCCCACACGCTGGCAGCCGTCAAACCACTGCGGCTGCAGGTCCGCCGCGCTATCCACCATATAGCCGGGCGTACCCAGCTTGCGCGCCAATTCGGCCAGCCGATTGCTGTTGGAACTGGTGGGGCTGCCCACCACAACCACCACGTCCACCTGCGTGCTGAGCAGCTTGACGGCATCCTGGCGGTTTTGCGTGGCGTAGCAAATGTCTTGTTGCTTGGGCTCGCGTACCTTGGGAAACCGCGCCTTGATGGCCGCAGCAATGTCGGTCGCGTCATCGACACTCAGCGTGGTCTGCGTCACCACCGCCAGTTTGTCGGTTTGCGCGGGCGTAATGCGCGCCACGTCGGCCACGTCTTCCACCAGATGGATGCCGCCGTCCAACTGGCCCATGGTGCCTTCCACCTCGGGGTGACCTTTGTGGCCGATCATGATGAACTCGTAGCCCTGGCGCGCGAGCTTGGCCACTTCCACATGCACCTTGGTCACCAGCGGGCAGGTGGCGTCAAAGATGCGAAAGCCGCGCGCAGCGGCCTCCTGCTGCACCGCGCGGCTCACGCCATGCGCAGAAAATACCAGCGTAGCGCCCGCAGGGACTTCGTCAAGAGCTTCAATAAAAATAGCGCCCTTGGCTTTCAGGTCGTTCACCACATAGGTGTTGTGCACGATCTCATGGCGTACGTAAATAGGCGCGCCAAACTTGGCCAGGGCTTTTTCCACAATCTCGATGGCGCGGTCCACCCCAGCGCAAAAGCCGCGCGGCTGCGCCAGGACAATCGTTTCAAGCGCTGCACGCATGGGTTTCAGATCACTCCGATGATGTGCACTTCAAACGTCACCGGCAGCCCGGCCAGCGGGTGGTTGAAGTCAATCAGCACAGCATCGCCCTTGTCATCGCTGCGAAATTCCTTGATCACGCCAGCAAATTCACCCTGACCATCCGGGGTGGCAAACTTGATGGCCTCACCCACGGCATAGCTGTCGTGGCCGCCACCCAGATCGTCGAGCTCCTTGCGCGCCATCCACTGCATCATGCTGGGGCTGCGCTCGCCAAACGCCTCGCCAGCGGCCAGGGCCAGCGTGGTGCGTGTGCCCTCGGGCAGCCCGATCAGGCGCGCCTCGATGGCCGGGGCCAGCGCGCCCGTGCCCAGGGTCAGCGTGGCCGGTGCCGCATGAAACGTGTTCACGACATCACCAGCAGGCCCCGCCAGACGGTAGTGCAGCGTCAAAAAAGAGCCAGGGGCAACGGTGGCAAGCGCAGTAGTCATCGGGAGGGAACCTTAAAAATGGGCCAAAAACGCTGCAAATCCCCAGTGCAAAACACCCGGGTGCGCAGACGCCTAAACTGCGAAGATTGTAAAAGCCCGCCCTAACCCGCTCACCCTGCCCCGCCATGTCACTGAAAGATTTACCCCCTGACGCCCAGCCGCGTGAAAAACTGCTCGCCCGCGGGCCCGCCGCCTTGAGCGATGTCGAGCTGTTGGCCATCTTGCTGCGCACCGGCATCAAGGGCAAAGGCGTGCTGCAAATGGCCGACGAATTGCTGCGGCTCAAGCCAGCGCAGCCGACAGTTGCGCCCAACGCGGTGTCCGACATCACAGCAGCGGCACCAGTGGTAAGCGGCTTTGACGGCCTGGCCGGGTTGCTGGACGCCAGCGCCGACGACCTCAATCGCATCAAGGGGCTGGGCCCGGCCAAACGCTCGGAAATCGTCGCGGTGCTGGAGCTGGCACGCCGCGCCATGGCCCAGCGGCTGCAGGAACGCGCCGTGTTTGAGACGCCCGACGCCGTCAAGAACTACCTGCAATTGCAGCTGGCAAGCCGCAAGCACGAAGTCTTTGCGATCTTGTTTCTGGACGTGCAAAACCGCATGCTCGCGCTGGAAGAAATGTTTCAGGGCACGCTTACACAGACCAGCGTCTATCCGCGTGAGGTGGTGCAGCGCGCACTGCACCTGCAGGCCAGCAGCGTGGTGCTGTCGCACAACCACCCCAGCGGCAGCGTGCAGCCCAGCCGGGCCGACGAAATGCTCACGCAGACGCTCAAGAGCGCGCTGGCGCTGATAGACGTGCGCGTGCTCGACCACGTCATCGTGGCCCCCGGCGAGGCGCTGTCCATGGCCGAGCGCGGGCTGCTGTGAAACCAGTCAAAGTGACGGCGCTGGCGGACCTGAAGGCGGTCAAAAAAGCCATCTCCGAGCAAGCCCGGCAGCGCGCCGAGCTAGCGGCTGCGCAGACCAGGGCGGTCAAACAGGCGAGCAGCGACAGGGACTTGTTTGTGCGCGCGGCAGGAGCCGTCAAGCCCTTGCCAGACAAGCGCAAGGTGCTCCATAAAAAAGAGCTAAAAATGCCTGCAACGATGGCCTACCAGCGCGATGAACAAGCCGTGCTGCAAGAGGCCATCAGCGATGAATTCGATGTTTCTACGCTGCTCGACGCCGACGACGACCTGAGCTTTCGCCGCCCCGGCATCGGCACCGACATCACACGCAAGCTGCGCCGTGGCGACTGGAGCATCCAGCGCCAGCTGGACCTGCACGGCCTGCGCCGTGACGACGCACGCCAAGCGCTGGGCCAGTTCATCCGGCTGGCGCACCAGCAAGGCGTGCGCTGCGTGCGCATCGTGCACGGCAAGGGTCTGGGCTCGCCCGGCAAAACGCCGGTGCTCAAAAGCCGCGTGCACAGTTGGCTGGTGCAAAAGCGCGAGGTGCTGGCCTTTGTACAGGCCAAACCAGCCGACGGCGGTGCGGGGGCGCTGGTGGTGCTGTTGGTGGGGTCCAAGGGGTAAGGCTTTTCTAGCTGCTCAAGCGCCTCGCGGTGCACCATGGCACAGGCCAGGATCAGCTCTCGGATGAGCTTGCGACCCTGCTGCTGTATCATGTCCAGACATAGCTAGCTATAAAGGAACCCCATGCAAACCGTGCCGATTTACCAACTCAAAAACGAGTTGTCAAGGTTTATCCAAATGGTTGAATTGGGCGAAGACATCTCTATCACTCGGCGTGGCGCAGAGGTTGCGCGACTGGTTCCCCCAGTGCAGCGGGTGTTACCCAATCGGGCCGAGTCGATACGCGCCAAGCGTGTTCTATTTGCCAATGTCAGCGCTTTCAACGAGCGCGACATCACAGCGCAGGGCCGACGCGTCTTACCTTGAGCTTGCCATGCGCCTGAACGTCCCCTTGGCCACCCGAGACACCGCCCTCATCCAAGCCAGTCAGTCACTTGATTTGTTTTTGGCGTAACTGAAATGCCGCCCATTTTTCATCGCATTAATAGGGCTATAGAGCACGTCTGACAAGCGTTAGCAGCTCTTTCATTTGTAGCATTCTCGGCTTAACCCAGCGCTTTGTCAGGCGCTACCCCGGGCTCGGCATGGACCTTGGCAAAGGTCAGGATCACCTCGCGGATGAGCTTGCGCTCGGGCGCGGGCAGCTTCAGGAAAGCATCAAACGTTTCGCGCTCCAGAAAGCCGATGCCTTCGTCCCAGCGCTGCTTGTGCTGTTGCACTGAATTGCGCACGGCTTCGCCAAAGCGCAGCACCTGGGGTTCGACTTTTAGCTATTCGGCCAGCACCTGTAACTTTTCTTGCGTCGGAATTGACCGGTTGTTGAGCCAGCCCCAGGCAACCTGGTTGCTGACGGATCGGCCATACCAACGCAAATTGAACTCGTGCTCCAGCACCGAAGGGCTCGCCACGTAGCCGACTTTGGTCATGGCATCACGCAGTCGATTGCTAAATTCGATTTTTTCATTCATGAGCCCGAAGCTATTGGTCACTTGAAAATTTATTCAAGTTTCAGTTGATAACGATTTCAACAGTTACTTTAAATAAAACGTCAACAGTCTGTTGATTCCATCAAATGCCCAAATCCCTGCTCGAACAACTCCCCGACATCGTTGCCAATGGCCGCAAAGAGGCGGAAAAAATCCTGGAAGGCCTGGAAAACCGCCGCCGCGTCACATTGCAGACCCGCGAGGTGGTGCTGCCTGCCAAAGACAGCGCGGCGCAAGACTGGGTTACAGCGCACCAGCGCGCAGCGCAGCGCGAGGTGTTTGCGCCCGGTCAGGCCAGCTTGATCGACAGCCCGCAGCCGATGCTGGTGGATGCCACGCCGGACACTGCGGCCACGTCCGTTCACCCAGACCCCGGCACCGGGTCGGGTGCCAGCGCCGTTGCTGGCGAACCCTGGGTCAACCGTCTGATTTACGGCGACAACCTGCTGGCCATGGCGGCGCTGCTGGCCGGTGACGACAGCACACCGTCACTGCGCGGCAAGATCAATTTGATTTACATCGACCCGCCGTTTGACAGCAAGGCCGACTACCGCACCAAGGTATTACTCCCCTCGCCCTCTGGGAGAGGGGCTGGGGGTGAGGGCAGCATCGAGCTGGAGCAAAAGCCCACCGTCATTGAACAGTTCGCCTACTCCGACACCTGGAGCGACGGCACCGTCTCCTACCTGGCCATGATCACGCCCCGGCTGATTTTGATGCGTGAACTATTGGCGGATACCGGGTCGATCTATGTGCATCTGGATTGGCATGTGGGACATTACGTGAAGCTGATCATTGACGAAGTCTTTGGGAAAAAGAATTTTGTCAACGAGATCATCATTTGCTACACAGGCCCGACAAATCAAAAAAACAACTTTCCACGAAAACACGACACCATTTATTTTTTTGGCAAATCAGACGTTCGTCATTTTGATGCTGACTCGATTCGAGTTGACTACAAGAAGTCAAACAAGGCAACAGGAAAAACAGCACTTACCCGACGAGCACCCGATGAATATCTTGAGATGCTCGACGAACAAGGAAAATTGATTGAGGACTATTGGACGGACATCCGAAGTGGCAGTCACATACCAGCAGCGGATCGGGAAGCCGCTAGCAACTATGACACAGCAAAGGACCCGCGTATTGCAGAACGAATCATCAAAGCATCCTGTCCTGAAAACGGGCTCGTTATCGATGTCTTCGGCGGCTCCGGCACCACGGCCGCTGTGGCCGAAAAACTCGGCCGCCGCTGGATCACCACCGACCTGGGCAAACCCGCCTGCATGATCATGCGCAAGCGCCTGATCGACCTGGATGCCAAGCCTTTTCTGTATCAGGCCATTGGCGACTACCAGGTGGAAGCGGCCAAGGCCACGCTGGGGCGCGACTTTCGCATGGGCGACCTGTCCAACATCGTGCTCTCGCTCTACGGCGCGCTGCCGCTGCCGCCGGACGTGAACCCGCAGCGCAACCTGGGGCAGATCAGTTCGCTGGACTTGGGTTCGCCCTCACCCCAGCCCTCTCCCAAAGGGCGAGGGAGCGCATTCAGGGGCAGCAAAACGTTGGTGCTGGCCGATTCGCCCAACAAGCTCACGGGTGCGGCCACGCTCAAAAAGGCCATCGCCCAGCGCGACAACCTGATGGGTGGCTGGGACCGTGTCGTGGTTCTGGGCTGGAACTTTGAGCCGTCGATTGGCGAAACCATCACCGCGCTGAACGACAACCGCCTTGAAGTGCTGGTGATTCCGCCCGACCTGATGGATCGGCTGAAGAAAAAAAATGCGGCATCGACAAACTGCGCGGGCAGGTGCGCTTCTCTTCGCTGCAATACCTGACGATTTTTCCGATTGAACGCAGCAGTCAAAAACCAGCCCTCTCCCAGGGGGCGAGGGAGCAAGACCAGCCCGCGCCAGGCAACGGCAAACCGCGCGAACAAAGCCAGGAAACCCTCACCATCTGGCTCAAAAACTACGTGCTGCTGTCGCCCGAGGCCATCAACCTGGACGATGCCAACCGCGTCAAGCTGCAAGCCGTCATCAACCAGGAGCCGCTGGCGCTGATTGAGTATTGGGCGGTGGACCCGGACTACGACGGCTGCGTGTTCCGCTCGGTCTGGCAAGACTACCGGGGCAACACCGCCAACGACGGCGACCCGCTGCGCGTGGTGACGCAAGCGGTGCTGACAACCGCCGCCAAAACCGGCCCGCGCAAGGTGTGCGTGCGGGTGGTGGATGTGTTCGGGTTTGAGGCCGAAGTGGTGGCAACAGTATGAAAACTCAGGCGCGTGCCGTCACCTTGTGCATCGTCGCCCGGGTAGGGGTTGCCATGGCTTGCGCCGCCAGTTCACGCTTGCTTTGCAGCAGCAATTCGATCTCGGACGGTGTCAGCCGTCTCGGTGCGGGCGAGGTACCGAGCTTCTGATTCAGTAAGCGCGTCGAAGGCGTGAGCGAATCTTCCCAACCACCAGTTTTCAAGTTTTGTGCCATGTTTACTCCTCAATTCGTTCAGACGCTCCAGCGACAGTGCAAGTTTGGCGGAGTGGGGTTTGCCGGTCAAGCATACCGCTGCCAGCACTCTGCCGCCTTGGGATTCGATATATCCCTTCAAGTTCGCCAGCGTGCCACCCATGCCCACGAAGTCGTCCACCAGCACGTAGTCACTGCCTGCCTGAATTTGGCCTGCAAATTCAGCTTGTCGTGCCAACCGCGAAAACCCGTCAGCACCCGTATGCGCCACCACATTGATTTGCGCCACAGAGGCATCAAGCTGCCACCCCACAGCCTTGCTGATTTCCACGGCAAACGCTTCAGGAATGGCATTGATCCCCGCGCGCTCATAGGCATGGGCACTGACCAATATAGGTGCGTGACCGCGCAGCAAATCGCTGAGTTGCTGGTTTTGCTGCTCACTCATCGTGTCGTTGACCAGGGCGGTAGCCGCATGGCCGTCCCCCGCCTTGGCTGCCTGGTAGGCCGGATGTTGCTTCACCGCCGATTCACTGGCGTGGATCAACACGTCGGGGAAATTGCCCCACGGTGTGCGCGCAGGTTTCGTGGTGAATGACATGTCTTCTGGCGCCGATTTCACCGCTTCAAATCCCGGTAAAAGTTTTCGTGCGGCCACATGGCTTCCAGGTAAATCAGGCGCACATCATCTTCGCGGGTGTAACCCAGCAGGTACAACTGGCCCTGGCTGCGGAACTTGTACACCCACAACTGGGCCAAGTCGCCTTTTTTGCGTTCCCCTACATCAGGGTCGTCTGCCACGATGGCAACCGCAGCATCGGTGTCGGCAATCAGCGCGGCGTTGGTCAGCTTTTTGTAAACGCGGGCAAAGCGGCGCGTTTGCTGCACTTGCCAGCTCATGCCTTCACGGCGTTGATGTGGCTACGCGGCACAAAGGGCGCGCTGTCTGCGCGGGGTTCGGCCAGGCCGATCAGACTCTCTGCAATGAAGGAGGCAGGCAGATCGGGGTTGTCCAGTGCGGCACGGCCCACTTTGGCCCAGAACTCCACCTGCCCCTGCACGGTACGACATTCCGCCTTGGCGGCGGTGCGTGCCGCGCTGATCAAAGCCTCGTCAATGCGCATGGAAACGGTGGCCATGGGAGATTTTTCATGAATTACCACAATTGTAGATAACCTAACCAGCAAACCATTTCAAACAGGGTACCCCAGCATGAAAACACCCAAGCAACTCAGAGCCGAAATTCAAACGCTCACCACCCATTTGTCGCAAGTGCAAGAGGGCCTGCTCGGCCGCTCAGGTATCAAAGTGGCCCGTATTGGAAAAGAGTGCAAGCGCACCGCTGATGCGCTTGGTGTGCTATTAAAAAGCCAGCAAGTGCCGGACACTTACAAGGTGGCAGTGGTCGGTCGATTCAAGGCAGGCAAGTCTTTTTTTGTGAACGAATTGTTGGGAATCAGACTTTCCAGCGAGGGCACGTTACCTGAGACTGCGGCAGTGACCACCTTTCGGCATGGCACGGAGGTACGCGCCAGCATTCGATTTTTGCGTGCGCAGACCTGGCATGAACTCAAGCAACTGTATGCACAGGATGAACGCAATGTGGATGCGCAACGGGTGCGCAATTGGTTTGATTTCAGCAAACCCAAAAAGCCAAAAGACAAAGATGGCGTGCCGTTACCCCCAGCACCGCTGCCAGATTTGACAGCGCTTGAGCGGGAATTTGTCACTGAGCAAGGCAAAGTGGTCACACTCCATCTGGCCGTAGGTGCCAGCAAAAAAACAACGATCGAATTCCAGCGTGTACTCAAGGAATACACGTCATCCGGTAGCCCGCTGCACTGCCTGGTCGATTCGATTGAGTTGCAAGCGCCTTCGGAGATTTTGGCGCAAGGCGTTGAACTGATCGACACCCCCGGGTTGGGCGACACCGAGCGGTTTCGCGTGACCTTAACCGAACAAACAGTGGCCGGTGTGGATGCCGTGCTGTTTCTGACCAAGTCTGGTGCCGCCTACGACCAGTCTGAAAAAGAGTTTTTGCTGTCGCTGCTGCGCAAGGGTACGGTGCGTCAGTTGATTGTGGTCATCACCCAATTTGATGAAACCTACGCCAAGGTCATCAAGGAAGCAGCCGATGACGACGAGGAACCCACCCCCATTGTGTATTGCATTGCGCGCGAACGCTTGCGCATCGAAGCCGCCATAGCCGACACGTTGAAAGACCTGACCCAAGACGAATCTCTGCAACGCTATCAAGAGCAGCTAGGTGAAGTGCCGATCGTTTTTACCTCCGCACGATTGCACCGTGATGCAAATGAAAATCGCAGTCTGCCATTTCAAATGCATCCTCAAGACCCAGGCGGCGTGCGTGATTTGCACCGACGCTTGCTGACGCTGCTGAGCAACGAGTCGCGCCTGGCGCAAACCGCCGAAAACCTGGTGCATGGCGCGCGCACGATTTTGCTCGACTTGCAGTCCCTCATGCAGGCGCGACTCCACGCTTTGAACAACACACCCAACAAGGAGGTGGCTGAACAAAAGCTGCTCACATTTCGCCAGGAATTTGGGCAGGCTGGCCAACGGTTTGCCGGGGCTGTTGAGCAACAAGTCCAATTACTGAGCACCCGTCTTTCAGAACAAACGCAGCGCGACGCCACGATGCTGGAGTTTATTGGCGTGCTGGCCGAGCAACCACTGCGCGACTTTGAATCCAGCGACATGGGCCGTCACTGGCGTACGCGTCGATCAGGCTACTGGGGCTACATGACCGGCTTGCAGGGCCAAGTCGCAAACCAGGTGTTCCCCAAGGTGCAACAACTGCTGACCGAGCACACCAATTTATTCGGTCAATACGCCGCACAGTTTGAGGCCCAACTGACCAAATTGGCCAACGAAAGCGAGCACATCACAGCACAGCTTGACATGGGGGCCGGTGTGCCACTGGATGTCACGGGTCGGCTGCAAACCTCACTCAAACGCACGTTTGAGCGGGCCCAAGAGAAAATGGCTGCTGAGGAATTAAAGGTCTTGCAGTTGCTGGAGGACTTTGTCAACGACGCGGTGTCCGAACAAATCACCGACTGCCGCTGCGCAGTAGTCGAGCGCAGATTTTGCTGGAGCAAACCATTGGCTGCGGCCTGCGGCTGATGTGGCGCGACGACGAATACGCCGACCTGAAACGCGACAACCGCGAACGCATCAACGCCGGTCTTGAGCCGGGCAGCTTGCTCGACGTGCTCTCAATTGTGGAGCACCCGGCGTTTCAGTCGTTTTATGACGAGCTGATCCGTGAGGGGCTGGCTGGCATCACCGGTGACGACACAGACAACACCAGCGCCACCGGCGATGTGGTCACCGCCGGGTTGCGCGAAGGATTCGAAGCCTTTGACTTTGGCATTCCATTCATTTTGCAGGAGGCCGACGAGGTGCGCGACCACAACCCAATCGATTTGGCCGCTTTGCCAGCCTTTACCGCCATGCCGCTGGGGCAACTGACCGGCTTGCTGGGCCAGGGCGACACCTTCATCTCGCAAGACCTGCAAAGCGCCACGCTGTTTGGTGACTACCGGGTGAGCGGCGCGGTGATGAACGTGGTGGGCTACAACGAATATTTAAGCCGCCTGACCCGGCGCATCAGCCAGGCACTGAGTGAGCCCATGCCCAAGGGCAACAAGATCGCAACGCAGTTGGCAAAACCCTATCTGCAAGTGAACACGGCAGAGCTGACCGGCTGGCTCGACGACTACATCTGGCTGCATCTGTTTGGCACAGATTTCAACCCGCTTGATGGTGAGAACTGGCGCGTATTGCTGTTGCAACCGGTGGTGGAGCACATCACCAAAGTATTTGCGCTGGCGCTGCTGTCGGCCCAACAAACCCACATCACCGGCCAGACCGAGGTGCACGCGCGCTACCTGTCTGAAGTGCCCAAGCTGGTGATGCGCGAATCCAATTCGGTCGAAGTGGCCAAATGCATCTACACGCGGCTGGCCTGGCCCGCGCGCAATGGCGGGCTGGAGCGCACCTTGATCCATTGGGCGCAAGCCGACAGTCAGGTGCTGGCGTTTTGCAAGATCAGCGAAAACCGCCACACCTTTGCCCGCTTGCGCTATGTGAAAGACGACGGCCGGCCGGCCTTTTATTCCCCCGACTTTTTGCTGCGCACGGGGAACGCTATTTATCTGGCCGAGACCAAAGCGCAAGCGCAGGCCATTCACCCCAACGTGCAGCGCAAGTGCAAGGCCGCCCTGGCTTGGTGCGAGCGCATCAACCAGCTAACGCCCAAGCACCGCAGCGGCCTGCCCTGGCATTACGTGTTGCTAGCCGAAAACGTGGTGTATGAGTGGCAAACCAAAGGCGCACACTTGGCCGAGCTGCTGAACTATGCCAGATTGCGCCCGCTGGAACACGCCGCATTGCAGCAAATCATGTTATAAAAACAGGCTGTAGCGCCTTCATACCAAGCGCAAGCAGCTATCATTTTTGAATGATTTGACGCACCACCTGCGGGTACATCAAATGCTCTTGCGCCAGCACACGCGCGGCCAGCGTTTGCGCGGTGTCGCCAGGCAACACCGGCACCACCGCCTGCGCCAGAATCGGGCCATGGTCGAGCTCAGGGGTCACCCAATGCACCGTGGCGCCGGCTACCTTGCAACCTGCGTCGATGGCGCGCTGATGCGTGTTCAACCCGGCAAACGCGGGCAGCAGCGACGGGTGAATGTTCACCAACCGCCCGGCGTAGTGGTTGACAAAACCAGCGCTCAAAATGCGCATGAAACCCGCCAGCACCACCAGCACCGGCGCACCGGGTTGGTCATAGGTGTCAATGCGCTGCCTCAGCGCCGCGTCAAACGCCTCGCGACTGGCAAACGCCTTGTGGTCCAATGAATCGGTGGCGATGCCCAGCTCACGCGCCAGCGCCAAACCGGGCGCATCGGCCTTGTTGCTCAGCACCGCCGCCACTTGTGCACCGTAGCGCTCTGCCCAGTGCTCGCGTTGCGCGGCCTGCGCAATGGCTGCCATGTTGGAGCCCGTGCCCGAGATCAAAATAACAATGTTTTTCATAACTGGCTGAATTATGACTTTGACCCCACCCCTCACTGACAACGATAACGACACCCTGGCCACAGATTCCAGCACGCCGCCCGCTCTGCGGCTCACGCCTATCGAAGCACGCGTGCTGGGCACGCTGATGGAAAAAGCCCGCACCGTGCCCGACAGCTACCCGCTGTCGCTGAACGCGCTGCTACTGGGCTGCAACCAGAAGACCACACGCGACCCGGTGATGGACTTGACAGAGGCCGATGTGGCACACGCCCTGGACAACCTGCAGCAGCTGCAACTGGTGCGCAGCAATACCAGCGCCCGCGTGGCGCGTTATGAGCACAATTTTCAGCGCGGCGTGGGCGTGCCCGAGCAGTCGGCCGTACTGTTGGGCGTGCTGATGCTGCGTGGGCCGCAAACCGCTGCCGAGCTGCGCCTGAACACCGAGCGCTGGTACAGGTTTGCCGACATTTCGTCGGTCGAAGGTTTTCTGGAAGAGCTGCAAGACCGCTGCGCAGAAAAAGGCGGCGCGCTGGTGGTGAAGCTGGCCAAAGCGCCCGGCGCGCGCGAGCAGCGCTGGGCGCACCTGCTGTGCGGGCCGGTGGCTGAATCGTCACGGACCAGCGGCACCCTCAGCCGGGCAGCGGACAGCAGCACCGCTGAACGCCTGGAGCGGCTGGAAGCCGAAGTGGCCCAGTTGCGCACCACCGTGGTCAAGCTGTGTGCGGAGCTGGGGGTGACAGCTGAGTGATACTGGCTGGCTGGACTGCAACGGGAGCCGGCAGTAGTCAACGGCAGCTTCCTGGATATCCAGTTTCAATCGCTGATGCGGCACGGCAAGCGATTGATCTCAAGCGGTTGTCTGTTGTTCCCGCAAAGTCGGGGAATTGATTCGGGTTAACAGGATTAGAATGCCCGAACCGGCCTGCGAGCGAGAAGAACGGTTACATGAAACTTTACCGCCAGATCTTTTTTGGCTACCTTTTGGTTTCCCTCTTGGTGCTTTTGGTTGGTGTCGGCGGGTACAGTGGCCTCATGGCGATTTCTGAACATTTCGACCATGCCATTAATCGCACACAGCCGGTCCTCACGGCGCTAAACCGGATCCGATTTCAGGCGGCAAATCTGACAATTTCGGCAGTGACGCTGCCCCAACCCGATCCGTCCGTCGCCAACGCTCGGGCCGAACTCACGGCGGCAATCGCGGCTTACAAAGCGTTGGTCGAAAAATACTTTCCGGATGAATTGAAGACCGCCTCCGAGATCGATGAAGCGGCCAAGAGTGTCTCAAATGCAGCGGACAAGCTAAAGAACTATGACCGATCATCCAATGAAAACGGCTTTCATAAACAGGCCGAACAACTAGGGGACACCTTAAACGCCTTGCTGGTAACGATTGATGGGGCAGCTGCCGCAGAGGAGCGGGAGTTTCAGGAGTATCAAGACAATGTTGACGTAGAACTCAAGCAGCACCTGATGGAGCTGTTGGCGTCTTGCGGAGTCGCCATCGTGTTTTCCATCGGTGGCGGCGCCCTGTTGACACGACGCATAACGCACCCGATTGAAGAACTTCGCCAAGCCGTGTCGCGCATGGGCAGTGGACAACTGAACACCCGTGTTGAGATAAGTTCAAAAAACGAAATTGGCGAACTTGCCCAAGCCTTTAACCGAATGGCCAGCGATCTGTCGAACACGATGGTGGGTCGCGATTACGTTGAATCGATTATTGAATCACTCCCCGAGGGGGTCATGGTCGTGACCGAGGACGGCGATATCGTGCGCACCAACTTGGCCATGCGGCAAATTTGGCAAGGCTCAAGGGTACAGCCAATAGCCTGCGGCACGTTGCGCGAGATGTTCAGCAACACGCTGGTCATGGACTTATTGAAGTGCGACCTGACGAACCAGATGAGCATCGAAAGCGGTCTGCAAAGCCCGGGCGATCAGGCTACCACGGTGTTGTTGTCGTCGTCCGGCATTCTGCACAGCAGTGAAAATGGCGAGCGTGTCTTGCTGATTGAGGACATCACTGCCAGGAAAGCACACCAGAGGGAGTTGGAATATGTTGCCCATTTTGATTCGCTTACCAACCTTCCCAACCGGTTGCTGCTAGCTGACCGTCTGCAACAAAGCCTGACCCAGGTGACGCGCCGTCACTTGAACATGGCGGTCGTCTTTATTGATATTGACGGTTTTAAAAACATCAATGACCAACATGGCCACGATATGGGCGACCAGCTTCTGGTTGCCGTGGCGAGTGCGATGAAGCAGACACTGCGTGAAGGCGACACCTTGGCACGACTCGGTGGTGACGAGTTCGTGGCAGTGCTCAACGATCTTGACAATGTCGCTGCAAGCACACCCATGCTGGACCGGCTGCTGAGTGCGGCCGCCCACCCGTATCAGATTGGCAAACGCACGGTACAAGTATCAGCCAGTCTGGGCGTGACGTTTTACCCACAACAGCAAGTCATCGATGCCGATCAATTGTTACGTCAGGCTGATCAGGCCATGTACCAAGCCAAAGTCACCGGCAAAAACCGTTTTTGTATCTTTGATCCAGAGCAGGACAGAAGCCTTCGTGTTCACCATGAAAGCCTGGAGCGAATACGAGTAGCACTTGACCATGGTGAATTCGTGTTGTATTACCAACCCAAGGTCAACATGCGCAGTGGCCAGGTCGTCGGTGTCGAGGCCCTGATTCGGTGGCAACATCCACAACAGGGTTTGCTGGCCCCTGGTTTGTTTTTGCCGACGATTGAAAACGATGCACTGGCAGTTGCGGTGGGTGAGTGGGTCATAGATTCGGCTCTGAGTCAGATTGAGGACTGGCGCACCTGCGGTCTGGATCTTCCGGTGAGCGTCAATGTAGGAGCCCTGCAGTTGCAACAACGTGACTTTGTGGACCAGCTGCGAGCCCACCTGCAGGCCCATCCCTGCGTGAATCCGTCGCATCTTGAGTTGGAAATACTGGAGACCAGCGCATTGCAGGACATGGATCAGGTTCGCCTTGTGATTGATGCTTGCACCAAGCTTGGGGTCAGGTTTGCGCTGGACGATTTTGGCACTGGCTATTCATCGCTAAGCTATCTCAAACGCCTCAAAGTAACCTTGCTTAAGATTGACAAGAGTTTTGTTCGCGACATGCTTGAGGATGACGACGACTTGGCCATTTTGCGGGCCGTCATAGGCCTGGCACAAGCCTTTGGCCGACAGGTCATCGCCGAAGGCGTGGAGACGATTGCGCATGGCAGCTTGCTGTTGCAGCTCGGCTGCGATCTGGGTCAGGGATTTGGCATCGCACGCCCCATGCCAGCCGACAAGTTGCCCGATTGGGTCACCCGGTGGCAATCTGCCCCGGCCTGGACGGCTTAGCCTGCTCAGATTGTCAACCCAAGGTGACGTACAACGCCAGGTCGTGAATGTCAGGCTTCAAGTAGGCATGATGAATAGTTGTACGGCATAAGGGTTTGAAGAGAACACTCAAAGCATGTACCCCTCATCGTCCCCCCCGTGGCAGCGCACGTTCCTGTCACCCCCCGGACAGGGTGAAACGCACGCACGTGCTAAAAACAGCGCCCGTCGAACAAACCTGCACGTGCGGCGTGCCGTCACCGGAGACACCATGGATTTGGCTTTTACCCCTGAAGAAGAACAGTTTCGCCAACAGGTACGCGCCTGGGTGCGCGCCAACCTGCCCGCTGATATTTCGCACAAGGTGCATAACGCGCTGCGCCTGTCGCGCGACGACCAGCAGCGCTGGGCCAAGATTCTGGGCAAGAAGGGCTGGCTCGGCTTTGGCTGGTCCCAGCAGTTTGGCGGCCCGGGCTGGAGCGCGGTGCAAAAGCACTTGTTTGAAGAAGAGTGCGCGCTGGCCGGTGCGCCGCGCATCGTGCCGTTTGGCCCGGTCATGGTGGCATCAGTCATCATGGCTTTTGGCAGCGCAGAGCAGCAACGACGCTTTTTGCCCGGCATTGCCAGCGGCGAGGTGTGGTGGAGCCAGGGCTACAGCGAACCGGGCTCGGGCTCGGACCTGGCCAGCGTGAAATGCCGCGCCGAACTGCACGGCGATCACTACCTGGTCAACGGCCAAAAGACCTGGACCACGCTGGGCCAGTACGGCGAATGGATTTTTTGCCTGGTGCGCACCGCGACAGACTGCAAGCCACAGGCGGGCATCAGCTTTTTGCTGATCGACATGGCCTCGCCCGGCGTTACCGTGCGCCCGATCGTGCTGCTCGACGGCGAGCCAGAGGTGAACGAGGTCTTTTTTGACAACGTCAAGGTGCCTGTCAACAACCTCATTGGCGAAGAAAACAAGGGCTGGACGTATGCCAAACACCTGCTCAGCCACGAGCGCACCAACATTGCCGACGTGAACCGCAGCAAGCGCGAGCTGGAGCGCCTCAAGCGCATTGCCAAACAGGAAGGCGTGTGGGACGACGCGCGCTTTCGCGACCAGATTGCGCTGCTCGAAGTGGATGTGGTGGCGCTGGAGATGCTGGTGCTGCGCGTGCTGTCGGCAGAAAAATCAGGCAAAAATTCGCTCGACATTGCTGGCCTGCTGAAGATTCGCGGCAGCGAGATCCAGCAGCGCTACGCCGAGCTAATGATGCTCGCCGCCGGGCCGTTTGCCCTGCCGCTGATCCATGAGGCCATGGACGCGGGCTGGCAAGGTGATGTGATCGATGGCCGCCTGGTGGGCTTTCCGAGTGACGCGCTGCACTGCGCACCGCTGGCCTCCACCTACTTCAACCTGCGCAAGACCACCATTTACGGCGGCAGCAACGAGGTGCAGCGAAACATCGTGGCGCAGACGGTGCTGGGCTGATTGCGGGACAGACCGCAGTTACACGCAGTGAACAAGCTCTGTCCCCAACCATTCAAAAGGGAACCCACATGAATTTTGATTTTTCAGACGAACAAGTCCAGTTGCAAGACGCGGTGCGGCGCTGGGTGGACAAAAGCTACACCTTTGAGCACTACCGCGCCACAGTGCAAGCGGGCGGGTTTGAGCGCGCCAACTACGCGCAACTGGCGGAGCTGGGCCTGTGCGGCCTGCTGGTGGCTGAAGAGCACGGCGGGCTGGCCATGGGCCCGGTGGAAGCCATGCTGGTGATGCAGGAGCTGGGCGCGGGCCTGGTGCTGGAGCCGCTGACGCAAACGCTGATCGTCAGCAGCGTGCTGGCCCGCTTTGCGCCGCCTGAGTTGCAGCAGCAATGGCTACCCGGCCTGGCCAGCGGGCAAACGCTGGCGGCGCTGGCCTGGGTCGAGCGTGGCGCACGTTACCGTCATACCGTTTGCCAAGCCACGGCCACCGCCACTGCAACCGGCCACGCCATGACGGCCACCAAATCGGTGGTGGCGGCGGGCGACCAGGCCGACGCTTTTGTGGTGTCCGCGCTGCTGGAGGGCGCTCTGGCGCTGTTCTGGGTGCCGCGCAGCGCAGCGGGCGTGCAAACGCGCGGCCACGGCCTGCAAGACGGTAGCCGCGGCGCCGAGCTGACACTAACCGACGCACCCGCCACGCTGATCACGCGTGACGGTGTGGCCGCACTGGAGCTGGCGCTGGACGTCGGCATCGCCGCCGCCTGCGCGCAAGGCGTGGGCGTGATGGACAAGGCGCTGGCGCTGACGGCCGGCTACCTGAACACGCGCAAGCAGTTTGGCGTGGCCATTGGCACCTTTCAGGCGCTACGCCACCGCGTGGCCGACATGAAAATGCAACTGGAACTGGCGCGATCGATGAGCTACTACGCCAGCCTGAAGCTGTCTGCCCCCGCGCCCGAGCGGCGCGCCGCACTGGCGCGCGCCAAGGTGCAACTAGGCCAATCCATGCGCTATGTCGGCCAGCAGTCGGTGCAACTGCACGGCGGCATTGGTGTCACCGACGAGTACATCGGCAGCCACTACTTCAAGAAGCTCACGCAACTGGAATTGAGCTTTGGCGACACGCTGCACCATCTGGGCGAGGTGGCGTCGCGCATGACCGATACGGCGGGCGTGTTTGCCTGACTGAGCACGCCCCTAGGCCGACCACAGCACGTGCATCGGCACGGCCCACAGGTGCTCGCCAAAGCGCAGCACCTGGTCGCCGGTGTAAAGCACCAGACCGACAAACCGGTCGTTTGGGGACACCATGCGCTGGCGAAACCACGCCAGATGCTTGAAGCTGTCAGCACTGACCGCAGAACCGGCTTTGACTTCGATACCGAGCGTTGCGCCGTCGTGGGTTTCGAGCACAAAATCAATTTCGCGCTGCTCGCGGTCACGGTAGTGGGTCAACGCCCCGGGTTCGTCCTGCGCATCCAGTTGCGCCGCCAGTTGAGCATAGACAAAACCCTCGATCAACTTGCCGCTTTGATCAGCGTCGAGCCGCACCCTGTCAAATTGCCAGCGTAGCAAACTTGCCGTCAGCCCTGTGTCGGTCAGTACCAGCTTGTCTTGTCTGCCCACACGCGCGTAATCGGTGTTGGACCAGGGGCGCACACGTTCCACCAAATACAAAGCCTCAAGGGCGTTGATATACGACTCCAACGTGGGCCGTGACAGCGCCAGTTGCGCACCGATGGCGCTCACATCCATCAATTTGCATGACCAGGCCGCCAACACTTCCAGCAGTTTATTCATGCTGTCCTTGCGGCGAATCTGTGCAATATCGCGCAGGTCTCTGGCCATCAGGGCCGTCAAATAATCCATGTGCCAGCGTCTGACCGATTTTTCGGGCAACGGTTGCACCTCTGGGTAAGCACCACGCATGGCAAGCTTCAATACGGTGTCTTTGCCGGAAAAAGCACCACCAGCCCACCGATCAGCACCCGGCACAGTCGCAAAACTGCTGTTCAAGCCCGCCCAATCTTCACGCAACACGCGGTCCATAAAAACCGGGGCCACACCGGCCATTTCACCCACCGCAAAAGGGCGCAGGCGCTGATGTGAAACCCGCCCCGCCAGAGACTCCAAAACCTGTGGGGCAGACTGAATGTTGGCTGAACCCGTCAGCAAAAAACGCCCCGGTGCAGGGTTGTCATCCACATCTTTTTTGACGGCTTGCAGCAAGGCGGGCACGCGCTGGACCTCGTCAATCACCATCAACTCAGAACCATGCAGGACAAAACCATGCGGGTCTGCCTGTGCGGCGGCCATCAGCGCCACATCGTCGAGAGTACGGTAAATGACCTCAGCAGAAGGATGAAGCGACTTGGCCAGCGTGGTCTTGCCGCATTGCCGCGCCCCCGACAGCAGCACCACTCGCCGCGAGGTCAGCACATCCAACACGGCCGCTGCTTTCCAGCGCACAACAGCGTCAGACCGGGGCACTGCCAAGGGGGGAATCAAAGTCACAAAGAAAATCCGCGTTTTTTAAATTAATGTATCCGCGATATTATCATTTGCATAGCCGCATCTATGAAGTCATTGAAACTCACGCACTCTTAAAAACGAAGCAAAACGCGGCAGACCCTTGGACGTCATCTCTCTGTAGCGATAGGTGACCATTGTTCCGATGGCTGGGGGATCGGCGCGCTGCGCGTCGGTCAACCCCGTGCCCAGTGCAAAGCGCTGGCCGTCGGGCAGTTCCAGCAGCAAGGCGCCCAGGCGACCCGCGTGCTTGCCCTGGCCCGGCAGATGCGCCACCACACGCGCATCGTCGTCTGCCATGGGTTTGAGTTTGCGCAAAGCGTCGCTGCGCCCAGGGGCCCACAGGGCATTGGCGCGGTGCAGCACCAGACCTTCGCCACCGTCTTTGGCGACTTGCTTCAGCAGTTTTTGCAGGGCTTTCGCGTCAGGCACGGTGGCTTGCGGCACCGCTTGCAGCCAAGGCTGGTTGACCTGCGCCAGCAACGTGGTGATGCGCTGGGCGCGCTCAGCAAACCCACCCGAAACACCCGGCAGATCAAAAATCATGTACTTGACATGGTGCCAGTCGGCATCCACCGGCTGCTGGCGGCGCACCAAACCCGAGAGTTCATCAAAACGGCCGCGGCCCAGCCACAACTCACCGTCCAGCGCCGTTTTAGGCAATGCATCCGTGAACCAGGCCGGCGCTGCAATGGGCAAGCCACTGCGAAAGCGCAGCACCTGGCCGTCCCAAAAAGCGCGCACGCCATCGAGCTTTTCACTCACCAGATAGCCGCTGGGACTCTGACCCGCCGACCACAGCTTGGCGTGCATCAAAGCGGGCTGGGATGAGGCGCTGGCCTGCAAGGCTACCGGATTTGCAACGGCGGCAAAAGCCGTGCTGGCGCACAGCCCACTGATCACCATGCACAAAGGCCGCACACGCCAGATAGACATCTCATTGTTCATCTCATTTCGCCCTGAATCGCAAAAAAAACAGCCACATGTCGATCAACCGCTCACGCCGCCAGCCGCGACGACTTGGGTACGTGCGCCAGCAAAAACTCCATCTGGTCCGCCAGGATGCGCCGGTTGCGCAAGATGAAGTCTTCCCACAGACTGGGCACATAGGGCGTGTAAAGCAGCGGCATATTGGCCTGCTCGGGCGTGCGGTGGCTTTTGCGGTGGTTACAGGGTCGGCATGCGGTCACCACGTTCATCCAGGTGTCAATGCCGTTTTGCGCAAACGGGATGATGTGCTCACGCGTCAGGTCAGCTTCAGCGAACAGGTCGCCGCAGTACGCGCACACGTTGCGGTCGCGCGCAAAAAGCTTGGCGTTGGTCAGGCCGGGTTTCAGGTCAAACGGGTTGATGGCGGGCACCCCCTTGGTGCCGATGATGCTGCTCACGGTAATGATCGACTGACGCCCGGTGATGGCGTTGTGCCCACCGTGAAACACGGCAATGTCGTGCCCGACTTCCCAGCGCACCTCGTCCGCCGCGTAGTGCAACACCGCCTGCTCCAGCGAAATCCACGACTGGGGCAAGCCCTGGGCCGACAGTTTCAAGACCTTCAAAACACGACTCCTGAAAAAAGACGTTATCCGAACCTATCCAAGAACCTTTACGGGTTGACCCACACCGCCCGCACCGGGCAGCGCCAACCGCAGCTGGAACACAATATACTCTCTTTATGTGACAAATTGACTTCAAGCCCTTGAATAACTTGCGCAACACGCTATTAAACTCATAACAAATTATGAAGATTTTCAGAGGCTTCAAGCACCCCGACATCGCGCCTGCGTGCGCCTTGACGGTTGGCAACTTTGACGGTCTGCACCGCGGTCACCAAGCCATGCTGAGCTTGCTCAAAGGCGAAGCGCAGCAACGCGGCATCCCCAATTGCGTGCTCACTTTCGAGCCGCATCCGCGCGATTTTTTTGCGGCCCTTACGCACAATCCCGAACTGGCCCCGGCGCGCGTCGGTACGCTGCGCGACAAGCTCACCGACCTGGGTGCTTGTGGTGTGGACCAAATCGTGGTGTTGCCGTTTGACAAAGACTTGGCCAACCTGTCTCCGCAGGCTTTCATTGACCAGGTGTTGCGGCACGGCCTGGGTGCGCGCTACGTGCTGGTAGGCGACGACTTTCGCTTTGGCGCACGGCGCGCAGGCGACTACAGCACGCTGGACGATGCTGGCTTGCGCCAAGGCTTTGACGTGGCGCGTATGAACAGCTACGAGGTGCACGGCCTGCGTGTGTCCAGTTCGGCCGTGCGCAAGGCGCTGTCTGAAGGCCGCCTGAGCGATGCCGCACGCAAGCTGGGCCACCCGTACCGCATCTCGGGCCACGTGGTGCATGGACGCAAGCTGGGGCGTACGCTGGGCTTCAAGACGCTTAACCTGCGCTTCAAGCACTGGAAACCTGCGGCCAGCGGCATCTTTGCCGTGCTGGTGTATGGCCTGACCGACGAGCCGCTGCAAGGCGTGGCCAACATGGGCATCCGCCCGTCGCTGGACCCGCGTGACGTCAACGGCGGGCGTGTGCTGCTGGAAACGCATTGCCTGCAATGGCCCGCCAGCCTGGGGGCGGAGGGGGCCTACGGTAAAATCATTCGCGTCGAGCTGCTGCACAAACTGCACGACGAACTCAAGTACGAATCCCTGGACGCATTGACCGCTGGCATCCATCAAGACTGCCAGGATGCCCGTGCCTACTTTGCCTCTTTGCCAACATGACCACACAAGACCCCCAAGCACAAGCCCCTGGCAAGACCGATTACCGCAGCACGCTGAACCTGCCCGACACCCCGTTTCCGATGCGCGGTGACCTGCCCAAGCGCGAGCCGCAATGGGTCAAGCAGTGGGAAGAGCAAGGCATCTATCAAAAGCTGCGCGCCGCACGCTGCGGTGCACCCAAATTTGTACTGCACGACGGCCCGCCCTACGCCAACGGTGCCATCCACATGGGGCACGCGGTCAACAAGATCCTCAAAGACATGATCGTCAAGGCGCGCCAGCTCAAAGGCCTGGACGCGGCCTACATCCCCGGCTGGGACTGTCACGGCCTGCCGATTGAAAACGCCATTGAAAAGAAGTTTGGCCGCAACCTGGCGCGCGACGACATGCAGGGCAAAAGCCGCGCCTACGCCACCGAGCAGATCGACTTGCAACGGCGCGACTTCAAGCGCCTGGGTGTCTTGGGTGACTGGGACCACCCCTACCGCACCATGGACTTCAGCAATGAGGCCGACGAGATCCGCGCTTTCAAGCGCGTCATCGAGCGCGGTTTTGTTTATCGTGGCCTGAAACCCGTCTATTGGTGTTTTGACTGCGGCTCGTCTTTGGCCGAGTTCGAAATCGAATACGCCGACAAAAAATCGCAAACGCTCGACGTGGGTTTTTTGTGCGCGGAGCCCGCCAAACTGGCTGCGGCTTTCGGCCTGAGCGCGCTGGCCAAGGACGCTTTTGCCGTGATCTGGACCACCACCGCGTGGACCATCCCTGCCAACCAGGCACTCAATGCCCACCCCGAGCTGACCTACGCGCTGGTCGATACCGAACGCGGCCTGCTGGTGCTGGGGCAGGATCTGGTCGCATCGTGTCTGGAGCGTTTTGGGCTGACCGGTAGCGTGCTGGCCACCGCCAACGGCAAAGCGCTGGGCGGCATCCTGTTCAAACACCCGCTGGCGCACGTGCACCCGGGCTATAACCGCTTCAGCCCGGTGTACCTAGCCGACTACGTCAGCGCCACCGACGGTACCGGCGTCGTGCACTCGGCCCCGGCTTACGGTGTGGAAGACTTCAACAGCTGCGTCGCGCACGGCATGGCCTACGACCAGATTCAAAACCCGGTGCAGGGCAACGGCGTCTATGCGCCCGATCTACCTCTGTTTGGCGGGCAATACATCTGGAAGGCCTGCCCGGTGGTGATCGACACGCTGCGCGATGCGAACCGCCTGTTTGCCACCTCCGACATCACACACAGCTACCCGCATTGCTGGCGCCACAAGAGCCCGGTGATCTACCGTGCCGCCGCGCAGTGGTTCATCCGTATGGATCAAGGCGAGGGCATTTTTACCAAGGATAAAGCACCACAAACCCTCAGACAGACTGCGCTTGCAGCTATTGAAGCCACAGCGTTTTACCCGGAAAACGGCAAGGTGCGCCTGCGCGACATGATCGCCGGGCGGCCCGACTGGTGCATCAGCCGCCAGCGCAGCTGGGGCGTGCCGCTGCCGTTCTTTTTGCACAAGGACACGGGCGAACTGCACCCCAAAACCATGGAGTTTCTGGACGTGGCCGCCAATATGGTCGAGCACGGCGGCATCGAGGCCTGGAGCAAAGCCAGCGTGCAAGACATCTTTGCCACGCTCGACTGCCAGGCGGACGCGCCCCACTACACCAAGAGCAGCGACATTCTGGAGGTGTGGTTTGACTCCGGCAGCACGCACACCACCGTGCTCAAGGGCTCGCACGCCGGTGCCGGGCACCCAGACGGCCCCGAGGCCGACCTGTACCTGGAAGGCCACGACCAGCATCGCGGCTGGTTCCACTCCAGTTTGCTCACGGCCTGCGCCATGTACGACCGCGCGCCCTACAAAGCCATCCTGACACACGGCTTCACCGTCGATGCCAAGGGCCACAAGATGAGCAAGAGCGCGGGCAACGGCGTCGATCCGCAAAAGACTTCTGAAAAACTTGGTGCCGAAATCATCCGCCTGTGGGTCGCGGCCAGCGACTATTCGGGTGACATTGCCGGCGATGACAAAATTTTGGCCCGTGTGGTCGATACCTACCGCCGCGTGCGCAACACGTTGAAATTCTTGCTCGCCAATACCAACGACTTCAACCCCGCGCAAGACACCATGCCGCTGCCCGAGATGCTGGAAATTGACCGCTGGGCCGTGAGCCGTGCCGCGCAGTTGCAGGCCGAGGTGCTGGCGCACTTTGAGGTCTATGAATTTCACCCGGTAGTGGCCAAGCTGCAAATCTATTGCAGCGAAGACCTGGGCGCGTTTTATCTGGACGTGCTCAAGGACCGGCTCTACACCACGGGCGCGCATTCCTTGGCGCGGCGCAGCGCGCAGACCGCGCTATGGCAGATCACGCAGGCCATGCTGCGCTGGATGGCGCCGTTTTTGAGCTTTACCGCCGAAGAAGCCTGGGCCGTGCTGGGCAATCAGGGCAAAACGCCCGCACCCACACGCGACTCGATCTTCATGGACACCTACAGTCTGCTGGCCGCGCCCGATGCCGCCCTGCTGGCCAAGTGGGCGCGCATCCGCGAGATTCGGGACATGGTCAACAAAGACATCGAGGCGCTGCGCGCGGCCGGTCAGGTGGGCTCGTCGCTGCAAGCCGCCGTGGTGCTGACCGTGGCGTCAGACGACTTTGCCCTATTGTCCAGCCTGGGCGCTGACCTGAAGTTTGTCTTTATCACATCCAGTATTGAATTGATAGCTGGTAGCGCTTTATCCATCGCGGCGAGCGCCACAAAAGGCGTTAAATGTGAACGCTGCTGGCATTACAGCGAGCAGATCGGCAGCAGCGCCGAGCATCCCACGTTGTGCCCGCGTTGCGTCAGCAACCTGACGGGTAGCGGCGAAACCCGTACCTTTGCCTGATGGCGCGCCCAGGCAAAGCTGGCGGCGGTCGGCCCGGCGCCCGCTTCAAGTCTGTTGGTTTTCCAACCGCTGGCGCGTCGCTCTGGCCTTGGCTGGCGCTGGCGGCCGTGATCCTGCTGGCCGACCAGTTCACCAAGGTGCTGATCCTGGGCTACTACCAGCTGGGCGACAGCACGCCGGTGGCCAGTTTCTTCAACGTGGTGCGGGTGCACAACAGCGGCGCAGCGTTCTCTTTTCTGGCGGGGTCCAACGGCTGGCAGCGCTGGCTGTTTACCGGCATCGGCGTGGCCGCTGCGGTGCTGATTGTCTGGATGCTGAAATCGCACGCCGGGCAAAAACTGTTTGCCTTTGCACTGGCGCTGATTCTGGGCGGTGCGTTGGGCAACGTGATCGATCGCCTGCTGCACGGCTACGTGGTGGACTTTCTGGACTTTCACTGGGCCTGGCTCGCCCCGCTGTTTGCCGGGGGGCACTTTCCGGCGTTCAACGTGGCCGACGCCGCCATCAGTGTCGGTGCGGCCTGTCTGATTCTGGATGAACTGCTGCGCGTGCGGCGCAGTCGCTGATCCGGTATAACCGCAGTTTTCCCAAGGACTGCTTTGACCCACCTGCTTAACCTGCTGGCTGCCATTGCCCTGCTGGTGTGGGGCACGCATCTGGTGCGCAAGGACACGCTGCGCGTGCTGGGGGCCAACTTGCGCAAGGTGCTGGCGCAAAGTGTCGGCAACCGCTTCACGGCTGCGGTTTCTGGCGTGGGTGTCACGGCGCTGCTGCAGTCCAGCACCGCTACGGCGCTGATCATCTCCGCCTTTGTGGGCCAGGGCCTCATGACCCTGCCCGCAGCACTGGCGGTGATGCTGGGGGCCGATGTGGGCACAAGCGTGATGGCGCTGCTGTTTTCACGCGACCTGTCGTGGCTGTCACCGCTGTTTATCTTTGTCGGTGTGGTGCTGTTCATTGCCCGCCAGTCCAGCACCACCGGTTATGTCGGGCGCATCCTGATTGGCCTGGGGTTGATGCTGCTGGCGCTGAGCCTGGTACGCGTGTCAGCCACGGAACTGACGCAAGCCGAGGCGGTGCGCGCGCTGCTGGCCTCGCTGGCCAGCGACCGCTTGCTGGAAATTACCGTGGGCGCGGTGCTGTCGGTGCTGAGCTATTCCAGCCTGGCCATTGTGCTGCTGATTGCCACGCTGGCAGGCAGCCAGGTGGTCAGCGTCGATGTGGCGTTGGGACTGGTGCTGGGGGCCAATCTGGGCAGCGGCATCCTGGCCGTGCTGACCACGCTGGGCAGCCCGATCGAGGCGCGCCAGGTGCCGCTGGGTAACCTGATTTTCAAGGTACTGGGTGTGGCGCTGATGGCGCCGTTGGCCGGGTACTGGCTCAGCCACGTGCACACCAGCGTGACCGATGTGACAACCGTGGTGGTGCTGTTTCATTTTGTCTTCAACCTGCTGACGGCCGCGGTACTGATCGGTTTGACCGAAGGTGTGGCGCGCGTGGTGCGCTACGGGTTGCCGCAGCCAACCAACCTGGACCGGCGTGGACGCCAACGTCATCTGGACCCCAGCGCATTGTCCACACCGTCGGTAGCTCTGGCGTGCGCCGTGCGCGAGGCCATGCACCAGTCTGAAGTGGTCGAGACCATGTTGCGTGGCGTGCTCGACGTCATCCGCAACAAGGATCAGGCGCTGGCGCAGTCGCTGTGCAAGATGGACGACACGGTGGACGCGCTGTATTCGGACATCAAGTACTACCTGACCAAAATCTCGCGCGAGGCGCTCAATGACCGCGAGGGCAGGCGCTGGGCCGACATCATCGGCTTCACCATCAACATGGAGCACATTGGCGACATCATCGAGCGCATTCTGGACGAGGTGAACAGCAAACTGATCCATCCCGGGCGCGCGCTGTCAGAGGTCGGCCTGCGCGAGATTGAGACCCTGCATGCCCTGCTGCTGGACAACCTGCGCCTGGGCGTGAGCGTTTTCATCAACGACGACCCGCGCGATGCCATTCGGCTGCTGCAAGAAAAAACCCGCTTTCGCGAGCTGGAGATGCAATACGCCAGCAGCCACCTGAACCGTCTGACCGAGAACACCCCCGAGAGCATCGAGACCAGTTCGCTGCATCTGGATTTGATCAGCGAGCTCAAGCGCATCAACTCGCTGATCTGCGCCATTGCCTACCCCATTCTGGAATCGACCGGCGCGCTGGCACCCAGCCGCCTGCGCCAGACCTCGTCAACGACGAACCCGCCCGCCGTACCACCTGCCATCCCGCCAGATGCCACGCCGCACACCACGCTGGGGACAGCGCAAGACACCCCCGCCAACCACGCTCCACGCTCGGCGATCTAAGGCACCACGTGACGCACCAGGAGCCACCCAGCACACGCCAGCGGCCCGTGTTGCCACGCCACCTGGCGTTGGCAGGCCCAACCGCAGCGGGCAAAACAGCGGCCGCGCTGGCCATTGCACAGCGCTACCCGGCGGAGATCATCAGCGTCGATTCCGCCCTGGTCTATCGCGGCATGGACATCGGCACCGCCAAGCCCAGCGCGGCCGAACTGGCGGCGGTGCCGCACCACCTGATCAACATCCGCGACCCGCTGCACGCCTACAGCGCCGCCGACTTTGTGCGCGACGCGACCCGGCTGATGCACGAGATCACCGCGCGCGGCAGGCTGCCGCTGCTGGTGGGCGGCACCATGCTGTACTTCAAGGCGCTGTACCACGGGCTGGACGACTTGCCGCACGCCGACCCAGCCATTCGCGCCCTCATTGAGCAAGAAGCGGCGCAACACGGCTGGCCGGCGCTGCACGCCAAGCTGACGCACGTGGACCCGGTCACGGCGGCGCGGCTGGCCCCGGCGGACAGCCAGCGCATCTCTCGCGCGCTGGAGGTGTACCGCCTGACCGGGCAGCCGCTGGCGCATTTTCACACTACAAACAAAATAGCTTGCGACGCATATTTGGCAAGGGCTACAGGCCAAGAAGATGCTCAACATTCAGCAGCCAACTTGTTGATTTCTCTGGAGCCGACAGAGCGCGCCTGGCTGCACCAGCGCATCGCCCAGCGCTTTGATGCCATGCTGACCAACGGCTTCCTTGACGAAGTTGCCGCGCTGCGTGCGCGCGGTGACCTGCACCCGGATTTGCCATCGATGCGCTGCGTGGGTTACCGCCAAGCGTGGGACTATCTGAATGCTATCGAAGCGCCCGCCGCCGCAGGAATCCCAACCTTGCACGACCTGCGCGACAAAGGCATCGCCGCCACGCGCCAACTGGCCAAGCGCCAGCTCACCTGGCTGCGTTCCATGCCCGAACGGCAGGTAGTGCCCTGCGATGCGCCGGATGCGTTGGCGCAGGTGCTCAAGCTGACGACAGATTTTGTGATTTGACACATTTTGCAAAATGATTGCACTATTACGATAATGCAATCATTCCACGCCATTGCATGAACGGAGCATTTATGCCATCCATTACCGTGCGTCATTTGCCAGAGGAAACGCACCGCGCTTTGCGCGCGCGCGCAGCATTGGCTGGCCGTAGCACAGAAGCCGAAGTGCGGGCCATTCTTGAAAGCGTTGCACGGCCGCAAGACCGCGTCAAACTGGGTTCTTTGCTGGCTGAAATCGGCCAGCAGGCAGGCGGCTTCGATCTTGAAATCAAGCGTGACAAGTCAGTTGAAGAACCGATAAGCTTCGAATGATTCTGATCGACACCAACGTTCTTTCCGAGCCTTTAAAGCTGGCTGGCGATGTGGGTGTGTTGCATTGGCTGGACGCGCAAAACATCGAAACGCTTTACCTGTCAGCCATCAGCCTGGCCGAGTTGCGCTTTGGCATTGCGGTTCTGCCCTCTGGCAAGCGCAAAGAAGCGCTCCACACCAGTGTTGAACAACGCATCCTGCCGCTGTTTGCGGGTCGAATTCTGCCCTTTGACGTAGCCGCTTCTGAAGCCTACGCACAGCTTCGCGCCAGCGCGCGTGCACTGGGTCAAGCCGTTGCCCCGGCAGACGGCTACATTGCTGCCATCGCCAGGGTACACGGCTTGATGGTGGCAACGCGAGATACCGCGCCATTTGAAGCGACCGGCCTGACAGTCATCAACCCGTGGCATAAGCAGCAATGAGCAGTTTGGATAGATCATTAGCATGCCAAAGTCAACGCACTCAAAGCCCGCCATGCCGCAGGTGCTCAGTCTCGATTTTTTACGATAGCTGCAACGCTTTAAACAATGTTTAACCATGGGCCAATTTGACCGTGACGCCTTAAAGCTGCTCGCCAGCAAATACATCTGGTGGAAAACACCTGATGCCGCGATAGACACGCCAGAGCGCGTTATCGCCCAGGTGATGAACATCGGTGACTATGACGATGTTCAACAGCTGGCGCATCAAGTGGGTGACGACGTGCTGCGCGAGGTGCTTTCGCACGCGCAAGCCGGGCAGTTTGACCCACAATCCTGGGCTTATTGGCACTACCGGCTTGGGCTGGCCACCATCGACCAGGTGCCCCCGTTGCCGGTTCGGAGATATGCATGACCGCCTTTTTCAAGCCCCGCATGGACATCCTGCCACCCGCACAGCAACAACTGTGGCTGGCACTGCGTCCAGCGTCCGGGTTGGGCTTTGTGCTTTACGGCGACACGGCCATTGCTTTGCGTCTCGGGCATCGCACTTCTGTTGATTTTGATTTTTTCTCGGAAAAGCCGCTCGATCGTGATGCCATTCGAAACGCTTTCACCTTCGTCAGTCAAGCCACGGTGTTGCAGGATCAAGCCAACACGTTTACCGTAAGCGTTCCGGGCACAGACACCACATCAGAATACGTCAAGATGTCGTTTTTTGGGACGATTGGTTTTGGCCGCGTAGGTCACCCGCAGGTGACCGAAGATGGGGTGTTGCAAGTGGCTTCACTGGATGACCTGATGGCCACCAAACTGAAGGTCATTTTGCAGCGCGCCGAAGCCAAAGATTACCGCGATATTGCTGCCATGCTAGGCGCTGGTGTTGATTTGGCCAAAGGGCTCTCTGCCGCCCGTGCCCTCTATGGCAACAACTTTCAGCCCAGCGAAAGCTTGAAAGCGATGGTGTATTTCAACGATGGCGATCTGGGCACTTTGACCCACAACGAACGCACGTGCCTGATTGCAGCCGCCCGTGCCGTGCGTGATCTGCCTTGTGTTGAGGTTCTGGCAAAACAACTCACCGCACTGCCTTGAGCCTCATCATCCAAACTGTAAGCAAACACTACGGCAGCGTGCCGGTGTTTCACAACGTCTCTCTGACCGTCGCGCCGGGTGAGTTTGTGGCCATCATTGGCGAATCGGGCGTGGGCAAATCCACGCTGCTCAACTGCATGGCGGGGCTGGACAGCTGGAACGAAGGCAGCGTGGTACTGGACGGGCTGGACCTGGGCAGCCAAAGCGACGACCAGCTGGCACGGCTGCGGCGCGAAAAGACCGGTTTTGTGTTCCAGGCTTTTCACGTGCTGCCGCACCTGAGCGTGGCGCAAAACGTGGCGCTGCCGCTGATGCTGCTGGGCCGCCACGACGACGCGCGCGTGCAGGCCATGCTGGACGCGGTGGGCTTAGCGGGCCTGGGCGAACGTCTGCCGCAGCAGCTCAGCGGTGGCCAGTTGCAGCGCGTGGCGATTGCGCGCGCGCTGATCCACCAGCCGATGCTGCTGCTGGCCGACGAGCCCACCGGCAACCTCGACCCGCACACCGCTGACAAGGTGATGGAAGCGTTGATCAGCCAGACGCGCGCGCACGGCGCAGCCATGGTGCTGGTGACCCACTCCAAAGCGGCTGCAGCGCGCGCAGACCGCACGCTCCTATTGACCGCCGATGGACTGGTCGAGCCCGCTATCGATGTCAATCCGGCTTGATTTTGCTGACCCGCACGGTGGCGCGGGCCGCCTGCGCTGCGCGTTTGGTGCACCCCTGCACACGCTGGTAGCGCACACGCCCGAGCAGATCAGGCCGGTGCTGGATGCCGTGCAAGCCGCTGCCGCGCAAGGCTTGTGGTGCGTGGGTTACCTGCGCTACGAGGCCGCCTGCGCCTTTGACAGCGCGTTGCCAACGCACCCGGCTGACGGGGGTGCTGGCGTGGTTTGGCGTGTTTGCGCAGGCCCTTCCCTGGCCGGACGATGTCTCCACCGACGCAGCCCGTGCTTCCAACCTCACGACCGCCGACCCGACCGCGCCAGACGACGCCCCCCTGCACTGGCACAGTCGCCTGAAGCGCGCAGACTTTGACGAGCACATGGCGAGCATTCACCAGGCCATTGCGGCGGGCGAGTATCACCAGGTTAACTACACCACGTCGTTACATGCGGAATTTGCCGGCGACGCCTCGGCGTTGTTTGATCGCCTGCTGCGGGCGCAACCCGGTGGCTACGCGGCTTTCATCGATACCGGCAACGAACAGGTACTGTCGGTCTCGCCCGAGCTGTTTTTTGACTGGGATGGTGCCTCAGGTGGCGGCCAGATCCTGACGCGCCCGATGAAAGGCACCGCTGCGCGAGGCACCACACCCGAAGACGACGCGGCGCAGATCGCCGCGCTCAAGAGTTCGCCCAAGGAACGCGCCGAGAACGTGATGATTGTGGATTTGCTGCGCAACGACTTGTCGCGCATCGCCCAGCCCCACAGCGTGCAAGTGCCCGCCCTGTTTACCGTGCACAGCTTGCCCACGGTGCACCAGATGGTGTCTGACGTGAGCGCACAAACCCGACCCGGCACGACGCTGGCCGACGTGTTTGGCGCGCTGTTTCCGTGTGGCTCGATCACCGGCGCGCCCAAGGCGCGTGCCATGCAAGAGATTTGCGCGCTGGAACCTGAACCACGCGGCGTGTACTGCGGCGCGGTGGGCGTGGTGCGCCCGGGTGGACACGCCACCTTTAACGTGGCGATCCGCACCGTCAGCTTGCGGGGCGGGCAGGCGCGCTGCGGCCTGGGCAGCGGCATCACGTCAGACGCTACGGCCGATGCCGAATGGCAGGAGTGGCAGATCAAGCAGCGCTTTCTGACGCGCGCCAGTCAGCCATTCAAACTGCTCGAAACCTTCAAACTACAAAACGGCGTGTTTCACAACCTGGCTGCGCACCTGGCGCGCCTGAGCCGCACGGCAGGGCATTTTGGTTACCCGTTTGACAAGGCGCACATCGACGCCGCACTGGACGACCAACGGCGTGCCGTGGTACCTGACGACACCCCCTGGCGCGTGCGCCTGCAACTGGATGCCCTGGGCGCGCCCAACGTTGAACTCTTCAAAAAAAATAGTACGCTAGTCCCCGTCACCATTGCGCTGGCAGCTACGCCTTTTGAAGCATTTCAGAGCGAGTTCACACGTTTCAAGACCACCCGGCGCGCGCATTACGATGCGTTTGCCCCCACCGACCCAGCCGTGTTTGACACCTTGCTCTACAACCCGGCGGGGGAACTGACCGAATGCACACGCGGCAACATCGCTTTTTTGATGGAGGGCCGCTGGGTCACGCCACCGCTGCGCTGCGGGCTGCTGGGCGGCGTGGGGCGGCAACTGGCACTGCAAGAAGGCCGCTTGCATGAGGCCGTGTTGCGCGTGACAGACTTGCCCCGCGTGCAGGCGTTGGCCTTTGTCAACAGCCTGCGCGGGTGGGTGGATGCGCGGTTGATTCAAACACCTGTACATGATGATAATATACAGTCATGATGGATTTGCAACGGATTTCAGGCTTCAACTGGGACGACGGCAACGCCCGCAAGAATGACAAGCACGGTGTGACCATGGCCGAGGCGGAACAGGTTTTCTTCAACACACCTTTGTTGCTGCTGGAAGACTCGGCGCATAGTCAAAACGAGCCCCGGATGCACGCCTTGGGCAAAACAGACCAAGGGCGCAGCTTGCACATTACCTTCACCCTGCGCCAGTCCAACCAGTTGATTCGCGTGATCTCGGCCCGGGACATGCACAGAAAGGAGCGTCTTCGCTATGAACAAGAACAAACCCGCTAAAACTATTCCGGCGTTCGCTAACGAGGCACAGGAGCGCACTTTTTGGGAATCACACGATTCCACCGACTACCTCGATTGGTCCAAGGCCAAAAATGCGAACATGCCCAACCTGAAGCCCACCACCAAGACCATTTCACTGCGTCTGCCGCAGCATTTGCTGGACGCCATCAAGACGGCCGCCAACGCTCGGGACGTGCCTTACCAGTCGCTGATCAAGGTTTGGCTGCAAGAAAAAATTGTTAGCCATTGACCGCTGCGCTCTACAACCCAACCGTCGCGCTGACTATTTCCATAGTCATCCTCTGGAGGCATAATTGATGCTTCAAAAGGAGATTATTGATGCGAACAACCATCACTATTGATGACAATTTGGCCAATGAATTGATGCACACCACGCAAAAGAAAAGCATCACAGAGGCCATTCGAACTGCCTTGGACAGTTATTTGACCGATTTGCGCAAGCAAAAAATTCTGGCTTTGCGCGGCCAGGTTCAGATGGAAGACAACTGGCAACAGTTGCGCCAGCTCGACACCAAGTCATGAGCCAAAGCGTGTTGATTGACACCTGCGCGTGGGTCGCATTCTTGCGCTCTGGTCAAGGCCTGCTGGCCGAGCGTGTGGCACAGGCCATCGCCGACAACAGCGCGGTGCTGTGCGGCGTGACGGTCACCGAACTGTTGCAAGGTGCCAAAGGTGTCAAGGAGAAAAAACAACTTGATTTTCTGTTTGCCAACGTACCCTGTGTGCCGGTCGAGCCAGCGGATTGGGTGACGGCTGGCAACACGCTGCAAACCCTGCGTTTAAAAGGTATCACCCTGCCCTTGACCGACGCGCTGATCGCCACCCTTGCCCAACGCAAAGCCTTGCCAGTTTTGACCATCGATGCCCATTTTCAGCATCTGTCAGTGGGCTTGGTCAACCTGACAACGGACAAATGATTCAGCCCCAAGGAGCCGCCATGTTCGTCGTCATTTTTCGCGCCAAAGTGCGTGGCACAGACAGTGAATACAGCCAGGTGGCCGCACGTATGCGTGAATTGGCCTTGGGCCAGTTCGGCTGCCTTGAATTTGCCGCCGTGACCGAGGGCAGTGACGAAATTGCCTTGTCGTATTGGCCCTCCGAAGAGCACATTCGTGCCTGGAAGGCGCATTCAGAGCACGTGCTGGCGCAGCAACTTGGGCGCGAACGCTGGTACGAGTCGTATAGCGTGCAGGTCGCCGAAATCAAGCGGGACTACCGTTTTGTTGTTTGACCTGCTGAAAACCTTCTCGTGGCAAGAGCTGCGCCAGCACCCCTGGCGCAACGCCGCCGCCGTGCTGGCGGTGATGCTGGGCGTGGCGCTGGCGTTTTCGGTGCACCTGATCAACGCCAGCGCGCTGGACGAATTTAGCCAGGCCGCGCGCTCGGTGGGTGGCCAGAGCGACCTGGAACTGCGTGCGGTACAAGGCCAGTTTGACGAAGCCTTGTACGCGCGCGTGGCGCGCTTGCCAGAGGTGGCGCAAGCCTCCCCCGTGCTGGAGATCGGCAGCTATCTGCTCACACCGCAAGGCAAGCGTCCCTTGCGCGTGCTGGGGGTGGACGCGCTGGCGGTGGCTGGCATCTCACCCGACCTGATGCCGCTGCCGCCCCCCGGCAGCACCGACCGCTGGGCGCTGTTTGCGCCCGCTCAGGTCTTTCTGAACGCCGCCGCGCAGCGTCTGGCCGCCGCCACAACGCCCCTGCAATTGCAAAGCGGCATGACCTGGCAACCCGTGCGTGTGGCGGGCAGCGTGCGCACCAGCGGCGCGGCGCTGGCGGTGATGGACCTTGGCGCGGCGCAAGACCTGTTTGGCAAGCAGGGACAGCTCAGCCGCATTGATCTGAAGCTGCAACCCGGCACCGACGCGGATGCGTTTGCCGCGGCGCTGCAAGCGGCCCCCGACTGGCCTGCCAACGTGACGGTGGCCGCACCGGCGGATGCGCAGTCGCAGGTGAATAACCTGTCTCGCGCCTACCGGGTCAACCTGACGGTGCTGGCGCTGATTGCGCTGTTCACCGGGGCTTTTCTGGTGTTTTCGGTGTTGTCGCTGAGCGTGGCCAAGCGCGCGCAGCAGTTTGCCTTGCTGGGCGTGCTTGGCCTGAGCCCGCGCGACCGGCTGGCGCTGGTACTGTGGGAATCGCTGGCACTCGGCCTGGTGGGCAGCCTGGCGGGCCTGGCGCTGGGCACGGCGCTGGCGGCGTTGGGCTTGCGCGTGCTGGGTGGCGACCTGGGCGGTGGCTTTTTTGCCGGTGCTGCGCCCGCCTTGCGCTTCAGTCTGGGTGCGGCTGCGGTCTATGGCGCACTGGGCGTGGTGGCGGCGCTGGTGGGCGGCTGGTGGCCAGCCAAGGCGGCGCAACAACTGCCACCAGCGCAGACGCTCAAGGGTGTGGGCAACCTGGTCACGGCGCGCAGCACGCACTGGATCAGTCTGTTTTTAATAGCTGCTGGCGCACTATTAACAAGGGCTCCACCGGTTTTTGGCATACCGTTGGCAGCCTATGTGTCGGTCGGCCTGCTGCTGGTGGGCGGCATCACCGCGCTGCCCTGGCTGATCGGCCTGTTGCTGGGCTGGGCCAGCCCGCGCCTGGCGCGCCAAACCTTACCCCTGCTGGCGGTGGAGCGCGCCCGACGCCAGCGTGACACCGCTGCGGTAGCGGTCAGCGGCGTGGTGGCCAGCCTGAGCCTGGCGGTGGCGCTGACGGTGATGGTGGCCAGCTTCAGGGACTCGGTGGCGCAGTGGCTTGACCGCGTGCTGCCCGCCGACCTGTACGTGCGCAGCTCGGGCAACCTGGGCGCGGCCGACACGGTGTTCTTCAGCCCGCAGTTTGTGCTGGATGCGGCCAGGCTGCCCGGCGTGAAGCAACTGCAGGCGCAGCGCCAGATGCCGCTTTTGTTGCAACCCAGCCTGCCCGCCGTGGCGCTGCTGGCCAAAGACCTGCGCGACCCCGCGCGCAGCCTGCCGCTGAAAGACCCGCCGCTGGCGGTGCCCGCCGGGCAGATTGGCGTGTATGTGAGCGAGGCGGTGATCGACCTGCATGGCGCCGTGCTGGGCCAGCCGTTTGCTGAACTTTCCAAGGCTTTCAGGCCTCTAGCCCTTGACAATCAAGCGCAAGTAGCAACTTTTTTTGTAGCGGGTGTGTGGCGTGATTACTCACGCCAGGGCGGTGCCATCGCCATCGACCAGGCCGACTTTGTGCGCCTGACGGGTGACCGGCGTGCCAATGATCTGGCGCTGTGGCTCGATGACCCCACGCAAGCGCCGCAGGTGCAGCAGCGCCTGCGCGAGCTCGCCGGTGTGCCTGCACCTGCCACCGAACACGGCGGCGTGCCCGACAGTGGCGACGTGCTGGAGTTTGGCACCGCTGCGCAGATCCGCGCCGTGTCGCTGAAGATTTTTGACCGCAGTTTTGCTGTGACCACCTGGCTGCAGGCGGTGGCCATTGCCATTGGGTTGTTTGGCGTGGCCGCCAGCTTTAGCGCGCAAGTGCTGGCTCGGCGCAAGGAATTTGGCCTGCTGGCGCACCTGGGCCTGACCCGGCGCCAGATTCTGGGCGTGGTAGCGTTGGAGGGCGCAGCGTGGACTACGCTGGGGGCCATTGCCGGGCTGGGGCTGGGCTTGCTGGTGTCTGGCGTGCTGGTGCACGTGGTCAACCCACAGAGCTTTCACTGGAGCATGGACCTGATGCTGCCGTGGTCCAAGCTGCTGGCGCTGTGCCTGGCCGTGGTGGCTGCAGGCACGCTCACGGCCTGGCTGGCCGGGCGCGCCGCTGCGGGCAAAGACGCCGTGCTGGCGGTCAAGGAAGACTGGTAGCGCACAAGCGCAGCGGGCCGACGATGATCGTCGTGCATGCCGACCGAATGTGCCATAACAATCGCTAATACTTGGTAGAAACCATCCCCTTACCCCGGCCTTGGCAAAACGTAGAATGCAACGCCTCTTTATTTAAACCTCCGGTAATTTCCGGTTTTATTAGGACACACCATGAAAAAACTCTTGCTTGCTGCTGCCATCGGCGCCCTGTGCGCGGGTGCCTTTGCCCAGGGCAAAGACCTCAAGGTCGCTATCGACCCCACCTACGAACCGTTTACTTTCAAGACCGCTGACGGCAAGCCAACTGGTTTTGACGTGGATATCGCCAATGCACTGTGCGAGCAGATCAAGCGCAAATGCGTGTTTGTGGAACAAGCTTGGGACGCCATGATTCCCGGCCTGCAAGCCAAAAAATACGACGTCATCATCAGCTCCATGTCAATCACTGCAGACCGCCTGAAGGTGGTGGACTTTACCGACAAGTACTACAACACCCCCAGCAAGATCGTGCTCAAGAAAGACATCAAGTTTGACGGTCCGGCCTCCATCAAGGGCAAAAAGCTTGGCGTGCTGAAGGCTTCCACGCAAGAAAAATACGCGCTGGGTGAACTCAAGACCAAGGGTGTCGAAATTGTGTCGTATGACGCGCAAGACCAGGTGTATCTGGACATCAAGGCCGGTCGTCTGGACGGAACCGTCGCTGACACACTGGAAGTGGGCGGTGGCTTTCTGAGCAAGCCGGGCGGCGAAGCCTACCAGTTTGTCGGCCCTGAGCTCTACATTCCCAAATACTTCGGTACCGGTGCCGGCATTGCGCTGCGCAAGGGCCAGGGCGACCTGAAGAAACAGCTTAACGCCGGCATCAAGGCCATCCGTGGCAACGGCAAATACAAAGCCATCAACGACAAGTACTTCAAGTTCGACGTGTACGGCAAGTAAGGTGCGTTTGAACGGTTGACCGGTGACGCTGTCACCCGGGTCAACCGCTCGGGGCTGACTCATCCATGACCTCCAACACACAGTCCTACCTGCTGGTGATTCTGCAAGGATCGCTGCTGACGGTGGGCGTGTCGCTGGGCGCACTGGCGGTGTCCATCCTCCTGGGGCTGCTGGGCGCTGCAGCCAAGCTCTCGGGGCGCCCGGTGCTGACGGCGCTGGGCACCTTCTACAGCACCCTCATTCGCGGCATTCCCGACCTGGTGCTGATGCTGCTGGTGTTTTACGGCGGCACGATTGGCATCAACACGCTGCTTGAAAAGCTGGGCTCTGAAGCCACCATCGACATCGAGCCTTTTGCCGCTGGCGTCGTGACCATCGGTTTCATCTACGGCGCCTACATGACCGAGACTTTTCGGGGGGCGATTTTGGCCATTCCCAAAGGTCAAATGGAAGCGGCCTGGGCTTTTGGCATGAGCCGCAGCCAGACTTTTTTGCGCATCACGCTGCCACAGATGGTGCGCTACGCCCTGCCCGGCTTTACCAACAACTGGCTGGTGCTGATCAAGGCCACTGCGCTGGTCAGCCTGATTGGCCTGCAAGAGATGACCTACCTGGCCAAGCAAGCCAGTTCGGCCACGCGCTCACCGTTCATGTACTTTTTGTTCACCGGCGCGCTGTTTCTGGTCTATACGTCGGTCAGCCTGTTTGCCCTGCGCAAGCTTAACCAGCGCTACAGCCTGGGCACCAAGCGGGGACAGCTGTAATGGAATGGTCCGTCATTTTTGAACCGGACAATCTGGCGCTGTTTGGCAGCGGCATCATCACCACCGTCTGGCTGCTGTTCTCCTCCCTGGCCGTAGGGGCTGTACTGGCGCTGATTTTTGCCTTGCTGCTCACCGGCCCCTGGGCGATGGCGCGCTACCTGGTGGGCGCCTACACCTTTGTCATTCGCGGCACGCCGCTGCTGATCCAGGTGTATCTGATTTATTACGGTCTGGGTCAATTGGAGTGGATCCAGGCGCGCTGGGACGCGGTCTGGCCCTGGACTTATTTCAAGGAGCCGTTTTTCTGTGCCTTGCTGGCCTTCAGCCTGAACACGGCGGGCTACACCGCCGAAATGCTGGCGGGCTCCATCCGCGAAACCAGCGCGGGCGAAATTGAAGCCGCGCACGCCTACGGCATGAGCCGGGTGCAGACCATGTGGCGCATCGTGCTGCCCAGCGCCATGCGCCGCACACTGCCAGCCTATAGCAACGAGGTGGTGATGATGCTGCACGCCACCAGCCTGGCCAGCGCCGTGCCCAACATGCTTGACATCACCTCAGCGGCCAGCCGTATCTACGCTACCTATTACTTGCCGTTTGAGGCCTATCTGGCGGCAGCCGCCATTTACCTGTGCGCGTCATTCTGTTTGATCGGTTTCTTCCGCTTCAGCGAAGGGCGCTTGCTGGCCTATCTGGCGCCGCAAAAAAGTTGACACCGCCCCACCATGCAGCGCATCGACCACCCCCTGTTGTCCCCCAGTCTGGGCAGCCACAAAACGCTGACCAGCTTTCATTTTGGCCAGCCGGGCAGTGGCCTGAAAATTTACATCCAGGCCAGTTTGCACGCCGAAGAATTGCCGGGGATGCTGACGGCGCACCACCTGCTGGGCGCTTTGCAGGCGGCCGAAGCGGCTGGCGTGTTGCAGGGCGAAGTCGTGCTGGTGCCCGCCGCCAACCCCATCGGCCTGGCGCAGCGGCTGGACCACAAGCCGATGGGCCGCTTCGAGCAGGACACGTCGGAAAACTTCAACCGCCATTACCCGGACCTGGCCAGCGCCGTGCTGCCTGCCGTGCGCGACACGCTGGGGCCAGACGCCCACGCCAATGTGCAGACGGTGCGCCGGGCCATCGCAGCGTACTTGATGCAATGGGCTCCTCAGACCGAGTTGCAAAGCCTGCGCAAAACGCTGCTTTCGCTCGCGCATGACGCAGATTACATGCTGGATTTGCACTGCGACTGTGAAGGCGTGCTGCATTTTTATACCGAAGAACCGTGCTGGCCCCAACTGGCACCGCTGGCGCATTTTCTGGGCGCACAGGCGATTTTGCTGGCGCGCAATTCAGGCAACCGCCCCATCGACGAATGCCTGTCGAGCGCTTGGTGGCAATTGGCCGACTTGCTCACGGCCACCGGCAAACAGGTACCGCTGCCGCAAGGCTGCTGCAGTACCACGATTGAGCTGCGCGGCGAACTCGACGTCAGCCACGCGCTGGCGCAGCAAGATGCCAAGGCCATTCAACGCTGGTTACAACACATCGGCGTGTGGCAAACAGCGACACCACCCAAACTGCCCGCAGCGCTGTGCCCGGCCACGCCGCTGGCAGGCTCACAAACACTATTTGCCACCCAGCCTGGTGTGGTGGTGTTTGCGGCCACGCCAGGTGACAAATTGCGCGCCGGCGACCTGGTGGCTGAGGTGATTGACCCGATCAACCAATGCACCGAACGCGTCTGCGCCGGCGTCGATGGCGTGTTTTACGCCCGCATCCGCGACCGCTACATCACCGCCGGTGGCGAACTGGGCAAGATCGCGGGTGCAAAAGCCTTCCGCAGCGGCGACCTGTTAGGCGCCTGAACCTCCCAACATCGCAGCACTCAGCACTCAGCACTCAGCACTCAGCACTCAGCACTCAGCACTCAGCACTCCAATGACCACGCCCATCAAACTCCAGGTTGAAAACATCCACAAGCGCTTTGGCGCCAACGAGGTGCTCAAAGGGGTGTCGCTCACCGCCCACGCGGGGGATGTGATCAGCATCATTGGCAGTTCCGGCTCGGGCAAGAGCACGTTTTTGCGCTGCATCAACCTGCTGGAAAAGCCCAACCAAGGCCGCATTACCGTGGCCGGTGAAGAACTGCACCTGAACGCGGACAAGCACGGCGAACTGCACGCCGCCAACCCGGCGCAGTTGGCACGCTTGCGCACCAAGTTGGCCATGGTGTTTCAGCACTTCAACCTGTGGGCGCACATGACCGTCATCGACAACATCATCGAAGCGCCCACGCACGTGATGAAGGTACCGCGCGACCAGGCGGTTGAAACTGCACGCAAATACCTGGCCAAGGTGGGCCTCGAAGGCAAGGAAGACGCCTACCCGGCACACCTGAGCGGTGGCCAGCAACAGCGCGTGGCCATTGCCCGCGCGCTGGCCATGGAGCCCGAGGTGATGCTGTTTGACGAGCCCACCAGCGCGCTCGACCCTGAGCTGGTGAGTGAAGTACTCAAGGTCATGAAAGACCTGGCGCATGAAGGCCGCACCATGGTGGTGGTGACGCACGAAATGGGCTTTGCGCGTGAGGTCGCCAACCACCTGATCTTTTTGCACAAGGGGCAGGTCGAAGAAGAAGGCGTGCCCAAGCAGGTGCTGGGCAGTCCCAAGAGCGTGCGGCTGGCGCAGTTTTTGTCCGGCAGCCTGAAATAAGTTACAAGCAAAATCATGCTTCAGTCCTTATGAATAAAGCGCGTTCAGCTCTCTAATTTGAAGCATCATGAACTGGCTGCACAACGCCATCGGGCAAATCGAAGCCGACTACCAGCGCAGCTCTGACACGCACCTGATTGCGCTGGCGTTGCCAGGCTTTTCCAGCCACGGCATCGACCTGTACCTGAAGGACGAATCCACGCACCCCACTGGCAGCTTGAAGCACCGCCTGGCGCGCTCGTTGTTTTTGTACGCGCTGTGCAACGGCTGGTTGCACGCTGACTCGACCGTGGTCGAGTCCAGCAGCGGCTCCACGGCGGTCAGTGAGGCCTACTTTGCGCGCCTGATCGGCCTGCCGTTCATCGCCGTGATGCCGCGGCATACGTCAGCAGAAAAAATTGCCCAGATCGAGTTTTACGGCGGTCAATGTCATCTGGTGGAGCGCGCCGACGCGGTTTATGACGCAGCGCGCACGCTCGCTGCCCAGACCGGCGGCCACTACATGGACCAGTTCACCTACGCCGAGCGCGCCACCGACTGGCGCAGCAGCAACAACATCGCGCAAAGCATGTTCACCCAGATGGCACGTGAGCGCCACCCGGTGCCGCGCTGGATTGTGATGGCCGCAGGTACCGGTGGCACCAGCGCCACCATAGGCCGCTATGTGCGCTACCAGCGCCACCACACCGGTTTGTGCGTGGTGGATCCGCAAGGGTCGGTGTTTGCCGATTACTTTGACAGCGGCAACGCGGCGGTGACAGGGCCGGGTTCACGCATCGAGGGCATTGGCCGCCCGCGCGTGGAACCCAGTTTTATCCGCACGCTGGTGGACCGCATGATCCGTGTGGCCGATGTCGATTCAGTCGCTGCCATGCAGTTGCTCAGCGAACTGCTGGGGCGCAAGGTGGGGCCGTCCAGCGGCACCCACTTCGTCGGCATGCTGCAACTGGCGTGCGAGATGCGTGCGCGCGGCCAGCAGGGGTCCATCTTGTCGCTGCTGTGCGACGCTGGCACACGCTATCTGGGTTCGTACTTTGACCCGGTCTGGGTGCACCGCGAGATTGGCGACTGCGGGCCAGCGCTGGCGCGCATGAAATCGCAGCTGGCTCCGGCTTTTCAGGAATAACCCGCATCGCCCGTCGGGTATCCGACTCCGCGAATGTCCCCCGGATTGGAGCTACGCCCCAACCCTCCTCCTCTATTTCGCTGCGTCAGACACCCAACGCACGATGCTAGGCGTTATCAGCCCAGTGATCATTCGCTCAGAATCAGCCGACCGCAGCTTCTTGTGCCTCGGGCTTGGCCTTGCCTTCGCGCTTGGGCAGCGGCGAGATGTCGAGCAACACCTCGGTTTTGCTCTCGTCCTTGTCGTCCAGATCGACATTCAGACGACCGCCATCGACCAGGCGGCCAAACAGCAACCCTTCGATGCGCGACCACTCCAAATGGCTGTTTAAAGGGTTTGCAAAAATGGCTTGCTGTCCACGTTTGCAATGCCAATGCCCACCATTGCAAGCATTTATTGATTGCAAATCCGACAACCTCAGCTTGCTGAGCCGGGCAAATCTCTTTTGAAAACGCGTGGGTGTTTAATTTGACGGCCACGGCAAGCTTGCCGCGCCACACATCGTAGCCTGGCCGCCCTAAACTGCGTGGCATGCATTCAAACGCTGTCACACCCGCCCCCTCACCCAAAGCCCCGTCACAATTTGCGCGCCGCATCCTGCTGGCCGTGAGCGGCTTGTCGCCGCAGATCGTCACCGAAACCATCTACGCGCTGGCGGCAGACGAATTCGATCCGTTTGTGCCCACGGAGGTGCACCTGATCACCAGCGCCGAAGGGGCACGCCGCGCCGAGCTGTCACTGCTCAGTGACGACCTGGGCTGGTTTCACAAACTCTGCACCGACTACCACCTGCCCGGCATCACCTTCAACGCCAGCCACATCCACGTGCTGCGCGACGCGCGCGGCCAACCCATGAGCGACATTCGCAGCCCCGCCGACAACCAGGCCGCTGCCGACTTCATTACCGCGCAGGTGCGCGCCTTCACCGCTGACGACGGCTGCGCGCTGCACGCCAGCATTGCCGGCGGGCGCAAAACCATGGGCTTTTACCTGGGCTACGCGCTGAGTCTGTTTGGCCGCGCGCAAGACCGCCTGAGCCACGTGCTGGTGAGCGACCCGTATGAATCGAGCTACGACTTCTTCTACCCCACGCCCTACAGCCGCGTGCTGCAAACGCGTGACGGCCAACTGGCTGACACGGCCATGGCGCAAGTCACGCTGGCGCAAATTCCGTTTGTCAGCCTGCGCCACGGCCTGCCCAGCGCGCTGCTGGCGGGCACGGCCAGCTTTAACGACACGGTGCATGCCGCGCG
>PCUV01000046.1 GCA_002786915.1 Comamonadaceae bacterium CG12_big_fil_rev_8_21_14_0_65_59_15 | reverse complement strand
TGGGTAGCTTTTTCGTTTCATTTGTGGTCGCCAGTTTGCGGATCATCCGCGGGTTTTTGGGGGCGACAACTATTCTGACTCAGGGGGCAGCTCGACAGCCAGCAGGGCACCGTCGCGGCCACCAATGCCAAGGTCAGCGACACGACCGGACAGACCTGCAACAAAACCGAGCCGAATCGGTTCGCGTGGCGAGCAAGCCAGAAGCAGGGCAGAAATCAAGAGCGTGACCAACCGCACACCCAGCGCCATACGCTTGCTTGCAGAGAAAAGATTGTGGTTCATAGTCACCCTTGTCATCTTGCCGGCTTTTCGGTTGGTACAGCGCTACTCGATCAGGTAGCCCAGCGTCATGGCCACCAATGCCGGTTTGTCCTGATCTTCGATTTCAAACGTATTCTCAGTGGTGAGCAGCCAGCGGCCCGCACCCTTGTTTTGCAGCGCCACAACCTTGATGTGGTTGCGTACGCGCTGGCCGCTGCGCACCGGCGCCATGAAGCGCGTCTTGTCCAGTCCATAGTTCAGCACCGCCTGCACACGCAACCGGTCCACCAGCAGTTCGTACATCGTCACCGGAATCATCGACAGGCTCAAAAACGCGTGCGCGATGGTGCCGCCAAACGGGCTCTCAAGCGCTGCGCGTGGCACATCCACGTGAATCCATTGCTGATCTTGCGTGCACTGGGCAAACGCGTCGATGCGCGCCTGGTCCAGCGTGATCCACGACGAAACGCCCAGTTCGCGCCCGACCCATGACGCCAGATCGGCGGGTTGGATGGTGTCTGCCAGCGTCACCGCTGCAGCATCGCCCGCTTGGGTCGTTTCAGCCTCGACCACGCCAGCGGCCGCATCACTGACCGACTCAGCGCGCACGTCGCCATTGGTGATGATCACTTTGCCCGTGACCTTGCGCTCAAGCAAATCCTGCAACGCCTGCGCGCCTTGTGCCAGCGGGTAGCTTTTGGAAATGTGCGGACGCAACTTGCCCTGTGACAACAAGCCAAACATCGCGCTCAAGTCCTGAATGAAATCGGGCAATTGATGCTTGACAAATTCGCCCCAGAACACGCCCACGATCGACGCGCCCTTGAGCAACGGCAGGTTCAGCGGCAAAACCGGTATCTCGCCATTGGCAAAGCCCACCACCAGATAGCGCCCGCCCCAGGCAATGGAGCGAAAAGCCGGTTCGGCGTAGTGCCCACCGACCGGGTCGTAAATCACATCCGGCCCTTTGCCGTCAGTCAGCTCTTTGAGACGGGTGCGTAAATCTTCGCTGTGGTAATTGATCAGCGCGTCGGCGCCGTTACTCTGGCACAGCGCTAGCTTGTCGGCGCTGGAGGCCGCAGCAATGACCCGCGCACCCAGCGCCTTGCCAATCTGCACGGCGGCCAGTCCCACGCCGCCTGAGGCGCCCAGCACCAGCAGTGTTTCACCCGCTTTGAGGTTGGCGCGACCCTTGAGCGCGTGGTACGAGGTGCCAAACGCCAGCGTAAAAGCCGCCGCCACGTCAAAGCCCAGTCCATCGGGCATGGGCAGCACCTGGCGCGCGTCCACCAGTACCTGTTCGGCAAAAGCGCCCATCTGACACGATGCCATCACGCGCTGGCCGGGCTTGACGTTGTGCACGCCCGCGCCCACGGCCAGCACCACACCGGCCAGCTCCGACCCCGGCGTAAACGGCAGCGCGGGCTTAGCCTGGTATTTACCCTGAATCAGCAGTGCGTCCGGAAAATTCACACCCGCAGCGCGCATCTCCAGCAGCACCTGGCCCGGGCCGGGCTTCGGCTCTGGCACCTCGTCCAGCAGCAACGTGTCGGGTAGTCCTAACGTTTTGCACAACAATGCTTTCATCGGATGTGAATTCCTATAAGGTTGGGGGCAGAAAATCGGTTTGGCAAGTCTAATGGCTGCGCTGCCCGACCCCCAGCGCCGCGATCACGCTCAGACCCAGCACCAGCGCTGCGCCCAGCAGCGTCGCGGCGTACCAGCCGCGGTCCATCAGCACGCCAAAAATCATCGGCGAAATGGCAAAACCGGTATCCAGCCCGGAATAGACCAGACCATAAACGCGACCAGTGGCACCTTTGGGTGTTGCTTGCTTGATCATCAGGTCGCGCGACGGACCGCCAATGCCCACCGCAAAACCGGTGGCCGCCAGCAGCAGCATGGTCAGCGTCGGCCCCAGCAACCCGGTACCACACAGCGCCAGCAGCAGCGCCGCCAGCAGCATACAGATGGCCACCACCCGGTCGCTGTGGCGCGAGCGCACCGCCACAAAACCGCCCACCAGCATCCCCAGCGCGCCGCACAACATATACGCGGTAAGCGTCAACGTGGCGGCCTCAAAGCCAATACCGTGCATGGCCTGCAGGATCGACACCGAAAACGCCTGCACCACCGCCAGCGTCATGGTTGAAAGCAGAAAAAAGGCAAAGCACCACCACACCACTGGCAGGCGCATGAAAGCCATGCTGTGCTCAGGCGGCGCGTCCGGATGCGACGCCACATGATGGGTGCTGAGCTTGTCACGCTTGAAGAACAACAACGCCAGCACGACCAGATACAAGCCAGCAGCGGCCAGGTACGCCATGCGCCAATGACTCAAGGCACTGACCGTGGCAAAGAACACTGGGGCCAGCGCCCAACCTAAATTGCCGGCCAATCCATGCAGACTGAAGGCATGACCAAGCCGATGCGTTGACACACGCTGGTTCAGGATGGTGAAGTCAACCGGATGAAACGTGGCGTTGCCCAACCCGGCCAGTGCCGCCACCGCCAGCAGCCCGGCATAGCCTGTGACCATCGACGCCAGCACACTGGCAGCCACAAACACGCCCAGCGCGGCAAACAACATCGGTCGCGCGCCCAGCCGGTCCACAACAAAACCAGACGACGCTTGCCCGATGCCTGAGACGACAAAAAACACGCTCATCAGCGCCCCCAACTGCGCATAGCTCAGGGCAAATTCGGTCATAAACACCGGGAACAAGGGCGGCAGCAACAGATGACCAAAGTGCGACGCCGCGTGCGCCAGACCCACCAGGGCGATGATCTGCGCGTCTTGTCGCAACGGCGTGGTCTGAATCGGCAGGGTGGCAGTGGTCATGGGCTCATGTTACTTTGAAACACAATCGGCAATCGCCACCATCGCGACACCCTACACCCGCCAACGAACCAGGCAGCAGCAAGGTCAAAACCGGGCCGTCATATTCAGATGAAGCTTGTCGGCACCAGCCTGCGGCGCATTCGGGTTGACCGACAGCGGCACCGAACTGCCCGTCACCACCCGGCCCCAATCGGCTGTCAGGCTCAACTTGTTGGTTTGGTAACGCAGCCCCAGGCCGACGCTGAGCAGTTGGTCTGACTCAGTGCCGCTCACCGCAGAATTTCGGTTGTTGAGCCAACCACCGTCAACAAACAGCAGTGCATTCAGGCCCGGTGCCAGTGCCGGCGAGGTGAACTCCATCGACGCAAACACCCCACTGTCACCGGTCACCAGACGCTCACCCGTGCCACGCACCGAATTAGCCCCACCCAGGCCAAACTGCTCGCCCGGGATCAGCGCATCGGCGCTGTATTGAAACTGCCCGCGCACACCCCACAGCCAGCCGTTGGCCAACGCTGTGAGGTAGTTGGCTCCGCCGCGCAGCAGCTTCCAGTTGACGGTGTTGATACGCAGATTGGGTGCAGCCGATCCGGCGTTGGCGTTCTGGTAATCGGTCAGGTTATTGCCATTGCCACCGGGCACATTCAAAGCCAGCTCAGCGTTGTAGCCCCACACCGCCGTATCCGACTCAATGCGGGCGTTGTAGCCCACACTCAAGGGGCGGCTACTGGTCAGCTCGGGTTGGCCCAGCGCCAACGGTGCATTGTTGAGCCTGTTGGCTTTGAACTGCTTTTCATCGAGCCCATAGGTCAGGTAGCTGCGCCGCCCACCCACGGGTCCAAGGTAGTGGCTGTAGTTGATGCCATAGGTCTGGCCCGCACCCGTGCTGGTAAAGGTGCCAAAGTTGCCCACCACGTCAGAGGTGGTATAGCTCACACCCAGCACGCCACCCCGCTTGTAAAACGGTATGCGGTAATTGAGCCCCAGTTGTTTGACGTCGCTGCTGCGCTCGATTGACGTGGTGTAGGCGCCTGAGAACTGGTGATCCAGTCCCCACAGGCTGCTGTGCCCGCCAACCACCGACAAGCGGTCCTGCCCGGTGGCATCTGAGCCGGTATTGGCCAGGCTGGCCGAGAAGTTCCACGGCTTGGCCTCTTTGACCTGTAGCGTTGCATCAATTTTGTTGGCTTCCTCGGATTCTTTCAGGCTTACCTTGACTTGTTTGCTGGGGTTTTCGTTGGCGATGGCGGTCTGCACCGCCAGGCGGCTGAAGTTGGGCGCCTGGTTCTCAACCAGTTCGGGCAAGCTGGCGCGAATGTTGGCTTCTGTAAAGGCCGTATTGCCGCTAACAGTGACTTTGCCAATGACAAACTTGACGATGACGAGCTTGATTTTTTGGCCCACTTCTTGCGCTGGCAACGTCACCCGGTGCAGGGCAAAGCCCTGTGCCTTGTACGCCGCTTCCAGTGCCGCTGTGGCCTTTTGCAGGGTCTCGATGGTGGCACCCGGGCCAATGAAAGGGGCCAGCACCGCATCAGTTTGTGCTGCTGGCAAGGGCACGTCGCCCGTCACCTCAAAGCCGTTGATGGCAAACGTGGCGCTTGCCCCGGTGGCAGCGGGCATTGGCGCTGGTGTGCTGGGCGCTTGCGCCAGCGCAAGACCCGGCAGCAGCAGCGCCGACAGCAGCGCCCCAACTTGCGCGCGGCGCATAAGCCCAGGGACAGTTGATCGAGCGTTGGCATGTTTCATAAGCGCTTTACCGGCACACATTGTTGCTCACCTTGCCCATCTCACCCAGCACACTGTTCAACATCGGGTTGGCGCTGTTGGGCAGGGGGACTTTATCAAACTGGATGAACAGCGGTATGTTGAGCGGCCGACCGGTCAGGCCGTCGTTGCGCGCAAAGCCGGTTTCTCCGCGTCCCAGATGGATGGTTTCTTTGGCCGAGGTGACTTGAATGTGGCCGTCACGCACAAACACAAACAGCCCTTCTTCTTTGTCATTGGTCGGCTCGCTGGCTTGGTTATCGGCCCCGTTAGCAGATTTGTTGTCAGCGCTCTTTCGGTCAGCCTTGTCAGTCTTGGCGTTTTGCTCGGTGTCGGTGCTGCTGGCTCCGCCAAAGAGTTCTTTGAGTTTGACCGGCACCGTGTCGGGGCGTTGCAGGTGCTCCAGCGTGGGGGCGCTCAGACTGCGTATTTCGGTGCGGCTGACAAATAGGCCCTGTCCGGCTTGCAATACTTGTAGCGCGTTTTGTCCGGTTTGGCCACCCGGGCCAGTCTGGGCTACTTCGATGCTGCCCAACCAGGTGAAGAAGTTGCAGCTTGCCGTAGCACCGCAGTCCAGGTCCAGGCCCGTGCCACGGATACCAATGGTGGCCGTGGGGGTGTTGAATTTGACGTTGCGGTTGTTGCTCTTGCCGATGACCCCGGTCAGGGCGCGCAGCGAACCGCGCACCAGTGATACCAGAAAGCTGCCTTCTTTGGGGTTTTGCGCATCAAATACAAAGCTGTCAACCTTCAGTTGTGTGTTGGCCCCCAGCGTTACGCGGCTGTCGTCTCTAAAAATTAGCACGCCTTTGGCCGCAGGGCCGGTTTCAATGGTTTCGCCCGGGTACAGGGCCGCACCAGTGACCAGTTGGCGTTTGGCCTGAGCAGGGTCGATGGCGCTGATGTCGCCTTGCACATCGATCAGTTTGGCGCTGGCCGCTGCCGCGTTCGGGCGCGCACTGGCGTTGACTTGGGCCGATTCGACCCGGCATTCGGGGCCGCACAGGCGTGCGTCAAAGTCGGTACCCCGAATGCCAATGGTGGCGGTGGTGGTCTGGATACGCGCCGCGTTGGGCGAGTTTTTGCTGATCAGCCCGGTGATGGCCCGAAAGCCCCCGCGCAGCAGTTGCAGCACCATGGCGTTGTCGCTGGCGCTTTCTTTGTACTGGTATTGGTGTACCACCATTTCGGAGTTGGGCCGCAGCGTCATGCGTGTGCCGTCGTTCAATTTGATGATCGCCGCCGAGCCCTCGGCAATGGTCAGGCGGTCTCCTTCTTGCAGTGGCAACCCCTTGCCCAGCGTGCGTGGCAATTGTCCGGGTGTTTGGGCAAAGCCGACCCCGCGTGAGAATTCAACTTCTCCGGCGCGTTGGGCCAGTGCCGCCGGGGCCATGCCCAGCAGACTGGCCGCCAGCAACAGTAGTCCGCCAAGCGAGCGCAGCCGTGACAGATGGGCGCAAGGAGTGTGTCGGTGCGAGTTGTCCATAGGAGCCTTTTGCATGTGGACAGGGGTCAAGGTGTGCATATCTTTTCTTCAACAACAACGTTTTCCTTGTTCTTCTTTTTTTCTTTCAGCAGGTCTTCTGCAACCGGTTTGTTGGCCTCTTTTTTGACCGCATCCGCCGTTTGGGTCGTGCTGCTGTCGATAAACTTTTGGTCGGCCAGCGCGGCCGTGAACAAGTCGGTGAAGGTGGTCACCAGGTCGGGCACCTGTGGTTCGGGTTGGTTGGGCGTGTCCTGTGTCAACGACGCGGGGGGCGTGCTAACGTTTTGGTTGGCCGCCGTGTAGCTGACCGGACTGCCCTGGGTGGTGGCGGCCGTGCCAAAGTTCATGGGCGTGACCGCGGCGCTGACGTTGACCCCGGCAGCCGCGCTGACCGCGCTGTTTTGTGTGTAGCTGTTGCCCGCGTTGACGCTGATGCCGCCCGCGCTGGAGCTGACCGGCCCGTCAAGTTGTAGGTTGCCGTCGCTGTTGGCGGCGCTCAGGGTGATGTTGCCACTGGCTTGCAAGCCTGCCGCACCGATGCTCAAGGGGCTGTGGGCGTTGATGTTGAGGTCGCCCCCACCCGCCTTGACCAAGGCGCTGGTGCGGGTCGCGCCGGTGTTGTCCACCGTGATGCTGCCCGCCGCAGTGCTGATGCCCCGGATGTCGAACACGCCGGTGTTGACCAGGCTGATGTTGCCGCTGGTGCTGCTACTGGCCTGGAAGGCACTGAGGTGGTTACCGGTGTGGGTGAGCGTGGTGCCCAAGCTTGATTGAGTGCTGAGCAAGCCGCTGCTGACCAGCGCCGCACTTTGGCTGATGGCACCGTTGCTGGCATTCAACGTGATGGCCGCCGCGCTGATGCTGCCAACAATCAGGTCGCCGCTGGTTTGCGTGATGGCTACCGGCCCGCCCATGGCGATGCTGCCCGCACTTTGACTGAAGCTGTTGCTGACCGTAAAGCTTCCCGCGCCGCTGACAACGCCTGCGCTTTGGCTGTAGTTTTGCGTGCTGAGCTGGTTGCCAATATCCAGCGTGCCCCCAGTCAAGTTCAGTGTGCCACTGCTGCTGAGGCTTTGCAGGTGCGTGTTACCGGCTGCGCTGTCGTAGGTTACGGTGACGCCGCTGGGGATGTTCACCGCCGCGACGTTATTTAGATCAGGAAGGGCACCACCGGCCCAATTGGCTGGGTTGCTCCAGTTGCCGGGGCTGCTGGCGGCCCAGGTGACGCTGGGAAGTTGGGTAATGCTGGCATTGCTGCTGGCCGTGCTGCTGGCCAGGCTGTAGTTGCCCGCATCCGCGCCACCCAGGCTGATGCCGTTGATGTTCACCGTTTTGCCGGTTGCCACATTTTTGTCGGCGAAGGTGCCTGTAGCGCTGGCAACGCTTAATTGGTCTGCGCTGATAGCTGCGTTAAAAATAGCGTTTGTGGTGTTCAAGCTGGCCGATGTGTTGCCGTCATAGACTTTGTCAGCCGCCGTTATTGCGCTCACACCCGTGATCGCCAGTGGGCTGACGGTGTAGTTGGCGCTGCTCGTGGTCAAGCCTGTAAAGCTGTAGTTAAGCGCGTCCACACTGCCTAACGTGCTCGCAGTTTGAGAGTAGCTTGCGGCTTTGAGGTGGCCGCTGGTGCTGGTCAGCGGGTTGACGATGCTGGCGCTGCTGGTGACCGCGTCGCCGCTGACCACGTTGCCAAAGCTGACCGCACCGGGGGCGGCTGTTGTGCCGTAAGTGGTGCTCACGGCTGCGATCGCCGCGCCAGTCAGGGCCAGTTGGCCCACCGTGTAGTCTGCTGTTGCGCCGGCAAAGCTGTAGTTGCCTGCATCCGCGCCGCCCAAGGTGCCGCTAACCGACTGGATGCCGCTGTGCGTGCCCGCTTTGAGCTTGCCGCTGGTACTGAGCAGGCCGGCGGTGTTGAGCGTAACAGTGGCGGGCGTGACCACGTCAGTGACTGCGACCGTGGAGCCCGTCGGGATACCGCTCAAGATGCCCGACAAACTGGCGCTGCCAGGGCTCAGGGTTGATCCGTAGGTGTTGCCGCCGCCAGTGATGCTGCCGGTGAGCGCCAGCGGGCTGACGGTGTAGTTGGCGCTGCTGGTGGTCAAGCCCGTAAAGCTGTAGTTGAGCGCATCAGCACTGCTAAGCGTGCTCGCGGTTTGAGAGTAACTTGCGGCTTTGAGGTGGCCGCTGGT
>PCUV01000005.1 GCA_002786915.1 Comamonadaceae bacterium CG12_big_fil_rev_8_21_14_0_65_59_15 | reverse complement strand
CTTGCCCCAAGGTGCCACGGCCGCGCGCATTGATTACGGTGTGGCCGGTTGGGGCGGTGTTTGCCCACCACAAGGGGACAAACCGCATCGCTACATTTTTACGGTTCATGCCCTGAAAGATAAGCTGACAGTGCCACCAGATGCCACTGCGGCGCTCACCGGCTACATGATCAACGGCAACAGTTTGGGTAAGGCTAGCTTCAGCGCCAAGTACGGCCGAGCGAAGGCCAAATAGCAGGGCTGGCAGCCTGGATTTGTTTTATCCGATTGGCGGGGTGTCCCTGGATTTTTGCAATCTGACGATCAGGTCATCAAGCCGGCTTGGGTTGCAATCAGGGTAATGAACGCAGCATGAGTAGCGTCGTTTCCCATGAAAACCAGGGGGTGGCTATTTGTCATCAGGCATCGGGCGTGGTTGCTGCATGGCGGCCTCCAATGACTGTTTGACTTGTTGTTGAATTTGCTGGCTTTGCTGTTGCACAGTGACACCAGGAGTGGTGGCAGGCATCGAAATTTGGGTTCCGTCTTGGGGGGTAACGATGATTTCAGCAGTCGACCCCAGTTGCTTTTTGGCCAGAAAGCCAGTGATGGCTACGACGATGAGCAGCCCCAAAATGCTAAAAATTGCTTTCATGTGATGCTACTCATGTTAGTCAAGTTGGAAATGTCGTTTGCGGACGTGCATCGGGAGAGCAGCCCTTGGTCAAGCAGCAGCCTCTTCATGCTCTTGCCCAATCGCCGTTGCAGCTGAGATGTATCTGCCCAAGCAAAACCATCAATTTCGAGCAAAGTATGGCCACTGACCGGGTGCGTGAAATAGCTGGTGCATCGCAGGTCGTCCAGGCGCGTCTCACGGGTTGTCGTCTGCACCCTAAACAGGTGCAAGTCTTTGCCGCGATAGTAGGTGTGCCGACCTAGGTCGGTCAAACGGTCTGGTTCAAATCGGAGTCCGAACTCTTCTCGCGCTTCACGCAGCGCACAGATCAGCGGGGATTCGCCTTCATCGATAAGTCCTTTGGGCAAGTCCCAGATAGAGTTACCAGTGGAGTGCCCAATCAGAAGTTCACCCAACTCGTTCACAACCAACAGAGCACAGGATAGTTTTGTTTCATGCATCGTGTGATGCTAGCGGCTTTGATAGCGAGATTTTCTTGTAAAACAATGGCTACACAGTCAACATGGATGCCCACCAAAGTCGAAGCCTCATGCTGATTTCTGTTGTGTAGCCAAGGGTCGGTGTGCGCAGGTTTCCCTTCGCATCCATCACAACGAACGCCGGAACGGCGTTAAAGCCGAAGGCATGGGTTGTATCGCCGCGATCGTCCACGGTCGTACTCCAGGGAAGTTCCCGTTTTTGGAGGACATTGCGCACATTGTCTGACGACCCTGACTGCATGGCCACAGTCAAAACGGGCCAGTCTTCGGTCAATCGGGTGATGCTGTTTTCTTCTGTGCGGCAAATGGGACACCAGTCAGCCCAGAAATGCAGGGCAACGGGCTGGCCCGGGTGCTGAGCACGCCATTCCTGCAAGGTGATCTTTGAAGACGTGCCGTCCGGTTGTACCAAAAAGACATCGACGTTTGGTGCCTGTCCCCCTGGCACGGCGCGTGTCTGCCAGGCTTGAATGCCAAAAACCACGATTGCTGCGAAAACGGCTGTCTGCAGGTGGCCTTTCCAGCGGTCGCATCCATAAGCGCGCGTGCGGCCAATAAGCCGATCCAGCAGAGTCTCAGCCATGTCGATGCATAAAGGTTTCAGTCCAGCGTGTCATTGGCATTGAGCTTGTTAACGTCAACACCTCTTCCGGTCAGCGCCCCAGTTTGTAGAACTCGTCGTTGGGCCGCATGCTGGTGACATTGGCCATGCGATTGGACAGACCAAAAAAAGCTGCAATACCGGCAATGTCCCACACATCTTCCATGTCAAAGCCGTGCTGACGCAATGTTTCAAAGTCCACGTCGCCAATGGTGTGGGCCTGGAGCGCGACTTTCATGGCAAAGTCCAGCATGGCTGCTTGACGCGGCGTGATGTCGGCCTTGCGGTAGTTGATGGCCACTTGGTCTGCGATGAGCGGGTTCTTGGCTCGGATGCGCAAGATGGCGCCGTGTGCCACCACGCAATATTGGCAGTGGTTGGCATTGCTGGTGGTCACCACAATCATTTCGCGCTCGGCCTTGGTCAGATTGCCCTTCTTTTCCATCAAGGCATCGTGGTATGCAAAAAAGGCACGAAACTCATCGGGCCGATGCGCCAACACCAGAAACACGTTGGGAACGAAGCCGGACTTCTCTTGCACCGCCAGAATGCGCGTGCGGATGTCTTCAGGCAGGTCCTTGAGTTCGGGGACTGGGAAACGACTGATGGCCGGGGCTACTTGAGTCATGAAATCTTCCTTTCAGAGTTGACGGCGTGTAACTGAAAAAGTCTGGTGGTTCTCTGCCACAACGCCTACTTGTTCACATCCACAACGACACGCCCACGAACTTCACCGTTGAGCAACCGTGACGCCATGGGGATGGCCTCAGCCAGGCCAATTTCGCTGCTGATGGCATCGAGTTTTCCAATATCCAAATCCGTTGCCAGCCTGCGCCAGGCCTGGATGCGCTCAGGGCGCGGACACATCACGCTATCTACCCCCACCAGCGTCACACCACGCAGAATGAACGGTGCAACCGTCGCGGGAAAATCCATCCCCGCCGCCAAACCGCATGCTGTCACAACACCTCGGTATTTGGTGGAGGCGCAGATGTTGGCCAGTGTGTGGCTGCCAACAACATCGACAGCACCGGCCCAGCGCTCTTTGGCCAGGGGCTTACCGGGGGCATTGAACTGTGAGCGATCCAGGATTTCAATGGCCCCGAGGCTCTTCAGATAGTCGGCATCCGCCGTGCGACCTGTCACCGCAACCACTTGGTAGCCAAGCTTGCTCAATACGGCAATCGCCACACTGCCAACGCCACCGGCCGCACCGGTGACAACGATCTCACCATCGGACGGTTTCACGCCTTGCTTTTCCAGCGCCATCAAGCACAACATGGCGGTGTAGCCAGCCGTGCCAATTGACATCGCCTGCTGCGGTGTGAACTTGGCTGGCAACGGTATCAACCAATCGCCTTTCAAGCGCGCCTTCTGGGCCAGGCCACCCCAGTGAACCTCACCCACACCCCATCCGTTGAGCAGGACGGAGTCGCCCGCTTTGAAGTCAGGGTGAGAACTTTCATCGACAACACCCACCAGGTCGATACCCGGCACCATGGGGAACTTGCGCACCACCGGGCCTTTGCCGGTGATCGCCAGCCCGTCCTTGTAGTTGAGCGTCGAATGGCTCACCCGAACGGTGACGTCACCGGCTGGCAACAGGGCCTCATCGAGCTCCTGAATGGAAGCACGGTGCCCGTTGTCGTCTTTCTCGATCAAGATTCCTTTGAACATCACAGTCTTTCCTTTTTGAGACCCATCGTCTGGTCAATGGTAAAAAAATCAGCCAGCGGAAAATCCGGCAAAGAAGAATTCGGCAAACAGTTCCAGCGGGGCTGGACTGTGCTCCAGTTTGGCGCGCAGTACAGCACCTTCCCAGCCAATCCAGAAAAAGGCGGCAACCTGGTTCACATCCACTGATTTGGAAAGGGTGCCCGCTTCCTGGGCTTGGGCCAAACAGACGGCAAATCGTGCTTGCCAGTCCTCAAGAACCTCTTTCAACCTGGCGCGAAAGCTCTCGGGTAACGCGCCCATTTCCTGACCCAGATTGCCGATCAGACACCCACGACGGAAATCAAATCGTGCCATTGACGCAATGGCGTCTCCCACAAAGGAACGCAATCGATCAACGGAAGCAAGTTGGGTGTTGTTCAGGTGACGATCGATCTTGCGCGCAAAGAAGTCGGCATAGCGATCAATCAACGCCAGACCGAACGCTTCTTTGCTGTCGAAGTAGTAGTAGAAAGAACCTTTGGGGACACCCACACGCCCGAGAATTTCATCGATGCCGGTGGCCGAGAAACCTTTTTCGGTCAGGACTTCCAGACCGGAACGTAAGAGCAACTCACGTGAATCCACCAGGTTGGCTTGCCGTTTGGGCTGTCGCTTTTTTCGACTTTGCGTCAAAATTTTCTGTTGCATCGGCCCATTCTAGACCGATCGTCTACACAGTCAAAATCCGGCAGATAGAAACCTTGGGTCTATTTAGGCAGGAAGGCCTCATCAATTGGGACGCCGTAACCCACAGCCAGGCGGTTGGTCTCGTTGGCCAGACCAATGACAGCCATCAACTCGCCGAATTGCTCTTCGCTCATGCCTTTGGCCCTTGCACCGGCTGAATGGGAGGCGATGCAGTAGCCACAGTTGTTGGTGATGCTGATGGCCACGTAAATCATTTCCTTGGTCAGGGGATCAAGGGCACCATTACCCATCACCTGCTTGATGTTGTTCCAGATGCGTTGCAGGTTCTCAGGATGATGAGCCAGGACTTTCCAGAAATTGTTCACCCAGTCCGTCTTGCGGGTGGCCATGATGTCGTCATAGATGGTGCGCACGGTGGGTGAGGCTTGTTCATATTCGATGGGGGCTAGATTTGCCATGATTTGTCTGTCTCGGTAGGTCGATCGATGAGAAGTCGGGATTTTGACAAGAATGGTAGACCAGGGTGAGCTCAGCGCTGGTGGGCTCCTCTGATGAAGGCCTCCGAGTTTGGGCGCTACCATGGCTAAATGTGCAGTCACTACCAAGCCATCAAGGAGCGCGAACACTACGCCAGACACTTTGGCGTGGAGCCGCCGACTGACATTGGCAAGCACGATGTCTGGCCCTGCTACCCGGCCACTTTCATACGTAGACCAAAAGAAGCCGATGTGGGTGATGAGGCCGTGGCTGAGCGCGAAGCCGTGCCCGGTTTGTTTGGCCTGATCCCGCATTGGGCCACCGATACCACCATCGGCCGACAAACCTACAACGCACGCAGTGAGACAGTGGCGACCAAACCCAGCTTCAGGGATGCCTGGAAGAACGCTCAGCACTGCATCATCCCGGTGGACGCCATCTTTGAGCCGGATTGGCGCAGCGGCAAGGCCATTCCGTCGTGCATTTCTGCCGCCAACGGCGAGCCTTTAGGCATTGCCGGACTGTGGTCATCGTGGAAATCGCCCAAAGGCGTTGTGCACAGTTTCACGATGCTCACCATCAACGCCGACGGCCATGATCTGATGTGCCAGTTTCACAAGCCCGTGGACGAGAAGCGCATGGTGGTGATCTTGCCGTCAGACAGCTATGACCATTGGTTGAAAGCCACACCGCAGCAGAGCATGGACTTCATGCGGCAGTACCCGGCAGAGCGACTGATTGCGGGTGCAGAGCAACCTATCCAACGAACGCTGCTTGCCTGAACCAGCGAACGAACACAACGCAACTTTCAAAAGGTGAAACGCAATGGCAATGGACATCGTGGATTACGAGATTTTCGGCAACGAAATGCAGTACGTGGAGGTTGAACTCGACCCCGGCGAGGCGGCTGTGGGCGAAGCTGGCGTGATGATGTACATGCAAGAAGGCATTCAGATGGACACCGTTTTTGGCGATGGTGCCCAGCAAGGTGGTCTGTTTGACAAGCTGCTTGGTGCTGGTAAACGCCTGCTCACGGGCGAGAGCTTGTTCACCACCGTATTCCAAAATACCGCGTCCACCAAACAGCGTGTGGCCTTCGCCGCCCCTTACCCCGGCAAGATCGTTCCGATGGATTTGCGTGCTTTAGGGGGTACGCTGATATGCCAGAAGGATTCATTTTTGTGCGCCGCCAAAGGCGTTTCGCTTGGCATCGCTTTTCAGAAGAAACTCGGTGTGGGCCTGTTTGGCGGTGAAGGGTTCATCATGCAAAAGCTCGACGGTGACGGCATGGCATTCGTGCATGCCGGTGGCACGTTGATGAAGCGCAACCTGGCGCACGGTGAAATGCTGCGGGTCGATACCGGCTGTGTGGTGGCTTACCAGCCATCGGTCGATTTCGACATTCAGTACGTCGGCAAGGTCAAATCGGCGCTTTTTGGCGGTGAGGGCCTGTTCTTTGCCACCTTGCGCGGGCCGGGGCGGGTGTGGTTGCAGTCGCTACCGCTGTCGCGTCTTGCCAACCGCATCATTGCCAGCGCACCGGCGGCGGGCGGCAGGTCTGCTGAACAGAGCTCGTTGCTCGGTGGCGGTGTACTTGGCGGCAGTCTGTTGGGTGGCATGATGGGCGGCGAAGACGAGTGACTGGGTGCCAGTCAACCATTTTTAAGACATGATTGAGTGACCACTTTCTGCTCGACTGGGATCACTCATAGAGCGTGGATTCATTGACCGGGGTGCAGCGTTTCCTGACGACTACGAATGGCAGCATCCGGGTGATCCAATTTCAAATATTTACTCGACGCATCAACGTTGCAAACATTGGTTGTGGTCAGGTCTGAGACAGCAGTGCAACGTAGGCTGATGGACACGCTAGAACTGGGCAAAATTGGCTAACCAGATCACAGAAACTTCACATTGATGCAATCCGAATTTGACATGGGCCCTTTGATGCGCAACACTATTACAGCCTGTCTTATGGTTTTTACAACCATATGTTCTCAAGCGACATGGGCGCAAGTCGTTCCTCAAATCGGTGATCAGTGGATATTCGAACTTTCCAATGAGCGCAGGGGCACCTTCACAACTTCCGAGGTCACCCGCAAAGTGGTCGCGTTCGAAAGCGATTTTTACGTTTTTGAAGTCATAACTCGGCATGCTGACACCGTGACAAGTGTGCGTGAAACGCGGGACAGCAACTTGAACATCGTTGAGTCCGGAAATATTCGCTACAAACCAAGCCTCGATTTGTTCCGCTTGCCCTTAGTCGTCGGTAAAAGGAGTTACGCCATTGAAAGACTACAAATTGACAGTGGGCGTGTCGTGAAGATGGCTGGCGAGGTACAAGTATTTCCGCCAACAAAGATGGTAACTGCAGCTGGCGAATTTGAAGTAACGGAGGTTATGGCTAAGGGTCGCTACATTGATCCCAAAACAGACCAATCCAGTCGATACCAAACACGCGCTTGGTTTGCTCCCACAATTGGCTTTTTCGTGAAGCAGGAGTTCTTTGAGCGCAACATTGAAGATACGAAAGATACTATTCGCTTAAAGCTTGAGATAAAGTCCTTCAAGTTGCAGCTGAGGTGAGCAGTGACAACTGAGATGTTGTGAACAAGAAAGTTCAAAACGAAAGGAATATCTGATGAATCCGACCAATTGTTTTGCGGGCTTGGCAGCCGCAGTTCTTTTGCTTGCTGGCTGCGCAACCCCGCCTGCGCCGGGCTCCAAAGACGAAGCGGTGAACAATGCGTGGGAGGCTTTTTGCAAGTCTGGCTACTGCGAAGGGTATCCTGCGGCCATAGTGGGTCGAACCGAAAGTACGTTGACCGTATCAATTAACGGTAACACGCGATACCTCACATACACCGTGTCTGGTGAACCTGGTAAATATGTTGCATCGGTGAATCCAACTGCAGATCGCGGTCGCACCAAACCATAACCAAATTTAGACACAACAGCCTCCGTTTCCAAGGTCAGGAATGGAGCAAGCAATTCATGAGGTCAAATGTCAATTGCTGGTCTTCTGGAGCAAGCCTGCCAACCTTCTCGGAGGCTGATCTTCAAAATTGAACGTCAGCAATTTTGAAATACGTGAACCTGCAATGCGCTCACACCGGTCATACGTTCGGCCTATTTGAAGAAAGAAAAGCTATGCAAACACTCTTGGAAGCTGCAAGTCACATTGCCCAGGAAATTGAGCGCACTCGCCAGCGTCTTGCGAATCTGGAGCAGGCGTTGGATGGTCTGAAACCGCTTATCTCATTCGAGTCGTCAGCAACGGCACTGCCACCCTTTGTGAAGTCCTCTCCAAGCCAAGCAGTGGACGATGTCTTCATCGTGACGCCAGTCGAGTCCGATGTTGCGGTGGTACAGCCAAAGAAGACCGCCAAGGCCAAATCTTCGAAAGCCAAGCCACCAAAAATCGCAATGAGTGCAAAGATTGAAGTGAAGCCAACCAAATCAGCAAATCCAACCAAACCAACTAATCCTGTTGAAATCCCATCAACCGGCGGAAAATTTTGGCTAAGTTGCCTCGGGCGCAAAAAGCTCACTGCCAACGAATTGATTGACACTGCGGTCGTCAAACTTGGCCTCGACCAATCCGCAAGGGTCGTTATTGCCAATCGGGCGCGTGCGTGGCTAAACGCAGCTGCTAAAGCAGGGGTGGTCGTTTCAAACGGTGAGCGCGATGGTCTCAAGGTTTTCGGCAAAGCTATCGCCCAGTAAGCTGAGAAACCTGAATGGCAGAGCGTCTGGATCGTCTTGTGCTTGAGGCGCGACGCAGCGCCGAACAAAGGGAACAGGGCTACCGGGCGCAAGCTTTGAAGCTGTTTCCCTGGGTCTGCGCACGCTGTGCACGCACCTTTGATCATGCCAATCTGCCATTGCTGGAAGTGCACCACAAGAACAGCAACCACGACGACAACCCGTCTGATGGAAGCAATTGGGAA
>PCUV01000108.1:2104-8628 GCA_002786915.1 Comamonadaceae bacterium CG12_big_fil_rev_8_21_14_0_65_59_15 | reverse complement strand
CGGCTATTACAGCTCCCATGCAAAGCCGTTCCCCGTCAAAGTCGAAACCCTGCAACGACTGTGCGGGAGTCAAAACGCCGCCATCAAAGGGTTCAAACAGGAACTGAAGTCAGCCCTGAAAAGGCTGGAAGAGGTCACACACTGGCGCTGGGAAATCGATGCTTCAGACCTGGTGCACCTGTCAAAAGTGCCGACCGTGAGTCAAGCAAGGTATCTACTCAAGCGTGGGCTTGTCCACAGCGGGCGCTGACTTATCCACAAAAGCACGGCATAGCACATACCGGAAAGCACGGCATAGCGCATACCGACACGGCGTAGCACATACCAAACCACGGCATAGCGCATACCAAGTCACGGCATAGCACATACCGCGGCGAACTCAAAATGATCAAAATCGCAATTCAAATCAATAACATGCAGATAGCGCCAAAAGTAGCTAATCTTTCTTTAATCTATCTCTAATCTGTCGCTTGCATAAAAAAATGCCTGGGTGAGTGGTTTGGTCGCGCATCTCGTCACGGCTGCGCTCGGCCACTTGCACTCCAGCGGTATCAAGCACCAGCCAAACAGGCTGATGTCTTTTTTCCAACTGGAGTAGATCGTGCATTTCCAAACAACCAGGCTCACCAAATCTCTCAAAAAGCTTGCCACTTCAGTCACATTCGGCGCTGCCGGACTTGCATCTCAGATCGCCCATGCGGGCCCAGCTCTGCCTTGGGACGGCCCGATCACCACGGTCGTCAACAACCTGACCGGGCCAGTGGCCACCGGTATTTCGACCGTGGCTTTTCTGGCTGCGGGTGCGGCGCTGATTTTTGGTGGTGACGACTTAGGTGGGATTGCAAAGAAATTGCTGTACGTGGTGCTCGGCGTGGCACTGATCGTTTTTGGCGCCAACTTCCTGAGCATGATCGGTCTGGTCAACAGCGGCGCCTTGATCTGATGGTGCGCCGTTTCTAAGCACACATCATGGTTGATCAAAGCAAAGACAAGGGTGCTGACTTTTCAGTACCGCTGCATCAATCCATGCTCAGGCCCATGCTGCTGCTGGGCGCTGAGCGAGAGCTGATCCTGGCGCTCGGCATCGTGGCAGGTGTGTTCATTGTGTCATTGTTTCAACTCTGGGCCGCCATTTTTGGCCTGATTTTGTGGGCTGTCGGCGCATGGGTGTTGACGCGTGCCGCCAACTTTGACCCCCAACTCTCCAAGACCTTTGGGCGCAGTTTGCAATACCGCAAGCTGTACAAGAGTGCCGCAACCCCGTTTGCCTCGCCGCGCAAATTCGGAGACTGAACAATGCTCTTGAAAGAATTTCGCAGCCAGGCCCAAGGGCTGCCTGATCTGCTGCCCTGGGCGGCGCTGATCGACAACGGCGTGGTACTCACAAAATCTGGTGGCCTGCTGGCGGGTTTTGAATTTCGCGGCCCGGACCTGGACAGTGCCACCAAAGAGGAACTGGCGGCCGTGTCGGCTCGCATCAATGCGGCCCTGGCACTTGATGATGGTTGGAGCTTGAATGTGGATGCCGTGCGCCGTCAATCCCCTGGTTACCCTTTGGATGGTGCCTTTCCTGACCGTACCACCCGACTCCTGGACGATTGCCGCCGGCTCGCGCATGAAGGCGATTGGGCTGGTTTTCAAAGTGACTACACGCTGGTCTTGTGCTGGCATCCGGACCGTGATGCTGCGGCAAAAGCCGAGATGCTGTTTGTGGACGGGGACCAAAAAACCGGAATGGCAGAGCGCAGTTTGAGCCGCTTCAAAACTGTTCTGACTGAAATTGAATCACGGCTGGCAGGCACGCTCAAGATCCGTCGCCTGGTGGACACAATTGACGACGAGACCGGATCGGTTGAGAGTCAGCTTCTGGCGCATTTGGCTTCCTGTGTCGCTCTGGCACCGCGCGCCAGTTTCGTCATGGGCACCGTGCCGATGTACCTGGACGCGGTACTGGGTCAACACGACTTTGTGACGGGGTTCGAGCCCCGGATTGACGACAAAACAGCCATTTGCATCGCCGTGACGGGCTTTCCTGGCGCCAGTTTCCCCGGCATCCTGGACTTCTTGTCACGCTTGCCAGTGGAATACCGCTGGTCAAACCGCTTCATTTTCATGCCGGTGCGTGAAGCAGACAAGGCCTTGGGAAAGTACCGATCCAAGTGGGCGCAAAAGCGGCTGTCACTGATGAACTTGATGCGCTCAAGCCAGGGCGGCGGCGTCACCCATGTGAATGCTGATGCGGACGATATGGCGGCGGATGCGGTCGCCGCCATGGCCGAGGCCAGCAGCGGCCTGGTGCGGTTTGGCTATTACACCAGCGTCGTCTTGTTGTCTGGCGCCAACCTGCAGCAATTGCGTGATGCGGCTCAGTACGTGACCAAGATGATCGCCAATGCAGGGTTCACAGCGCGCGTCGAGTCGGTCAATGCGGTGGAAGCTTATCTGGGCAGCATGCCTGGCAATCTGTATGCCAATGTGCGTCGCCCGCTGGTCAACACCTTGAACCTGGCGCACTTACTGCCCCTCACGGCCATTTGGGCCGGTCCGGATGCTCACCCGTGTCCGTTCTATCCTGAACATTCGGCGCCGCTGTTGCAGGCAAAAACTGATGGTGCAACGCCATATCGAGTTTGTTTGCACGCTGGCGATTTAGGCCACACGGCCATTATTGGACCGACCGGATCGGGCAAGTCCACGCTGTTGGCAACGCTGGTGGCGCAGCATTTTCGGTATCCAGGCGCGCAAGCCTTTGTCTTTGACAAGGGCTATTCCATGTTCCCCTTGGTGGCTGCGGCCGGTGGCCAGCATTACGAAATTGCCGGCGAATCAGACAACATCACGTTTTGTCCCTTGGGGCAAATTGACGGTGAAGTTGAGCGCAGCTGGGCGGCGCAATGGTTGGAAAGCCTGGCCGAGCTGCAAGGTGTGGCCATGTCACCAGAACTGCGCAAAGAGCTCTTTCGCGCCGTCAACCAGTTGGCGGCATCCACAGACTGCGCGGAGCAACGCACGCTGTCAAACTTTCTGTTGACCCTGCAGGACAACCGTCTGCGTGAAGCGTTGGAATACTACTCGCTGCGTGGATCAGCGGGGCGGTTGCTGGATGCCGAAAGCGATGGACTCCAGGCGGACATCTTCCAGGTCTTCGAGCTTGAACACCTGATGGCTCGCGGCGAAAAGATTGTTTTGCCCGTTCTTGCCTATCTGTTTCACCGGCTTGAACAGCGTTTTCTGGGTCAACCCACCTTGTTGGTGCTTGATGAGGCCTGGATCATGCTGGGGCACTCCGCCTTCAGGGCCAAGATTCGCGAATGGCTAAAGGTGCTGCGCAAATCGAACGTGGCGGTCATTTTTGCCACCCAGTCCCTGAGCGATTTGTCGCGCAGTGGCATTGCCGATGTGATTTTTGAATCCTGCCCGTCAAAAATCCTGTTGCCAAACCCGCAAGCACAAACTGAAGCATTGTGCAGCCTGTATCAATCGATTGGACTCAACCGTCGGCAAATCCAGATCGTCAGCAACGCCGTGCCAAAACGCCAGTATTACCACCTGCACCCGGACGGTTCCCGCGTGTTCGAGTTGGGACTTACAGCGCCTGAAATGGCATTTGTAGGTGCCAGTGGACGCGAGGATTTGGCGCGGATTCGGCATCTGCAAAAGCTGGATGCCCGCACCTGGCCGTCTGCCTGGCTGCGGGAGCGCGGCCAGTTCGACGCCGCTCGTTTGTGGGATAGCTATTGACTGTGACAGGTCAGCAAAGAGCATCTGGCCCGACGCTCGCACAGACCTCCCCTGTGTCACCACGGTTTTACTGGTTGTTTGATCGTGGGAGGGCCACTTTTTTGCGTCAACTTGCGTCTGGCCGGTATGGGACAACCGTGTTCAATAAAGGAAATCCCCATGAAGCCCAAGAAGCTGCTTTCCAGCGCCGCAGTGGCGGCTGCCTTTGCTTTAGCGTCGATACCATCCGCTCACGCCGGTGGCGGTGGGTTTGTGGGTGCCATGGAAGCCACCCAGTGGCTGAACAACGCCGAGCTGGTCAATGTCTATTCAAGCAATCTGGAACAGCTGCAGCAGCAAATCCAGATGTACCAGAACATGTACCAGAACACGCTCGGCATTCCGATTCAGGCGTGGAGCGGCATTGCGGCGCGTTTGACATCGTTGGTCAGCACGATTCAAAACACGCAAGGCATTGTGAACGCCACTGTCAATTCCATCACCGACATGCAAACAACCTACGGCAACGGAAATTTGCTTTCGAACCAACAGCAAAATCTGGTGAATTGGAACAAGGGCTTGAACAACCAGATTGGCGCGGCGTTGCAGCAATTGGGCTTGAACGCCAACAATTTTTCGACAACGCAAAGTGCTTTGCAGCAAATTCAGTTGGCATCCCAGACTGCGGCGGGCCGGTTGCAAGCAATTCAGGCTGGCAATCAAATTGCCGGCATGATGGTCAATGAAACCCAAGCACTGCACGGCACCATCATTGCGGCGGAACAGGCCCGACTGAATGCCATCGCCAAACAGGAAAACGAAAAGTACCAGGACGAGCTTTTGTACCGCAACTTCTTTCGCAACCACTCCGGCCAATACTGAGCGGAGTGCTATCGATGCGGGTCGCCATTTTTCTGCTGCTGTGCGGCATCACGCCATTGGCGAATGCCGCTGGCATGATGGACACGCTGGTGAGTCAGGTTCAAGGGGCATCCGGCGGCTGGATGGCGACTGCTTTGGGTTACGCCACCAATTTGTTCTTTGGCCTGGCTGCACTTGAATTCGCCTGGTCGGCGATTCAGCTGACACTCAAAAAATCTGAGCTTTCGGAAATCATGGTGGGGACCCTGTTCAAGGTCATGTCCCTGTCATTTTTTGCCATGGTGCTGATCAAGGCGCCCGAGTGGATTCCCGCCATCATCAATTCCTTCAAGGCGGCCGGTGCCGGTGTGGGTGGCACTTCCGTGTTGTCGCCGTCCGCTGTTTTTGACCAAGGGCTGCAAGTAGCCGCCAGCCTGATGCAGTTCTCCAACGATGCCGCGCCCAGCACGGGTGACATGATCATCAACACTTTGACAAATTCGGGGCAAGGCCTGGGCAAATTCATGCTCAGCGCCATCATTGTGGGTGTTGCCTCAGTTTTTATTGTCCTTGGCTACGGGCTGATTGCGGTTCAACTGCTCATCACCCTGGTTGAGTCGTACTTGATCATTGGCGGGGGTGCGTTGATGCTGGGGTTTTCCGGCTCGCGCTGGACGCACAATTTATCGGAAAAATACTTTGGCTATGCGATCTCCGTTGGCGTCAAACTGTTCACCATCTACTTGATCATCGGCTTTGGTGACAGCTTCACCCAGGCGCTGAAAGACACCATTGCGGCTGCCTACGCGGCGCATCCGGAAGGCCCCAGTTTTGGTGACTATTTGGGTGTGGGTGGCGCATCGCTGTTCTATGGGGTGACGGGTTACATGGCACCCGGCCTGGCGGGGTCAATGCTCAATGGCACGGTGGCGATGTCGCTGCAAAGCGCCGGCACGGCGGCTGGCATGGTGGGCGGTGCGCCGGTGGCGGCGGGACTAGCCACCAGTGCCGCCGGTGCCCGTGCCCTGGGGCTTGCGGGCGGCGCCATGGGTGCATTGATGCCGATTCAAAAGGCGGCGGGTGCCATTGGTGGCTCTTCTGCGGGTGTCGGCTTTGGCGGTGGCATCAGTGGTGCGGTCAATGCCATCAATCCATTTCAGTCTGGTTCTGGTCCGAGCAATACCAGCAACATCACAAAATCCAGCAATGCAAACAGTGGCGGCACCGGTATAGCGCCTTTCCTGGCTTTGCCGGGTCCATCCGTTTCACCCACTGCATCCAGCTCGGCTAGCCAGTCTGCTAGGGCTCGCACACCAAGTGAAGGCTCTGGCCCTGACAGCGCAGCGCCTGGTCCGTCTGAGAGTCCGATGGCTGGACGTGGCATGAACGCGAGCGGCCAAAGTTTGGGCCAAACCCAGGCCCCCGGTTTTGTTGACCCGCGTTTTGATCCGTCTGCCATGCAAAGTGGCGACACAAAGCAAAGCACGAATGAAACCGGAGGCACGTCTGCCAATTCCTTCGATGTGCGATCTTTGCAACAACGATTTGAGGCGGACTACAAGCAACATCCGGGCGGATTGGCCGACAAACTCAACAGTTTTTCAAAGCGCTTGCAACATGCTGCGGATCGCAGAAAACCGCATTGGGTGAGTGATGGTCATGTGGGTCACGCACCAGGCTTGCGCATGGGGCTCGATGCTTGAGGAATCAGCATGGATGCACTGCAAAAGATGGAAAACTACCTCGTTGCACGCGGCTGCGAGATTCAAAAGATCAGAGACCATTTGATTGAATTTCGCCTGCCTGGTGAAACCGGTCGAAATCCTGGCGGACGGTTGTCGGTGGCGCGCGATGGTTCTCTCAAAATGTGGCATCGCTATGCCGAGAAAGGACTGGCAGCGGGTGCGCCTTGGCAGGCCGCTGGAGGCATCTGTCTTGGAAAG
>PCUV01000108.1:503-2048 GCA_002786915.1 Comamonadaceae bacterium CG12_big_fil_rev_8_21_14_0_65_59_15 | reverse complement strand
AGACAAATAGCCCGACACACAAGGCAACGCCAATGGCATACAACAGCCAGGTTTCCTCGATGAAATAGGGATACACCATCAGCAGTGCGCCGATAGCCATGGGCTTCCAGTTGGCGGATTTCTTGCCATAGACAAAGGCCGCGAAGCCCGCTGAACCGAACAGTATCGCGGCAAACAAATTTGCGAAGCCGGGCATGGCGGCTACCCGGCGGAAACACCCAGCTCCGCGCACAGCCTGCCCATCATCGCCCGCAGCTCGCTCACCTCCGTTTCGAGCCTGGCGACGTTGGCATTGAGCGCGGCGATTTCCCCCACCATCACATCACCCGAGGATGCGGCAGATGCCGCTCTCGCGGCCACACGCTCCTCGATGACCGGCGCGCCGGAAAGCAGGTGCATCCAGCGGTTTTCGCGCGCGCCGGGCTGGCGCGGCAATTCCACCACCAGACCGCCCGCCGCGCGCTCGGCCAGCTCGACCAGAAAACTCTCGACCGAAGAAATGTCCGCGAACTTGTGCAGCCGCTCGCAATTGAGGCGCAGCTCCCCCGCCGTCTGCGGGCCGCGCAGCATCAGCAGGGCCAGCAACGCGGTGGACTGCGTGGGAATATGCAGCACCCGTTCGATGTTGTGCGCATAACGCGACGCCCTCCCCCCGCTGGTTTCCACGATCAGCGACATCCCGCGCAGGCTATCCAGCGCCACCAGCACCTCCGCTTCGGCAGCCTCGATCACCGGATCGCGGCTGCTCTTCTGGTTGCAGCCGGAGACCAGCGAATTCAGCGTCAGCGGGTAAGAGTCCGGCACCGTGCGCTGCTTCTCGGCGAGCACGCCGAGGACGCGGGTTTCAAGCAGGGAGAGAACGGGGAGTGTGGTGGGCATCATTTATCCTGAAAATGGTTTATGGATTTGTAGGTCGGGATTTATCCCGACGATTGCAAAGATCAAACAACCGCGTAGGGGCGAGATTTATCGCGCCCTGCTCTACTCATGCACAGAAGAAAAGGGCGCGATAAATCACGCCCCTACCAAATCTCACTTCACCTGCATCAATCTCAAAGGTTCCGGCTCTTCTTGATCAAGTCATGCGCAAGCTGAATTTCCTTCGCCTGCTCGGTGGCCACCGCGATCATATCTTCCGGCACGCCCTGCCCCATCAGCTTGTCCGGGTGGTATTGGCTCATCAGCTTGCGATAGGCGCGCTTGATCTCCGCGTCGCTGCTGTCTTTGGTCACGCCCAGCGCCTTGTACGCATCCTCCAGCGCAGTGGCGGATTTGGCTTGCCCCCCGCCGAAGTGTGACTGGTTCAGCACCATCTCGATCATCTGCTTGAACTCGACCGGGCCATAGCCGAGATACCCGGCCAGCTCGGTGAGCAACGCCTCTTCAGCCGGATGGAAATGCCCGTCCGCCAGCGCCAACACGATCAGGTAGGCCAGCAGCACTTCCCGCAGATTCTTAGTGTTTCCGCAAACCGATATGAACCGCTGATAGGCCGGATAGATATCGAACGCCGGATCGACGCCCTTCTTGAACAGCGCGATGGCC
>PCUV01000108.1:0-493 GCA_002786915.1 Comamonadaceae bacterium CG12_big_fil_rev_8_21_14_0_65_59_15 | reverse complement strand
GCTCCGCAGTCATGCGCAGCTTCTGCATGAACTGCTCGACATGCGCAATCTCTTCTTGAGAGACCTGCCCATCGGCCTTCGCCAGCTTGCCCATCGAGAGGAACACCGTCTCGAGGAACACCGCCTGGCGCAGTGCATTCTGCAACGGGTTCATCCCGCCGGAGCCATACGCCCTCATGCGGTCAAAAAATCCCCCGATAAAAAAACCGAGCAGTGCGCCCCAAAATCCGAGAAAGGAATAACCCGCAATGACACCGATGAGCTTGAACAAGGCAACTCCTGAATAAAAAATAAACTAGATTGAGCATAAAGAGCCGTTCGTGGTTAAGTAGTGACTTAGCACGGGTTTATCGTGCTTAGTCACTACTTAGTGTTCCACCAGAGGTATCGAACCACTTAAACCAGCCCTTCGATACCTCAGGGCGAACGTTTTTTGTGCTAATGAACTAGGCGCGTATTATACCGCGCCGCCGTGTCCGCCCTCCCCCGCGCA
>PCUV01000101.1 GCA_002786915.1 Comamonadaceae bacterium CG12_big_fil_rev_8_21_14_0_65_59_15 | reverse complement strand
AGTATCAGTATCAGTATCAGTATCAGTATCAGTATCAGTATCAGTATCGGTATCGGTATCGGTATCGGTATCGGTATCCGTGTCCGAGTCTGAGTCATCATCAGTTGGTGGTACTGGATCTTCTGGGACCTCGGGACTGGTTGGTGTCTCGGGCAGCCGTTGGCCTGCGCCAATTGGCGTCACAACTGTTGGCTGGCTTGGCAGCGGTGGCGGGGTTGTTGCTGGTGCCGGGTTGTCGAATTGAACCTCTGCTGCGGGCAATGGTTGGTCTATCAATGGAACGGGAATTTGTTCCCCAAAACTTCCGTTCTTGATGTGAGGTACATCCACGCCGCCGGAGAAGCCAGAGCGGTTTATCTCGGAACCGCTTGACTTTGCCGTGCCAGTTGTTTCTGTTTGGATGGGTCTTCTGGCATCAGATAGGCCAGACGACTGAATGTTCTCATAGCCAGCATCGTCTTCACTGGGCGGTGCTTCAACTACCTTCTGCGTGTCATCAGGAGACTCCTGCACCTGCCCACGGCTGAGCACCGTCAGGTCGTCAAGCTGTATGGCGTCCTGATTTGCTTGTGTGGTTGGGTCGTTTTGGGCCATTTGAGGTTTTCTGCGAGGCAGTAGTCTGATCCTGCATAATAATCACCTACCCGCGCTAAAACCAGTCGGCCAGAAGTTATATCCCTACCGTTCATAGAAAGACATTGACAAGACATCGATCACTGGCTTGACCAGGTACTGCAACATGGTTTTTTGTCCAGTCAGGATTTCTGCTTCAACCGTCATGCCTGGTTGCATGGGGTGGTTTGATGGCACGTTACCGACGTATTGATTGGTCAGCTCAATCAGTCCCTTGTAATACGGTATGCCATCTGGACCAACAACGCTGGAAGCGCTGACAAGTTTAAGGAAGCCTTTCCCGATACCGTAGCGCGCGTAGTCATAACTGGTAACCCGCAAATTGACGGGCTGACCTACTTTGACAAAGCCGATATCGCGGGCAGATATTTGGACTTCTGCTTCAACCACGACCTTATCAGACACTACTTGCATGATCAGGGCTCCGGGTTGAATGACCTGCCCAATGGTTTTGACCTTCAGGTCATGCACCCAACCGCGTATCGGCGCACGAATGTCCAAGCGGTAAACCTTGTCCTGCAAGCGTTTGACCTGTTCTGCCACCTCCGCCATCTCGGCCCTGGCACTGCCGTATTCGTTCATGGCATCGCGGCGTAGTTGGTTGATGATGTCCGCGCGCCTGGCTTTGATCTCTAATAATTCCTTTTTGACAATACCAATTTCTTCAGTGAGACGCTCAATTTCACCAATTGCAGTTACCTTGGCCCGACGGGTTTCCAGCAACACCGTACGATTGATCAAGCGTTTTGCGCCCAGTTCTTCGCGCATTGCGCTGAGTTCGCTGGTCAAAGCCAACTGTTCTCTGGCAATTTGTAGTGATTGTGTCAACTGCTCAATGCGTTGCTTTTTTTGTAGTGCCTGATTGTCAAGAATTGCAATTGCTGATGCTCTGGCTGCATTTTGTGTTTGTAAAAGTTGCCACTGCCCGGTTTCCAAAAGGCTCCAGCCGGCGCTATCGGGTCCAAAGTTGGGTCTGCGTCCATCGACAAATGACTTCAATCGTTCGGTACGCAGGCGTAGATTTTCCTGGCGCGTCTGCATTTGCAACAGCTCGGCCTTCACTTGGGCACCATCGAGTGTCATGACCACTTGTCCGGGTTCAACCAGACTGCGCTCTTCGACGGCAATTTTTGACACAATGCCACCGTCAAGATGCTGCACCACTTTTATAAATCCGTTGGGGATAATTTCGCCTGGCGCGTGCGCCACCTCTTTCATTTGTGCGACTGCTGCCCAAATTAAAAATAAAACGATCAGCACGCTTATGATCAAAAAGATGGGTCTCACAAATGACGGAACCAGTTCTTCTTCAATGTGACTGGTTTCTGACAACAAACGCCGCTCACGGGTGCCAAGCGTTAATCCATCGCTGCCCTTGGCATCGTTTGAGGTGGTCTTTTTGGAGAAAATCATTTGGCTACATCCTGAAAAATTTTGCTTTTGACACTTTCAAAAGGTCCCATTGCCACCAAACTGCCTTGCTGCATCACAATCACGGCGTCAGCCAACCGCATGTGCGCCGGTCTTTGTGAAGCCATCAGCACCGTCGATTTGCCGCGCAGCCATGCCAAGCAACGCAGCAGGGCCTCTTCGCCCTCGCGGTCCATCCCGGCACCGGGCTCATCCAGCAAAACCACGGGGGCTGGTTTAAGCATGACCCGGGCTAAAGAAAGGCGCTGTCTGAATCCGTGTGGCAACTGATCTGATTTGCTGCTGGAGATGCGGGTATTCATACCCTCTGGCAATGCCGCCACGTCGGCTGTCAGACCAGCCATTTCGACCGCCCACTGAACTTCAGCGTCAGAGGCAGCCGGGTTTACCAATAGCAGGTTTTGCATGACAGAGCCATAAAACAACTCACTGTGTTGCGGCATATAGCTCAATTTGGAGCGCAGGTCATAGGCCGTGAGCTGGCGAATATCAGCCCCATCCAGGCGGATGGTGCCCGCTTGGGGCGAATAGGTGCGCTCAATTAACTGAAAAATTGAAGATTTGCCTGAGCCAACCCCACCTGTAAAGACCAACAATTGCCCGGGTTTGGCCTCAAAAGAGACGCCCAGCAGGACTGGATCTGCGTCGCTGACATACCGAAACGAGACCCTAGAAAAACTCAAATTACCTTTTGAATCGCCTCTGAGTGTTTGTGATACCCCGATATCGGCCTCACCCTTGAGGCGCATCAAGCGGTCGATTTGCTCCAAGTTGTCCCAAACATGGTTTAACGTGGTCGCGGTCATAAACAACCGTTCTAGTGGCCCAGTTACGCGCCACAAAATCATCATCGTCGCCATCATGGTGCCACTGGTAATTTGCCCAAGGATTGCCAGGTAGGCAGATGTGGCCAAGCCCAACAAGCCAGTGGCCGAACTGAGCACTTTGGAGATACCGCTGGTACGCGCTTGCAACTCGCGGTTGCGGAAATTTGTCATGATCGCCTTGCCACTGAATTCGCGAAAGCGATCAACCCAATACGGCGCAGCGCCGCAAAGACGGATGGTGCGCATATCGGTCAGGGTATCGTTCAAGAACTCCCGCCGCTCTTGCTGCATTTTGCTAATTTTTGTAACCGCATAGTCATTCGATTTTCTTGACCAATAACCTAGTCCAGTCGCCAAGGCGCCCATCACCAGCAGCACCACCAAGACATAAGGATTGATCACAGCGATCAAGATGATCAGGACAACAGTAGAAGGCAATTCGAAAATCAGCAAAGACAACGGCCCCATGATGAAGTTGCGCAAACCAGATAAGTCACGCAAACGACCGACCTGGCGGCTGATGGAGGCACCCTGGGTAAACGAGGTTGGCAAACTAATGACGCGTTCAAACAAATAATTACCCAGCACATAATCAGTGCGACCGCTGACAAAAGCCAAAATCCGGCCGCTCAAAGTCCTGAGCATATAGCCCACTGCCATGACCGTTAGTACCCCAATCGACATATAAGAGGCCATCAGCAGATCGCCTGAAGGAATGACCGAATCGTAAATAAAGCGGACATACAGCGGCGCTGACAGACTTAGCACACCCCCGACGAACGACAAAACAAAAACCAATGCAATATTGTTGCGCATACGCCAAAGCAATTGGCCGACCCAACTTTTCTTGGCAATGGATGACTTTTTTTGTACGTCGTGCGGCCGAAATACATAGCTGGTACCACTCACCTGCTCAGGCTTGACCAACTTTTCTGAACGGCTGGCGCTGTCAAAAACCCGCAAATCCCCGTTTGGCAAGACTTCATGGACTACCATGGCAGCACGACCATCAGGTACAAACAGGCAGGGCATCAAACGCGGGTGCAGACGCACCAAATTACTGCGGAAATGTTTTGGCAGCAGGCCCAAGTTGGCCATGATTGAGCACAAGTGCGACAAGTCCAGCGTGGACAGTAAATGTGGCATGGCTTGGGCTAGCTCACGCGCCTGGCCACGCCACTTTAAAGCTTGCAGCAAAGGTTGCAGGCAAATAGAAAAATCAGATTCCTGGCTGAATTGGCGCCTGATGACAACGCCAACATCATTCACGTCCGATGGGCGCTCTGGCGCCGGCGGCAAAGGTGCTGGTTGTTGAAAACCATGAAGCGACAGCTCGCCGGTCAGCTCGATCAACCGGTTATTTTCAATCTGATAGATTGTGTCGGCCAACGAAATCAGGGATGGCCGCGGGGTCACCAGTACCACCGTACACTGCCCCTTGAGCTCGGCCAAATAACTGCGCAGCAATTGGTCTGCTGACATATCGAGCGAGGTATTGGCCTCGTCAAACAAAATCACGCTAGGGTGACGTACCAAAGCGCGCGCGATCACAATGATTTGACGCAAACCAGTTGGAATTGTGCTGGCAACCCCATTGCCCAAGGCGGTTTCGTAGCCCATTTTCATGGTTGCAACAAAACGATCCAAGCCCAGCCGACTGGCTAGCCGCAAGGCATCGTCATTCAGGCTGTCATCAAACATGGTCAGATTTTGCAGAATCGTCCCCGCCACAATGGAGCCCGATTGAGGTAGCAGCGCAATCTGCTTGTAAACGCTGTCAGCAACAAACCCCTGTAGGTCATGGCCATCCACACTGACAGTTCCCTGGCTTGGGCGCAGCATACCGTTCATCACTGTCAGCAAACTGGTTTTACCCGAACCACTTTCGCCTTGAATGGCGACAAAATCGCCGGCCTTGATGCTCAGATTCAGGTGACTGAACAATAACTTGCCATTTTCAAAGGCTAGCGTCACATCACGCAACACCAGACTTTCTTTAACTGGACCTAACATTTCCTTGCCATCGTCTGGCTCGTGTGGCAGATGCACGATGGCGTTGAGTCGGTCGTTGGCCGCAACAAAAACCTGGTACCGAATCCAAACCATCAAGCCGTGTCGCAATGGTTGTAATGTTCGAACCGACAGCAGCATACAAGCCGCCAGGCCGCCAGGCGTCATGGCCCCTTTCATCACAATCAGGGAGCCAAAGAAAACCACACAGATCATTGTGACTTGGCGAAACGTGTTGCTGATATTGCCGGTTGCTGTATCTCCCTGGGTCAAGGCTTCATTTAACTCAGAGTTCGTTTGCTGAAGACGCTCATAACGGCGCAGCATCAAAGATTCGAGCATCTGGGTTTTCACTGTATGAATACCCGCCAAGACCTCGGTGATAAACCCCAAACGCCGATCGTCGATCACTTCGCGCTGTTGAACCTGGCTTTGCATCCAGTTACCAGAACGATAAATCAATAGAAAGAACAGCACCGATATGACCAGCGGTACCAGCACCAGCCAGCCACCGATGACAAAGATCAAAATTAAAAAGATAATTGAAAACGGAAAATCAAACAACACCAGCAAGGCATTGCCAGAGTAAAAATCGGCCACCTTGGCAGAGGCCAGCACACGTTCAGCGTGTGTTCCCGGTTCGTCCTTTTGAAAATGCTGCAGCGGCACTTGAACCAGGTGCTTGAGTGCATCAACGCTGGTTTGAAGTTCAAAGCGCGCCCCCAGCCATCCGGTGGCCAGACCGCTGGCCTCGCGTAAAAGCACCTCCAGCACCAATGCAGCAATCACCCCCAGCACCAATAAAAACAAGGTTTCCAGCGATTGGTTGATCATCACACGGTCAAGAATCTGCAAAATCGCCAGCGGTAACGCCAACGCCAAAATATTGGCCGACAACGCTGCCAGCGCCAACCAAGGGAACTGCCGCTTCAGATCGGCAGAGTCAAATATCTGCCGCAAGGCATTCAGTTTTTGGTTGAGGGCAATTTTTCTGAAAAAAAGCCTGGCCTGCGGGAAAATGTACGAGGCATTAAATCGAAGCATACGGTTCCATCACCAGCTTATTCAGAGCACATCGAATCATCGGATGCGCAAACGACAATTTGCCATCTGCGTTTGACACAAAAACACCCGATGCCAGAGCTCGGTCAACCTGTTTTTTCAAGGTTGACAAGTCATCCTGATAGAGTGGGGCAAGCTCGGCGACACTCACAGCCGCCGGCTGCCTGGCCACGAAAGATAACAACACACTGTCTAAATGCAACTTGTCAAGCCGAGCCTGTACCGCCACCCATAAAGACAAGGCAAGCTCGGATAAATGGGGAGTTCGCGCCATTTCAACTGCAAACAAAGGCACACCCAAGGCGGTATCCAGAATGTGCTGCACTATTTCGGTTCGTTGCTTGCCGCGTGGCAGATTGAGCCTGCTGCCAATCAAGTCTTGCATAGCACTGTCCGGCAAACGGCCAAGCGCAATGCACAGACAGGCTGGTGGGGCTTGCTGGAACAGCCCTTTGCGTCCAGCAAAAACCAGCAGGCGGCCTGGCAACAAACTGTGCGCAGCCACCTCGATCAATTCAAGTTGCAAGGCCGGCGCCAATAAATGAAAATCATCCAGCAAAATCAGACGGGCAGCTTCAAGAGATGTATTATTCAGTACCGACACAACATCGACTGCCTGGCAATTTGCAACTGACGTCACCTCACAAATGCCGGCACCCAACAAAGCTGGCAAGCCCCGAAGGTGTCGGATCCGTCCACCTCTACGGTGACACATTTGCACAAGCTCCTGGCACAAACGGGTTTTACCCATGCCCATCTCGCCTTCCAGCATCAGCCATACCGACTGTCCCGCAAAGGCTTGATTCAGCGCAACCGACATTTGCGACAACTCAGCTTGCCGACCGACGAGCGGATGAAGCTGACGCATACCATGCCACTGCATACCAGATAACGCCTGCAAAGGCACGCCTTCGATCAATTTAGAAAAGCCCGACACGCCAAAAGCCTGGCACAGCCCAAGCACCGCCTGATCGCAAGTCACCCGACCCCACGGGGTTGACTCAAGCAAGGCGCGGGCCGAAGCAATGGCAGCACTGGCAATCACCTCGCCAGTCCAGCCACCATAGCGGTGCATACTTGCCAAAGCCAAGCCAGCAGTCAAACACCCCCGCATTTGTGTCTGCACCTGGGGACTCAGGCGTAAAGCAGATTGATAGACGCCGTAGGCCACCTGAATTGCGACTGCGACGTCGTACTCTGTGACTTGCTGAACCCCAAAAATGATCTCGCCTGCGTTGCACTGGCGGGTCAAAAAAACGGCATCATGCGCGGAAGCCGCAGCGGCCAGGGTGCCGTAAAAACTGGCTGTCGTGGCAGCACCAGCCTCTTTGGCCAAGGCCATACTTAGCACCAAGCTAGGGCGGGGCGTTAACAAAGCACCATGCAAGCGCGATTCGGCTTGCATGGGCTGTATTGGTGCCGCGCTTGGCTGCTGCAAATCCAGATTTTGGGTCGCGGCAGCTGTGCGATTAGTAACTTTGAGCTTTTTGAAAATTGCAACAATATGCTGTTTGACAGTGCCCAGGCCAATGTCAAGCTCACGCGCCACTTCCTTGTTGACTTTGCCTTGCTGTAACAATCTCAAAATCTGTTGCTGCCGTGGCGTCAACTTGGGCGGCGCATGGCCGGGAGCGATGGTAGGTCGGTCATTCACGGCGTTACACTTTGCTGGCTGGCAGATACCCCCTGCGCCTCTAACGGCATCGCCTCGTTAAAAACTGGCGTAAAAGATTGCCTATCATCATCGTCAGTGCGTCTAACCCAAACCACCCGGCAACGTTGCTGCTTGGCCTGCAAAGATGTACATAATTGCTCGGCAGCGGCCCGATCCAGGTTGCGGGCCATATAAATGCGAAACCAGGATGCTCGTTCTTTGTCTTGGTTGACCACCAGGCCGATTTGCTGGGGCAGCAGAATCTGGTCCTTAGCAAGGGCAAAACGTGCCTGCAAATCACGCCATGCCGGCGCAATGGTGGTGCGCTCATATAAGCCCGTGACCTCGACCAGCCAGTGTTCACCAGGCTCGCGCCATAACTCCTGTTGCCAATCGATGCCATTGGCAGGCAATCGCAGCACCAGGCTTGGCGACATGGTCAGCGTGAGCGCTGCCGAACTATCGGCATGGCCGGTTGGCTCAAAGTCAATCCGCAGTTGCGCTGTATCGTCCTTGAATCGGGTATCAACTAAGACCGGTATTTTGGTGTGACTTGCGTCCACCGGAGCCTGCAACAAGGCACCATAATCGGCCGAGGCTTTTAACGCCAACGGACGCTCACCTTCGCCTGGCAGGGCAATACCTGGGTTGACGCCGCCGCCGAGCGCGCTGAACAAACTGACCAGGCCCTGATAGCGCTGATGGCGCGCGCTAATCCATTCCTCCTGATTTTTGGTAAACGTGCGCTCCGAGTCGAGCACCACCAAATAGTCCAGTGCACCGGCGCGGTACGCCTCCTGGCTGAACAACCAGGCTTGTAGTGCTGCGTCGGCAGAAATACGTTGCAAGCTCATGTGCGATTCCATCATCTTGATGGCGTCCAAAGACTTGTCTACTTCTCGTGCAGCTTCATACACCACCCGGATGTAGGTCTCAATCATTTCTTCATAAACGGCGCGTGAAAACTCAACCTCTTTGGAGCGCTTGCCGGCATCAAACAAATTGGCAGACAAATTCGCAATAAAGTTCCACGCCAGGTTATAGGGCTGAAACCAATCTGAAAACTGCTGACTGCCATAACCCACCTGCGCTGTTAAATCCAACGGCGGCATGATGCGGGCCCGGGCCAAGTCAATATCGGCATCGGCGGCCAGCAATTGCGCCTCGACCGCCCGCACATCCGGGCGGCGCAGCAACAAAGCGGTCGGCACCCCCGGCAGTACGGCAGGGAACTTAATCGAGTCGAGTCCCTGCTCTGACAGCCTAAAATGATTTGGCAATGCGCCAGCGAGTGACGACAACCGGTTCAACACCACTTCACGCTGCTGCTGAAGCACCGGAATGGTCGCCCGTACCTGATAGACCGCCGTCTTTTGCTGCTCATAATCAATCGCGGTGGCATCGCCAATCTCCAGGCGGGTTGCTACAGAAGCCAAGAGTTCGCTAATCAGAAAGTCGTTTTCCTTAGCCACCCGCAAACGGTCATTGAGTGACAGGTACTCGACATAGGCCGACACCGCACTGGCAATCACGGTGCGCTGCAAATCATCACGCTGAAACGTGCTGCGCCACAACTGCAATTTGGCCGCATCCATCTGCGAGGCAAATTCGCCCCATAAATCGGGCCGCCAATCCGCTCGCAAACTGGCCTGGTAAGTACGTCTAGAAACAATCGGCGCACCCGGTGTGTTGCTGCCGATAATGGTTGGCGCCTCGGTCTTAATCTGAACCGGCAGGTTCACTTCCGGGAACCGGCTGGCGTTGGTGACGTCCATACGCGCCTGCAACTGAGCCATACGCAATGTGGCGATGCGTAAGTCAGGGTTGTTGGCAATCACCCGATCAATCAATGCATTGAGCTCAGAGTTGCCCATCAGAAACCACCACTCGCCCAGTGTTTCGCCTAAGGACAAGGCTTGTAATGCTTGCAGGCTTTGGCCCTCTGGGGTACTGCCCAGGTCTGCTACAGGCCCAGCCTTCAAGAACTTTTCGGGCAGCAGAACTTTGGGCACACTGTAGGCATCACGCTTGATGGCACAACCGCTCAGGATCAAAAAAACAAATGCCACGACAAGCATTTTTTGCCACTCAAAGGAACGTTCGAGTTTGCAAAAATGGATCATGTGCGCTGATAGAAGTTAGATGACAGGAGTCAGACGTTAAAAGATATAGGTCAAAGGTTACATCAGTATAGTCAAATTAAGTGCTATCCGTGCAAATGAATCAAGATTTAACTAGGCATGAGTGTTCTCAAATTTCAGAGCACTCGGCCAGCAAAGCTGTTGCGATAGGTGGCAACTCATCAGGCCAAGGCAAGCCGCCATAAGCGCCGACCCTCAGGGCAACTGCATCTGCCGCAATACCTGAGCGAATTCTGCCAACTCGGGCTGGATCATCACCGGGCACTGTTGCATCATGGCTTTTGCCAAGGCCCCCAGCATCCAGGCGTTGTTGCGCTCAGAGCGCTGTTCCTGCTCGGTCCAGTTCGATGACTCAAGGTCACGCGCTTTGGCTGCCAACGCGTCAGCGCTCTGGAATTCTTCCAGGACGGCTTTAACCAAGCGCCCGCCGCAGACCGGCTCGTGGGTTGTTGTGGCTGCGCGTGGCAGAGCACAAGTTGGGTCGCATAACCAGCGCAAACGGCTCCAAAAAGGCGCAGCGTTGTAAGACTTTTTTAACAAGGCGTTGAGTTGTTCGGCGTTGTTAGGCAATGCTGGCTGGCCGCTTGGCATCTGCTGTGATGTTTGCGTCAAACTGAACCAGTCCTGAATACTGCGCGCCATGCCTTCCAGAAACCAGGCATTTTTAAAATAGGTGTAGGCGTACTGGTAACTGTGAAACAGCTCATGCTCGGGCGTCAGATTGCCGGGTTGCCAGCGTCTTGACAAACTGATGGTCAAAGCTGAAGAAGGCGCGGCTGCCAGTCGGTAACGGTAGCTGACCACCGCATCACCGGCAGAGCCCATTTGTCTTTTCAGCGGTAACAAATGCACATCGATCGACTTGGCCGCTCGGTATTTGCTGCTTTGCAGCGGTGCCTGCAACCCGACTCGTTGGGAATAAAGCACATCGGCGCGCTCAAATTGAGCTGCCAATTGTGCCAGGGCCGTGTCAGACAATTGCCCTGGCAGCGGCGCGTCAAAAATACGAATGTCGCCCGTCACATAGCGCAGCACCAGCGCTTGCCTGGGCGCTTTCCAATCGGCCGTGGCAGAACCTGCCGACACCACCAGCCCGAACCCAGCGACCAGCCAGCGTGACAGTGGGCACAGATACCAAGCGGTCATTTTCAAAACATTTTTCTTACAGCATGACCCTTGGCGAGCAAGGCTTGCACCAGCCTGTCCAGGCGTGACTTTTCAACCCCGCGCACAAAGATCACATCATCATTGGAAACATAGTTGAGCACTCTGGTGAGGATGGCAGCGCTGTCGGCTTCATGCGCGACCCAGTTCAGGCCGTCGGGCAAGGCCAGGGCGTGATCTTTGAAGTTGGCCACGGTAAACAGGGCATCGATCCCGGCGCGCGCCATGACAGTTTTCATCTCCAGCAAATCAATCGGCGCGTTCGGGTTGTCTTGCAGGTTGATCAACTCGCTGATGACGGCAATTTTTCTGCCCGCACGCTCAGGTTTGATGCGCGACATCAGCTCAAACATCGACAAAAACCCTTTCCACTCACCGCGTCGACTCTGGTCATAAACCATAAACCGACCGCTTGGCAGACTCACCTCATACAAATTACCGCTACTTTCGAAGTGCTGGTAACTCGGGTAGCGGGCAGCACATTGCTGTAGATCACAGCCCAACAATTTGGCCATCAAAAAAACACTGACCGAGGCCAGGGGGGCATAGTTTTCAGGGAGAGGAACAAGGTATTCAACCAGCTCATCAAGAATACGCACCTTGACCCGCCATTGAAAATTATCGAAAACAGCATGGATCAAATAAGCACTATTTTCATCCTTTGAACCAAAAGAATAAACTTTACATTGAGATACTTTTTTAACCGCTCGCAAAACCTGCGGGAAATAAGGATCATCAGCATTCAGCAACACAGCTCCACCGGGCCTTAGAAAATTCAAACTTGATACTTTGTTTGCAATCAAATTGTCCAGCGATTTATGACTGGATAAATGCTCAAAACCAATGCCTGTCAAAATAATATAGTTGGGCCGAATATAAAATGCTCGATCCATACCGGCAAAGCTTGTCGGTATGGCAGCCTCAATAATTGCCACCTGCGCATCTTGCGGTATCGCCGCCAACGCTCGCCACACCGGGTTTTGTAAATTTGCGCTGTCCAGCTGTGCATGAACACGCAACTGATTTCGTAAAAGATGATATAACTGGGTTTTGAAACCTGTTTTACCGTGCGAGCCAATCACCTGAATTTTGACACCATCAAACTGAAGACTGGTTGCCAAAGCCATATCTTGCAGTGCTTTGGAAGGATTATCAACCAACAATGCCGGGGCACTGATATTATTTCTGTAACTTCTGCTAATGACCAGCGCACTCACGCCCTTGTTAAGTGCTCTGGCTAGATGCAAACCGTCCTTATCTTTTTCTATATCCTCAGGTTTTCTTAGGTCAAAAAATAAATCTCCAGGATTGACATAAGGCAAATAATGGTTGATGCCGGTCAAATTCAAACGGTCAGCATCACAATGCTGCCATTCGCCAGCGGTAACTTGAGCGACTTGCTTGGGCGACAAATAAATTGATGTTTTCTTTGATTCAGAATCCGGATTGAGTCTTGAACTACTTTTATTCAACAAAAAATCCTGCTGTTCAGACGTGCCAATCAGCATAAGCATGATACTGCCGTGCTCAATGGAACCCCAATTAATAACAATAACACCCGATGCAGTGACAGGATTAAATTCAATATCCTTCAAATTGAAATCAGTATAACTCCTGAACGAGGTTTTAAAGGTAACCGACTTCCATTGATTCACGCCGATTTTCTTGGCTACCATAGCAGGATAAGTTGCCGCATTAATTCTGGGATTACATTCAATAACAAAAAACTGATCTCCAAAGTCTGATTCAACTACACCAACATCAAAAGCAAAGATACCCCGCATTCCTTGATTAACAATCAATTGCGCGAATTCATGAAAAACTTTTACATCAGCATATTTGCTGGGATAAATATTACCAAGGTGTGCGTTGTCTTTAATGATTTGTTCCGTGACAAGAAACATCAGTGCTTTTCCAGCAACTTCTTGAAATTGGAAATTTAACCAACATTTAACAGTCAGTGCTTGTTGTAACTGACATGCGAAATCGGTGGAGGTATGATCCAACAGTCGGATCAGCGTTGCACTTGACTCGCAACGGACGATACCAAGACCAGATAATGAAAATTCGGGCTTAAAATACAAAGGAAAATTGATTTTTATATTTTTTATATTAATATCAAATACTGATTTAAAAACTTGAGTATTTGGAACATTTACCCCGTTTGCTAAAGCATATTCGATAAAGTTATTTTTTGAATTTAAAATTTTGGTTAATTTGAATCTTTCATCATCAGGTTGAAAAAAATTCTCCCTTTTCCCGAAGAAAAAAAAATCCAACTCACAACCCGGATAATCTTTGATGTAATCAAGATTCAAGCTCCAGACCACTTTATTACAACATGCAAGCCCGACCCGGGCATAGTGCGTCTGGATAAAGTCCCAATGTTTTTTCAACTCAGCCGGCAGTTGAATCACATCGTCTGGGTCCGTGATGCACAGCGCGCGCGACGCATACATCCGGCCCAGACCCAGGTTGGCCGGACCACTGCTGCGGATGTCGTGGTTAAACAGCCGCATGTTGAGGTTTACCCAAACTGGCCATGGCTTGCGGCGGCGTTCGTGCCTGGTTGGCGTCCCAGTACGGCAACAGTTTGGCAAAAAACGACGCCACGTGCTGGATCGTGTCGATGCGAAACCACTGGCGCGTGTGCTTGAAACGAATGCCGCCCAGGGCAAGAGCGGGCTTGGGGGCAAAGTAAATCGAATCCTCGGTATTGACCAGGTGCAACAAAGCCCAGGCGGCCAGGCCAATCGCCGCCCACAGTTCTTGTGCTGTCGCTGTGTCGTTCATCTTGACGGCCAGTTCGTAGGCGCCAAGCAAGCCTTCACAACGCGCGCCGTCAGCGTAGGGGTAGTCGCCAAAGTTGTAATAGAAGCCACCTGCATAGTCAGGGTACGGTGCGTCTGTCACCTTGTACATGTGGTTGATCATTTTGCGCGCATCAGAAAACACAAAATCACTGTACATCGGGTCGCGCATGGTCTCAAAGTCCCATAACTCCATGATGCCCATCATTAGCCAACCATCTGAGGGTAATACACTGTATTCACTGGCACGCACCAGCGGGCGCTCAACCAGCAAGAAGTGCAGCGCAGCCCGCAGCTTGGCAAAAATCGGCTCACGCTGCTCGGGTGCTACCAGATGCAGGTAGGTGGCCAGGCCGCACACCGCTTCGCCCGGGTAGAAAAATGAAAAATGGCTCGGGTTTTCAGCCTCCGAGACTGGCTTGTCGAGGTAAATGTTGTAATAAATAAACTCGCCGCTGGCGGTGATCTGATTCACCAAGTGGCACGCCATCTGGTCCGCCCATTGCCGGTATTGGGCATCGCCCGACACCTTTTGGTATTGCGCCAGCAAATACAACGCAATGCCGGTGCCACCCAGTTTGGCCTTTTTCTCGCTGTAAATATAGGCCCCGGTCTGGCCTTGGTAGTCTAGCTGGCGCGCCTGCACCAGCAAGTAATCAATGGCGCGGGTGATGTTCGGCCAAGTGTTGCCAAGGTGGCTGAGCTTTTCGTGGAACAGGCAGGTCAGTGCGCCGCCACCGTGGCGCAGGATGTTGTAGTACGGGTTTTTAACCACGTCTCGTCCCGGGTGCTCATGGTCGCGGCGTGAGTCGAGCGCTGCATCGTAATAGTACAAAAATTTGCCATCCTGCTGCTGGGTCAACCGAATGTGCCCAACGGCCAACTCCAAGGCGTGTTCAATTTTCTGGCGCGTCAGAGGCCCTACTACGGGGTGACCACGGTAGAGCGCATGCCAACCCTCGGCGCTAGAGATAAAACTGGCTGAGCGAAAACATTGAAAACGGCAAGCTTTCAAGTAGTCTTGGCCATACACCCGCGTCAAGTAGTCCCGCAACTGTGCCATCGACATAACCGAGCGCACATAACCATCGCCCGGCGGAAAAATATGAAGTTTTCCATCAGCCCCCTGGATCAGCAGGCCATCGACACCAATTTCAAAATGGCGATCCCCAGTCTGAGACATACCCATGGCAAAAAAATTGACTGCGCGCGGTGGCTCCAGCACCAGGTCAAGCTGTAGCCGCATACTGGCACCATCCATCTTGGCGCGCCGCGGATGCGCCAGCAGCCGTTTGAAGACTTCAAGAAAACAGGCACCCGCAGGTGCCTCGACGCGGGTGGCACGTGACACCAAAATTCTGGGTTGTGCGCCAGCATACAAAATAAGCACCACGCGCACGACGTGCTGCGGAAAACTGGACACTGCAAAGGCGTCAATCACACCTTGCTCATCGAGCTTGCCGCTGCGCAGACTTGCCAGCACTTGGTCATGCAGAACGCGATCTGCCAGGGTTGGCTCAAAGGCGCTCAGGCGGCTTTGCGGATCAGCGAAATGCGCGGGTTCGAAGTTCATGATGGAGACCTATGGGGTGGTGATAATGCAACGTCTGCTTGCATTATTCCAGTATGACTAACGATCGGTGGTTTTGCATCGATACGATTCAGCACGTTGCATTTTTTTTGCCAAACTTTTACCTTACTGACGTCATGCCTATTGATTCATGACGCGCGCCTCAGCCCTGCGGCATAGGCTCGGTTGCTAATGCGCTGCCCCTCTTGCAAACCGGCTACCGTTGACTAACCCATGCACACCAGTGAAGCTAAATTGTCTGCTAACCGCACAGAACGAGAGCGAGAATGTTCATGAATTGTCGTTACCCTGAGTACCCTGAGTGTTTGATAGCGCCAGGAGCCCCCCATGAACCTCGACTACCCCACGCTTGACGCGCTGCGCCGCCAGCACCCGGCGTGGCGGCTGTTGCTGGCCGACCACGCGCCGCTGATTGCCAGCTTTTTGCAGCGCACGTTTGTGGAACCCAACGTACGCGTCATGGCGCAGTCGGCCTTGGTGGAAGCACTGGAAGACACCTTGTTTGGCCTGCGCGAGCAAATTGGTGAGCAGGCCTTCCCTAAAGGTGCGTCAGAGTATCTGAACGACTGGGCCGCACCGGAGCGCGGCTGGCTGCGCAAGTTTTACCCGCCCGGCAGTGACGAGGTTCACTTTGACCTGACCCCCGCCACCGAGCGCGCCTTGAGCTGGCTCGGCAGCCTGACTGACCGTGCCTTTGTCGGCACCGAATCGCGTCTGCTGACGCTGTTTGACCTGTTGCAGCAAATGCGCCAGGGCAGCCAGACCGACCCGCAGGCGCGCGTGGCCGAATTGCACAAGCGCCGCGCCGCCATTGACGATGAAATTGCCCGCGTGTTGGCCGGTGATATGCCGCTGCTGGACGACACCGCGCTGCGCGAACGCTTCATGCACTTCAGCACGCTGGCGCGCGAACTGCTGACCGATTTTCGCGAGGTGGAGCACAACTTTCGCACCCTGGATCGCAGCGTGCGCGAGCGCATTGCCCTGTGGCAGGGTGCTAAGGGTGCGCTGTTGCAAGCCATTTTGGGCGAGCGCGATGCCATTGCTGAATCCGATCAGGGCAAAAGCTTTCGCGCGTTTTGGGACTTTTTGATGTCGCAGCAGCGCCAGGAGGAACTCACCCAGTTGCTTGAAGAGGTGATGGCGCTGGCACCCGTGGCCGCGCTGCACCCGGATGCGCGCCTGAAGCGCGTGCATTACGACTGGCTGGACGCGGGTGAACACGCGCAGGCCACGGTGGCGCTGCTGTCGCAGCAGTTGCGCCGCTTTCTGGACGACCAAGCCTGGCTGGAAAACCGCCGCATCATGGATGTGGTGCGCAGCATTGAAGCGCGCGCGCTGGCCGTGCGTGCCCAGCCGCCCATGGGTGACTTGATGGTCATCGACGACCTCAGCCCCAGCATCAACCTGCCGATGGAGCGCCCGCTTTACAGCCCACCGGCCAAGCTGGTGCTGGACAAAATTGCTTTGCTGGCGGGCGAGGGCGATCTGGACGCCAGCGCACTGTTTGACCAGGTGCGTGTGGACAAAACCGTGCTGGCAGGCCAGGTACGCCAAATGCTGCAACAGCGCGCGCAAGTCAGTTTGAGCGAAGTCTTGGCCGAGCATCCGCTGCAACAAGGCTTGGGCGAGTTGGTGGCGTATTTGCAGTTGGCCAGCGAGTCGCCGCACGCCGTGGTGGACGACAGCGTGCTGGAGAGCGTGCAGTGGACCAACGCGCAAACCACCCGCCAGGCGCGCCTGCCACGAGTGATTTTTGTCAGGGAGTAGCTATGACCAGTTTGAACCCGCCCACGGATGATGTGCTGTCAGAGCGTGGCGACGATTTGTTTGGTTTGCCCAGTACCGATGTGGCGAGCTTGATCGACGGCGGCGCTGTCAAGCGACCTGGCAAGTTGGCCGACAAGTCCGCTGATTCGGCTCAGCGTATCAAGAAAAATAAGCCTGTAGCGCCCGTCAGTGCTGTGCAAAAAGCTATCCAAAATGAAGCAAATCGGGCACTGCATGACCTCACCAGTGTGGTCGTGGCGCTGCTCAAGGGCGTGCTGTACCGCGCCGACGACGCGCCGCTGTGGGCGGCGCTGATCGATCTGCAAGAGCGCGTGCGCGACTACGTGGCGGTGTTGGCGCTGGAGCTGGTGCTGGACGAATCCGAGGGCTATGCGTTTTTGAAGGCCCGCCCCGACCCGGATGACGAAGCCGCCCCCGCGCCGCCGCGTTTGGTGGCACGCCGCCCCTTGAGTTTTCAGCTCAGTTTGCTGCTGGCGCTGCTGCGCAAAAAGCTGGTCGAGTTTGACGCCAGCGGTGCCGACACCCGGCTGGTGTTGTCGTTGGACGCGGTGGTGGAGCTGGTGCGCGTGTTTTCATCCGCCAACGCCAACGAGGCGCGTCTGGCAGACCAGGTGCAAGCGCAGCTCAACAAGCTCGTTGACTTGGGCTTTGTGCGCAAGCTCAAAGGTGCCAGTGGCCGCGTTACCACGCCGGACTACGAGGTGCAGCGCATCCTGAAAGCCTTTGTTGATGCCCAGTGGCTGGCCGACTTTGACGCGCGGCTGGCTCAATACCAGGCGCATTTGGCGCAGGCGGATGATGCAAATGAATGACTGGGACAAAGTGATACTATCGGCAATAGTATGAAACTCCGTGCAGTCCTTGATACCAATGTGCTGGTTGCGGCACTGTCAAGCCGTCGTGGCGCTTCGTTTGTGTTGCTCAACCAAGCCATGGACCAACGCTTTGCTTTGCTGGCATCGCCTGCGTTGTGGCTGGAATACGAAGCCGTGCTCAAGCGCCCACAGATGGCACAAATGCATCAACTTACGCGGCAAGACATTGATGACGTGCTCAATGCTTTGTGTGCGGTGGTTGAGCCGGTGCAGGCTCATTTTTTATGGCGACCGCAATTGCGCGACCCAAATGATGAAATGGTGCTTGAGGCCGCCATCAATGGTGCTGCAAGCCATTTGGTGAGCTTCAATTTACGCGACTTTGATTCACCGGTGCAACGCCATCAGTTGTCTGGGGCGGCACGGCTGGGGCCGGTGGCGTGCCTTCCGGCAGATTTTTTGAAACTTTTGGAGAAACCATCATGAGCCAGGTTGCCCTGCGTTTGCCGGATTCGCTGCACCAGTACGCCAAACAGTTGGCGGCGCAGGATTCGGCTTCTTTGAACCAATTTATCGTGACAGCCGTGGCTGAGAAAATTTCGGCGCTCAACACAGAGGCATTTTTTCAGCAACGCGCCGCATTGAGCAGTCGTCAAAAATTTGACCGTGTCATGACCAAAGTTGTCGATCGCCCACCCCGTTCAGGTGATGAAGTTGTCTGAAAGAGCATGTCGCCTGAAGATTCACATACCGGGCCGGATGCCTTGACGTCCGGCGAGCTCGACTTTGCCGCCCCTGGTGCGCTGGCCGGTTTCCGGTTGCTGCGCCTGGAGGTCTTCAACTGGGGCACGTTTGACAAGCGCGTCTGGACGTTTCAGCCCGAGGGCAAAAACGCGCTGCTCACCGGCGACATCGGTTCGGGCAAATCCACCCTGGTTGATGCCGTGACCACGCTGCTGGTGCCCGCACAGCGCATTGCCTACAACAAGGCCGCCGGGGCTGATGCCAAAGAGCGCACGCTGCGATCCTACGTACTGGGCTATTACAAGTCTGAGCGGCACGAGGTCAGTGGCAACGCCAAGCCGGTGGCGCTGCGCGACAACCGCAGTTTTTCAGTGATTCTGGGCGTGTTCCATAACGCCGGGTTTGACAAGACCGTGACCTTGGCGCAGGTCTTTTGGTGCCGTGAAGCCACCGGCCAGCCCGAACGCTTTTACGCCGTGGCCGAGATGCCGCTGGCCATTGCCGATGATTTTGGCCACTTTGGCAGCAGCATCGAGCCGTTAAAGAAGCGTCTGCGCAAGACTGGTGTCGCGCTGTTTGACAGCTTTCCACCGTACAGCGCGCTGTCGCGCCGCTTGCTGGGGGGCTTGAGCGAACAGGCGCTCGAATTATTTTTGCAAACCGTGTCGATGAAGTCGGTGGGCAACCTGACCGATTTTGTGCGTCAGCACATGTTGGAGCCGTTTGACGTGGCGGCGCGCGTAGCGGCTTTGATCGCGCACTTTGACGACCTGAGCCGCGCCCACGCCGCCGTGCTCAAGGCGCAGCAGCAGGTGGCGCTGCTCACACCCCTGGTGGCAGACTGCGACCAGCACGCTGCGGTACTGGCCAAGGCGGATGAATTGCGGGCTTGCCGCGACGGCTTGCGCGCGCATTTCAGCCGCCTCAAGCTCGCCCTGATCGACCAGCGCCTGGCGCACCTGAATGAGGATCTGGCGCGTGACAGCGCCAAGGTGGCCAAGCTCGAAGACCAACGTGCCCAGCAGCGGCTGCAAGAGCGCGACCTGCGCCAGGCGCTGGCGACCCACGGTGGCGACCGGCTGGCGCAGTTGGCGCGCGACATCGCGCAGCTTCAGCAAGAAGTGACGCGCCGGCGCGCTACGGCCGAGCGCTATGACGAGCTGCGCCGCGCGCTGGGTCTGCTGCAAGTGGCCAGCACCGAAGACCTGGTGGCGCAGCAGCAAACCTGCATGCAGATGCTGGCCGGTGAGACCGCACAGCTTGATGCGGTGCAAAACAGTTTGACCGAGCGCAGCGTCGAGCTGAGTCAGCGTCGGCGCGAGCATGCTGTGCTGGTGGATGAAATTACCAGCCTGCGGGCGCGGCGCAGCAACATCGACGCGCAGGCCATCCGTATGCGTGCCGACCTGTGCGCCGCGCTGAAGCTGGATGAAGACAGCATGCCGTTTGCCGGCGAGCTGATTGAGGTGCGCGACGACCAGCGCGATTGGGAAGGGGCGATAGAGCGCCTGCTGCACAACTTTGGCCTGTCGCTGCTGGTGCCCGACAGTTGTTACGCCCAGGTGGCGCAGTGGGTAGATCAAACGCATCTGAAAGGACGCCTGGTGTACTTCAGGGTGCGGCTGGATGTGCGCGCCAACGCCCCCAGCTTGCACGCTGATTCCCTGGTGCGCAAGCTCATCGTCAAACCTGATTCGCCGTTTTACGCCTGGCTCGACCGCGAGCTGGCGCAGCGCTTTGACGTGGCCTGCTGTGCCACCCAAGAGCAGTTTCGCCGCGAACTGCGCGCCGTCACCCGCGCCGGCCAGATCAAGTCAGGGGGTGATCGCCATGAAAAGGACGACCGGCATCGGCTGGACGACCGCAGCCGTTATGTGCTGGGCTGGAGCAACGCCGCCAAGTTGGCCGCACTGGACGCCAAACGCAAGCTGCTGGAGGCACAGGTGGCGCAGGTGGCGAGCCAGATTGCGCAGGGTCAGAAGCAGTTGGCCGATTGCCAAAGCCGACTGTCCACCCTGGCCAAGCTGGTTGAATACCGCGACTACCGCGAGCTGGACTGGGCCACACCTGCGGCGGAGGCGGCCAAGCTCGACGAAGAGCGCCGCCAAATCGAATCGGCTTCAGACTTGCTGCAGACCTTGACGGCGCAACTGCAGAAGCTGGAAACCGCCCAGTTGCAGACCGAGCAGCAAAGCCGCGATCAGCGCGACAAGCGCGCCAGGACCGAGCAAAAAATCAGCGACGTGCAGTTGCTACAGGGTCAGACGCAAGCGCTACTGGCCGGACCAGGCACGGGTGCCGACGCTGATGTTGATGCGGTGTTGGCAGCGCGGCTGGATCACTGGCGCAGCGAGATTCTGGGCAGGCAGGCCATCACCCTTGAATCATGCGACAACCGCCAGCAGGACTTGCGTGAGGCGCTACAAAAATTGATAGACGCGCAAGACCTGAAGGCACGCGGTCTGGTTGAAAAAATTGTCGATGCCATGCGCAGCTTCAGACACCGTTTTCCGCTGGCTACGCAAGAGGCCGATGCAAGCGTTGCGGCGGCGGGCGAATTCCGTGCGTTGCTGAAACAACTCACCTTGGACGATTTGCCGCGCTTTGAGGCCAAGTTCAAAGAGCTGCTGAACCAGAACACCATCAACCAGGTGGCGCAGTTCAGCGCCCAGTTGGCCAAAGAGCGCGAAACCATCAAGGAGCGCCTGGCGCTGATCAACCAGTCGCTGACGCAAATTGACTACAACCCAGGGCGCTTTATCGAGCTACAGGCGCAAGTGACACCCGACGCCGAGGTGCGCGACTTTCAGACCGATTTGCGCCATTGTCTGGACGGTGCCATCTCGGGTGCTGCTGCCGGTGACGAAGGCCAGTATTCAGAGGCCAAGTTCCTACAAGTCAAAGCCATCATCGAGCGTCTGCGTGGCCGCGAGGGCCAGACCGACGCCGACCGGCGTTGGACGCAAAAAGTGACCGACGTGCGCAACTGGTTTGTCTTTGCTGCCAGCGAGCGCTGGCGCGAAGATGGCCGCGAGCATGAACATTATTCGGACTCGGGCGGCAAGTCTGGCGGGCAAAAAGAAAAACTGGCCTACACCATTCTGGCGGCCAGCCTGGCGTATCAGTTTGGCTTGGTGCGTGGCGAGGCGCGCTCCAAGGCATTCCGCTTTGTGGTGATCGACGAGGCTTTTGGCCGTGGTTCAGACGAATCGGCGCAGTTCGGTTTGAAATTGTTTGAAGAGCTCAATCTGCAACTGCTGATCGTCACCCCCTTGCAAAAAATCCACATCATCGAGCCGTATGTCAGCAGCGTGGGTTTTGTGCACAACGACGAAGGGCGCGACTCCAAGCTGCGCAACCTGACCATCGAGGAATACCGGGCCGAGAAAGATCGCCGTCCCCAACCCTCTCCCAGCGGGAGAGGGGGCGAACAGCCGCAGCCGCCGAATTCGAAAACGCCGCATTTGCCACCTCTGCCTTTGGGAGATAGGGGCGCACCGCAGCCTATCCTGAATGTGCCAGCGGCAGAAACGCCGGACTTACCCCTCTCGCCCTTTGGGAGAGGGCAGGGGTGAGGGCCTGACTTTGGCATCCGCACCATGACCTGGACCACCCCCGCCGACCTGCGCGCGCAGGTGCAAAAGCTCTGGGACAGGGGCGATCTGTTGCGTGGCTTGATGGCGTCTGACGCCTGGCAGCCCCAACGTTTGCGCCTTGTGCGGCCCAGTTCGACCGAGCTGGCCGACCAAGTGGAAGCGGTGCGCCGCTGGCTGGAGGCTTTGCGCGATGTGGCGCAGGTGCGCGTTGTCTGGCGTACGTTCACCCACCGCGTGCTGGGCGAATGCACGTTGCCGGACGAGGTCTGGCTCGATACGCCGCAAAACGGCCTGGCCCTGATGGGTAAAACGCCCGAGGCGCGGCGTTTTGAACACCTGTTGCAGTCCACCCGCGCAGCTGATGTCCAACTGGCCCAACGGCTTTGGCCCTGGCTACACAAGCGCCCGTTGACGGCGCTGGCATGGGCCGACGACTGGCCGCGACTGCTGGCAGTGGTGCAATGGCTGCAAGCGCACCCGCGCCCGGGTATTTACCTGCGCCAGGTCGATTTGCCGGGTGTTGACAGCAAATTCATCGAAGCGCAACGCACCGTGCTGGCCGAGTTGCTGGACCTGTGCCTGCCGCCACAGGCGATCGACCCTGCTGCCACCGGCTTGAGCGCCTTTTGCCGCCGCTACGGCTTCAAGGACAAGCCGCTGCGTATTCGTCTGCGCGTGCTCGACGCGGCGCTGGCGTTGCCGGGTTTGGGGGCAGAGCAAGACGTCACCCTCACGCAGGCTGATTTTGCGCAACTGAAGCTGCCGGTGCAGCGTGTGTTCGTGACCGAAAATGAAATCAATTTTTTGGCTTTTCCGCCGGTAACGGACAGCGTGGTGATTTTTGGTGCCGGTTACGGGTTTGACGCGCTGGCCGATGCCGCATGGTTGCAGCGCTGTACGGTTTTTTACTGGGGCGACATCGACACCCACGGCTTTGCCATTCTGGACCAGTTGCGTGCCCATCTGCCGCATGTGCAGTCGCTGTTGATGGACCAAGCCACCTTGCTAGCGCACCGCGCGCAGTGGGTGACAGAGCCGCAGCCACTGCTGCGCGATTTGCCACGCTTGACCCCCCATGAAACCGCACTGTTCAACGACTTGCGTGACAACCGCTTGCAAACCCGGTTGCGGTTGGAACAAGAACGCATCAGTTTTGGCTGGATCAGTCTGGCTTTGCAACAAATTGTGACCCCAGTCCTTATGGAGCAAGCATGAACAGCTCTCACATTAATAGTGATTTTGCCGGCGTTCACAACACGGCTGACCCAAGATGACGCAGTTCATGCGCCACTACCTGCTCAGCGTGCAGTTTTTCACGCGCATCCCTGTCACCGGGCGGCTGGCGGCGTGGGTGGGCTACAGCCCGGCCATGCTGCGCGCCAGCGCCGGGCATTTCCCGGGAGTGGGCGTGCTGGTGGGGACACTGGTGTCGGGGTTGACCGCCGTGCTGCTGGCGTTGCTGCCGCCAGTTGGATTGGCCCCGCTGGTAGCGGCGGCGCTGGGCACGGCTTGGGGCGTGTTCGTCACCGGTGCGTTCCATGAAGACGGCCTGGCTGATGTGGCTGATGGGCTGGGTGGTAGTCATGACCGGTTGCGTGCGCTGGCCATCATGAAGGACTCACGTGTGGGGGCTTTTGGTGCCATTGCCGTGGTGCTGGCGCTGCTGTGCAAGGTGGCGCTACTGGCCTTGCTGGGACAGCTCAGTGCGCCGCTGATGGTGTTGGGGTTGTTTGCCGCGCATGTGGTGTCGCGCACCTGGCCGCTGCTGACGATTCGGCTGTTGGTACATGTGGGGGATGCGGCAGGCTCCAAGTCCAAGCCGCTGGCAGACCAGATCAGTGGCGCCGCGTTGGCGACCGGGTTTATATGGTGTTTTTGTGCTTATACCTTTTTATGGATTGCACTGACAGCTATGAATGATGTAGCGGTTCGAGGGGCTGGTGTGCTTCTATTTCAGCCATGGATCAACGCTCTGTTGGCTTCGGGGTTGGTCTGGGCGGCGATGGCACGCTGGTTTTATAAGCGTCTGGGCGGCTTTACCGGTGATTGCCTGGGGGCTACGCAACAGGTGTGTGAACTGGCTTTTTACCTCGGGTTAGGGCTGAGCCTTTGAACCTGCAAGCCACTGCCACTGCCACTGCCACTGCCACTGCCACTGCCACCGGCATCGACACCGGCACCGGCACCGGCACCGGCACCGGGCAGCTCTGGCTGGTGCGCCACGCCCAGCCGTTGGTGGCCTGCGGCGTGTGCTACGGCGCGCTGGATGTGGCCGCCGACGGCGCGGCCACGCTGCAAGCCGCGCATGAACTGGCCAGCGCTTTACCATGCGGGTTGCGCGTACACACCTCACCGCTACAAAGGTGCAAGCGGTTGGCGCAGACACTACAGGGGCTGCGACCCGATTTGACGCTCCATATTGAGCCGCGCCTGGCAGAGATGAATTTTGGCTGCCATGAGGGCCAGCGCTGGGATCAGATCGAGCGCGCTGCGCTGGACGCCTGGACGGCAGACTTCTGGCAACACCGGTTCGGCGGGGCAGAGAGTGTGTCAACGCTGATGCAGCGTGTGGCCGCCCTTTGGGACGCGGCGGTGCAGCGTGGTCAGCCGTGCGTCTGGGTCACGCACGCCGGGGTGATTCGCTCGGCCATGTTGCTGGCACAAGGGGTACGACGCGTGGACGATGCGGCGTTGTGGCCCGTCAGCGCGGCCGCGTTCGGCCGATGGGTGCGCTTAGGACTTGTAAAGCAATAATTTGTACTTTTGCCTAGCCATCTTTGGGCGCATTGCGTCGTTGCAAATCGCTTGTTTAGCATAGCTAAACGGCGCGCTTTGCGCCTAGCACTGCCTCCCAAATCTGGCCGCCAAAATGCATAACTTATTACTTTACAAGCCCTTACCGTTGACTTCAGTGGTCAATGCGTCGTGAGTGCGGCGTTCAGCGGCCAAAAAAATCAGCATCCAGTTGTTCTTCTGATGGCGGATGTTGCAACAGGGCGGAACCGTCGAGCCCGAGCAGTTGCATCAGCAAGCCGGGCAGGGCATCAACACTCTGCGCGGTGACCGGGCCGCTGTCGGCCAAGCGTGCGGCCAAATGCAGCACGCCCGCTAGTCTTGCAAACTCGCTAGATGCCAGGGGCTGGGTGCAGTGACGCATACCCAGCACGAGCGCTTTCGGAAAGTCCCAGCGCTGTGCCATTTCTGCCGTGACCACGCCTTCGTCAAAGCCGATCAGCTGACGCTGGCGCGCCCAGCGTTCACCTGGCGCGATCGGTTGGGCTTCGATCTTGAGCAAACAACCCGGCCGCGCGGTGGCCATGGTGATTTCTCCCAGGCGCAGCATCATGCCGCACAACCAGGCTTCCTGGTCGTCCACATCACACTGTTCGGACAGCCATTGCGCGTACTGGGCACAGCGCAGGCTGTAGTGCCAGAACGCCAGGCGATCCATACCCATTGGAAAACGACAGGTGCGCGCCAGGCACAGTGACATGGCGCGCGTGCGCACCAGCGACAAACCCACTACGTTGACGGCGCGCTCCAGTGTGTCCACCGTGCCAGACAGGCCAAACATGGCGCTGTTGGCCATGCGCAGCAAAGCGGCTGTCAGGGCCGGGTCTTTCTTGATAATCTGGCACACGGTGAACATGTCGGCGTCGTCGTCGTTCAGGGTACGGATCAGCGCTTGCCCGGCCTCGGGCATCACGGGCCAGTCTACTCCGTTGATTAATGTATTTAGGTCAGAAAAGGGCGCCGGGTCTGGCTGTTTCATGGTAGTCGGAATGTACGTTGTGACAGAAACGTCTGGCAGTAGTTTGCCACAGTGCAGCGCGTGCATTGCGGCGCGCGCGCCTGGCACACATAACGACCGTGCAAGATGAGCCAGTGGTGCGCGTGTTGCAGGTACCGCTCTGGGATGCATTGCAAGAGTTGCTGCTCGATGGCCAGTGGCGTTTTGCCAGCAGCCAGCCCGGTGCGGTTGGCGACGCGGAAAATGTGCGTATCCACCGCCATCGTGGGTTCTCCGAACGCCACGTTCAGGACCACGTTGGCGGTTTTGCGCCCCACGCCGGGCAACGCCTGCAGTGCCTTGCGGCTGCGCGGCACCTGCCCGTGGTGCTGATCCAGCAGGATCTGGCAGGTTTGCAACAAATGGCGCGCCTTGGCGTGGTACAGGCCAATGGTCTTGATGTATGACTCCAGCCCATCCTGGCCCAGTACCAGAATTTTTTGCGGCGTGTTGGCCACCAGAAACAGGCGCTGTGTGGCCTTGTTGACGCTCACGTCGGTGGCCTGCGCCGACAGCAGCACCGCGCAGAGCAGCTCAAACACGCTGGCAAATTCCAGCTCGGTATGCGGTTGCGGGTTGGCGCGCGCCAGGGTGTCAAAAAATGCGTCGATATCGGTGTGCTTCATCGGTGACAATTTAACCGAGATTGTCCATTGGGGTTTGGCGGGCAGGCGGATGCAGTGGCGAGTCAGTTTTTGCCCTGACTGAGGTGTCCATAGCCAGTGCTATGGACACCGAAGAAGGGCGAAAATGGCCGCCAATGCGCCGCTTGCACCCAAACAGCACCGAAGGTGCGTCTAATGGACAATCTCGGTTTAACCCATTCCGACAACGATCCCAACGCCATCATGTCCCTGCCCTTTGCCACCCGCCTGCAAAACGTCGAAACCTCTGCCATCCGTGAACTGTTCAAGCTGCTGGGCCAACCCGGCATCATCAGCTTTGCCGGGGGCTTTCCAGACCCGGCGCTGTTTGACGCCGAGGGCATTGCCGCTGCAAGCGCCGCAGTGCTGGCCGACAACCCCGGCCCGGTGCTGCAATACGGCGCCACCGAGGGCTTTGGCCCCACGCGTGAAGCCATCGCCGGTTTCATGGGCAACAAGGGGTGCAGCGTGGCGCCTGAAGGCCTGATCGTCACCACCGGTAGCCAGCAGGCGCTGGATCTGATTGGCAAATGCATGATCTCCCCCGGCGACAAGGTGATTGTGGAAGCCCCCACTTTTTTGGCCACCATCCAGTGTTTTCGGCTTTACGGTGCCGACATCGTGAACGCGCCGATCGATGCCAACGGTGTCGATGTGGATCGGCTGGAAGCGCTGATCGAACAGCATCACCCCAAGCTGGTGTATCTGATCCCCACCTTCGGCAACCCGAGCGGCGCCACCTTGACACTGGCGCGACGCCACCGTGTGCTGGAACTGGCGGCACGCACGCATACGCTGATCGTGGAAGACGACCCCTATGGCGAGCTTTACTTTGACCAGTCCCCGCCGCCGAGCCTGCTGGCTTTGAGCGGCAGCGTACCCGGCAGTCGCGACTGGCTGGCCCACTGTGGCAGTTTCAGCAAAATACTCAGCCCCGGCCTGCGCGTGGGCTGGATGATTGCGCCGCCAGAACTGCTGGCCAAAGCCACCATGTGCAAGCAGTTCAGCGACGCGCACACCAGCAACCTGAGCCAGGCCATTGCCGCGCATTACCTCACGCTGGGGCGGCTGCAACCGACGCTGGACAAAGTGCGCCAGACCTACGCCGAGCGCGCCCGCGTGATGGCCGAGTGTTTGTCTGCCGAGCTGGGCGACGCGATCAGCTTCAACGCGCCGCAGGGCGGCATGTTCTTTTGGGCGCGTCTGACCGGGGCTAACGGCGCACCCGCTGACGCCGCCGCCTTTGCCCAGCGCGCCATTGCCGAAAAAGTGGCCTTTGTGCCCGGTGCGCCGTTTTATGCGCACGACCCCGACCGCGCCACGCTGCGCCTGAGCTTTGCCACCGCACCGGTAGCGCAAATCCGCGAAGGGTTGGCGCGCCTGGCGAAGGCTTTGTAAAGAATTAATTCAGTCGTGCCTGTAGCCGTTCCCTTTTGGGCGGCAGGCCCGGGCATCTTTCCACCGCAAAGCCCAGCGCCGTCAGGCGCCGCCGCACCGCACCGGCCACGGTGTAGCTGGCCAGATGGGTACCAGGATGGCAAAGCCGTGCCACCCATGCCAAGGTCTGTTCTGACCACATCTGCGGGTTGGCGGCCGGGCTGAAGCCGTCCAGATAGACCGCATCGACCTGTTCGGTGATGCACGCCAGCATGGCGTGCACGTCGCCGATATAAAGGTGTAGCGCCAGCGGTTGGTGCGCCGGTCGCCAAACGTTCAGGCCGGGTTGTAGCGTGGACCACAGGGTGACCAGCTGTTGCGCCAATAACTGAACTTGCTGCACCGTGGGGTCATGGGGTGCGGCGCACGTTTCCAGCGCTTGGACGCTGTGCAGCAGATCGTCTGCCGATACAGGGTAGGCTTCGATGGCGAAGTAATTCAGCTTGGCGCAGCGGCTTGGGTCGGTCAACCAGGTGGCCCAGGTCGTCAAAAAGTTCAGACCCAAACCAAAGCCGGTTTCAAGGAGGGTGAAACTGGCCCGGCCTTGCCAGCGCTCAGGCAGATGGCATCCCTGCAAAAAAACCGACCGCGCCTGCGCCAACGCGTCGTAGCGGTTGCGGTAGATGTCATCAAAGCGTTGACTGCGGGGTGCGCCGTTGTCCCAGTCCACCGGTTCGATCTGCATCGGTCATGTGATGGTCTATTGCGACTGCGCGACAACCGAGTGATAGCCAATACGGAAGCCGCCCCAATGGCGGCCTTCAAGATAGATGGGCACCGACAGGTCGTGCATCACTTCGCCGGTGTCGCGCTTATAAGTCTGCAACAAAAACGGCTTGGTGTTGGAGCCACAGCGCGCACCGGTGCGGTCGCTAAAGATGCGTTTGGTCCGGTTATTCACAAAGTCGGTGGCATAGTCCCCGGTCAGGGGTTGTGCAAACTTGTTGTTATGGGTCGGTAGGTAGCCGTTGTCATCGACCGCGATGGCAAAAACGAGTTGTGGCATGGATTGCAGCAAACCCTCTTGAAGCGGCGGCAATACCCGATCACAAAAGGCGTCGAACTGGGTCGTGTGTTTTTGCGGATTGGTATTCGGGATCGGTTGGTACTGGCGATCAAACAGTGCCTCACGCGTGATCTGTCCAGCGGCGATGGCTTGCGAAAAAATGCGCTCAACCTCTTTCGCTGCAGAGTGTGCGGCCAGGCGGATCTCGTCGTGTGCTGTTTTTACGTTCAGTTCCGCCAGCCCGTTGCTGATGCCCTCTGCCAGTTCGGCCAAGGCCATCGCCGAATCAGTGGCACGCGGCAGATCGGCTTCGGTTGAATGCATGCTATCGCGAATTCTGGAAATCGCTTCAAAAATGACGCGTGCCGTTGCAACGTGTTCGCGCGCCGCCTCTGCGATTTGCTGGATTTGATGCTCCGATTCGCCCGACGAACGTTCAATATCGCTCAGAAAAGCGTGCACGCGTTCGACATTTTTTGCCGCTTGGCTCACTTTGCCAGTCAAGCCAGTCATGCCAGCGGCGGCTTTTTCGGCTTGGTCGTTTATTTCGTGCACCATGACGCCAATCTCGTCGGTGGCAGATTTTGTGCGCTGCGCGAGCTGTCTGACTTCGCCTGCAACCACGGCGAAGCCGCGGCCGTTTTCACCGGCGCGTGCGGCCTCGATCGCGGCGTTGAGCGCAAGCAGGTTGGTTTGGGCAGATATCCGGTTGATGGTTTCCGTAATGGCATGAATCTGGCGCGACTTATCCTGTAGCGTCTTCATCGTCACCAATGCAGACTGTGCGTCTTTGGCGGCTTCGTGAATGCCATTCAAACCACGATCCACCTCGCCGCGTCCGGCAACGCTTTCACTGAGCACATCGGAGGCAACCTTGAACGCGCGTTCCGCATTGGTAGCAATCTTTTCGGTGGTGCTGGCATTCTGTTCGGAACCAATCACCACCTCGTTGATGGTTTGTACATCCAGATCCATCTTTTTCTTCACCGAATCGACAAAATAAGAGGTTTCGGCCGCGCCAATCATGACCTGGTCGGTGGCCTTGCCGATCGTGTTGGCAAATTCCATGATGTTAGAACCTGTCGCGTTGCGCGTTAGCAGCCAGCTGGCTGCGGTTGCACTGAACAGCGCGGTCACGACAGACAGCCAGATGGCCCCTGTTGCCGCGTCTGCTAGCCAACCCAGCAACAACGTCAACAGCAGACTGCCTAGGATTGCCAAGCCAAGTAACAGCACCTTGCGAGTGAATGCACGCCAAAAACTGTTCATACTAAGTCCTTTTTATGGTGCGAATGTCCAACGACGTCAGTTTGGGGAAAAACCGTTTCGCCCCAGCATTTACCAGCCATTCAAACCCAAATGAACCACCAGGGGCTTGCAGCGCAATGCCGGTGGAGAGCCGGGTTCCAAATTCGGCTGCAAAAACCATCTCGTCTTCATGCTATGCCAAACGGGTGCAAGAAATCAATCGGACAAACCCGTGCCCGCAGCCTATCAACCCAATCGCAAGTTGACGAGCCAGAAATGACGGGCTCTGCCTTGACTTGTGTCGCATCCCTACAGGTGCGTCTGCAGCCACCATTCCAGCAGCGCCAGGTGCCACAGCTTGCTGCCGTTGATGCGGGTGAAGTGCTCGGGCGCTTCGGGCGCGGCCAGCAGTTTGTCCACATAAGCGCGCTGGTACAGGCCGCGCTGGCGGCACGCCTGCGAATTCAGCAGGTCGCGCATCAGCTCCAGAAACGGCCCGCGCACGTACTTGAGTGCAGGCACCGGAAAGTAGCCCTTGGGCCGGTCGATCACCGCATCGGGGATCAGCCCGCGCGCGATGGCCTTGAGCGGAAACTTGCCGCCTTCCTTGAGCTTGAGCGCAGGCGGCATGCGCGCGGCCAGTTCTACCAGCTCGTAATCCAGAAACGGCGTGCGCACCTCCAGCCCCCACGACATGGGCATGTTGTCCACGCGCTTGACCGGGTCATCGACGATCAGCGTGGTGGCGTCAAAGCGCCACACCTGGTCAAGAAATTCGTCGGCTTGGGGGTGCGCCAGTTCGGCCGCCACCAGTGCCGAGGTAACGTCGCCCACCTGATACGGCGCGCTCACCATCTGCTGGTATTCGGCGTGCTCACGGTCAAAGTAATGTTGGCTGAAGCGCTCAAGCGGCGTGCCTGGCGTGCTATTCATTTTGGGGTACCAGAAATAACCGCCAAAGACCTCGTCGGCACCCTGGCCGCTCATCACCACCTTGACGTCTTTGGCGACACGCTCGCTGAGCAGGTAAAACGCGATCACGTCGTGGCTGACCATCGGCTCGGTCATCTGCGCTACCGCTTCGGGCAGGCGCGCCATCACCTCGCGGTTGGGAATGCTGTATTTCTGGTGACGTGTCTTGAAGTGCGCCGCCACCGCATCGGAATACTCGAATTCATCGGCCTTTTCTGAGCCTGCGCCCACGTCTTCAAAGCCGATGGAAAAGGTGCGCAAGTCGGGCACATGCGGGGCCAGCAGCCCCACCAGCAGGCTCGAATCGAGCCCACCCGACAGCAGCACGCCCACCGGCACATCGGCGGCCAGCAGGCGGCGCTGCACGCTGGCCTGCAGGGCCTCGCGCGTGGCCTGCAGCCACTGCGCCTCGGTCAGGGCGTGGGCTGGGCGGGTGGCATCGAGCGTCCAGTAGCATTGCTGCGTCACCCGGCCGTCAGGCGAGATGCGCATCGTCGTCGCAGGGGCCAGCTTGCGCACACCGGCCAGCACCGTGCGCGGCGCGGGCACCACCGTGTGCAGCGTGAAGTGGTGGTGCAGCGCCACCGGGTCAAGTGCCGAGTCCACGCCGCCACCAGCCAGCAGCGCGGGCAGGCTGGAGGCAAAGCGCAGGCGCTGCGTCGTCTGGTTCAGGTACATCGGCTTGATGCCAAAGCGGTCACGCGCCAGAAATAGCGCTTGCGTGCGCGCGTCCCAGAGGGCAAAGGCAAACATGCCTTTGAAGCGCTGTACGCAGGCCTCGCCCCAGGCGTGGTAACTTTTTAGGATGACTTCGCTGTCGCCATCAGAAAAAAAGCTGTAGCCCTGTTGCAGCAGCTCGGCGCGCAGTTCTCGATAGTTGTAAATCGTGCCGTTAAACACCAGCGCCAGTTGCAACGTCTCGTCCACCATGGGTTGGTGCGCGTGGGCAGACAGGTCGATGATGGCCAGGCGCCGGTGCCCCAGCGCCAGCGGGCCACTTTGGTAGGCGCCTGCGTCATCCGGGCCGCGGCGCGCCAGTAGCGCCGACATGCGCGCTACCGCCGCCACGTCGGGTGGCGTGCCGTCCAAACGCAGTTCACCACACAGCCCGCACATCAGCGCGCACCCTCGTCGGGCACCACGATGACGGGCGCAAAACCGCCGCCCTGGGTGCGGAAGTTGGTGGTTTGCCCGGCGTAGATGCGCGCGGCCAGCAGTTGCACTTGGCCGGCATAGGTAAAGGCACGCAGGTCGAACTTGAGGTCGGTAGGCGTGCCATCCACATCGATCATGCGCCCGGTGGGCGGCACCAGCGTTTGCGCCACGAAAGCACCTTCCAGAATCTCACCCCAGACGCGTTTGGTGAGCTTGTCGCCGCGGTAGGCGGCCTTGGCGCCAAAGCCGGCCACGGGTTTGAAGAACAACTGGCGCCTGCGCTGCCACAGGTCATCCGCGCGCTCAGGCGTCACCAGCTCGGTGTGCGGGATGTGCTGGCGCAGCGTGGCACGCTCGGCATCTGGCACGCCCCACTGGGCCAGCATGGCGTCGTCGCTGAGCGCGATCAAATTGCGCTTGTCGGCCAGCAGCGCGTGCGCGCGCGAGTGTGGCGTCAGCACGACCGCACCAGCGGCATAGGCCTGGCGCAGCGCCACGTGCGCGGGTTCGATCAGGTAAAAGTCGGTCAGCCGGTTATAGACCAAGTCCACTGGCGCGTTGGCAAACAGCAGGTGCTGGCCGTCGAACGACAGTTCGCTAGGGTCGGCAATGTGCGCCTGCACGCCGTGCTGGGTGAACAGTTGACGAAACAGCTCAAACTCTGGTGCCAGATACTGTGCCACGGGGGCACTGTCCACAATCAGCACATTGCACCAGGGCCGATCGCCGCGTTGCAGCCGCCATTCAGCAGCAAACATGTCAAACACGTTTTGTCTGAGCGTGTCGCGCCGGGCATCAGACGGGAAAGCCCAGTCGAGTTCGTCGCAGCACGCCTGCTGGGCACGCGCCAGCGCGCCGTTGAGCAGCAAACCACCGGCATTGGTGTTGACCTCGATCAGCTGTGCTCCCGCGTCACTGACATGAAAGTCGTAGCCCATGCACACGCTGTACGGCCCCCAGGCGTGCTGCGCCAATGCATCGCTTCGCGCCCACGCCTGTGTCTGGTAAGGTGCCAATTGAGCTACATGTTCTATAGCTGTAAGCGTTTGTTCTATCTGGGCTTGAACCGCTTTTGAAATAAAAACGACGGTGCTGGAAAAGAGGTTGGGTCGGGTCTGCAGGATGTGCTCGGTCATGCCGTGCAGACTGGGGTCACTTTCCAGTTGCTGGCGCAGACGATCGACGTTGAGCGTGCGGCAAAAACAGTCGCGGTTGAGTTGCGCGGCACTGGTCACGTGCGCGTTGGGCGGCAAGGGTGCGTTCATGGTGCGATTTTGCGTCAGGCTGCAGGAACCCGTCGCCACTTGAAAATATCGATAGACAGCGCGGTTCCGCTCAGAATAATGGCACCGCACAGCAGCATCCAGGTGGTGACTGACTCACCCAGGAAGATCACGCCGTAAATGACGGCAAAAACGGGGATCAGGAAGGTCACGGTGAGCGACGCTGATGCCCCCATCTTGTCGATCAATCGAAAGTACAGCACATAGGCCACGCCCGTGCACAGTACGCCCACGGCCAGCAAGGCGAGCCAGGCAGTAAGGCCAGGCGTTTGGTTGGGCCAGAACCACCAAGCAGGCAAGGCAAGCCCCAGCGTAGCGCCCATTTGACTGCCCGTTGCCACCACCAGCGACGACACGCCGCCCAGGTAACGCCGGGTGTAACTGGCGGCAATGCCGTAGCACAGCGTAGCCACCAGACAAGCCACCACCGCCCAGCCACTGGACACGCCCGACGCATCGGGTTTGAAGCTGGCTTTGCCCCAGGCCAGCATGGCCACCCCGACAAAGCCGATCAGCAAGCCCATGATCTTCAGGCCGTGCGGCCGGTCTTTGAGCCATAGCCACGCGACCAGCGCCCCAAACAGCGGTACCGTGGCGTTGAGCAAGGCCGACAGCCCGGTGGTGATGGACAGCAGGGCGTAGGCGTAGCAGGCAAACGGAATGCCCGAATTGAGCAAGCCCAGAAAAAGAATCTTGCGCCAATGCCGTGCCAACGTGGGACCTTGCCCGCGCGCCAGCAGCAGCGGTGTCAAAAACAGCGCCGCGATGCCCACGCGCACGCCCGCCGTGGGCAGCGGGCCGAACTCCGCCGCGCCCAGGCGCATGAACAAAAAGGAGGCCCCCCAGATGGCCGCCAGACTGATGTATTCGGTGAGCCAGGGACGCCCCGGCGCAGCAGGGTTCAAAGCGCACCTTCGAGTTGCAGCAGCGCTGCCTTGCGCTGCAGTCCCCCGGCGTACCCGGTCAGGCTGCCGCCCGCGCCCACCACACGGTGGCACGGCACGATGATGCTCAGCGGGTTTCGCCCTACCGCACCACCCACGGCGCGCACGGCCGCAGGCTGGCCAATGGTGCTGCTTAACGTTTTGTAGCTGCAGGTTTGCCCGTGCGGGATGGCCAGCAGGGCTTGCCAGACCTTTTGTTGAAAGGCGGTGCCGCTGCTCAAATCCAGCGGCAGCTCAAACTGGCGGCGCTGTCCGGCAAAGTATTCGGCCAGCTGCCGGGCAGCCCGTTCCAGCACCGCGTGGCCGCTGGCCTTTGCACAGCCGGACAGATCGGGCCGGTGAGCCTGGGCTTCAAACCAGACCCCGACGAGTTTTTCACCCGCTGCGGCCAAGGTGATAGGGCCTAATGGGCTGGGGGTGCTTGTGCAGACCGTATGGTTCGGGAGTTTCATGGTGCTTTTTGCTTGTAGCCCTTTGTTTGTTTGAACAAGCAGCTATGTAAATAATAGTTACTGAGTCGCCCATGCGCGCATCACCGCGTAGCTGCGCCAAGGCTGCCAGGCCTGTGCCACAGCCAGCGCGGCCTTGGCCGGGTGAGCGGCATCCCGCACGCCCAGGGCTTTGTGCAAGGCCACATCTGCAGCGGGAAAGGCATCGGGCCAGTTCAGGGCACGCATGGCAATGTACTGGGCCGTCCAGTCACCGATGCCGGGCAGGGCCTGCAACTGAGTCAAGGTGGCATCAACATCGGCCAGCGTGTCCAGACTCAGCTGGCCACTGCTGACCGCACGGGCCAGCGCCTGGATGGCGGCCTGTTTCTGCTTGAAGATACCCAATGCACCCAGGTCATTGGCGCTGGCCGCAGCCAGAACCTGGGGCGCGGGAAACAAGCGGTTTAACCCGGCCAGCGGCGTGTCGACGGGTTCGCCAAAGCGTGCCACCAGCCGCAGCGCCAGGGTGCATGCTGCCGCCACAGTGATTTGCTGGCCCAGCACCGCACGCACCGCCAGCTCAAAACCGTCCAGCGTGCCGGGCAGGCGCAAGCCGTCGCCTTGGGGAAAACTGTCGTGCAGCACTTGGTTGATGGCCTGCGGGTCGGCATCCAGGTCAAGCAGCGCGCGCACTCGGCTGATCACCTGCGGCAACACTTCGGCCAAAGCGTCGCTCACCTGCAGATTGACGCAGCAGTGGGCTGCATCAAAACGGGCCAGTACCCAGCCGGTGACGCGCTGTTGGCCATGCATCAGCGACATGGTTTTGCCCAGGCTGGCGTTGACCGGGTCAACGACCTCCAGTCCCGTGATTTGGCGCTTCGCCAAGAACTGCAGCAGGGCCGCTACGTCGTAAGGGGGTCGGTAACCCAGCCTGACATGAATGCCCTCTCTGGCAACCGCAGTCTGCGCGGATGCGTGGGTGCGGCGCAGCTGCGTCGGGTTCAGACCGTAGTGGCTCGCAAAGGCGGCGTTGAAACGGCGCACGCTGGCAAAGCCGCTCAGTTCAGCCACCCGGGCTACCGCCAGCGAGGTGTCGGTGAGCAGTTGCTTGGCATTGAGTAGTCGGCGTGTTTGCAGGTATTGCAAGGGTGGCACGCCCAACTGCGCCTCAAATATTCGGCGCAAATGGCGGTCGCTGATGCCCAGGCGCAGAGCCAGGCGCTGTACTGTCAGCGCCGGGGCATCTGCCGGCACGGGCGCGTCCATGAGGGCTGCCGCCTGGGCCGCCAGAATGGCCGAGGCATCCTGCATGGACCAGGCCTTGTCTTGTGCCATGCCGGGGCTGAGCTGGCGCGGGGCAAGTTCCGGTCGGCAGCGCAGGCACGGGCGAAAACCGGCCCGCTCGGCTTGCGCGGCCAGGCTGAAAAAACGGCAGTTTTCCCGCTTCGGGGTGCGTACCCGGCACACCGGGCGGCAATAAATGCCGGTGGACGTGACACCGGTGAAAAAATGGCCGTCAAACCGCGCGTCACGCGCCTTGAGCGCGCGGTAGCAGGTGTCCCTGTCATCAAGGGTGGATAGGCGGTTCATGCTGGCGATCATAAGCGTGCACCCCACAGTTCGCGACCTGATTTTGGCACCTGGAACAGCCGTTTCCGGACATGTAGCCGCAGACTCCCGCCCCTACAATCCCTTGGCATCAGTGAGCCAGACGCTCAATCAAGGGAAATTTCATGCAACTACCCGCTTCCATTTTCAAAGCCTACGACATCCGTGGCGTGGTCCCCAGCACCGTCAACGAAGCCATGGCGCAAGCGCTGGGCCGCGCCTTTGGCACGCTGGCGCTGCAAGAAGGCCAAAGGACCGTGGCGGTGGGGCGCGACGGGCGGCTAAGTGGACCGATGCTCAGTGGCGCGCTGATGCAAGGGCTGGCAGACGTGGGCATCGAAGTCATCGACATCGGCATGGCCACCACGCCCATGCTGTACTTTGCCGCCAACACGCTGTGTGCCAGCGGCATCCAGGTGACTGGCAGCCATAACCCCAAAGACTACAACGGCTTCAAGATGGTGCTGGGCGGGCGCGCCATTTATGGCGACGAGATTCAGGCGCTGCGCCGCATCATGCAAGACGAGTCGTGGGCGCTGCAAACGGGTGGCCAGATTCGCCAGGTAAGCGTGCTCGCCGCCTACACCGCGCGCATCGTCGGCGGCATTCAATTGTCACGGCCGATGAAGATTGTGGTGGACAGTGGCAATGGCATTGCCGGTGCCTCGGCCCCCGCTATTCTGCGCGCCATTGGTTGTGAGGTGACCGAGCTGTTCAGTGAAGTCGATGGCAACTTTCCGAACCACCACCCCGACCCGAGCAAGCCCGAGAACCTGCGCGACGTGGTGGCGGCGCTGAAAAACAGCGACGCAGAGCTGGGTCTGGCCTTTGACGGCGACGGGGATCGTCTGGGCATCGTCACCAAGGACGGGCAGACCATCTACCCGGACCGGCAAATGATGCTGTTTGCCGCCGACGTGCTTGAGCGCGTGCCCGGTGGCACCATTTTGTTTGACGTGAAATGTTCGCAGCGCCTGGCCCCGGCCATTGCGGCGGCCGGTGGTGTACCGCTGATGTTCAAGACCGGCCATTCGCTGATCAAGGCCAAGATGAAAGAAATCAATTCGCCGCTGGGTGGCGAAATGAGCGGCCATATCTTCTTCAAGGAGCGCTGGTATGGCTTTGACGACGGCACGTACGCGGGTTGCCGCCTGCTGGAGATTTTGAGCCGCAGCGCTGATGCCAATGCCGTGCTGAACGCGCTGCCCAGCAGTTTTTCGACGCCCGAGCTGAACGTGAAATGCACCGAGGGCGAGCCGCACGCGCTGGTGGAGCAACTGGTGGCCAAGGTCAACTTTGCGGCGCCTGCCACGGTTAACACCATCGACGGCCTGCGCGTGGACTGGCCCGACGGCTTTGGGCTGATTCGCGCCAGTAACACCACGCCGGTGCTGGTGCTGCGCTTTGAAGGCCACACGCAAGAGGCGCTGGAGCGTATCCAGACTGACATGCTGGCGCTGCTGCGCACGGTCAAGGCCGATGCCCGGTTTGACGAGGCGGCGCATTGAAGATTTTGATCGTCAAGCTCAGCTCGCTAGGGGACGTGGTGCACGCCATGGCGGCGGTGCAAGACATTCGCCGTGCTTACCCCGCCGCGCAGATCGACTGGGTGGTGGAGCGCAACTTTGCGCCTTTGGTGCGCCGCTGCAAGGGCGTGCGCCGGGTCATTGGCTGTGAGCTGCGCCGCTGGCGCAAGGATATGTTCAGTCGTGAGACGCGTCAGGCGTGGAGCGCCTTCAAGACAGACTTGCAACAGGACACCTACGACGCGGTGATCGACCTGCAAGGCTTGTCCAAGTCGGCGCTGGTGGCGTGGTTCGCGCAACTCGCGCCCAACGGCCAGCGCTTTGCCATGGCCAATGCGACCGAGGGTTCCAGTTTTGAAGCGCCCACGCGCTGGGTGGCTGATGTGCAGGTGACCTTGCCGACGCACGTGCACGCGGTCACACGCGCACGCCTGCTGTGCGCCAAGGCGCTCGGATATACCGTGCCGCATGAACTGTCTTTTGGGCTGCTAGCCCAGAAGAATCAAGCGCTGCCAGATATGAAAAATGTAGCGCTTCGGACCGGCCTGAAAGGGGTGGTGGCGCTGGTGCATGGCACCTCGCGGGCCGACAAGAGCTGGCCGCTGAGGCACTGGCGCACGTTGGCCAGTCGCCTGAACGAGGCCGATTTTGGCATCGCCTTGCCGCAGGGCAGTGTGGCCGAAGAAGCCTTCAGCCGAGACGTGGCCAGCGGCATGGCGCACGCCCAGCTGTGGCCGCGTCTGCCACTGGACGCGCTGATCGATTCCATGGCCTGCTGCGCGGGGGTGATCGGTGTGGACAGCGGCTTGAGCCACATCGCCGTGGCACTAAACCTGCCGCACGTGCAGATCTACAACTTTGACACCGCGTGGCGCACCGGGCCGTTGACTGAAGTCTCTGCTCCCACTGGGGTAAGGTCGGGGCCGGGGCAATCGCACCTGGTCAGCGTGTTTGCGCAGCCCACGCCGACGGTTGAGGCGGTCTGGCAGGCCTGGCAGGGCTGCCAATTGGCGCCAGCGTCTGGTTTCGGCCCTAATGATTAATCTGCCAAGGCCTGGGCCGTGACGCACCAACTGTATTCCCTGCTGATGTGGCTGGCGCAGCCCCTGTTCAGGCGCAAGCTGCGCCGCCGGGGCCAGCAAGAGCCTGGCTATTTGCAGGCCTTGGACGAGCGCTTTGGACACTATCCTGCTGCGGTGCAAGCGCACTCTGGTCCCACGGTGTGGATCCACGCCGTGTCGCTGGGAGAGACGCGCGCTGCTGCGGTGTTGATCAACGCCCTGCGTGAGCGTTTGCCCACGATGCGGCTGTTACTCACGCACGGCACAGCCACGGGTCGCGCCGAGGGTCAAAAGCTGCTGGCCAAAGGCGACTTGCAGGCTTGGCTGCCGTGGGACACGCCGGGGGCGGTACAGCGTTTTCTAGCGCATTTCAGACCATCTATCGGCGTCTTGATGGAAACCGAAATCTGGCCCATCCTGGTACACGCCTGCAAGGCGCACGGCTTGCCGCTGGTGCTGGCCAACGCGCGTTTGTCTGAAAAATCTCTGCGCCAGGCGCAGCGCCTGGCCTGGCTGGCGCGCCCGGCCTATGCCGCGTTGACAGCGGTGTGGGCACAAACTGACGCGGATGCACAGCGCCTACGCAGCCTGGGCGCTACGGTACGCGGTGTGCTGGGTAACCTCAAATTTGACGCCACGCCGAATGCCGATCAATTGGCGCGTGGCCGCGCCTGGCGCGCCAGCGTGGGCCGCCCGGTGCTGATGTTGGCCAGCTCGCGCGCGGGGGAAGAACTGGCGTTGCTGAAAATTCTTAAAGAAAATATGCCCCTTGCCCAATCAGGGACTGCACAAAATGATACAAAAAAAAGAGCGTCAGACGTTCAGTGGCTGATCGTGCCAAGGCATCCGCAACGCTTTGATGAGGTGGCGGCGTTGATCCAAGCCCATGGTTTTTCCGTGTCGCGGCGCAGCGTTTGGGATGATGCACCGCCCAACGGCGAAGGGTTCACACCGGCCGGATTTGCAAGCTCGGACGGTGCGTTGGCCGACGAGCGCGCAACGCACACGCCGTGCATCTGGCTGGGTGACTCGCTGGGCGAGATGGCGTTGTATTACGGTCTGGCTGATGTGGCGCTGCTGGGCGGCAGCTTTGAGCCGTTGGGTGGCCAGAACCTGATCGAAGCGGCAGCCTGCGGCTGCCCGGTCGTGATGGGCCCGCACACGTTCAACTTTACCGAAGCGGCAGAGCAGGCGCTGGTGGCCGGAGCGGCGGTGCGGGTGGACGACTTGCAGCAGGCTGTGGAACAAGCACGCCAATTGGCAGCAGATACATCCCTGCGAGCGTCGTATATCTTGGGCTGTAGTGCATTCACCCACATGCACCAGGGCGCGGCCAAGAGACTGGCAGACGTGCTAGTTAAGGAAATTTCCTTCGAGTCGCGCGGCAGTTGATGACGTCACTTTGCAGGAAGGTTCAGTCAAGTTGCCGGAATTCGAAGTCATGTTGACGGTGACGTCCTCACGTTGAACTCGCACGGCGACTGGCATTGACGGCCTCCTCATGCGGGGGTACCCGAAAACGGAGTTTCGGCGAAGCCAAATCGTCGGCCGCCAATGCCAGCCACCGCGCTAGGCGCTGTCGTCCAAGAAAGAGGTCAGTTGACTTATCTTCATACATAAATCGCCTAGCCGGATGGGGCCCACAGGTGAGCGCCGATTTCGGGTACCCCCGTATGAGGCCCTCGCCTGTGGGCCCCGTCCGGCGGGTTCGGCCGTTATCGGTTCGGTTATCAGGAGGCTGTTACTTGGTCAGCAGCGCATTCACCGCACCCAGGTCGTCTTCCTTGAGCGTGCCGTTGGCTTGGCGCAGCTTCAGGCTGCCCACCAGCACGTCGTAGCGCGCCTTGGCCAGCCGGGCCTTGGTGTCAAACAACTGGCTTTGCGCGTTGAGCACGTCGATGTTGATGCGCACGCCCACCTGGTAGCCCAGCTTGTTGGCATCCACAGCGCTTTGGCTGGACGCCTCGGCGGCCTCCAGTGCCTTCACCTGGCCCTGGCCGGACTGCACGCCAAAGAAAGCGGCGCGCGTGGCTTGCGCGACGCCGCGCTTGGCGGCGTCCAGATCAGATCGCGATTTTTCTTCCAGCGCCAGCGTTTCCTTGACGCGGTTCTGGATGGCGTAGCCGGCAAACAGCGGCAGGTTGAAGCTCAGGCCCAGAGACGCCACGTTGGTGCGGTAGTCGATGGGGGTGCTACTGGAACCGTTGTTTTGCGTCACGTTGTAGCTGCCTTGCAGGTCCAGTGTGGGTCGGTTACCGGCCTGGGCCTTTTGCGTTTCCAGTTGCGCCACTTCCAGACCCAGTTGGGCCTGGCGTACCGTGGGGTGCGCTTGCTCAGACTGGCTCACCCAGGCGTTCACGTCGGCGGGTGCCAGCACGGGCAGCGCCAGCGGGGCCACCACAGGGTGCGGCGCCGCAGCCGATTTGCCGGTCAACTGGTCCAGTGCCAGACCTTTGACGCGCAAGTCGTTTTCAGCGGCAATTTCTTGTGCCAACACCAGGTCAAAACGGGCTTGCGCTTCACGCGTGTCGGTGATGGTGGCGGTGCCGACTTCAAAGTTGCGTTTGGCCGAAGCCAGTTGCTCGGTGACGGCCGCTTTTTGCGCGCGCACAAAGCTCAGGTTGTCTTGCGCCGCGAGCACGTCAAAGTAAGCTTGGCTGACACGCACGATCAGGTCTTGCTCAGCCGCTTGCAGCTGCGCTTGTGCCAGTTCCGCCTGTTTTTTGCCTTGTTCGGCGCTGGCGTTGTTGGCGGGGCGGTACAGTGGCTGCGAGGCGTTCAGGGCGATGTTCTGATTGCCATAGCTCTTTTCGAATGCAGCCAGGTCGCTGCCAATGTTGATGCGGTTCACACCAGCGGCCAGACCGACGGTAGGCAGCAGCCCGGCACGCGCCTGCTCACCCTTGGCCAGTGTGGCGTCGGCCTGCGCGCGGGCCGACTGGTAGCTGGCGTCAAACGTTTTGGCCGCTTGGTACAGCTCCAGCAGGCTTTGCGCTTGCGCGGGCAACGCCAATGCGCAGGCGAGGGCAACAGACAGGGGAAGTAGGCGACAGGTTTTCATGGTGCAGCAATCAGTGAATCAAGGATAAACAGTGAAACCGGCAGTGGCAGGCAATGACAGTGCTGGCTTAGTAGCGAGGAACCGTGGGGTCCACCTCAGCCGACCAGGCGTTGATGCCACCGGCGATGTTGGCAACGTGCGCAAAACCACGCGCTTTCAAAAAGGCCGCCACCTGCATGCTGCGCCCACCGTGGTGGCACAGGCAGGCGATGGGCTGGTCAGGGTTCAGCTCGGCCAGCCGGGGCGGGATCACGCCCATGGGAATGCTGATTAGCTCAAAACCATCCGCCTCGATACTGGCAAACTGCTGCTCGTGGGGTTCACGCACGTCCAACACCAGCGGGTCACCATGACCCCGCACGGAGTCAAGCCACTGTGGCAATTGGGAGGGGCGGACTTGCGTGATCATGCATTAAAACTTGAAGGCCGAGGGCTCAGGAAAATTTTGCAGGCGCGGTGCCACGGTGTCCCACAGCTCGGCGCTCTTGAAGTCGGTCTGGCTGGTGCGCGTGATCAACATGGCGTGCATGACAGGCTCGTTGCCGACGATGGCAATCAACCGACCGCCTACCTTGAGCTGGCTCAGCAATTGCTGTGGTGCTTCGGTCACCGATCCGCCCAGCAAGATGGCGTCAAACGGGGCTTCTGCGCCAGCGCCCTTGACGCCGTCGGCCACGCGCACCTCGGCGTTGGTGATGTTGGCCTTTTGCAGGTTGGCGCGCGCCAGGGTGGCCAATTCGGGGTTGATTTCGAGCGAGATCACGCGCTGTGCCAGGCTGGCCAGCAAGGCGGTGGTGAAACCGCTGCCGGTGCCGATTTCAAGCACTTTGTCGGTGGGCTTCAAGGCCAGGTCTTGCACCATGCGGGCTTGCAGGCGCGGGGCCAGCATGGCCTGGCCAGCAGGCAGGGGGATTTCCAGGTCGGCAAAGGCCAGCGCCTTGTGCGCCAGTGGTACAAAGTCTTCGCGTTTGACGCGCTCGAGCAAACCCAGCACCGTGCTGTCATCGACATTCCACGGGCGGATCTGTTGTTCAATCATGTTGAAGCGGGCTTGTTCGACATTCTGCAAGTTCATTTGGTACTCCGGGGGGTATGTTAACGGGCTTTTTCCATTTTAGCTGGCGGACTGTCAAAAACCCTGTTTTTCGTAACTACTCAGCCCCGCAGTATGAGGTTGCCCCGACTTCAGGCGAAGCTGGGCTGAGGTGTTGCACCCTTGAAGGCTTGAACCAGGGACTCAAAGATATTTCTGCCTTGCTTTTGCATGGTGGCGCAATAGGAGCGGATGACGCAGTAGTTCTG